>CP061275.1 GCA_014622685.1 Buchnera aphidicola (Pentalonia nigronervosa) | reverse complement strand
TATAAACAGTTTGATATAAATCAGAATCTGATGCATTCACTGGTCGCTTGATATATGGCGGAAGAGGTGTTTTTCCAAAAATACTAATCACGTCTAAAACTGAATATATTTTACTATCAAATAAAATTTTAAAAAACGAATTTTTATAATTAATAACATCAGCTTTTATACAATTATTTTTTCCAAAAAAAATACTAGAACCAATCTTGATACTCTTAGATTTTTTAATTTTAGCTAAAATAGCACTTTTGTTCAAAATTCGTTCGATTAGAATTTCAATTCTACTGCCATTTTTTTTATATCCTAATAATCTAGCAGGAATGACTTCCGTATCGTTAAAAATAATTAAATCACCTGCATTAATTTCATGAATAATATTAAAAAAATATGTATGGAATATTGTTCCAGTGTTGCCATTCATAACTAACAACCGACATTTAGTTCGTTTAAAACAAGGATAAAAAGCTATAAGTGATTTAGGCAAGACAAAAGAAAAATCTGAAATTTGCATGTTTACATTTTTTTTAAAAGAAATTAAACAACTTATATAATATTATTCTCAATAGTTTTTGTGTAATTTGTAATTTTTTTTTGTAATTTTTTGCTGGTTTTAAAAGTAACCACTTTTCTTGCTTTTATAAGTACCGATGCGCCTGTTTTAGGATTTCGACCTGGTCTTGCTTTTTTATTTCTTATTTGAAAATTACCAAATCCAGAAAATTTAACATCTTCACCATTTTCTAAAGATTTTTTAACTTCTTCAAAAAAAAACTCTACAAACTCCTTTGAAACTTGTTTAGTTAATGGTAACTTATCACATAAATTTTCCGAAATATTATTTTTTGTAAGTACCATAAATTTATTTCCTTAATATAATTTGAAATTTTTTTATTAATACTTCTACACAGTTATCCACCATGAAATTAATTTCATCATCTTGTAACGTTTTTTCATCATCTTGAAATACAAAATTAATTCCTACGCTTTTTTTTCCAACGTCAAATTCTGTACAAGAATATACATCAAATAAATTAATGTCGACTTTTTTATTAATAAAGTGTCTTTTGCATTCTGCAATAATATCAGCAATAGCAATATCATCAGATACTAAAAAAGCTATATCACGATAACTCATTGGAAACTTTGAAAAATTTTTAATTTGAGGAAATATTTTATCATGTAAAAAACAATTCAACGACATTTCAAATAAAAATGTAGCACTGTGTACACCTAAACGTGTTTCTAATCGTGGATCGATTGCTCCAATTTTACCAATACAGTGATTTTTAAAATAAATCAATGCACTTTGATTTGGATGTAAACCTGAAACACTTGCTCGTTGAAATGTTATATCTTCTAAACAACATATCGATTCTAACACACATTCTACATCACCTTTTAAATCATAAAAATCCATTTTTCTTTCTTTTAAATACCAATTTTTTTTTAATAAATTACCGCTAATTGCAATACCTAAAAACATTTTTTGCTGTATTCCAAGAGGTGCATTTTTATCAATTGAAAAACATAATCCAGTTTCGAAAAGACGAAAACTGTCCTGTTTGTGATTCTTATTATAAACAATTGTTTTAATTAAACCTGGCCATAAAGACAGTCGCATAGATGACAAATCTGTAGAAATAGGATTTAAAATTAACAATCCCTTTTTGTCTGGAAAAATAATGTCCTGTTGATGAGAATCTACAAATCCATAAGTTATAATTTCATAATAACCTTTATTAATTAATACAGAAGACAATTTGCATAACAACGAATCCATTGATTGGCGATTTTCTAAAAAATAATAATTGTTACTTAATGCAGAAGGTGAAACATTATTATATCCATATATCCGCAATATATCACCGATTACATCTTCTTCAATGAGTATATCAAATCGCCAACTAGGAGGAATGACATATAAATATTCTATTTCTTCCGTTACTATATAATTTAAATTAGATAAAATATTTAAAATAATGCTTTTTTTAATAAATAAACCAGACTTTTTCGATACATTTTGAAAATAAAGTTTAATTTTGTGAACAACATGTTTTTTAGAACTATTTATATTCTGACTGATCGGGCCTGCTTGTCCACCACATACTTTCAAAATTAAATCTGTTGCATATTCAATGGCATATTTTTGCAATGATGAATCAATACCACAGCGGTAATATTCTAAATATTTGTTTGAATTTACTAACGAAATAATATCAAAAATTGCTTTTTGTTGAATCAAACATGAATTTAAAAATATATTTTTTGTTTTTTTATTAATTTCCGATATTGCAGTATTCAAATTTCCTGGAATACATAATATTTTATCTCGATCAGACAACACTAATATATTTTCATTTAACAAGAGTTTAATATTATCTTTCAATAAAACGTTTTCCTGTTGATTAGCCATGCGTACAATAATTGCATCATTAATATTGTCTGCATTCAAAACGTTTAATGGCTGTCCAAGTTCTACTAAAACATAATTTATGATGTTTTTAATAACATTATCTGATAGCATATCACATAAAAATAATTTCTTTTGCATCCAAAAAGGTGTTTCAACATTTATGTTAACATCTTGAATAAGTCTGCCAAAACAATTAATACATTTCGTTGTAGCTTTAACATCAATAAAAAATTGTTTGTCAATTAATACATGAACTAATTTTTTTTTTAATGACGGTAATTTAAAATTATTTATCGCAGCGAGATTTCTTGAAAGTCCTAAAATACTCAAACTGTCAGGACGATTAGATATAGTATTTATTTTGATCACATTATCCTTTAACAATAAACAATTATTAACATCATCTCCTACAATCACATTTTTATCAAATTCAATAATACTATTAGTATAAAAAAATAAACCCAAATCAAAAAAAGAACATAGCATCCCTTCAGACCATATTCCATATATTTCTTGTATTTTAACGGTTTTTTTTCTAGGTAAAATAGCACCAGGAATAGCAACAGCAACTTTTATTCCAACGCGACAATTCGACGCTGCACATAAAATACTTAATATTTTTTCACGTCCTATATCTACCTTAGCTATTCTTAAATAACTGAATTTAAAATGATCATGACACGCAATTACTTTTCCAATTAAAACGTTATGAAAAATAGGATCAAACTTACTGATAGATTCAACTTCTATACCGGAATTAGTAATTTGCTCTTTTAAAGTTGTGCTGTCAAGATCTAAACTTATCCATTCACGCAACCAATTTTCGCTAAATTTCATTTTATTTTCACTAATATCATTTAAATTGTTGTAAAAATCTTATATCGTTTTCAAAGAACAATCGAATGTCAGAAACTCCATATCTTAACATCGCCATTCTTTCTACACCAATCCCAAAAGCAAACCCAGAATATACATTAGAATCAATATTAACATTTTTTAATACTTTGGGATGAATCATACCACAGCCTAATATTTCTAACAATTTACCAGTATCAGTAAAAATATCCACTTCTGCAGAAATCACTGTAAACGGAAAATAGGAAGGACGAAATTTAATGGATACCTTTTTTTTAAAAAAATCATATAAAAAATTATATATAATCCATTTTAAATTAGAAAAGTTAATATCTTTATCAACAACTAAACCTTCTATTTGATGAAACATAGGTGTATGTGTAACATCATAATCATGCCGATATACTTTTCCTGGAAAAATAAACCGCATAGGAGGTTTACTAGTTTTCATAACACGAATTTGCATATTTGAGGTTTGCGTTCTCAACAATCTTTTTTTATCAAACCAAAAAGTATCATGACTATCACGAGACGGGTGATGTTTAGGGATATTCAAAGCATCAAAATTATGATATTCATCTTCTATTTCAGGGCCATCCATTGACTGAAAACCCAATTTAAAAAAAAATTTTTTAATATAATTAATAGTACAAGTTATAGGATGGCGACAGCCATTAACAATACGACGACCTGGCAAAGAAACGTCAACTTTTTCTCGATTGATTCGTTTATTTAGAAGCATAGTACTTAATATGTTATATTTATTATTAATTTCAATTAGCGCACTTTTTTTAATTTTATTAATAATAAAACTATATTTTTTTTTTTCTTGAATAGAACGATTTTTTAATGTTTTTATACAGGTAGTCAAAACGCCTTTTTTACCAAGATATTTAATTCGAATATCATTTAATTCTTCTATTTTTTTTGACTTCTGTACATCTTGTTTTATATCTTGAAGTATTTTATCTGTAATTAACATTACGTACTCTTTTTTTTATTATCTGAAATGTATGATTTCATTATTCTACAAACTTACAATATAAAATAATTATTATCTTAGTAAAAATACATGCACTATAATTTATGCACATCAACATATTTACATAATAATAAAAGACATTATCTATTATCTTTTTTAAATATTTTCAGAAATAGAGGGAAGATCGATTTCCCCTCTGAAAAACTTAAAAATATACTATTTATAGCAAAACTTCTTTTACTTTTGTTACTAACGCGTTAAACGCAAATTCATCAAATACAGCAATATCAGACAATATTTTTCGATCAATATTAATTGCAGCTTTTTTTAATCCAAACATAAATTTACTATATGACATTTGACTTTGACGTACAGCAGCATTAATTCTCGTGATCCACAATCTGCGAAATTGCCGTTTTCGTTGTCGCCGATCACGATAAGCGTATTGACCAGATTTAATCACTGCTTGATTTGCAACTCTATAAACACGCGAACGTGATCCATAGTAACCTTTTGCTTGTTTTAGAATTTTTTTATGACGAGCATGAGCAATTACTCCACGCTTTACACGAGCCATTTATTTTTCCTGTGCGTAAAAATCTCAATAAAAATATATTTTCATAAATATGGTAAAAAAGATTTTATTCGATGCACATCTCCTTTAGAAACTAGAATTTTAGGACGAAGATGTCGTTTTTTATGTGTTGTTTTCTTGGTTAAAATATGACGCAAATTTGCTTGTTTACGTTTAAAATTACCAGATGCAGTTTTTTTAAAACGTTTTGATGCGCTTTTTAAAGTTTTAATTTTTGGCATAAAATATTTTATGTAAATTATAACAATTATAAATTGTTTTTATATTAATAGGTCAATTATCTAAAAATGCTGATTGTGATATCTACTTTTTTTTGGGTGATAACATCATAATCATTTGACGACTTTCAATTTTTGTCGGAAATGATTCTATATTTGCTAAATGCATTAAATCATCTCTTATTCTATTAAGTAAGTTTACTCCTATTTTTTGATGCGCCATTTCTCGACCTCTAAATCGTAATGTGATTTTCACTTTATCACCAGATTCTAAAAAACGAATCAAATTACGTATTTTAACTTGATAATCACTTTGATCTGTACCTGGTCGAAATTTGACCTCCTTGACTTGAATAACTTTTTGCTTCTTTTTTTGTTCTTTAAAAGATTTACTTTTTTCGTATAGAAATTTTCCATAATCCATAATACGACAAACAGGCGGTTCTGAATTTGGACTAATTTCAACTAAATCTAAACCTAATAACTCCGCTTTTTCTAGTGCTTCATGTAAATTTACAATACCAATTTGATTACCATCAGTACCGGTCAGGCGCACTTTAATAGCACGAATTTCATAATTGATTCGATTAGGTCGTGCTGATTGTGTTCTTTTTCCGACTTTAATACTTTATTCCTCCATTTGAGAAAATTTACGGGTAATAATTTCTTTCTTTAACTGTTCAATAAAAATATCAACGTCAATCATATTAAAATTATAGCCATTTCGACATCTTATAGAAATTTTTTTATGTTGTACTTCTTTTTCTCCACAAATTAATATATACGGAATTTTATGTAATACATATTCACGAATCTTAAAACCAATTTTTTCTTTTCTTAAGTCTAATTTGACACGAACGTTAATATCAGACATTTTTTTAGCAATTTTTTTTACATATTCAGGGAAATTATCTAAAATACTTACTATTACTACTTGAACTGGGGATAACCATGTCGGCAAGTTACCAGAACACTCTTCAATCAGAATGCCAATAAATCGTTCTATAGAACCTAATATTGCACGATGAATAATAATAGGCGTTTCACGCGTGTTATCTCTACTAACATAACATGCATGCAAACGATGTGGCAAATAAAAATCTAATTGAATTGTTCCACATTGCCAATGTCGATTTAATGAATCTTGCAAAACAAATTCAATTTTAGGGCCATAAAATGCACCTTCCTCGGGTTGATATTCAAAATTTATTTTACGAGCAATCAAAACTTCAGACAGATCTTTTTCTGATTTATCCCAAATCGCATCACTACCAATACGTTTTTTTGGTCGAGTAGAAAGTTTAACTAATATGTTTTTAAAATTAAACGTATCGTATAAATCATAAATCATTTCAATACAATGATTGATTTCGTTTCGCACTTGTTGTGCAGTACAAAATATGTGCGCGTCGTCTTGAGTAAAATTACGAATTCGCATTAATCCATGCAAAGATCCTGAAGGTTCGTTTCGATGACAACTACCAAATTCTGCCATACGAATTGGCAAATCGCGATAAGATTTTAATATACTATTAAAAATTTGCACATGTCCTGGGCAATTCATAGGTTTAATACAATATTCATGATGTTCCGATAACGTAGTAAAAATAGAATTTTTGTAATTATCCCAATGGCCACTTTTTTCCCATATTGATCGATCGATCAATAACGGTGTTTTTACCTCTTGATATTCATATTTTTTTAACTTATCTCGAACAAATTGCTCCAATTCATGAAAAATAATTAAACCATAATTATGCCAAAAAATCATACCTGGAGATTCTTCTTGCATATGATAAAATTTTAGAAATTTTCCTATTTTTCGATGATCTCTTTTCTTCAATTCACGTAAATAATTTAAATGATTTTCTAAATCATTTTGATTCAACCAAGCAGTTCCATAAATACGTTGCAAAATTTTATTTTTTCTTTCCTTTTGCCAATAAATACCTCCAATTTTTTGCAATTTGAAATGTCGACAAAATTTTATGTTAAACACTTGCATACCTATATCAAGATCTACATAATTTTCATGATGATATAAAGAAATTATATCATGATCTTTTTTTTTATTGTTAAGCCAAAACACTTTATAATATTCTTTTTGATTATTAAAAAAATCAATTGCATAGTTGTAAGTAACCATCTTATTTAAAATATTATATTTTTTTTGTATCAACATATTCATTGTTTTTTCTAACAAGAAAAGATCTTTTTTTAAAATTTTATAATCTAAATCAATATCGCAATAAAAACCATGACTAGTAACATGACCACAAACCATCTTTGAAACAGGCCATATAATTTTTATAGCATAATTTAACAATTGTATGCAAGAACATCGAAGTATATTTAATGATTGACTATTGTTTTCATTGGTAATTAATTCTATGTATGAATCTTCAAATACTAAAGCATCTAAATTTGAAAAACAATTATTTACAGAAATTGAAATAAGAGACTTTATTAAATTAGGCTGTTTATTTTTTATAATGTCTATTAATGGAATAGAATGTTTATAAACCTGCTGACTTCCATCGCAAAATCTTATTACAGGCATTCTTTAATCCTTAATTAAAAAACTAATTTTTCGTTTAGATAAAATTAAACATTTATACACATTTCTTACATTTTTAAAATTGTTCAATTAATTAGAAAATATAAAAAACATATAAAACTTTTAATCAATACAAGATGCTAGCCAAAATCACCTTGACTAGCATAAAAATTAAAAACGAGTATCTACTGCATCTGCCAATTGTTTTAATATTAACGTACTGTCTTTCCAATTCAAACAAGCATCAGTAATAGATTTACCATATACTAATGATGTATTGTTACTAACCTTTTGACACCCTTCTTCTAAAAAGCTTTCAATCATCACACCAAAAATAGATTTAGAACCATTAACAATTTGATTTGAAACAGACCTGCAAACATCTTTTTGACGCAAATGTTCTTTTAAACAATTACCATGACTAAAATCAATCATTAAATATTCCAACAAGTTAAATTCATGTAAATACTTTATTGCTATTTCAACATCTTTAACATGATAATTAGGAGACAATCCGCCTCGCATAATAATATGCCCATATGGATTACCACTGGTATGATTAATCGTCATTTGTCCATCTTTATTAGGAGCAAAAAATAAATGACGTACTTTCGCAGCACGAATTGCATCGATTGCAATGCGTATATTTCCATCAGTGCCATTTTTAAAACCTACAGGACAAGAAAGAGCAGATGCCATTTCTCGATGAATTTGACTTTCAGTTGTTCTAGCTCCAATTGCACCCCAACTAATAAGATCTGCAATAAATTGTCCAACAACAATATCTAAAAACTCTGTTGCTGCAGGCATGCCTAATTTATTAATATCTAATAATAATTTACGTGCTACAGATAATCCATGATTTACTCGAAAACTACCATTTAAATCAGGATCAGAAATTAATCCTTTCCAGCCTACAACTGTTCTTGGTTTTTCAAAATATGTACGCATTATAATTTCAAGGCGTTCTTTGTATTTTATACGCAATTCACACAATCGATGTGCATATTCTACTGCAGCAACGGGATCATGAACAGAACATGGACCTATAACAACTAACAATCGTAAATCTTTTCCAGTCATAATATGAGCAATGTTTTTTCTTGTCGTAATAACATTATCCATTATATCTGAAGTAATAAGATATTTTTTCGCTAATTCAGATGGAGTAATTAATGGATCAATTCGTACTGTACGTAATTCGTCTGTTTTTTTCATTTTTTTCTCTAAATGAATTTTTTATATATCCTAAAGTTAATCAAAAGATACAATAAAAATTCAAAACTTAATTATTCATAAATTCATCCTAAAACATTTTTTAAAATTTATAAAAAATTAAAAAATATTGTTTAATATGCTATGATAAATACAAAAAATAAATATTTTTTTATATAATGTACATATCATTTAAAAAAAATATTATTATGCAATAATATAATTTTTCTAATGAAATTAAAATTTCATTCGATAATGCTTTTAAAAAAAATTAAATTTATGTTTTTATTAAAATAAAATTTAGAATATTTATTCTATTTAATTGACATTTTAAAAAACGTTTATTTAATGATAAAAATTGAAAATTGAAAGTAACACTATTTTATTTTAAAAAAACATTTTTTACGAAAGATTTAATAGAAACACCGTATATCCATGATATTATTAAGCGATATGATATTACTAAAACAACAGGACCAATAAATAATCCAATTATTCCGAAAGCCAACAAACCACCAATCACTCCTGATAAAATTAATAAAATTGGCAAGTTTGCCCCAATTCTTATAAAGCATGGTCTTAATACATGATCAAGAATACATATCAAACTACTCCAAACCAATAACACAGTTCCTGCAGTAGTATTGTTATTCCAATATAACCATACAATTGATGGTAGTAAAATTGGTAATGGACCTAATTGTATTAAGCATGAACAAACAATTAAAATCATTAATAATGCCCAATAGGGCATACCGGTGATCAACAATCCAATACCAGATAATAACACTTGAATTAAAGATGTTACCGCTACACCCAATGCAACAGCACGAACAGCTTGAACAGAAAGAAAAATAATAGCATCTCCATTATTTTTATTTAACCGATATGCAAAATCATGAACTATATGACTAATTTTCTCACCATTCCAATATAATAGAATACTAAACAATAACATTAGCGCTAAATGAGTAAAAAACAAACCACAATTTCTTACTTCAGTAATAATAAATTCTGTAGTACGACCCATATATGGCCTAATTTCACGAATGAACGCGCCTCCATCACTATCTATTAACTCCTGATAACTTAAAAATATTTTTTTTCCAATAAGAGGAATATCTTGCAACCAATATAATTCTGGAAATTCTAACGTATTTGAATCTAACCAATGAATAAGCGGTATACTTGTTTTAATAAGACTATTAACTAAAAAAAATACTGGAATAATACAAAACAACAACAAAATGAAAATCATAATTGCAACCGCAAGAGGACGTTTTCCTCCTAATAATATTTGTATTTTTAACATCAAAGGCCAAGTAGAAATTACAATCATACTAGCCCAAGAAAAGCCTAATATAAAGGGATGTACTACTAAAAAACTAAGAACACTTATAGAAATAATAAATATTAGTGATAAAATCGACTGCGATAAATCCGTTTTATTTATTGGATTTGGCATATAATTATTTCACCTCAATATTTTATATTATAAATAATTCTTTATAATTAATTACATATTAAACAAAAAATTTTTATTTTTAAGATATAATAATTATAGCATTAAAAATCGCACAATAGTTTTTTAAGATATATTCTATTTAAAAAAACAATTTTTTTAACAATCATTTACCTTATAAAACAATTATTTTTTTATATTGTCATTAAAAAAATAACACAAACACAGAGAAAATCATGAAAAATAATAAAATGAATAATTCAATTTCCAATAAAAATCAATATATAAACATCAACATCACTAAGAGCGCTGTCAAACAAATTTTATTCTTAATAAATTTAAACTCAGAAAATAAAGGAATAAAATTAGGTATAAAAAAATCTGGATGTGCGGGATTTCGATATACTATGAAATTAGTACAAGATACAGAAATAAAAAATAAAACTAATGATAATTATGTCTTATTTTCATATGAAGACATTTTAATTATTATTAAAAAAAAAGATCGTTTATGTCTTGACGGTATCAAAATAGATTTTATCAAAGATAATATTAATGAAATTTTTAAATTTCATAATTCTAAGTTCCAAAAATTTTGTGGATGTGGTTCAAGTTTTTCAACTGATCCAGAATAAATTATACTTTCCAACAAAGCAAACTATGATGTTTTTTACCTCTAGATAATAAAGTAAATTTCCCAAATAATTTATCATGATTTTTAAAAATATGATTATGACTGACTTTTTTAGAATTAATAGATATTGCATGTGAATTTATCATATTTTTAGCCTGTGTTCGAGAATTAGATAAATGAGTTAACACTAATGCTGCCTGCAAATCTCGAATATTATCAATTTTAACAGACGGTATACCATCTTGTTCTAATTGCTCAAAATCAGATTTAGTAATATTATTAACATTTTGATAAAACAAAAATCTTGTAATTCGTTCTGCAGATAAAAATTGTTTTTTTCCATGTACTAAACAAGTCATTTCTTTAGCTAGAAAAGATTTATCACAAATAATTTGTTTAAAATCGTATTTTTTATCTTCTTTTTGCTGAATATTTAATTCACTTTCAAAAGTGAATAGTCTTAAAAAGTGATAAACATAAATATCATCTATATTCATCCAAAACTGATAAAATTTATAAGGACTAGTTTTATTTGCATCTAACCAAATAGTTCCTGTTTCTGTTTTTCCAAATTTAATACCATTAGATTGCATTAACAAAGGAATAGTTAAACCATATACTTTTTTTTTAGTTTTTTTATATATTAAATGCATTCCTGAAGAAATATTACCCCACTGATCAGAACCGCCAATCTGAAGACATACTTTATACATTTTATTTAAGAATAAAAAATCATACGCCTGTAATAAACTATAAGAAAATTCAGTAAAAGAAATTCCTCGATCTGGCCGATTTATACGTTGTTTTACTGATGATCGATTAATCATAGTATTAATTGAAAAATGCTTACCAACATCTCGTAAGAAAGATAGTATATTAATACTATTAAACCATGTCTTATTATTCAATATTAACGCACTATTTTTTCCACAGTGAAAATTTAAAAAACAAGCAATTTGCTTATTAATTTTATTTGTCCATAAATCAACATTCTTACTGCAATGAAATACTCGTTCTTGTTCTTTAAAACTAGGATCACCGATTAAACTTGTCGCTCCTCCAATTAATACTATCGGTTTATGGCCTAATATTTGAAATCTTTTCAAAGTAATTAATGGTAATAAGTGACCGACATGCAAGCTTTCTTCTGTTGGATCAAAACCACAATAGAGAACAATAGAACGATGTTTAATAACCTGTTCTAATTTATCTTCGTCAGTAACATGCGATATCAATTTTCTTTTTCGTAGTTGCTGAATCAAATTTACAACACGCACAATCTCTCCATATAAAATACATATTTTAAATCAAATATTCGTTTTTTGACAAAGTAATAAATTACTTTTATTTCGACTTATTCTAATCTAATTTCAGCAGTCTTTCAACGAGCAAAGACACACTTATCATAATAAAAATATATATCTTAATAAGGATCAATATCTATAAACCAATTTACTGTTCTTGATATTTCAAAATAACGGATTATATTGATTGATTCATTTAACAAATTATTTAAGTCAACACGAGACGACGCTTGAATTAATAACTTAAAAAAAACGTGCTTTTTATCGTTCCATAAAAAACAAGGATGAGGACCAATTAATGAAATAAAAATATTGTTCTTTTTAGATTTTTTTTTCAAAATAGCACGCACCAAATTTAAAAAAATAATATTTTTATAAATATTTAAACTTTCAGAATAAAAAATGCTTTGCACTTGCCATGGAGGCAACAAAAACTTTTTTCTAATGAATAACATACTGCGTGCAAAAGAAAAATATCCATTATTACATAAATCTTTTAAATAGATGTTATTTGCATACGATGTTTGTATTAAAATTTTTAATGATTTTGTACTTTTTCTAAAAAACTGATTTAAATTAATATAAAATTGAGCAAAATATTCGATCGAACGAAAGTTAAAAGATGAAAAGTAATGATCAATATTAATTAAACTTACTAGCTTTACACAAGAAAAATTAAAATGTTTCACTAATTTTTCTGTTGAAAGAATAATACAAGATTTTGGTATTCTGGTTTTTAAAAGTTTTATATTATATATATCTTTTTGATTAAATAAAAATAATATTGATATATTAGAAAAAGTGTTGTGTATTGTATTTTTAATTTTTTTTATACCTATATCAGATATAATTAAATTCACAGATTTACAATGATGACAAAAAACTGGCAACTCGACTTTAATTAAGCAAAATTTACATAATAAAATATTACGATATACATTAACTTCATAATAATCACGACATATATAACATTTAGCCACCCATTGACATGTATTACATGTTAAAACTAAAAATGATATACTAAATTTATTAAATAATAATAAAACTTGGCACTCTTTTTTTAAACTGTGATGTACTTCGTTAATTAAAGTGTCAGTTAAACCCGATTGAATTCTTTCTCTCTTTAAATCAATAATATTATACTTTTTATAAAAAATACGATTATATGTAGTTAATTCAACATAAAAACATTTTTTTCTGAAGATATTATATAGTGTTTTTAATGACGGACTATCTGAATCTAAAATAATAGGTATTTTTTCTTTGTATGCTCTCAATATTCCTATATCTCTACTATTATACCTACATCGATTAGTACTTTTATAACTTAAACTATGCTCTTGATTAACAATAATTAAACCCAGTTTTAAAAAAGGTAAAAATATGCTTTTTTTAGTACCAATAACAATTGAATTTTTTCCATATTTTGTTCTCATCCAAATTTTCAAATATCGACTATTTGTTAGTTGTGAATGAACAACATCGATCACAACATGAAAACATTTCTTTAAAAAAATTAAAACAATATTCATATCTGGAATGTTGGGAACTAAAATTAAAACCTGCATACCTTGACATATTATGTTTTCAATTACACCTAAATAGAACTTTACTTTTAAGTAAACGGTTGTGTTAGTTAACAACCAACATGAAAACACATTTCTTTTTAATATATTTTTAATAAAAAACAAAATTTTTTCATTCAAAAAAATTTTTTTTTACTTTTAAAAACATGATTGTAAATATTACTTAACTTGTGGAAAATATCTATTGTATATAAATTTTTTATTTTCAATTCTCTAAACATAGAATTGGATAAATTTTGTTTTTTAAAATTCGAAGTTAGAATACGTTGTTTTCTGAAATATATTAAGGTGTGCAACTGTAATTTCGTATTTTTAAAATTAGATGAATTTACTTCTTTGTTTTTATCTGCGAGATACTGTCTTAAAATACATGTTTTTTTAATAACATAATTATCATATAATGATTTCGGTAATGCCAAAAAAAATATACAACCAATCGGACAATGATAATTTTTTACAATCCATATTAATAAATCTATCGTAATATCAGTATAAAGTGATTCTGTATCAACAACACATTTTACAAATTTTAAATTTAATTGATGTGAATTTAACGTTTGAAAAAATGAGATTATAACAGCTATTCTATTTTTATTTTTAAAAGGTACGATCACTCTTGATCCAATAATAGGTTTCATTGAATCTGGTAAAAAATATTTAAAATACTGACGGATGGGAATTGGAAAAACTACAGTTACAATAATCACAAATGTACCTATAAAAATCAAAAATTAAAAAACAATTTTCTTCTTAAATTCACAAAAATTATAAATTAAACATATGTTACATTTAATTTTGCGAGCAGTGCAAATATATCTACCATGCAAAACAAACCAAAAATGCACGCTTTTTTTAAATCTCGTTGGCACAACTCTAATTAATTTTTTTTCTACTTCTTTTACATTTTTTCCTTTAGCAAAGTTAGTACGATTAGCTACTCTAAAAACATGCGTATCAACTGCAATAGTATTGTGTTGAAACAATACATTTAAAATAATGTTGGCTGTTTTTCTCCCAACACCAGGTAAAGATTCTAATAAAAAACGAGTTTTTGGAATTTGACAATTATATTTTTTTAACAGTAACCATGATGTTTGAATAATATACCTCGCTTTCACATTATACAAACCTATACTTTTAATATAACTTTTTAATTTCTCAATACCTAATAAAAAAATACTTTTAGGTGTATTAGCGTTTTGAAATAAAATCCTAGTCACTTTATTTACTTGTTCATCAGTAGATTTTGCTGACAAAATTACAGATAATAGTAATTCGAAACCTGAAGAAAATAACAAATCTGTTGTAGGTTTAGGATTGTTCTTAAAAAATAAAGATAAAATTTTATAACGTATTTTTTTATTCATTATAGTATTACTTTATCGTATTTTTAGTCAAAAAATTGAATAAAACGTGAAAAATTATATGATATTTATATACAAAAGCAAGATTTTTCATCAGAATTATAACACATAATAATGAACCCATCTGGGGATAACATTATTAATATTATAATACAATGCTCATTGATTAATAGACATAAAAAAAGAATGCATTTTTACAAAAAATTTGGTTTGTGTCACAAAAAAATACGATTCCTAAAATTTTACGTATTAAACCTATGATAAAAATAGCAATTATTATTCTTCAGCCTAAAAAGATATTGCAGAAAAATAAATAATAAAACTAACAAATAGAAATAAATTCCATACACTCGTAAAACACAATTCACCCCCACACTTATTAATATAATACACAGTTACATGATCAGTACAAATGAAAATTATAAGCATGAATAAACGTTTCAATGCATATTTAAATTAAAAATGTTTGTAGTAATTTTGAATGTTTTAAAATAAACCTAATAAATGTATTAAAAAAAATTCTATTCGTAAAATTTGTTGTTCAAAAAAATTTAATGTTTGCATTTATCTCAATTTATAAAAAAATACTGGCGAAAATATAACCTTAATAAATATTGTTTATTCTTTTTATAATACATATTCGAATCAAAATTCTATTACTGCAAGCACTATAAATTAAACAATGTTACTTTCATATTTCCTAAATAAATATGCCGTTTTATAAAAATACAGATATATTAGTAATTTTTTTTATTTAATTAAAAATTGAGAGGTCAGTGTTCTTGTCAAAGTTCTAATATTTTCCTATTCGATCATACTATTTATATTAACAATTTCCCATTAAAAACTATTTTACCAATCATCTAATTAAAACTAAAAATATTTATTAGATACAGTATGTTCACAAATTTTTCTTACTTCTTTTTTATTTTTTAGTGACAACTATAAATTATAATTTTTTTTCCTGCTAACTAATTATCTTAAAAAGTGTAATTTAGTTTGAAAATTACCATATATATTTTACGTATAATTTGTTCTAATAAGTATTCTGTTTTTTAATTTATAATTTTTAGTTATGTTAGGTATACAATTACAAAAAGAATATATAAAAAAATATGCCAATTAAAAATATATTTTTTATATCTTTTCAGATATTTCGTATATTACGGACCATCATACTCTTTAACGATGATATATAAAAATTTATTATAAGACTCAAAATATTTGAAAAAATATAAAAAATCAATATAATTAAGTTAATAACTATATTTTTTAATACATAATCTAAAAAAATCAAACACTAAACTGAAACAGCCTTACTCGTATTAGTGCACATGATAATCACTGAACCTGAAATAATAAAAATACGTATATCACATAGATTTACAAAAAAATTAATGATATAAGATATAAAAACGCTTGAAAACATATATTATCAAAAATTAATAGAAAATACACAAAAATAATGTTTGATATAAAAAATAAAACGTCTACAACCACAATTAATGCTCATATATTTTTAACTTACTTTAAATAATATTGCATTATTTAATAAATATTGTTGTTACAATAAATCATCTTTTTAAAATTTCATATTACTTATAATTTTTTTTTAATATTTTCGTGTTTACAAGAGATCAAGATACAAACTTAAAATTAATATTATTTACATACTAATTTATATGATTAAAAACGTTTTTAATATAGTACTGTGTGTTTTAAAAAAAATAAAGAAAAAATTATTTTTAATCCAATGATTTATATCAACAAAAATAAAATTCTAATTAAAATAAAATCAATGTTAAAAAATTGACGAATCATCTTTAAAAAAATTAATATTGTTGCCACGTAATTTTAAAAAAACTATCTTTAACAACCATATAATTATTATCAGAAATAACATTTATATCATAAAAAATACCACCTCTATACAAACAACATGTAATAATACCTTAGATCTTCAAACAAAATTACTCAAATCATTATTTTTTAAAATTATATATATTGATCTTATCAGTACAATTTATATTCCACCTTAATATGTTTATAAAAGTGACTATAAACTGTTTTTTAAATATTTTTTACTTACTAATGTATTTAAAGCAATTAAAAAAACCAATAAAAAATTTTTTAGAAAATAATTCTAAAAATTTTTTATTGGTTTTTAGTTTTCAAAAATATGTTACCAAGAAAAATATAACCAAACAAATCGTGATATATATGTCACATTCAATATAATCTAAATTATGATATTTTTATATTGTATATGATATTTTTCTGTAATAAAATGCAGTTATTAATATAATTAAAAACATTCAAAACATGATTTCTAAAGGTAACAACCTCGAGTACTAAAATATTCAAAATATCACTATTTTTTTAAGCATTAAATTAATAAAAAAACTCATTTTTCCAATATAGAATTGTCTTTATTAGAGGCAATTTGTCGTACAAAATAACTAACTTTCCACATAAATATTTATATAAACATTTTATATAGATATGTGAAATATAAAAATATTTAATTAGAATTGTAATTCATGTCTAAAAACTTTCAGATGATTCATGTTTATTGTCTAGACAGATATAATACATTTTGCTAATGATTGACGATTAAAATAACATATTTTATATAATATGTTGCTGTAACGTTAAAGATAAAATATCGTGCAATGTCTACAGCATATTTTTTGAAATGTGTCTTGTCCAATTCAAAATCAAATAAATGTTTTACTACTACTTCTAGGATATTTGTTTTCATTAAATCAATCTTAAATAACAGCTAATTTTTTGATCAGTAAATAAATTTAGTTATTATTATTTTTTTGGTGTTCATAAATATTAGCTTAATGAATTTAATTGTATTCATACAAGATATTATTTCACATTCTATTAAAATATCATGTATATAATGATTAAATGACAAGTGATCTTCCTTAATGTTTAGACAATTCTCAAAAAATTAACAATCAATGCATACATTTCATTACGAATACTTAATAACAATTTTTTGAAAAATACAAATAACAATTTTACCAAGATCAAGTGTTTCAGATACATGAATAATGACACGTCTTATATACCATACCTAAAATAGACACATTAATAGTGTGGTTAACCATGAATAAAAACCAACAGTTTGTTTATCTCTTAAGCATTTTTATTATTTTTAAAAAATTAACAATTTTATATTATTTATTAATATTTTTTAATTTAATATAATCCGTTAAATAAATGATATGATAATGTTATAATCAGTACAAATTTTTGTAAAACTCACGTATATATAAAAATTCAGAATAGTATGATTACCGAATCTGCGATAATAACAGTATCATATTTTGAATATCCTGTATAATTATCTTAATCCATGCATATTTTATAATACAACATTTGATTATTTTAAAAAAATCAGTCTGATGCAATTTTACATTTATTATCTCTAAAATATTTAATACTATATCATGATCATCTAGAACATTTTATTAAAACTTTTATTCTATTCGATTATCTCTATAAAATATGTAAAAAATCCAAAAAAATTCAAATTTCAAACATTCATTTTAAGATAATAAATCATGAATAACTTCTATATCCGGATCTATTTTTTTATTTTAACTTATCAAGTAAAAAATTAAAATAGAGCTAAATATTAGTCACAAAACTGAAAATAAAAACAATTAGAATAAGAAAATCGTTATACTTAACACTCTCCCAAATCTGTAAATGTAAGATGTATTGCAAGAATAGTAATTAAAAATAATTCAATCGTTAAAAAAATGGAATATCAAACATTCTGTACACTTATATATACCTAAAAATATTATTAACACAATAAAAAATCTGATTTTCTACACTCAATTTATAAAATTATTGATTCTAAAAATGTGTGATTTAAATGTCAATTAACAAACAAAATGAAACACGCATCATTCATTACAAATTAAAAAAATAAATTTTAAAATATGATAAAAAATAAGATCTATTTTACATAAAATTATTTCTAAAAATTATATATTAAATAAAATCATTGCCGTATAAAATATTGTTTTTAAAACAATTATTACTATACAGAAATAAAAAAAAGCTTATACACCATAATAATATTAACAATGTAAACAACAATAAAAACAGTTAAAAAATTCATATAAAACTTCAGTCTCAATTTTTTTAGACAAACCTTAAAAAAAATAAAACATGTACAAAAATGTTAACTATAATAATAATGTTAATAAATATATCAATTACATAAAATTTTTATTTATTTTATTTTATAAAAATATCCTTGTTTATTAAATAAAAATACATATTATACAATAATTATTTTTTTAAAATTCCTGTATGTTTTTTTATAATATTTTGATTCATAATATATTGGACTGTATCTACAGTAGTACGAGTATAAAAATCAATCTCAATATTTACTAAATATCCATTTTTCTTATTTTTAATTGTCGTAGAAGATAAAGTTTGGGGTATTAAACAAACACAAAATTTATTTTTTGTTATATCATTAATTGTTAAACTAATACCATCAACACAAATAAAACCTTTAAAAAAAATATATTTCATCAACGACATGTCTTTTATTTCTAACCACAAAATATAATCATTATTCAATTGCAATACATTAAAAATTTCTGCTGTATTTGTTATATGACCAGAAATAATATGACCTCCAATTTCATCGCCGTATTTTACAGATCGTTCGATATTAATTTGATCACCAATACCTAACATTCCTAAATTAGTAATTTTTAATGTTTCTTGTAGAACGTCAAATTCTACATAAGGTACATTAATTTTTTTAACGGTTAAACAACATCCGTTATGAGCAACAGAATCTCCTACTTTTAAATTTTTATACAAATTTAATGAAAACTCAACAATATAACTATAAGTTTTTTTTGTCTTTTTAATAGATACAACTGTAGCAATGCCACTTACAATACCTGTAAACATGTAATTTCCTTTAATCAGGATAATGTAAAACACTATATTTTAAAGATTATATTATTAAAATGATAATGATTCAAAAAAAACATTGCATATTGCATCTAATTTAAAAAAAATCGTTTTATATACACAAATATTTTTAATTATATACCAAAAAATTTATAAAATTAAAACAATAATTGTAATTTCTTAATTTTTAAGAGCAACATTCCATATAATACATACATAAAATGTTTAAAAAAAGTTTGCATTTTTCAAGAAAAATGATATAAAATAAAATTTTAATAAATTTTTATTTTAACAATTACGTTCGTAACTCAAATGGTCAGAGTGCTACCATGACATGGTAGAAGTTAGTGGTTCAAATCCACTCGAACGTAATATGCGTTTTTTTATTTTTATCATTTGTAAAAATGTATATCATGGATTGCATTAATTCTACGCAAGAAATTATCATAAAATACAAAAATCAATCATTCTTAATAGCATATAGTGGCGGATTAGATTCTACGGTATTATTATACAATATGATACAAATAAAAAAAAATATACCCCACATTAAAATACGCGCTATTCATATTAATCATAATTTTAATAAACTTTCAAAAAAATGGATTATACATTGCAAAAAAACATGTATAAAACATCATGTCCCACTTATTCTTGCAGAAATTAATATTGATAAAAAAATAAAAAAACATACAAATAATATTGAAGAAAAACTCAGAATTCAACGATATAATATTATTTATAAACATTTGTTACCTAATGAAATATTATTAACTGGTCATCATATGAATGATCAATGTGAAACATTAATTTTATCCTTAAAACGCGGTAGTGGACCGACAGGATTATCTGGAATGTCGGATGAAACTAAATTCGGATACAACAAAAAAATCATTCGACCTTTTCTGAATATCACTAAAAAAGAACTAAAAAATTGGGCTTATCGTAATCATCTGAAATGGGTTGAAGATACAAATAATTTAAATACTGACCATGATCGCAATTTTATACGACATGAAATTATTCCAATATTAGAAAAAAGATGGCCTTTTTTTATCAAAACTTGTTTTCGTACATCTAAAATATGTCAACAAGAAAACATCGTAAAAAAAATTCTGTTGCATGAAAAGATACAATATTTTACTGAAATGCATAATTCATTAAGAATTCATCAATTCCAAAATATGAATAAAAACATGTGCACAGAATTAATAAGATATTGGTTATTTTTAAATAATATAAAAACTATATCCTACCAAAATATTCAAGTAATTTACAATCAAATGATCTGTAGCCGAATAGATGCTAATCCCAAAATCAAGCTAAAACAACATGAAATTAGGCGTTATAAAAAATCAATTTATCTAATAAAAAATAGGAAAAATCTTAAAAATACTATCTTGTTTTGGCACAATCAAAATATCCAGTTAACTCTTCCAAATAATTTAGGATGTTTAACAAAAAATAATTACGGGATGATTCTACCAAAACCACAAAAAAACGAAATAATTAACATTCGATTTCAACTAGAAGGTAAAATTCTCATTTTTGGAAAATCAAACAGACAAAAAGTTAAAAAGGTTTGGCAAGAAAATCATATTCCTCCTTGGGAGAGGAATCAAGTTCCACTATTATTTTATGATAATTGTTTTATTAGTGCGCTAGGTATATTTGTAATTCAAACGAACAAAAAATATAAAAGTATTTGGCATATATCTTGGAGTGATAATTTAAATTCAACATATACTAAAAAATTTGTATTTTCATAAAAAACCAATAAACTTTACAATACTTATTTAAAAATGTTAAATAATTACAAGTTTTATGAAATCTCTGCAATAACTTATTCATAAAAATCAAATAATCCTGAAACATTCTCTAAATTAATTCTACGATATAATATGCTAAATTTTTTTATTTTATGTGATAATAAGGGCACACTAATATCATCCCAATTTAAACGAATATTTAAAAAATCTTCTACTTTTATTGATAAATTCGGCAAAATCGGTTTTAAAAAAATCATGATTACTCTAAATAAATTAATACCTGTTGTAACAATCATATGTACATCTGTAATTTTTCTATTTTGTTTTTTAACTAACAACCATGGTTTTTTTTGATTGATATATTGATTTGCTATATCTAATAGTTTCATTGATTCACGAATAATAAAACTGTATTCGCGATTTTCAAAATAGGATTCTATTTTTTCTTTAGAATTAGAAAAATTTTGATATAATTCAATATTATTTAAATTATCAGACAAATAACCGTTAAAATATTTATGAATAAAACTAGCACTTCTCAAAGCTAAATTAATCAATTTGTTTACAATATCACTGTTTATCTTTTGAATAAAATCTTCTAACTTAATATCAATATCATCGATGTTATTAGATATTTTACTTGAAAAATAATAACGTAAGCTATCTGAATCAAAATGTTTCATCCAATCACGAGCTGTAATTAAATAACCACGCGACTTAGATAATTTCAATCCATTTATTGTAAGATATCCATGCACAAAAACACCATTTGGTTTTCGAAAAGACATAGATTCTAACATCGCTGGCCAAAACAAAGTATGAAAATAAATTATATCTTTCCCTATAAAATGATATAATTCATAATCTGATTTTTCATTCCAAAGATCATCAAATTTTAATTTTTTACTTTTCGCACAGAGATTTTTAAAGGCACTGATGTAACCAATTGGCGCGTCTAACCAAACGTAAAAATATTTATTAGGGAAATTCGGTATTTTAAAACCAAAATACGGTTCATCGCGAGAAATACACCAATGTTTTAAACCACTTATTAACCATTCTTCTGTTTTTTTAATTATTGCACTTTGTAAAGTGCTAGAGTTTACCCAGTTTATTAACATATGTTTAAAAATAGGTAGATTAAAAAATAAATGTTCTGTATTTTTTAAAATTGGTGTTGTTTTTGAAATAATAGAAACAGGATCAATTAAATCTGTCGGTTCATAAGTTGCTCCACATATTTCGCAATTGTCACCATATTGTTTGTTTGATTGACACATCGGACATGTTCCACTTATAAACCGGTCTGGTAAAAACATCTTTTTAACATCGTCATAAAACTGAACAATTGTTTTTTTTTCAAGTAGTTTTTTTTTCTTAAAACAAGAAAAAAATTTCCTTAATAAAAACAAATTTTCTTTACTATGTGTGGAATGATAATTATCATAGGAAATATTAAAATTTAAAAAATCTTCACGATGTTCAATTTGCATTTCTCTAATTAGCTTATTAGGTGATATTCCTAACTTTTTAGATTTTAACATAATCGCTGTTCCATGTGCATCATCAGCAGAGACAAACCAAACTTCATGACCCCGCATTCGCTGATAACGCACCCAAATATCAGCTTGAATGTGTTCAAACATATGACCAATATGAATTGATCCATTTGCATAAGGTAAAGCGCAAGTAACTAAAATTTTTCTAAATATGTCTGGCATGTTAATTTTAAATTAATAAATGAAATGTATTATACATAAAAATAAATATTGTAAACTGTTTTTTAACATTATATGAAAACATTATGTATAAAATGTATAAAGTACATGTTTTCAATAATATTGTTATTCTTTACTCATTCGACTTGGCACAAATTCAAATTGCATTTTATATTTTGCTTCATTGACGAAAGCAATATGGATGCAAAACAGATCTCATAAGCATCTCAAATCTCAAAGCAGCAATTTTGATTTTAGGTCGTAATATTAAAATAAATTTTCCTACATTAAACATTTCTAATACGATATTACCTGTCCATCCAGGATCAATTCTATGTGTTGTCACATGAATCATTAATCCAAGTCGATCTAAGAAGAACAACCATCTAACCAACCAACTAAATTATTTAAAAGTAGCATATACTCACACGTAGAAGATAATACTAACATACCTGGTCGCAAAAAAAAATGGTTTCTGATGTAAAATCAATATTTCCTCACTCATAATTTTTTCGTTAATGCAACAATATCCTGTTTTGAATGATTTAAATCAATAGAAGATGCAGCATGATTGTAAAATATTCGAAACTTATTACTTAAATGTATATCAATTGTAACACCTTTAATACATTTTTTTTAGGATATAGTGTAATAATCAAGTTTTTTAATTTTAACCAATCTGAAATATCTTTAGCACGCAAACGCATTGTATTTTCCATTTTTATAATAAAAATATTTTTACAAAAATCGTTTTTAGAAATATTCAACATATCTAAAGAAATATATGAATAACAGAATTTTTAAAATCTCTTTTTCTATAATATAATTTTTTCTATAAACACACGTATATAAAATTGAAAATTAAAAAATATATATGCCTAAAAGTATCAATTTAATATTATTTTTTTTGAGACCAAAATGTATGAAAGTAACCATCCCTATCTATTCTTTTATAAGTATGTGATCCAAAATAATCTCTTTGTGCTTGAATTAAATTTGCTGGTAAAAGTGTTGCACGATAACTATCATAATATGATATAGCAGAAGAAAAAGCAGGAACTGCTAGACCGCATTTAGTTGCACAAATAACAACATTACGCAAAGATGATTCATATATATTAGCTATTTTTGAAAAATATGCAGTTAATAACAAATTAATAACATTACTACTAGAACATTCTGCAGCAATTTTATCTAAGAAATCTGCACGAATAATACATCCCGCTCGAAAAATTTTAGCAATGTTGCTATATTTTAAATTCCAAGAATATCTCTCTGATGCTGCTCTTAATTGCGAAAAACCTTGCGCATAAGAAATAATTTTTCCTAAATATAAAGCACGTCGCACTTCTTCAATAAAACTGTTTTTTTCTTGATCAATTTTTTTTAATTTCGGACCGGTTAAAATTTTAGACGCAAGAACACGTTGTGTTTTAAGACAAGATAAATATCGTAAAAATACAGATTCGGTAATAAGAGATAAAGGTTCGCGTAATTCTAAAGCATTTTGACTAATCCACTTACCTGTACCTTTATCTTCTGCTGTATCTAAAATCTTATCTATTAGATAAGATTTATGATCATCTTTCATAGAAAGTATATCTTTGGTAATATCAATAAGATAACTATTTAATTCGCCTTGATTCCATGTAAAAAATACATCCGATAACTCTTTGTTATTTAAATTTAATAAATTCTTTAGTATAAAATACGATTCGCTTATTAATTGCATATCACCATATTCAATACCGTTATGTATCATTTTTACATAATGACCTGAACCATTAGGCCCAATATAACTTACACAAGGTTCATTATTAAATTTTGCAGATATCTTGTTTAACATTTCAGAAATTAAATTATACGCTTTTATATCTCCTCCAGGCATAATAGACGGACCATGCAGTGCACCAAACTCACCACCAGATACACCCATACCAATAAAATGAATATCACGTTTTGACAATATATCATGTCTACGAATAGTATCCTGATAAAAGGTATTACCTCCATCAATTAAAATGTCCTGTTTTCCTAAATAAGGCAAGATAGAATTAATCGTTTCATCTGTAGCCTTACCTGACTTTACCATTAATAAAATACATCTGGGTTTTTCTAAGGAGTTTACAAATTCCTTAACAGAAAAATACGGAAAAAGACGTTTACCAACGTTATTTTGAATTACTTCTGTCGTAACAGAATCTGTTCTATTATATATAGATACAGTATAATTTTTACTTTCTATATTTAAAGCTAAATTACGACCCATCACTGACATTCCAACAACGCCAACTTGTTGTTTTAACATAGTTTTTTCCATTTTAATATATTAATAAAAAAACAAAATCATATCTTGATAAATTTATATTATAGATAATTTAATTAAATATATATAATATTTAAACATATTTAATATTTTTTATGTTGCAAATTACCGATAAATATTTTTATAAAAATTACTAATTATTATGTTACAAAAAACTACGTAAAATATTTTTTTTCAATTTTAAAAACTATACAAATCTAATTAAATGAATCTATCGCTTGTAAAATAGATCAAAATAAAATTATTATACATGATTAACTTTTAAAATTTTATTAACATAATAAACATTTAAAAAATGTTAAAAATGAATAATATTACTATTAAAATAAATGAAAATTAATTATAAAACTGATTGTGTATTTAAGTGTCTATTTTTCAAATTCTCCATAATAGTATGCAAATTTATCTTTTGATCATGTAATAAAATAATTAAATGATAAACTAAATCTGAACATTCATTAATTAATTCCTTTTTATCTTCTTTAAATACAGATAATATTGTTTCTACTGCTTCTTCACCTACTTTCTGTGCAATACGCGCTGTACCAGAATTATATAGATTATACGTATATGACAAATTATTTTTCATGTTTATCTTTTCAGCGATTATTGTTTCTAATTCAAATAAAAATGTTGAATGTTCGTAACTTAAAAAAAAACAACTATCGCTATCTAAATGACATGTTTTACCTATTGCGATAACTAAAATTAATAATGTATCATAATCGCAATCTGTAGTAATATTTACAACTTTTAAATAATTTCCAGATGTTTCTCCTTTCTTCCATAAACGTTTTTTAGTACGTGAATAAAATGTAACCATGCCTTCTTTTCGCGTCTGAAAAAAAGCTGGTTTATTCATATATCCGTGCATTAAAATTTTGTTTGAATAATAACTCTGTATTATTACCGGCAACATACCATTCGTTTTATCCCAATTTAACTTTAATATTTGTGTATCATTTAACATATCCTGATTTCTAATCCTTTCTTAAGTAAAAATTGTTTTAAACCGTGTATACTAATTATTTTTTTATGAAATACAGAAGCAGCTAAAACACCATCTACATTCGCCTCAGATAATACGTCATAAAAATGTGTCATATCACCAGCTCCGCCAGATGCAATTAAGGGTACTTTACATATTTTTCTGATATTTTTAAGATGGTTTAAATCATATCCTGTTTGTAATCCATCTCGATTCATAACATTTACAACAATTTCTCCTGCACCATGTTTTTGAATCAACTTAATCCAATCAGATGTTATCCAATCGGTTTGATACGTACGATTAACATCGCCAGTATACTGATGTACCATATAACATTTTTTTGACTCATTAAAACAAGAATCAACACCAACTACAGTACATTGTACACCAAAACATTCAGAAATATCAGTTATTAAATTAGGGTTTTTTAATGCTGCAGAATTAATAGAAATTTTATCTGCTCCACAAGATAAAATATTTCTTGCATCATCTACGCTTTGAATACCACCAGCAACACAAAATGGAATATTAATAACTTTAGCAACTGATTCGACCCATCTTCTATCAACTAATGTATTTTGCGTTGCCGCTTTTATATCATAAAAAACTAATTCATCTACACCTTCATCTGCATAACGTTTTGCTAACGGTACAATACTACCTATAATTCTATGATTTTTAAATTGAATCCCTTTAACCACCAATCCATGACTTACATCAAGACATGCTATAATTCGTTTCGATAACATTGCAATGCCTCTTCTATTGTAAATCGTCTTTCCAATAAACTACGACCAATAATAATATTTTGAACACCCACACGTACTAAAGATTTAATATCTTCTAAAGTTCCAATTCCACCTGATGCCTGAAACTCTATTAATTTAAAATATTGAACTAATTCATGATATAATTTAACATCTGGACCAGATAATGTGCCATCCTTAGATATATCAGTACACAATACATGTTTTAAACCAAACGGTAAAAAATATCGAATCACATCCTCTAAAAGAAGATCAGTTGATTTTTTCCAACCATGTATAAATATTTTTTTATTATTATTTTGATCAATTTTTATATCTAATGCAAATACTATAGCATCACTACCATACACTTTTAACCATTTCACTACTTCTTCTTTATTTTGTATAATAGATGAACCAATAACTACTCTTTTAATTCCCATTTTTAAAAAAATATCTATATCTTTAGCATGTCTAATCCCACCACCTATCTGTATTGGAATAGAGCTATAAGACAATATTTTTTTAAATACTTCTAATTGTTTATTATTAGTGTTTTTTGCTCCATTTAAATCAACCAAATGTACAAATTGAACTCCTTGTTTTTGATAATCATCTAAATAATTGCATAAATTAATATCATAGTGTTTTTTACAAGAAAAATTACCTTGATACAAACGAACAATGTTATTATCAAGTATATCGAAAGCAGGAATAATCATAACGTTATATCTCTAAAAAATTCTGTAATAATTGTGAACCTGCATTTCCAGATTTTTCTGGATGAAATTGCACACCAAAAAAATTGTCTTTTTGTATTGCAGAACTAAAAAAAGAAGATCCATATTGTGTTACAGATAATGTAAATTGATTTATGGGAATAGCATAACTATGCACAAAATAAAATCTGGTGTTATTTTCAATATTCACGAATAATGGATGATATGTATCAAATACAATTCGATTCCAACCAATATGCGGTAATGGTAAATTATCAGTTTTCAAAAGAGATGCAGCAGAATCTATTACTCCAATAGTTTTTACTCCGTTACATTCTTCACTAAACTGACACAAAAGCTGCATTCCAAGACATATTCCTAAAACAGGTTGTGTACAAGATCTGAAAAAATCAAGAATATTATTCTCTGATAATTTGCGCATCACAGCAGAAGCTGTACCTACACCTGGAAAAAAAATTTTTTTTGATTTCATTAATATTTTATTTTCAGAAGTGATTATTGGATGATAATTTAATCGCTCAATTGCTATTTTAATAGATTGAAGATTAGCGCATCCAGTGTCTAAAATTGCTATGTCTGTCATAAAATGCCTTTTGATGTTGGTAATACGTTTCCTTCTAATTTTATAGACTGACGTAATGCCCGACCAAATACTTTAAACAAACTTTCAGCACAATGATGATCATTTTTACCTTTTGCACGTAAATGTAATGTAATTTTCATAGAATAACAAAGGGAATAAAAAAAATGTTCAATCATATTTGTGTTCATATCTCCAATCATTTTATAATGAAAGTTAGATAAAAACCTTAAGTATGGGCGATTTGATATATCTATAATACAGTGCGCATAGCTTTCGTCCATAGGAAGAGTAAAACCATATCTACATAATCCGTATTTATCTCCTAACGCTTTCAATAATACTTTTCCCAAAACTATTCCTGTGTCTTCTATTGTATGATGATCATCAATTTGTAAATCACCTTGAGCAAAAATATTCAAACAAATTCCACTGTGTACTGCTATTTGTTCTAACATATGATCAAAAAAATTTATCCCAGTATGAATTTTGCTAGAATTATTTAAATCTAAGTAGGCTTTAATATGTACGTTCGTTTCTTTTGTTATTCTAATAATTTCTGCGTATCGATTTCTAGAAACGATTTTTTTCTCAATTTTTATCCAATCACATGCATCATCTTTATATTGAATACCTGTTAATTTTAATTTTTCGGCCATTTTCATATCAGTAATACGATCACCGATAACATAACTTCGTTCTCGATCTATTATCGAATCCTGAATCCATGGTTCTAACATTTTAATATTAGGTTTGCGACATAAGCAATTGTCATTTTTAACATGAGGACAAATCAATATATCATCAAATATTATCGATTCAGAACGAAAAATATTTAACATAAAATCATGAACTAAATTAAATTTTTTCCAAGGAAATGATGATGAGCCTAATCCATCTTGATTAGTTACCATGATTAACTTATATTTTAAAAATATTAAATTTCGTAATGACGAAATTACGTGCTTTTTAAAAATTAATTTATTTATGTCATCTATTTGAAAAGTATCTTGTGGTTCATCAATTAACGTGCCATCTCGATCAATAAATAATATTTTATGTTTCACATGTTCTCCGTTAAAAATATAACTTTTTTAACATAACTTTTTCAATTCTTGAACCAATTTTCTACATTCTGAACGCGCTCCAATTGTTATTCTAATACACTCATGCAAATGTGTTTTATTACTCTGATTGCGCAAAATTATACCATCTTTCCATAATGATTTAAAAATTTTCACACATGAAAAAAACTGTACTAATATATAATTAGCATGACTATTAAATACTTTTTTAACACATGAAATATGTTTTAATTGATCACTTAACCAAATACGATTAGAAGTTAAATGTAGTACTCTATTTTTCATGAAATTAATATGATCAATCTGTAAAGCTTGTGTAGCTATATCAGCTGCAGGAGCAGATATAGGATATGGACCAATAACCTTTTTTAAAGTATCAATTATTTCTTTTTGAGCTAAAACAAATCCACATCTTATTCCAGCTAAAGCAAATGCTTTAGACAATGTACGAAGAATAACTAAATTAGGATGTGTTTTCAAAAAAAATGACATACTTATTTCTGGAAAAAATTCAATATAGGCTTCATCTATTACAACTAATGATTTGTTAATTGTCATATTTAACAAATTAATTAAATCATTTTGTGATATAGTACTTCCGGTAGGGTTGTTTGGATTGCAAATGTATACTAATTTAACATTATCTAAATTTAACTGAATACTTAATAAATCCAATTGCCAAGTATCTTTAATAGTTGGGATCTCTTTGATTTTCACATCGGCGATCTCCGAATTTACACGATACATATCATACGTTGGTGGACAATAAATAATTGCATCATTTTTCGGTTCACAAAATGCTTTTATTAATAGTTCAATACCTTCGTCAGCACCTCTTGTAACTAACACTTGCTCAAAAAATACATTTGCATATTTCGCATAAGTTGATATTAATTCATAAGGTTGACATTCCGGATACCTGTTAAATGATTTATTTTTTAATTCAAATAATACAGGAATAGGACACTCATTAGCATCTAAAAATATTTCACCGTATTTTCCTCGAATGCGACGTGCAGATTGATATGGCATCAATTTTTTTATGTTCAATCGATCTAACTGAATATTATGACTTTTCATTTAATTTTCTCTAAAAAATCTACTCTAATTCGTACAGCATTTTTATGCGCTTCAAGCTTTTCGGAAGAAGATAAAACTTGAATAGTATTTGATAATTTTATTAAACCTTGTGGAGTTAATTCTTGCACTAATACACGTTTTTGAAAATCTGCTATTCCTAAAGCAGAAACGGAAATTGATTTTCCATAAGTAGGCAAAACATGATTAGTACCTGACGCGTAATCACCTGCTGATTCAGGCGACCATAACCCTAAAAAAATCGAGCTTGCATTTAAAATACTATCTAATATATCACGCGGTTTTATTGTTTGAATCATAAGATGTTCAGGTGAATATATATTTGATATATCAATACATTGACGCAAATCTTTAGCAATAATAATAGCACTATTACTTAATGAATTTAAAATTTCTGATAATCTAAATAATTTCAACAGTTGTTTGTTAAGAGACACAATGACTTTTTGTGCTAACTGAATGCACGGAGTTACAAGTATTACTTGAGAAGATGAATCATGTTCTGCTTGAGATAATAAATCAGCAGCAATAAAATCAGGATTGGCACTATCATCTGCGATAATCAACAATTCTGAAGGACCTGCTAACATGTCTATTTCTGGACCATTGAACATTGAACTGACTTGCAATTTAGATTCTGTTACATAAGCATTTCCAGGACCAAAAATTTTATCTACTTTTGGAATGGTTTTAGTACCACAAGCAAGAGATGCTATTGCTTGAGCACCGCCAATTTGAAAAATTTTATCAACACCACAAATATGTGCTGTGTAAAGAATTTCGTCGCTAACTGGAGGAGGTGAACACAGTACAATATTTTTGCAACCAGCTATTTTTGCAGGAATCGCAAGCATCAACACTGTTGAAAAAAGAGGAGCAGTTCCATTCGGAATATAAATACCTATAGTATTTAACGGTAAATAAATTTGTTGGCAGCGAACACCAGTTTCTATTTCGAGATTAATTTCATTTAACAACTGAGCTTTATGAAAACAAGTAATATTTTTTTTTGCTGATAAAATTGCATTTTTTAATTCAGAATTAATGCTTTCAGAAGATAAAATAATTTTTTTCCGAGGTATTTCAAATTCTTTAACAATAAATTTTTCAAATAATTTTGTGTATTGTCTTAAAGCTTGATCGCCATTTTTTTTAACATTTTCAATAATTTCTTTAACAATTTTTTTAATTTTTTTATTTTTTTTTATAAACGGTCGTGCTAAAATTTTATTTTTTTCATCAATGTTAATATCGTTCCAAAAAACTACATTATCAAAGTACTTCATGTTTTATGTTCACTCCATCATTTTTTCAATAGGTAAAACTAAAATAGAACTTGCGCCTAAAAGTTTCAGTTTTTCCATTGTTTCCCAAAATAATGTTTCACTACTAACCATATGCATTGCTACACGATTATCATCACCGGCTAATTTTAAAATAGTCGGTCTTTCTGCACCATGTAATAAAGATATAACTTCTTGTAACTTATTAACAGGAGCATGCAACATAATATATTTTGATTCGCGTGCCTTGATTACACCTGTAATCCGTGTTAGTAATTTATTAATTACTTCTCTTTTTTTTAAATCAATATTACCAGTTTTGCATATAAGACATGCATGCGAACGAAATACCACTTTTACTTCACGTAGACCATTTTCTTCTAACGTCGCTCCTGTAGAAACTAAATCACAAATAGCATCAGCTAAACCAGCCCTAGGCGCAACCTCTACTGAGCCATTCAACATACATGGTTTAAAAAAAACATTTTTAGATTGTAGATATTTTTTTAATAAATGCGGATAAGAAGTTGCAATTCTTATGTTTTGGAAACATTCTATACTAGAAAAAACTCTATTTGTCGGTAAAGCAAGTGACAATCTACAAATACCAAAATCAAGACGTCTTAATGTAACATAAGAACATTCTATTTTTTGTGATATTCGACTTAATAATTCTTCTTCTAGAACGTTTTCTCCAACTATACCTAAATCTACCACACCATCCATAACCAAGCCGGGAATATCGTCATCACGCACTAACATAACATCAATAGGCATGTTTTCAGAAAATGCAATTAATTTTCTTTGACTTAAATTAATTTTGATGCCACAACACGTAAGTAATTTTATAGAATCGCTACTTAAACGTCCATTTTTTTGAAGTGCTATACGCACACGATTACTATCTAACATGTCAAATATTCCTTAAAATATTTTATAACCAACAACAGTAAAACCATGATTTTTCTTTTTTTAAAAAATTTAATTACATATTAATTTTTAAAAATACAAAACTAATATATTTAGTAAAAAAATTACATACAATTTATCAAGATAATATTCATAAAAATATAAAAAATTTTAAAATAATATTTTTGAAAAAATTTGTAAAATATAAAATGACAAACACCAATTAAAAAACAATCATTTTTTACATTAAAAAAGAACCATTTCAAAATTACAAAAAAATCAAAATAAAATTTTAAAAAATTTTATTTTAAAAAATTGTCTAATCAGTTCCAAATTAAAAAAATAAAACTGATAATGTAATTAAAAACATGGTCTTAACTTTTTATATGGGAATGAATTTCGATAATGACCATAATAGCAGCATCATTGCCAAATGCTTTCGGTGCTTGATGTAAAGCTATAATATCTGGATGCTGAGACAGCCAAAATGGAGTTTGTGTTTTTAAAATGTTTTGTCCATACCCATGCATAATATGCGCACAAAACAATTTTTCTTTTTGACAAATTACAATCAACTTAGCTAATTCTTTTTTTGCTTGATACTGATTCAATCCATGTAAATCAAGAAAAATATCTGGACTATACCTTCCTTTTTTCAAGTTTTTTAATATTTTATACGCATGTTGATTACGAATATAAGATACTGGATCATTTGTTAACGAATTATTTTCGTTTTTTTGAGAAAAATAATAACTGTGAGCATCTTGTTCTAAAAGAATTCGATTAGATATAATACTGTTTTCTTTTTTATCAATACGAGCATGAAAAATAGTATCCTGTACTATCTCACGCGTATTATTTAACCATTGACGAAACAAAGCATCTTTGCGTACAGAATACCGGCGATTTTTTCTCATAAGTATATGCTACCGAACAATTAAATACTTAAAAACATAATTTTTTATTATTAACATATTTTTATTAAGTATATAATTTAGTTTTTGTAAAAACAACAAATAAAAAATTTACCACTATATAAATAAAAATATTAATAATACAGTATAAATATATTATAAAATACTTAAATTCTATTAAAAATATTGTTTTCATGAACTTTAAAATATAAAAAGGATTAAATATGTCTGGCAATAAAATTGGTAAAATATTTTCTATTACTACGTTTGGTGAATCACACGGTAAATCATTAGGTTGCATAGTTGATGGAGTACCACCTGGTATCAAGTTATCTTCTGAAGATTTTCAATATGATTTAGATCGAAGAAAACCTGGTACTTCTCGTTATACTACAGCACGACGCGAATCAGATAAAATACATATTTTATCTGGTGTTTTTGAGGGAATTACAACAGGTACTAGCATTGGTTTAATTATTAATAATGCTGACCAACGCTCAAAAGATTATAAAAATATTAAAAATCTATTTAGACCTGGTCATGCAGATTATACTTATGAAAAAAAATATGGAATTCGAGACTATAGAGGAGGTGGAAGATCTTCAGCACGTGAAACCGTTATGCGCGTAGCAGCCGGTGCTATTGCTAAGAAATATCTTAAAATGCAACATAAAACTACAATTCGAGCATATTTATCAGCAATGGGTAATATTAAGTGTTCTTTTCAATCTTGGGATATAGTCGAAAAAAATTCATTCTTTTGCCCGAATATTGACAAAATTCCAGAATTAGAAAAACTTATTAAAAATCTAAAACGAAATGGTGATTCTATCGGTGCAGAAATTACAATAATTGCTGAAAATGTACCTGTTGGATTAGGAGAACCTGTTTTTGATCGTCTTGACGCTGATTTAGCACATGCATTAATAAGCATTAACGCTGCAAAGGGCGTAGAAATAGGAGATGGATTTTCAGTAATTCAACAAACTGGAAGCATTAATCGCGACGAAATGAATAGCACAGGATTTATGAGTAATCATGCTGGAGGAATTTTAGGAGGTATTAGTAACGGTGAAAAAATTGTATTAAAAGTGGCTTTTAAACCAACGTCAAGCATTAAAAAACTAGGACAAACAGTAAATAAAAACAACGAGAATACAAATATATCTATTACAGGTAGACATGATCCTTGTGTCGGAATTCGTGCAGTGCCAATTACTGAAGCAATGGTTGCCATTGTTTTAATGGATCATTTATTAAGATTTAGAGCGCAATGTGGTAAAAAAAATAATACATTTTAAATATAATATTACTAAAAACATTGTAAAACCTAAAAGTTTTAAAAAAATATTTATATTTTAAATTGCGTAAAATTAAGACAATATTATACTATTTTAATTATATCAACATCTAAATATATTTAAAAAAGCATCTAAAGATGATCATTTTTTACGAAATTAATAAAATATTTTAAAATAATAATAGCTATTTTAAACACGTTAACTAATATATAACGTATCGCAACATAATTAACATTAATCAAAATATTATTTTCTTATTAACGTATTAAAATTAATAATAATTAATCTTCTTGTTTACAAAAAAATATATAAATTATATAAAAACGTTAAAATGTCCAGAACATTAATAAAAACATAAGTATTTTATAACAACTAATTTTAACATTTTACAATATTATTATTTCTAACTGATTATACATAATTAACATAAACAATAAATGTTTATTAATTTAAATAAAATCAATATACATTTTTTAGATATATCGAATACATCATGAAGTAAATTTTGTATAGGAAAAAGATAAAATGTTTGCAGGAAATATTGTCGCATTAATTACACCTATGAATGAAAAAGGTGAAATTTGTCATTCTAGCTTAAAAAAACTAATAAATTATCATGTACTAAATAAAACCAAGGCTATTGTATCAATCGGAACAACTGGTGAATCAGCTACACTTAGTCAAGAAGAGCATATTGATGTTGTTATGCTTACCATAAAATTAGCAAACAATCGAATCCCAATCATTGCAGGAACTGGAGCAAACGCTACATCAGAAGCAATTTCTTTAACAAAAAAATTTGAAAAATCAGGAATTGCAGCATGTCTTTCAGTAACACCTTATTATAACAAACCTACCCAAGAAGGATTGTATCAACACTTTAAAGCAATTTCAAAAAATACTAAATTACCACAAATATTGTACAACGTACCTAGTCGTACTGGTTGTGATTTATTGCCAGAAACAATCGCGCGACTAGCTCGATTTAAAAACATAGTAGGTATTAAGGAAGCAACTGGAGATTTATCTCGGATTCACAAAATAAAACAATTAGTTAAAAAGAATTTTTTTTTAATTAGCGGAGATGACGCAACTGCCTTAGACTTTATGCAACTAGGGGGACAAGGTGTAATATCGGTTACTGCTAATATTGCAGCACAAGAAATGAGAGAACTATGTCAACATGCATTAAAAGGCGACTTTGCCTCTGCAAGATCCATTAATCAAAGATTAACAAAGCTACATGAATCTTTGTTCATAGAACCCAATCCAATTCCAGTAAAATGGTTAGCTAAAAAAATAGGTTTAATAAAACACGATACATTACGTTTACCAATGACAAAAATTTTAAATAGTACACGTGTCAAACTTAAGCAAGCAATGAAACACGCCAATCTACAAATATTATAACAACAAATTAAAATCAACATACTATTTAAATTATTTAAAATTTCCCTGTATGCAAGTTAATATTCAATTATTTTATAAAAAATCATGCTTTACTTTGTAAAAGTAAAATTTTTTATTTTATAAAATTATAGATGTTTAATTAATTATTTCAAGAATAACTGTTTTTTTAAAACAAGGAAAACATCATGTTTTGATGCAGATTATTTTATAATATTCTGCATCGAAAAAATATTTTAAACAACTATATATTAAAATATAATTAGTAAAATATTAAAGCATTAAGTTTTTTATAATATCTTCATAAATCAAACTTAACATTTTTAAATCAGATATTTTCGCACATTCATTTACTTTATGAATAGTCTTATTAGTTAAACCTAATTCTACAATCTCAGGACCCATTAAAGAAATAAAGCGACCATCAGATGTACCACCACCAGTAGATAAATTAGGTTTTATTCGATTAAGGTTTATAATCGATTGAATTACAGTATTTATTAACACGCCAGGTTGAGTAATAAAGGGTTGTCCCGAAAGAAACCATTTTATATCATACTTTATATGACTATTATCCAATATGTTTTTGACTTTGTCTTTAATTTTTATATCAGTAATTTCAGTGCTAAATCGAATATTAAATTGAATTGATAACACGTTAGGAATAATATTGTTTTTTCCAGTCCCGCCATGAATATTTGAAATATTTATACTAGTTGGAGAAAAATAAGTATTACCATGATCAAATTTTATAGATAATAACTTTTTTATGATCGAACAACCTGTATGTATCGGATTGCTTGCTAATTCAGGATACGCAATATGTCCTTGTATTCCATATAATTTTAATAATGCATTGATAGATCCACGCCTACCATTTTTTATGGTATCACCAATTTTTAAAGTACTAGACGGTTCACCAATTAAGCAATAATTAATATTTTCTCTTTTTGACATTAAATATTCTACAATTTTTGCGGTTCCATCAATTGCCGTATCTTCTTCGTCAGAAGTAATCAAAAACGATAAACGACCTTTATGGTTAGGATGTTTTTTTATAAATCGCTCAACTGCAACAACCATAGATGCTAATGCACCTTTCATGTCTGCAACACCGCGACCAAACAAAATACCATCACAAATCACTGGATCAAACGGATCAGTATTCCAACAATCACTTGCGCCAGATGGAACAACATCAGTATGACCTGCAAATGCCAATGTTTTTCCAGTTCCTCGATACGCCCAAAAATTTCTTGTATTATTGACATTAATTGTTTTTATTTGAAAACCAATATTACGCAGACGTTTTATTATAATATCTTGACAACCTAAATCCTGTGGGCTAATAGAAGGAATACGAATTAATTGTTGTGTTAATTGAATGACTGCACAAGACATACAATGTTCCTATTAATAATTTTGTAACTGTACATGCTTGAATATAAAATACATGGGGTTATAAATATCAACCCCATAACTATTCAAAAGTATTTAATTTACATTAAGTCTTTAAAAAAAATTTTGATTTATTTACTATGTTATCAACAGTAAAACCAAATTTTTTAAATAAATTATCAATAGGAGCTGATGCGCCAAATGTCTTCATACCAATAATTAATCCATTTATTCCAACATATTTGTACCAAAAATCTTCTATACTTGCTTCAATTGCAACTCTTTTAGTTACATAAGACGGTAAAATAGATTCTTTATAAGCATCACTTTGTCTATCAAATACGTTAGTTGATGGCATAGATACTACTCTCGCAGAATACCCTAATGAAACAATTTCTTGTGCTGCAGTTAAAGCAATTTGTAGTTCCGATCCAGTTGATATAAAAATAATATCAAGAGGCGATGGTGAATCATATAGCACATATGCACCATAAGAAATATTATTAATACTTTTTACATCTCGAGATAACTGATAAAGATTTTGACGCGATAGAATCAATGCAGTCGGTCCTACTTGACGTTCTATTGCGCATTTCCAGGCAATTGCTGTTTCTATTTGATCACTTGGTCGCCAAACATCTAAATTTGGAGTTATTCTCAAACTAGACAATTGCTCTATAGGTTGATGTGTAGGACCATCTTCACCTAATCCAATAGAATCATGAGTATAGATAAAAATATGTTGTGTTTTCATTAGAGCAGCCATGCGAACTGCACTGCGAGCATATTCAACAAATACTAAAAATGTTGAAGTATATGGAATAAAACCACCATGATTAAATATACCATTTGCTATAGCTGTCATTCCAAATTCACGCACTCCATAATGAATATAATTTCCAGATAAGTTATCTTTGATAGAACTAGATAATTCACACATAGTTAAATTACTCGGAGATAAATCAGCCGATCCGCCTATTAACTCTGGCAATAATTTATTCAGTTCTTGTAAAATATTCTGCGATGCTTGTCGACTAGCAATATTTTGCGTATTTTCATGTAATAAATTAATATAATTTTTAATATTTTTTTTCCAATCTAAAGGTAATTCTTTGTTTATTCTTCTTAAATATTCACAAGCTAATTTTGGAAATTTCAGTTGATATTCTGAGAATTTTTTGTTCCATGTTTTTTCTAATTTTAAACCTTTTTTAACACAATTCCATTTATGATATATTTTATTAGGTATGTTAAATTCAGAGTATTGCCACTGTAATTTTTTTCGCGTTAGTTGAATTTCATTTTCCCCAAGAGGCGCTCCATGTGCATCTGCTGTTCCTGCTTTGTTAGGAGAACCAAAACCGATAATCGTATTACAAATAATAATTGATGGCTGATCATCTATTAATTTTGCTTCTTTTATGCTTGTTTCTATAGATTGTGCATTATGTCCATCAACATTATCTACAACATGCCAATTATATGATTGAAAACGTTTTTTTGTATCATCTGTAAACCAATTAGCAGTTTTCCCATCTATTGAAATACCATTTTTATCGTAAAAAACAATAAGTTTACCAAGTTTTAAAGTTCCAGCTAGAGAACAAACTTCGTGAGAAATTCCCTCCATCAAACAACCATCACCTACAAACACCCAAGTGTAATGATTAACAATATCATAATTTGTGCGATTAAAATATGCACCTAATGTTTTTTCTGCAATTGCCATACCAACAGCATTTGCTAATCCTTGACCCAACGGTCCTGTTGTTGTTTCAACACCAGGAGTTTCATGAAGCTCCGGATGACCAGGTGTTCTTGAACCCATTTGTCTAAAATTTTTTAAATCATTGATTGATACATCATATCCAGTAAGATGCAACAAACTATACAACAACATAGAACCATGGCCATTAGATAATATAAAGCGATCACGATCGTGCCAAGTAGGATTACTTGGACTATGTTTTAAAAAATTTCTCCACAGAACCTCAGAAATATCCGCCATACCCATGGGCATACCAGGATGTCCAGATTTTGCTTTTTGAACAGCATCAATACTTAAAAAACGCACTGCATTAGCTAATTCTATTCTTGAACACATCTATTTTTTCCTTAAAAACATAAAATATCATATATTAGTAATTTCAAAAAATTACATATTCTTAGATAAAATTTTTTCTAATAACAACTGATCTTTTGAAAAATTTTGTATACCTTCTGATAACTTCTGAGTAGCCATGAAATCTTGATTATGATGCCATCTAAATTCATCTTCAGATAAAGGAGATGATGGCACTAAAAATGTATTTGGCGGAATCAAACAGCGTTCTATTTTTTCATATTTTGACTCTAATTCTTTTAGTAGTATCGGAGAAATAGTTAATCGATCACATCCAGATAAACATAAAATCTGCTGAACATTACGAAAGCTAGCACCCATAATAATTGTTTTATAATTATGTTTCTTATAATAATCATATATTTTACAAACAGATAATACACCTGGATCTTTTTCAATGGAATCTTTTGCAATTAAATTTTTTTCAACATACCAATCATAAATCCGCCCAACAAATGGAGAAATTAAAAATACATCCGATTCAGCGCATGCACGCGCCTGAGCAAAAGAAAACAATAAAGTTAAATTACAAAGAATATTATCTTTTTTCAATTCTGCTGCTGCTTTTATACATTCCCAAGTAGAAGCTAATTTAATTAAAACACGAGTACGACATACACCTTGTTCTTCGTACATATCAATAATTTTTTTCGCTTTTGAAATACACTGATCTGTATTAAATGACAAACGAGCATCCACTTCACTAGAAATATACCCAGGTATATATTTTAATATTTCTGATCCAATATCAACTAATATTTTATCACTCGCATTAATTATTTTATCGCTATGTACACCGCCTTTTTTCTTAGCATATTGCACTGCTTGATTAATAAAATATTGATTAGAATCTAAACTTACTGCTTGCAAGATTAAAGATGGATTTGTAGTAGCATCTTCAGGTTTATACTTGCGAATAAATTCTATGTCACTAGTGTCTGCAACAATCGTAGTAAATTGTCTTAATGCTTGTAACTGATTCATAATTTTATTTCTCTAGTTTTTTTTAAACATCATAATTTTAAAATATATATAAATTATATATATTTTACTGAATATCAGTAAATAATGTTTTTTTAAATTTATACAATTAATATGATGAAACTATTACATTGTTACATCACCATATAATTAAAAATTATTGTAATATTATCAATGCATAAAAAATTTTATATATATTATTTTTGAAAATTATTCATATTTTTGTATAATTAATGATGTATTGACGCCACCAAAACCAAAACTATTGGACATTGCTGTTGTAAAACGTATATCTAATTTATTTTGTAGAATATTAATATTTTCTGCACTAGGATCTAAATTTTCAATGTTAATTGATGGTGCTATAAAACTGTTTTTTAACATTAATAATGTATAAATAACTTCATGCACTCCAGAAGCTCCTAATGCATGACCAGTTATTGATTTAGTTGATGAAATAATTGGTTTTTTTTCATCTGAAAACACCGTCCTTATTGCATTCAGCTCTACAATATCACCAATTTTAGTTGATGTACCATGTGTATTAATATAATCAATAGATTTATTTTTATATTGTTTTGCTAACCGCATACAACGTACTGCTCCATCACCTGATGGTGTAACCATGTTAAAACCATCAGAAGTAGCAGCATATCCAATAATTTCGCCATAAATATTCGCAGTACGCGATAAAGCAGAATTTAAACTTTCTAAAACTATAATTCCAGCACCACCGGAAATCACAAAACCATCTCGGTTGATATCATAAACACGCGATGATTTTGTAGGATATTCATTAAAATTAGAAGATAAGACTCTCATTGCATCAAACACACAAGCTGATTCTAAACTAACTTCTTCTCCTCCGCCTGCAAAAATAATATCCTGATGACCAGACTTAATCAGTTCAAATGCATGACCAATACAGTGTGCAGAAGTGGAGCAAGCAGCACTTACAGAGCAAGTAACACCATAAATTTTAAATAAAGTAGACAAAACAGCTGATATCCCTGAAGTCATCATTTGTATTGCAATATATGGATTGAAAAGTTTTATGTTGCACATATTTTTTTTGCGTTGCAAAGCTTGTGCGTAACATTTTAAAGATCCTAAACTTGAACCAACTATTAATCCAACACGAGGATTTTTTTGATAATTTCGATCTTGTAAATTTGCATCTTTTATTGCTTCGTACATACAAAGTACGGCATATTTCGAACTGTCGTTCATAAAACGATAGATTTTATTTTTTATAACAATTTTTTTTTTAGCTTAATATTGCCCCAAACTTGACTCTTCATCCCTAAACATTTCATTTCTTTTGAAAATTCAATGCCTGATGTTCCATGATATAAAGATTTAAGTACTTCTTTTTGATTATTACCAATACTCGAAATAATCCCAAAGCCTGTAATTACGACTCTTTTCATGCATCTTTCCTATCTTTTTAGAATAACATTTTTATGAATATTCAATGTTGTAAATAAATTAAAAAATTCATTTAAAAAAATCATTTTTTAGTCTTAACTAAAATGATCTTTAAATAGACATAAACATTGACCATTTAAAAAAAAGTTTTATATTATTAAAATATCATATTTATATATGGATAAAAAATGAAGCTATCTCATTCCGGTATTCTTTACATTGTTCCGACGCCTATTGGTAATTTATTAGACATTACTTACCGTGCGTTGAAAATATTAAAAAAAGTCGATGCTATAGCTGTTGAAAGCATTCAACACACAAACATTTTACTTAAACATTTCGATATTAAAAACACTTTGATCTTATTAAACAAACATAATGAACATACACAAAGTGAAAATATAATCGAAAAACTAAAAAAAGGTGCAATAATTGCATTAGTTTCCAACGCAGGCACTCCAAATATCAACGATCCTGGTCATATTTTAATCGTACGATGTCGCGCTTGCAACATTACTATTGTACCTCTTCCTGGAGCTTGTGCAGCTATTACTGCGTTAAGCGCTTCTGGTATATCTACGAATCGTTTTTGTTACGAAGGTTTTCTTCCTATTAAAAAAAAAGCAAGATGTGATCTGTTAAATTCATTGAAAGAAGAGACTAGAACAATAATTTTTTATGAATCAAAATATAGAATCATAAATAGCATAAAAGATATAATAGAACAAATTGATAAGCATCGACATATTGTAATAGCTCGGGAAATAACAAAAAAATGGGAATGTATATACGGAACGCAAGCATCATTAATGCTAACATGGCTGCAACAAGAACAACATCGACACAAAGGTGAGTTTGTTATAATTATTGATGGATTTAAAAAAAAATATGTCAGTTTATCTAAAAAGGTATTAAATACGTTTCTAATGTTAAGAGAACATTGCTCATTGAAACAAGCTGTTTTAATTACTAGCAAAATACATAATATTAAAAAGAACAATTTGTATGAATACGCTGTTAAAAAAACCACATGACAAAAATATTATAATAAGTTACAATCTGTATTTGAAGTTGACCAAACAGTCGCTGTTTAATGTTTTTTATAACATTTAAGAGAGGAAAGTCCGGGCTCCATAGAGCAAGGCGCCAGATAACATCTGGAAAGCGCAAGCTTATGACTAGTGCAACAGAAAAAAAACCACCTATTTTATATCTTTAAAAACATAAAATTCGGTAAGGGTGAAATGGCGTGGTAAGAGCACACCGCATAATTGGTAACAATTTTGGCATGGCAAACTTCCGCCTGGAGCAAAGCTAAATATAGGTCCATTTTTTTTATTATACGTATTGCTCGTACTGATAAAACCTGGGTAAGCTGCTTGAATCAGTAAGTGATTACTGATCTAGATAAATGACTGTTCAAGACAGAACCCGGCTTATAGGTCAACTTCATAATTTATAAAATATTACTAAAATAGTATAAAAAATTTAAAAATAAAAAAATAATCAATTTCTTATTTCTCGTAATTACACAGCATAACTTGAATCTAATAACCAGAAATTTGCATATTTTCTAACAATATTGAACCACATTGAATATCATTACGCGTATCGATATCGTTACTGATGCTAAGAATAGAACGCCATATATTTCTTAAATTTCCAGATATAGTAATCTCATTTACTGGATGCGCGATTTTTCCATTTTTTACCCAAAAACCTATTGCACCCCGAGAATAATTTCCACTAACAATATCGACTCCTTGACCCATTAATTCTGTAACTAATAAACCATTATCCATTTGTCTCAACAATTCTTCAAAAGATATATCTTTAAAACTAATAAACCAATTATAAACATCACCGCAATTTCCAGTACTAATTAAGTTTAATTTTCTTGCATTATAACTGTTTAATAACCAAGTTTTTAATATTCCATTTTTAATAATGTCTTTATAACGCGTAGATACACCTTCATCATCAAACGGTCTACTACCCAAACCCTGTTTAACATGCGGATCTTCATGAATATTAATCCATTCAGGAAATATTTTTTTATTTAAATCATTAATTAAAAATGTAGATCTTCTATAAACATTATTTCCGTGGATTGCGTCAAAAAGATGTGAAAATAACATATGAGATATTTCTGATGAAAAAATTATCGGAGATTTCATAGTACGAATTTTCTGCGAACCTAACCGAGAAATTGCGCGTTCAGCAGATTTTCTACCAAGAATTTCAGGTGATTTTAAAAAATCTGTTTTTCTTGAAATTGAATAATCAAAATCTCTTTCCATATAATTTTTATCTTGAGCAATAACACAATTATATGCTGAATAACGAGTAGATTTATATGTTTCTAGCATACCTAAACTATTACCAAAAATATTTATAGTAAGATGATTACTAAAAAAACTACCTTCACTATTAGTAATCCGTTTATCAAATTTAAACGCTTCTTGCTCTGTTAAAATAGCATATTTTATTGCATTTTTAATATTTAATTCTTCAGGATGGAATAAATCAAGATCCAAAACATCGGAAAACAATAAATTTTCATCTGGTAGTCCTGAAAAAAAATCAGAAGAAGAATATTTAGAAATATTTATAGCAATGTCTAACATATTTTTAATACTATCAACACTAAAATGTTTTAGTGATACACTACCTTTAGAAAATTTATTGTACACTGTAATAAATAATGCGCCATCACTATTAAATGCTATATTTTCAACGATGCTATTTCGTACATTTACACTAATACCAATTGTTTTTTTTATGCATACCTCAACTTCGCTTACTCTATTCTTCGACAAATTCAGTGTCTCTTTAGCAATATTTAAAAGTAAGTTTTCTTCTTGGCAAATATCTTGAATTAACTGCATTTAAAAATCCTTAAAACATATATTTTTATATGTTAACATTATATAAAAAAAACATCTATAATCCAAATAATTACTACGTTTCAAAACGTAATCACTTTTTTATATATAAATAAATTATATTTAAAAGACACACTGAAATATATACAATATTAAAAATATCTATTTTAAAGAAGAATATTCAAACCAATTGAAAAATTACAAAATACGAAATGTATTTAAGGAATAAACGTGAGCATCAATAAAGTAAAGGCAGGAGATAATATCCCTAATGATATATATGTTATAATAGAAATTCCATCGAATTCATATCCTATAAAATATGAAATTGACAAAAAATCCGGTGTGCTATTTGTAGATAGATTTATACCTACACCAATGTTTTATCCATGTAATTACGGATATATTAACCAAACTTTATCACTTGACAATGATCCTTTAGACGTTTTAGTTCCCTCACCTTATCCGATACAATCTAATACAGTTATTCATTGTAGACCCATTGGTATTTTAAAAATGCATGACGAAGCAGGACATGATGCAAAAATCATTGCTGTCCCAAATGTAAAAATTTGTGAAGAATATAAAAATATAAACAATATATCTGACATATCTAATTTATTAAAAAAACAAATTGTACATTTTTTCCAAAATTACAAAAACCTAGAAAACAATAAATGGGTAAAAATTCTTGGATGGGGAAATCACGAAGCAGCGAAAGACGAAATTCATGAATCCTATACACGATATAAAAATAAAATATAATGTTTCAAATCAGATTAAAAAATACCGTTAAATAAAAATCTAAATAACAAAATTTTTTTCATCTATATCTAGATGAAAAAAATGAAAATCTATGTATCCTAATAAACTATATTTTCCAAGAAAATAATGTAAAATCAATCGTGAAAAGAAATGTAATTTAATCCGAGGAACAATTTCAATTATTGACTTGTTACTATTAAATACAATATTCCATTCAAGATTTTGATTTTTATTTAAACCAGATTTTAATGTTAATACAATGTGCCCATTTTTAAGAAAAATTTTTGCATTAATTTTAAAAATTTCTATATTTTTTAAAAAAGAATGGAAACATAAAGCAACATATTTTAACAAATCATGATTCGTAAAAAAAATATTTTTAAAATGTATATCAGCTAATATTTGAGGTTCATACAGTGAACCAGTAATGTTAATATTACTATTAAATATTCCACTAATATGCTTAAATTTTGTATTAAAAAAATTTAAATATGATGCCGAATAGTCTGTAAAAAAAATTCTTCCATTTATCTTTTTTTTCTTATAAATATCTATAATATCTAAATACCCAAAAAAATAACTTTTTTTTGACATATTTTGTAAATTTTTAATCCACCAATTAGTGTGTATTTTACTATTCTGAAAATTAATAGCAATCTTTAAACAATCTATTTTTTTTTGAAGATATATCTTATTACTTCGTTTTTTTAATTTAATATTATCACCGGTTAAAAATATATTTCCATTAGATACACCATTGCCAAACGTCCATTTTAATTGAGTATCAACAGAAAATTGACCTGAAAAACTAATAGAAGATCGTTTAAAAAAATTAAATAAATACATTTTTTTTTGATATATATAATCCGAAAATAAACTAATTTTATTTAAAAAAATATTGCTGGTATAAATTATGTTTTTGTTTATATAATGACTATTAAAAAATATAAAATTTTTTAAATGCCATTTACCCAAAAACGTATAAATATTTAATTTTTTAGCAATGCTATGCCAATTTTTCGACTTTACATTAAAAGTACTATTAATGTTTAATTTCACACGAAAAACATGGCTATTAATAAAAAAAGAAAATTGCTTTTTATACTTTGTCCAAACCGATCGAAAACAAATTGAACGAATAAAAAACTTAGAAAAAAATATATTCTTTGCATTTAAAATAAAATATCCTGAAGATCCATGTATTAAACGTATATTTGTACGTATATTGACATGTTTTAAATATATCTTTTGCCAAGATAAATTACGTCCTATAATATTACCTTTCACAATCGGGTGTAGTCGAACACCATCTATATTTGATACAGCAGTTATCATTCCTTTTAAGTCTGGAAAAAAATACTCTAAATGATTAGCATGTATAAAGGTATTAATATGTAATTGATGATTTACTGAACCGTGCAAAGATAAGTGATTTTTTCCAAAAAATAAGTTCATTTTTGGAACATTTATACAGTGTAAATTTCTAAAATTTAACGAACCTAACAACAACATCTTCTTATCCATAATATTTCCATGTAAATATATCTTCGGAACAAAAATATTACGATTACCATGATATAAATTATTTAATATTTTAATTTTTCCAAATATATTTAACATGTATTGATCAAAATACACATGATCATCGATATTTTTTTTAAATTGTGTAACATGAATGTCATTTAATTTTTTATTTTTAATAGGGATAAAATTAATTTCTTTTAAAAAAATATGCTGAAAATTACCTTTTGCTTTTACACGCATTAATATCGACGGTATATTTTTTATATGAATTATATTTTTAAAAAATATAAAATAATTATTTATGTCACCTTTCAAAATAGCATGAACATGATAAAAATTTAACAAGACATCTGTATTTTCAGAAAAATGTACATGATGACTTCTGGCAGTGATAAAAAATGGATAATTTAATGAATTCAATAAAAATGCACCATGAATTCTAAAATTAAACAAATTTTTACATTTTATTTGAAATACTAAACGATCATATATATTACCAGTGAAACAAACATACATTTTTTTTCTTTTTAAACCAGATATAAATACTGTATTTTTTAAAAAATATGAAATAGATAAATTTTTTTCAATCGTCAAACAACCATGCGATTCTATTTTAAAAAATGGACAAGATAATTTTATTTTCTTAATATTTAAAACATTTTTTTTTATTTTTGCTGTAAACGTAATACTGGAAAAGCGTACATTTTTATAATTAAAAAAAATTAATTCTTGACATTTTACAAACATGACATTGATATCAATAGGAAAAAATGAACTATGCTGTTTTAAAATAGAATTTAATAACAAATATATATTTCTTTTATAAAAAACATATTTTTTTTTTAATAAACTTTTATGCTTAAATTTTTTTTGCATGTTCTTATGAAAAAAAAACACACTAATTTTTTTTATTTTAGTAGGAAATAATGTAATACTGTGATTTTCTGCATTTACTCCGCTCAATACATTTAAAAATCGCATTTCTCCTTGATTCGAGTGCAATAAAATTTTATCAACGTATATTTTCTTTACATAGAATGGATTTCGAATAACAGAATTTTTTTTTAAAAAATGAATTGACATACTACTATTTGATGGAAAAAATTTATCTTTTTTAAATAAAACAATTAAATCTTTTATTTTAATATATTTAAATATTGTTGAAATATGACATAAAGAGTTCATATCTGTTTGTATATGTACATTTGATGCTTTCATAATAAAGTCAGGCTGATCAACATAAACACTCTTAATTTTAAAATCTCTCCAATTACCTGATATACCGTCAATATTTAAATCTAAAAAACAATAGTTAGAAAGATACAAAATATATTTAAATCCAATATTGCTTTCTAATAATAGTAACAATAAAATACAAAAAATAGAAATCAAAATAGAAAATTTAGATAAATATTTTTGGAATACACTCATAAAAGATTATTTTAATTTTAACATTAGTTTATAAAAAAATATTGTTAATTCATTTTAAACAAAGCAATTAAAAATATAATGCATATTATATCAAATTCGGCATCAAAATGATATTTTTCTATATTTCAATTTTAAAAAAAATATTTAATTTAAACTAAAAAATCAAAAAATATACTTTTAACTACACAATTATTAAAAAATAATATAAATTTTAATAATAAAACACCTGTAAATAATCACAATATGCATTCAACAATACTAAAAATATCTATAAACACTGATATTCTTTAATATGTTATTATTCTTATGATGCATCAAATATTATTCAATATGTTTTAACTCAAAATAAGGAAAAAATTATGTCCCGAATATGCCAAATTACTGGAAAAAAAAGAATGATTGGTAATAATCGATCACATGCTATGAATGCAACTAAAAAAAAATTTTCCCCAAACATACATGACCATCGTTTTTGGATACCAGATCAAAAAAGATTTATAAAATTAAGAGTTTCAACAAACGGGATGCGTATTATTGATAAAAACGGAATTGAATCTATCATAAAAAATATAAATTGTAAAAAATAAGGATTTTTAATAATGGCAAAAAAAAATCGTGAAAAAATAAAAATGATTTCATCTGCAGGAACAGGACACTATTACACAACCACTAAAAATAAAAGAAACACACCAGATAAACTACAATTTAAAAAATATGATCCTGTAATTCGAAAACATGTCTTATATAATGAGGGAAAATTAAAATAAAAAAATTTCTTTCTCTTTCTTAAAAAAATAAAGTATAATTTTAAAAAATTATACTTTATTTACAGATAAATTAAACATTTTAATTATTATTACGTATATAACTATGTAAATTCTAATAATGAAAAAACTCGTTTTTAGAAAATCTGAATATATAAAGACAGCAGTTTAATTAACATATTTTTAAAAATTGGCAACATATCCGAAATTAAAAGATATAACATTAACATACCAATTAACAAATTTAAAGGAAAACCAATAGAAAAAATAGATATTTGAGATGATATACGATTTAATAGACTCATGACAAAATTTAATGCTAATAAGCAAATCATAATCGGAAAAATTAAAATAATACTATCAAGAAAAATATGACTAAAAAATTGTAATAATATTAAAAATGTATTTTTATGAATAAATACTATATTAATTGGTATGCTATTAAAACTATTAACTAATACAGAAATTATGTCAAGATGCGCATTTAATGCCAAAAAAAAACAAAACATTAAAATATTTAAAAAACGTGATATTATCGAAACACCAATGTAATTATTATGATTAAAAAAAGTTGCAAATGATAAACCCATTTGCAAGCCTATAATTTCTCCAGATAAACTAATTGCTGAAAAAATAAACTGTGTAGTCAAACCCAATACAATACCAATTAAAATTTGATAAAAACACGTAATTATACCAAAACATGAAAATAATTCTATATCAATTGTAGGTAAAAATGGAAAAATCAACCAACTAATCAAACTAGATAAAATTATTTTACTCTTTCTACTAATAATTTTATTGTCAAAAAAAACAGCCGTTGAAAAAAAAGAAAAAATTCTTATTAATGGCCAAAAAAAACTACTTATTAACGCAATTAGTTGTGTAGAATTAAATGTAATCATTATTTCACGATTAACGGTATACTATTAAATAAATTATGTATATAATCTAACATAACACCCAACATCCAAGGACCAAATATTGCAATAACTCCTACAATAGAAATAATTTTGGGAATGAAAGACAATGTTTGTTCATTAATTTGTGTTGCAGCTTGTAATATACTAATAATTAAACCACTGATTAATGCAGCTAATAACAACGGTGCAGATAAGATCAGTGCAACTTTTGCAGATTGATGAAATAATTCCATGACATACTCAGGCGTCATAAAAATCTCCGTTTATTAAATAAATTTAAAACCTATCATAATAATTTATTACTAAAATAAAAAATAAAAAAAATTACGCATTAAAACTTTGTGCTAACGAGGTAATCAACAATTGCCATCCATCAACTAGTACAAATAACATCAATTTAAAAGGTAGAGAAATCGTCGACGGCGGCACCATCATCATACCTAGTGCCATTAAAACACTAGCAACCACCAAATCAATAATCAAAAATGGTATAAAAATAGTAAATCCAATTTGAAATGCCGTTTTTAATTCGCTAGTAATAAATGATGGCAATAAAATACGCATTGGAATGTCCTGTTGACTTTTAAAACCAGAAATATGTGCTAATTTTGAAAATAATTCTAAATCGGGCACACGAGTCTGATGAAGCATAAATTTCTTTAAGGGTAATGAAGCTTTTAAAATTGCATTCTCCATATTCATTTGTTCTTGAGAAAATGGTATGTAAGCATCTTTATAAATCTGATCAAATGTCGGAGACATCACAAAAAAAGTAAGTAACAATGCTAAACCAAGTAAAACTTGATTCGGTGGCGCATATGGTGTGCCTAACGCATTACGTAATAGACTAAAAACAATGATAATCCTTGTAAAGCTTGTCATCATTAAAAGAAACGCAGGAAGAAAAGTTAGAGACGTCAAAAAAACTAATGTTTGTATAGGAACAGACCAAGATTGACTTCCATCTTGCATTAAATGACTTGTTAAACCAGATATTTCAGCGTATGCTGATGGACAAAATAATGTTAGAAAAACGAATGAAACAATTCGCAAAAACATAGTTTTTTTCCAAGGAAATGTAAATAAATTCTTTAAAAAAGCGCTAAATACATTTTTTGATGATAAATCAATTTGTTTTTTATTCACCGTTTCGTTTTTTAAAAAAGATGACAATGTATACAAATGCGTAATATGTTTTTCTGTGACACCTAAAACTAATCTTATATTTTGTATTTCCATGATAATAATAGATTTATGAGGTTCAATGGTTAATTTATCTATAATTCGCATATAAGTAGTTGTATAAGATGTTTTTAAAAAAGACATTTTTTTTACAATCCAGCTTAAAATTAATATTAGTAATATTATTTCAGACAATGAACTTGCTATATGAGAAAATTGTATATTATCTGATATTGTTTGAAAATTATTTGATATAGATTTTAAAGATGTATTATTTTCCATAAAATACGCATTTCCATGTTAAAATTTATTGACTTTCAGAACGCATTATCTTAGTAATACGTATACCATATTCATTTTCTAAAAATACAATTTCACCTAATCCAATTAGACGATTATTAATAAAAATATTTAACGGTTCATGTTTTAACTTATCCAATGTTAACATACTTCCTATAGATAAATTAAGAAAATCTCTAATCTTAATTTTTGTTTTTCCTAACTCAACTCGTACTATTGCTGAGGTATTCAGTACAATTTTTTTTTGATCTTGTAAAATATTAGACGTGTTCTTGTTATCGTCACGTTTTATTTTTTTTGAATTTGTATCGTTTTTATTCACATTAATTTCTTTATGTATTTTTTTTTTATTTTTGTCTTTTTTTTGTTGAACATATATGTTTTCTGTATTATCCATTAAGACGTTCCTTATTTTTACAAATACTATGTTTTTTTGATAAATTTTTTCACAAAAACAACAATGCGCTCATGAAAAATTTTATAATTACTAAAAAATATAGGTTTATTTTCTAAATAAGCTATTGTTTTTTCAGGTTTATCAATTGATATAACACTACCCTTGATCAAATTTTCTACTTGAGAACAAGGTATAAAAAAATCAATCAAATTCACAGAAATATTTAGTTCAACATCATGTATATCAACAAAAGAAATATTGCTTGAAAGATTATTTTTTATAATTTTTTCATTTACTTTTTTTGTAATATGTTGCATATTATTGAATTTGTGAAGTGCGCTCAATGGAACAAAAATACTAAAAAAAATTTCTGTGTTAAAAACATTAAAACTAAAAAAATTAATTAAGAAAATTTTATTAGAATTAAAACATGTTTTTTTCAAAATCATTGATACATTCAGATCAATAAAATCTATAGGATAAAATTCATGATAAGCACTAGAATAAGCTGTAATGATTAATTTCATAATTTTTGATCGAATACACTTTTCAGATAATGTAATATCTGTATTTTTCTTTACTTTACTCGCAAAATTATCATGACCTCCAAAAAGTCTTTCTATTAATACAGAAAAAAAATTAGATGAAAATGTTATAAACGCTCGATTATTCAAGGGCAATATTTTTATTATGCTGCAGGGAGCGAATTTTTTTATTTTATCATAAGACTCTATTTTTATAGAAGACGAAATTAAACATATTTTAAAGTTAAACAATTTTAAAACAGCACTTATTGTTTTCTCTATAAAAATTTTGTTGATATGTTCTATTTTTTTTACATATTTCTCTGCAAGAAAACTATTTAAATTTTGATCGTGTTGACAAAGATTTTTTAACGTATCATGCATATTATTACTTTTTCCCATTCATATGCCTCATAGGTAAAAGCGATTGAAAACATAATTAAAAACAAATAATTGATAATTGTCGAAATTTACTAACAAAAATAAACTATTCTAAAAATTTATATATATAGATCAACAGCTCTATCTTGTTTGAGTATTCGATGCTTTTTTTTCAATAACATATCAGTGTTGAACTTATCGTTGTTCACGATAGTATTGTGAAAATAATGATTTTTCGATTGGTTATTTTTGAAAAACATTGTACTATAAATATTTACTTTCTTTAACTGAATTCCACGCTTTTTTAAGGAAGTCTTCAAAAAATCTACAGAGTTGTTCAAAAAATTTTTAATTTTATCATGATCAGAAGATAAATTCAATATTGCTTGATTATGTTGCATTTGGATTTGAATATGTATTAAACCTGTGCATTCTGGCTTTAAATGTATTTCAGCTTGATGTATTTTTTTTGAAATTAAAAATAATATTGTTTGATTTATTACTTTTTTCCATTCAAATAAATTATGTGTGTTATCTAAAAATAATGTTGATTTGTTTGATATAACAACATATTTCTTATTTTTTTCTCTTAACGTATTAGTTGTATTAATTAAATTATGACATATATTTTGTTGTTTATTAACAAGAGAACTAGATTTATTAGATTGAACATTGTTCACACAATTTAAATTATCATTAATATTTCCATTTTTAAAATTATTTTTATTAGATAAATTAAGTACTTTTTTCTTTAACTGATGATTTTTATATGCTATTTTTGAATTTCTATACATATCAAAACCATTTAAGTAATTGCATTTATAGAATTCAGATTGTGGTTTAATACAATATGAATCTGATATACTTGATTTAATATTATTAAATTTTTTTTTCTCCTGTTTTTTTTTGAAAAAAACAGTGTTTTTTAAAGCATTTAAAACATTTAGATCATTGTTCTTAAACACACATATTTTTTTTTTACTTTGATATCTTTTTTGTTGTCTTGTAAAAAAATATCCTGTGTTTTTAAAAAATGTATTAAATTGTTCATAGAAAAATTAAAACATGTATTATACTGATCATCATCATTTTTATCATCTTTGGTAACATTATCAAACTTTATTGTTTTTTCTATCAAATATTTACCAAAATTAACATCAAAACCTTGAAAATTTTGATTTCTATGAAACATGTTATAAAAAAAATTATTATCTATTTTAAAATTTATAGTGTTATGTAAAAAAACATTACATATAGTTTTTAACATTAATATCATGACCTTGTTTTAAAATCGTTAATTGAATGTATTCATCAAAATCTTTTTGTTCTTGCATATATTGTAATTTTGATATGTAAATTTTATGTTTATTAATAAAATACTGCCAAATGCGCAATTTTTTTTTACTTTTTAACCAAGACGTTAACGCTTCTTCGATCAATATTTGATCATTTTGAATCATATATTCGTTTTTTTTAATAATATTCTTTAAAATTAAAATAAAAGTATTATAATTTTTCCATTGGTGTACACACATCCCAGATTTTATTTTAAAAAACAATTTTTTTTCATATTCATTTCGATAATTTGTTAATTGTTTTGATTGATTTAGTGCATTTTGTTTTTTTAAACGTAAATTTTTTATTTTAACTATATCTTGTTCTATTTGTTTTTGTGTTGCTTTTTTTAAAACATCAAATAAAATATTCTTAGATTTCATAAATAAAATATATCCAATATTATGTAATGTTGAATTCAAATAAATATTTGATTTAAATCTGCACAAGATTGATGATAATTAATTTTTTCTGATTGTTCTTGCTGCAAAAAATTTTGTAATTTTGACCAAATTTTAATGGCATGATCTAAAACTATATCAGTGCCATTAACATATGCTCCAATGTTTATTAAATCTCGATTTCTTTGATATGATGCAACTAGTCTTTTAAAATAACATGCCTGTGAATACTGATTACTATTAATTATACTTGGCATTACGCGACTAACAGAAGATTCGATATCAATAGCCGGATAATGACCTAAATCAGAATAATAACGCGATAATGTAATATGACCATCTAATATAGAACGCGCAAGATGCGAAATTGGATCCTGTTCGTCCTCTTCTTCAGTTAAAACTGTATAAAATGCAGTAATAGAACCATGGTGACTATAAATGTTTCCCGCTCGTTCTATTAAATTAGGTATTTTTGAAAATATTGAAGATGGATAACCTTTAGAAACTGGCAGCTCTCCTAGTGATAACGAAACATCTCGTTGAGCCATGGCGTAACGAGTTAAAGAATCCATAATAAATAATACGTTTTTATTTTTCTTACAAAAATATTCTGCAATACTAGCAGAATAAACAGCTGCTTTTATCTTCAATAAAGAAGAAACATCAGCAGGAGCTACAATTACCACCGATTTCAATAAACCTTCATCTCCTAATATGTTGTCTATAAAATTCTTAACTTCTCTTCCTCTTTCTCCGATCAATGCAATTACAATAATATCAGCTTGCGTGTACTTTGCCATCATGCCTAATAAAATACTTTTTCCTACGCCAGAACTGGAAAAAATACCTATTCTTTGCCCTTTTCCAATAGTCAGTAAACCATTAATAGCGCGTATTCCTGTATCCAAAACATCAGTAATAGGTTTTCTTTGTAACGGATTAATATAATCATTGTTGATTTCAGAAAAACAATCAGAATGTAAATTAGGAAAATTGTCTAAAGGAAATCCGTAACTATCTAGCACTCGACCTAATAACTGTATACCTAATGGAAATTTCCGAATTGGTTGATTGATATAATTATCTTTCAAAAATACACGAGCATTAGGAAAAATACCATGCGTATCTTCTAATGCTAACAATACCGTCGTTCTATCCGAAAAACCTATTATTTCAGCACAAATATAATCGTTTCTTGAACCAGTTTTTTTTTCAATGTAACATGATGTTCCAATTGGTTTCTTTAATCCAATTACTTCTAAAATCAAACCACGTACACTAACAAGATAACCGTAATAGATAATATCTGAAAGACTTTGAATGTTACGTTCAAAAGAAGAGAATTTATTTAATAAATGAGAAAATCTTAAACTCATTAATGCGCCTCTATTTTTATTTAATTAAGCGACATAATTCTTGCCATCTGGCATCTATAGTAGTGTCTATATTACCGCTATCAGAGATAAATTGACAACTGTTTAAATCAATTTTCGTATCATAAATTACTTCCCATTTATGAATATTTAAAAAGTCTTGTAATGTTGATTCTATTAATACTTTATTGTCTGGATGAACAAACAATTTTGGTTTTTTTAAAAAAATACCTGTTTTATCAATTATGTTTTTGATATGTTTTAATAAAATTTTTTCATCAAAAGCAATACTTTTTCCGATGACATAAGACGAAACAACTAGTATTATCTTTAATAATCGCGCAAACAACACATCTTCAAACGTATTAAGAGCATTATTAAAATTCAAAAACAAATTATGCATTTTATTATTTAAAACATTATTTTCTTTTTTACAGTGCAACATGCCTGCCTGAAAACCAGCATCATATGCTTCTTTTTTTATTGTACTGATTTCTAATTCATCTATTTCTGACTTTTTTTCTTTTTTTACATTTTGTATATTATTACGTACCTGTTTTTCTGAAAAATAATCCAAATGATATAAAAATTGTGTATTATTTTCAACGTTTTTTAAAAATACATTTTTTGGATACCACCGTGTCCAATTTTTATCTGAAGGTAAATTAGACATAATATTCTCGTAAATTTTTCAATAAAACATTCCCATTTTCTATAATACTTCTAATCATTATTAAAATTAATTTTTGCTCATTTTTTATTGCTTCATTAGAAATGTACGATGTCTTTTGAAAATTTTTGCGTAATTCATCTATTTCATGTTGTGACATATTTTTAATAAACTTGTTCTGAACATCAACACTAGTATTTTTCAATGCAATAAATAATTTTTCTTTCTCAATATGTTGAAGTAATAATTTAATATATTTATCATTTAAATGTACTAAATTAGTAAATTCAAACCTTTCTTGAATGATTTTTTTTGCTAACTCGCGATTAAATGTGCTAAGTGTTTTTATAGTTTTTTTTTCACATTTAATTTTCATAAAATTCAAAATTTTAGTAGCAACTTTAATGCCACCTTTATCTGATGATGTTAGCGTATCATTGTTTAACAAATTATCTATTACATTTTTTAATTCAGCTAAACTAGATTTTTCAATACCATTAAATTCTGTAATTCTAAATATAATTTCAGCGCGTTTTTTATCATCAAAATAGGAAAGAACTGTTGCAGCTTGATTCATATCTAAATGTATTAGTATTGTTGTAACAACTTGAAGATGTTCATTTTCTAATAAAATAGCTACCTTTTTAGGATCTATTTTATTTAAGCAATCAATATATAATTGAGCTTCACGCATTTCTAATGCATGCTTTGATAAAGTATTGCCATAATCTTCACCTAATGCTTTAATCAACATGTTTGATAAATATTTATCACTATTAAAATTAAAAGCATCATTTTTTTGAAGAGCATCATAACATTCAAGCAAAACTTGATCCAACGTTTTTTTAGAAAATTGCTGCATATTTGCTATATAATTAGTCAATTCTCGAATTTCAAACGTAGTTAAATGCTTTAGTATCTCTGCGGATTGATCAGAGCCTAGTGACATTAATAATAATGCACTTTTTTTAATACCATTTAAAATCATTTTTTATCACTCATCCATTGACGAATAATTAACGCTATAGTACGCGGATTCTGATTTGATATATTACAAATTTTATGAATTAATTGCTCTGTATTCAAAGTAGTACTTTTAATCTTTTCTTGCACAATTGCGTTTTCTGCTTTATGCGAATCGATTTTACTTGATTTTTCTGCAATTATATTATCTTTTTTCTCATTTTTTTTAAAATTAGAAAAAATATATTTTTTTAATAAAAAACATAAAAATAAAAAAATCAATAACCATAGTACATAACTAAATAAAATATGTGATGATTGCGATGTTTTTAAATTAACAATTTGTACTGGATCTTTAACATGATTTTTAAAAAACAACGCATTTACAATGTGTACACTGTCTCCTCTATATTTCGAATATCCTATAGCTTCGCACACTAGTGATTTAATATTTTTTATTTGTTCTTCAGTTAAAGGGATTAGTTGAGCATGATTTTTCGAGGTGAAATTTATAATAACTGCTGCAGATAATCTCTTTATTTCTCCTACATTTTGTTTTGTATGAGATATAGTATGATCCAATTCATAATTAACTGTATTATCACGATTAATATCAGCATTCAAAGAGCTATGATTGTTTTTAAAATCTTGATTATTATCTGATATTATTTTTTTGGAACTATTTTTATGTTTAGACAAAAACACATCTGACATATTTTTTTCAAGATTATCTTTTATACTTTGACGATGTATATTTGTTTGGCGTGATCTGATTGATTGCTGTTTATAGTTAGTATTAGGTAAATATTTTTCTTGTGTATTTTCTTGTACGTTAAAATTAATTTGTGCAGTTACTTGAGCATCTACATTTCCAATTCCAAATAATGGCTCTAAAATATCTTTTATTTTATTTCTATAATGAGACTCAACATCTTCAGAATACTTAAATTGCGCATTATTTACTTGTTGATTATTTAAATATGAACTACCATTTAATAATGTACCAAATTGATCTACTATAGTAATATTTTCTATGGACAGATCAGATACGCTCCTAGCGATTAAATGTAATATAGAACTAATTTGATTTGAAGATAACATTTTTCCTGATCGTACATTTAAAATTACAGATGCTGATGGTTTTTTTTGTTCTTTTAAAAATAACGAAGTTTTTGGTAAAGCTATATGTATTTTAGCATTTTGTATAATGTTAATTCTTTGTATTGTCCGAGCTAACTCCCCTTCTAGTGCACGCTGATAATTTATTTGTTCATTAAATTGACTAATACCAAATCTTTCTTTATCCAATAGTTCAAAACCAATATCATCGTTTTGAAAAACATGATTTTCAGAAATATGAGTACGGATTTCATAAACCTGATTTTTTGGAACTAAAATTTGATTTAAATCATCAGTAAACTTATAAGATATTTTCATTTTTTTTAACTGAGAAGTAACCGCATTTCTATTTTCGTTAGATAAATTACTATATAATACTTCATATTCAGGACTTTTAGCCCAAATTGAACAAGAAATAGCAATAACAAATACAGATATTAACAAAATAATCAAAATACGAGAATTTTTTGAAAAACGAGATAAAAAATTATTCAATCGTTTTTTCTCTTCCAAAACTGAATCTTCTATATCACTAAAATTCATGAAATCTTCCTGTCTAAATAGTTGATTCTAATTGACTAATGTAAATTAAAATAATTTTATTAATAAAATAAAAGAAAAAATATCTTATTAATTTTTTCCTCAACAAAATTTTTTTAGATATACATCTAAAAACTATTTTTTTATTATAATGTTAAAAACTTATAAAAGATATGTTAGTATTTCTACATTCATAAATAAAAACTATTTATTTCAGGAAAATATGTTTATTAATAATATTGACTATCAAAATATACATAAAAACTATAATTGCTTAGAGAAAAACACTAATGTGGATAAAAACATAGAATCTAACAATTTTTTAAACTGCATAAACACAGTATTGAACAACATCAGTACAATACAGAATAACGTAAAAAATAACACTGAAAAATTTGAATTAAATCAATCAGATATATCATTGAATGATATAATGTTAAATTTACAAAAATCTTCTATCGCGTTAAAAATGGCTATTCAAATACGAAATAAAATTGTCACAGCTTATCAAGAAATAATGAACCAACAAATATAATTTTATGCTACTGTGTTAAATAATATTTAACACAGTAATTATTTTTACATATCAACTAAATCAGAAAAATCTTTTGTTATTTTAATTATGAAAATGTTTGGAGCTAAGCGGATTCGAACCGCTGACATCTTGCATGCCATGCAAGCGCTCTGCCAACTGAGCTATAACCCCAAAAAAGATTACAATATAAAAACATCAGAATTCTGTCAATAAATTTTTTGAACACAACTATTTTAAATTATCGATGTGATTAAAATATTTATTTTTCTAATTTTACCATTTTGGAAAAATTAAGAAAAATAAATTAATGTATATTAAAATTACTAAATTTTAAAAAATACATGTCTCTCTTAATTAATATAACTAATATTTAAATATCTGTGATGTTATTATAAAAAACTTCATAAAATTTTTATTAAACAATTTTATAATATTAAATATTTTTTTATTTAACAAATATATTAATGTTATTTTGTACAACTATTAATATAGTTAATAGCACGTTGAAGTCTAAGTACTGTTTTTGATTTCCCAAGTAAAAAAACAACAGAACTAATATTTGGTGAATGCATACCACCTGTTAATGATATTCGTAATATCATATTTATTTCTTTAATACTTATTTTTAATTTTTCAGATATATCGACTATTGTACGAAAAATGACATGGCTACACCAAACAGATAATTTTTTAAAATTTACATGACATGCATGTAAGATATAAATATTAGAAACTATTAAATATTTTTTTGATCCTTCTATGTCAAACGTTTTAAAATCTTCATAAAAATAACGACAAGAATCTATTAACTCTTGAAACGTGTGATAACGATTTTTTAATAATTTAATTAATGATTCTATATTAGGTCCGTTTTCTATATTAAAATTTTTCTGTTTTGCAAAATCTTGAAAAGCATTAGATATGTAAACTAATGGCAAATGATTAATATAGTATTTATTTAACCACAATAACTTCTTCATATTGATGATACAAGAAGATTTACTAATAGCATCTAAATTAAACAGTTTTTGCATTTCTGAAATATTGAATATTTCTTTATCACCGCAAGACCAACCTAATCGTATTATATAATTTAAAATTGCATCAGGTAAAAAACCTTGTTTATTATATTCAATAATGTCTATAGCATCATATCTTTTAGATATTTTTTTACCTTTTTCATTTAAAATCATTGACAAATGCGCATAAATTGGTTCTTGTTTTCCTAAAGACCGGAAAATATTGATTTGACGTGGCGTATTATTAATATGGTCTTCTCCACGAATCACATGAGTAATCTGCATGTCTAAATCATCAATTACAACACAAAAATTATAAGTAGGCATACCATTAGAACGTTGAATAATTAAATCATCTAATTCTGCATTATTAAAAACAATTTCTCCTCTGACTTGATCATTAAATTTTACCTGTCCAAAAAGAGGATTTTTAAACCTTACAACATACGGTTTATGGAATGTAACATGTTTTTCTATATTTCTACATTTACGATTATAACGAGGTTTCTCTCCTTTTAACATTTGTATATTTCGTTCTTTTATCAACTCTTGATTTGTACAGCAACATTTATAAGCAATGTCTTTTTGTAACATAATTTCTATCATTTCTTTATATCGTTTTAATCGATGTGTTTGAAAATAAGGACCTTCATCCCAATATAAACCCAACCATTTTAATCCATCGAGAATGGATTTTTCAGAAATAGATTTAGATCGTACAAGATCAGTATCTTCTACTCGAAGAATAAATTTCCCATTATAACGACGCGCAAATAACCAAGAATACAACGCTGTACGAACACTTCCAAGATGTAAACATCCAGTTGGACTAGGAGCAAATCGAGTTTTGATTTTCATATCATGTTCAATGTATAGTATTAATTTAAAATAAATTAAAAAAATAATATCGTGCATATTAAAATTACTTAATATTATTAATTGTAAATAATTATTGATTTTAAAAAACTATAGATTATAATCTATATATCAAAGTTTAAATATACAATAAGTACTTTAAAAATAACTGTCTTCTTATTAAATTTATCTAAAATACAAGAAATCGGGTGATTAGCTCAGTGGTAGAGCTTCTCTTTTACACGGAGGATGTCGGCGGTTCGAGTCCGTCATCACCCACCAAAAATTAGGGTCGTTAGCTCAGTTGGTAGAGCAGTTGACTTTTAATCAATTGGTCGCAGGTTCAAATCCTGCACGACCCAAAATATAGTTTAATTCTTTTTCATTCATAATTTTTATTTTATAATTTTTTGCTTGCGAAAATTTAGATCCTGCTTTATTTCCACAAATTACTATATCAACATTTTTCGAAATTCCATTTAATATTTTTGCCCTCATAGAAATTAAAATGTCTTTTAATTCAGTTCTAGAAAAAGTCTCAAATACACCCGTTATAACTATATTCTTTTGAAAGAAAAATGTATTTTTTATATTACATATAGTATTTTCTTTACTATTCTGTGAAATATTAACAATTTTTTCTAAATCAAAAACCATCGTACGATTTGAAGATATAGAAAAATAATTAAATATATTATGCGAAATGATTTTTCCAACTCCATAAATTCTATACAAGTTACCAACATCAGAACACATTAATTTATTTATATTAACAAAATGATTTGCAAGTATTTCAGCAACAGATTCTCCAACTTGAGGTATGCCCAATGCATAAATAAATCTTTTAAAAGTTGTATTTTTGCATCTTTCTATTGAAAAAAGAATTTTTTTACTTTTTTTACTACGTATGTTTTTCAATGTCATTAATTTATTATAGGTTAGATAAAAAAAATCTATGGGAGTAGCAACATACTTTTTATTTATAAGATCATCAATAATTTTATTTCCTAATCCTTCAATATACAAAGCATTTTTTGAAAAAAAATGATATATATTCTTTTTCTTTTGAGCATCGCACGTTAATCCTGCATGACAACGAATAATTTTTTCTTCCGGATTTTCTAACAACTTAGAATTACACACAGGACAAAAAATAGGAAAAAATATTTTTTTCATATTTTTAGGATTATTAAAATTTTCTATAACCTTTAATACCTTTGGTATAACGTCACCAGATCGACCAACAATAATAGAATCACCAATATGTAAATTTAACCGCTTTATTTCGTTTTTGTTATATAACGAAGCTTTTTTAATTGTTACACCAGATATATTAATAGGTTTAAACAATGCAATAGGTGTAATAACACCTGTTCTACCAACTTGAAATTTTACATCATATAATGATGTTATTCGCTCCTGAGATGTAAATTTAAATGCTATAGCCCATCTAGGATGCTTTGCAGTACATCCTAATCTTTTTTGTATTGTTACTGAATTGACTTTCACGACAATACCATCTATATCAAAATTAAGAGTATGTCGTTTTTTTTCAAATTTTTGATAAAATTTTAATATATCATTATAATTTGAACAAACTAAAAAACTCTTGTCAATTGGCAACCCCCACATCTCACATTGCATTAAAAGTTCATTTTGATTGTCATGTTGTTCTTCTAAAAAACATGAATGAACACTATAACAAAAAAAAGCTAGTTTTCTTGATTCAGTTATTTTTGGATTAATGTTCCGCAATGCACCGGCAGCTGCATTTCTTGGATTAGAAAAAGATTGTTTTTTATTAAGATAAAATTTTTTATTTAATTCTAAAAAATCCGATTTTAACATAAAAACTTCGCCACGAACCTCCAATCGTTTAGGTATGTTTAATCCTTTTAACTGAATTGGGATAGATTGAATAGTTTTAACATTAGCAGTAATATTTTCGCCCTTTATACCATCACCGCGAGTCGCTGCTCTTATCAAGGTACCTTCTTCATAAATTATACTAATTGCTACGCCATCTATTTTTAACTCGCAACAAAAAAATATTTCTTGATCCAGATGACATAATTTCTTAACCCTTCTTTCAAAATCTAATAATCCTTTTAAGGTAAATGTATTATCCAAAGATAACATAGGAGAAAAATGTAACACTTGTTTAAATCTTTGCAGTAAATCTGATCCAATTCTTTGAGTCGGTGAATTAGATACAATTAATTGTTTATTTTGTAACTCTAAAGTATACAATTGATGAAACAAATAATCATACTCTATATCAGAAATAATTGGCTGGTCTAAAGTATGATAAAAATACGCATATCTTGAAATTTGTTTTCTTAATCTATCAATTTTATTTTTAATGGATTTCATAAATGTATTATATGTATAATTAAAAACAGTGCATCATCAAATTATTATCAACTTTTATAATTAATAATATCGATATTTTTTGAAATTCTGTATTATATAATTTTAGATAAAATAAAACACTATCAATATAATTAATGCAGTTTTTAAAAAATAAAAAATATATTTTTACTATAATCTAAAAAATAGAGATTATATAAATGAACATTAAATACATCTGATATATAAAAATGTAAAAATTTAATTTTACTCATCAGAAAAATTTTAGAAAAAAATAAAAATTAATAATCAAATAGAATATAGATAAGATATATAAAATACATAGTTCAATTGATAAAAATCATATTAAAAATTTGTAAAACAATGTCAAACATAGAAAATACTTTAAGACATTCAGATATAGATATCCCAATTTTAATGAAAAAAAATCATATTGATAATAATTATAGTAAGAAGCAACGAAGAAAATATACAACGAAGAGAAATATTAACTAATATATTGATGTATCATGTTCGATCTCTAATAAACATTTCTAAAAAAATTATTAATTTAACAAATGTAAATTTTGTAAAATACTAAAAAACGAAAGAATTTAAAATAATAAATATATTAAAATAGACATATTAATTTTTTATTAATACTAAAAAATAATATTAAAAAATATGTTACATATGTTCAAAAAAATACCTTATTATTTCTGTAAAACCTACCGAATAATCTATACTTGTATAATTTTTAGAAAAAAAATAAAATCTAGATCACATAAACACTCAAAACATTAAATCAAAATATATATTAAAAATTTTAAATTAAGCGTGAACTAAATATAAGTAAAATGATTTCAGATAAAACTATATATAGATAAAAATTCACGTGGAATAAAAAATAATAGATATTTTTTAAAAAATATAAATTTGTCTTTTATATTGAGAATAGAAATGAAATATTTTAAAAAAAATATTACTACAGAATTTCTATCTTAAAAAATATTATCTAATATAAAATTACTGTCTTCATAAAAGTTGAAAAGACAGTATATTATTAACATGCACCTTCTGAAAGAATATCTTTCTGATAGTTATATTAAATTGACGATAGAAAACAATTTTAATAACGTATTATATCATACTTATGACACAGCATATTTCTTATTTTTTAAAACAAACAATATTATTTTTAAATAACACATTAAATTAAGGAATATTAACATGCTTCAAAATCAGATTACTATCACTGCTGTACACGGTTTACATGTTCGACCTGCCGCGCAATTTGTTAAAGAAGCAAAAAAGTTTATTTCAGATATTTTTATTATTTATAATGGAAAATCAGTAAATGCAAAAAGTTTATTTAAAATTCAAACATTAGGTTTAGTTCAAGGTAGTCTGATTACATTATCAGCACAAGGAACAGATGAAAAAAAAGCAATTGAACATTTATCAGCAGTAATAACTGAATTAGAATAAACATAAATTAAAAATTATGTGAAATTTTAAAAAATCCCGGAGGTTATACATATCACTTCCGGATAATACTATAAAAAATAGTATGTTCGCCTGATATTCGATGCTTTTCTCTCTAAGTAGAATTAAATTCATATTAAAGGTAATATTATGGTCTCAGGCATTTTAGCATCGCCAGGTATAGCCTTTGGCGCTGCTCTTTTATTAAAAGAAGAAAAAATTATTATCAAGAAAAAAAATATTTCTGTCGAAGATGTTCAAAGGGAAATAAAAAATTTTTTTTACGGCAGAAATACATCAATAAAACAGATTCAAAAAATTAAAACTCATAAAAAAAGCATATTTGAAAAAAATAGATTCAACATTCTTGATGGTCATATTATGCTTTTAGAAGACGAAGAATTGGAAAAAGAAGTCATTTTTTTAATTCGAGAAAAAAAAATTTCTGCAGCAGAAGCAACCAAACATATAATTAAAAAACAAGTGACTGCATTAGAGAACTTGCAAGACGAATATTTAAAAAATAGAGCAATTGATATAAAAGACATTGGTAATCGTTTATTAAAAAATATACTTAACATAAATATTATTGATCTAAATAATATACAAGATAAAATAATTTTAATTGCAAAAGATTTGACACCATCAGAAATTGCACAAATTAATATAAAATACGTTTTAGGATTTATTACAGATTTAGGCGGAAAAACATCACATACTTCCATTATGGCACAATCACTAGAAATACCTGCTATTGTAGGTACAAGCAACATTACAAATTTAGTGAAAAATAATGATTACATTATTCTCGATGGTATTCAAAATCAAGTTTTTATCAATCCTGATAATACATTGATTTGTCAAAAGAAACAATTACAAAAAAAATATTTCTTACAACAAAATTATTTAAAAAAATTAAAATATACGTCAGCTACTACAATTGATGGACACAACGTTAAAATTGGATCTAACATTAACAATCTTAAAGATATAAATTCAGCTAAAAAACATGGATCTGAATGTATTGGTTTATATCGCACAGAGTTTTTATTTATGGAAAGAAATGTACTGCCGAGCGAAAATGAACAATTCCAAGCATATAAAAATATTGCTGAATGCATGAATAATAAATCTGTGATTATCAGAACGATGGATATCGGTGGAGACAAAGACTTACCATATATGAATTTACCTAAAGAAGAAAATCCTTTTCTTGGATGGCGCGCTATACGTATTTCAATCGATCGAAAAGAAATATTACACACACAACTAAATGCTATTCTTCGAGCATCAGCTTTTGGAAAAATACGCATTTTATTTCCTATGATTATTTCGGTAGAAGAAATTAGAGAATTAAAATTAGAACTTGAAAAAATAAAATATCAATTAAATAAAAAAAACATATTTTTTGATAAAAATATAGAAATTGGAATCATGATTGAAACACCCGCATCAGCTATAATATCTGAGTATTTAATCAAAGAAGTCGATTTTTTTAGTATTGGAACAAATGACTTAACACAGTATACTTTAGCTGTTGACCGAGGAAATGATTTAATTGCACATCTATATAATCCTATGCATCCATCTGTATTAAAATTAATTAAAAAGGTTATTGATGTATCACATATACATGGAAAATGGACTGGTATGTGTGGAGAACTTGCTGGAGATGAACGTGCTACGATATTACTCCTAGGTATGGGTTTAGATGAATTTAGTATGAGCGCAATTAGTATTCCTAAAATTAAAGAAATCATTCGAAAAACATCTTTTTTACATGCCCAAAAATTAGCAAAAAAAGCATTAACGCTACCAACAGCACAAGAAATATTTCATTTGATAAACTCTTATATCTAACGGAAAAATAAAAATAGCAAATTAGGAGAAAAAAATGAATTTCTTTTCTGATTTTTTTAATAATAAAAAATCCCAATTTTCGAAAAAAATAGATATTTTTGCTCCGTTATCAGGTCACTTAATAGATATTAAAAATGTGCCAGACGTAGTATTTTCTAAAAAAATTGTAGGTGATGGAATAGCAATTAATCCATTAGGTGATCAAATACTTGCACCAGTCAACGGGACGATCGAAAAAATATTTAAAAGCATGCACGCTTTTTCAATAATTTCAGAAGAGAAAATCGAATTATTTGTACATTTCGGAATCGACACCATAAAATTAAATGGAAAAGGTTTTACAAAAATAGCTCAAGACAAGCAAAAAGTACGTATCGGTGACCCAATTATTAAATTTGATTTAAATTTTTTAAAACAACACGTTCAATCTATTTTAACTCCAGTAGTAATATCTAACATAGAAAATTTTAAAAAAATAAAGAAATATTCAGGCACCACTATTGCTGGACAAACAGTGATTATGTCTCTATACAAATAATTTATATAATCAAAAACGGTGCTATCATTTCAGTACCGTTTTTACATGTTTTACACTGACGTACGCAAAAAGGAAAAAATATGTTTTATTTAAATAACATAATTATTTCAATATTTCTCGGAATTATTGAAGGAATAACAGAGTTTCTTCCTGTATCTTCCACGGGGCACATAATCATATTTTTACATTTGTTTAAAATAGAAAATAACAAAATAAAAATGTTTGAAACATTTATTCAAATCGGAACTACATTGTCTATATTATTTTTTTTTATAAAAAAATCATCATATTACTGACGTACAAACACAATAAAATTCATAAAATAATAAAAAATACACATATTTTTCTTGCAATATTTCCTACAATATTTTTAGGATGTATGTTTTATAGAAATATTAAATTATTGTTTGATCCAAAAAATGTTATGTATGCTTCAATTGTCGGTAGTTTATTTTTAATAATATCTGAAATATTTAGACCAAAAAAACATACTACATCCCATATAAAAAAAATAAATTTACTTCAATCGTTATTTATTGGGTTATTTCAAACATTATGTTTATGTCCTGGTTTTTCTAGATCTGGTGCAACAATTGCTGCTGGAATACTATTAGGATTAAAACGATCAGTAGCTATTGAATTTTCTTTTATCATTTCCATTCCTTTATTATTAGGTTCTTCTTTTTTAGATATCGTTCATAACATAAAAAATATTACAATATCGGATTACCCGATATTATGTACTGAACTAGTCACATCTTTTCTCGTTTCACATGTTTTGATTAAAAAACTATTGAAAATCATTAATAACACATCATTAATATTTTTTGGAATATATCGTCTTATCATAGCCATGATAATCTATTTTATTAACTAAAAGAAAAATATCAATAAATTAATATTTTTTATAATTTTTAGTACGCCATAATTCCAGTTTTCTAATTCTTAATCGATTTAATTCATCTTTTATCTCTTTTCCTTTAAAACCTTTTTTTAATATTGTTGTAATAGAAATGTTTTGTAAAACTAAAAAAGATTTTTCTAGAAAGGTATTAGAACGCAAACAAAAATCACGATATTTAATATTTTTTGAATAATTGAAATTACTTAAAAAGGCTAATTTTTTTACGCGATCAGGTTTTCTCCAAGCATCAATTTTGGAAAATAAGTATACAATATTTTTTGATGATTGATAAACCAACGTTTTTAAAAAATAGAAAAAACCAGCGTTTAAAACAGCAATCTCTTGAATATATAATGGAACATTAAAACGTACACACAAATTTTTTATAAAAGAAGATAACACGATATCATAACATGTTGAAAAAGACCGATAATATATTTTTTTAAAAAATAAAAATTGACATAAATAAGAAAAACGAATATCCACATCCTCTGTTAAATACGATATTTTAGATAAACCCATAGATATTAACATTGTATTTTTTAAACATGTGCAAACTGCATAGTTAAAAAACGTTTTTTGATCATAAATAAAATGTATTTCAGGAAATAAAAGTTGTAATGCTTTGCATTCATACAACACTTGAAAATATACCTGGGGATTAGAAGTTTTTAAAGCTTTTTCTGTTTCATTCCAAATTCTATTTACAGTTAAATAAGATAATTCTTTTTTTTTAACGATAATACACATTAATTCCATAGTTTCTCTTGCAATTTCAAAACCCAGATGCATTAAAGATGCAGCAAATCTTGCTGTGCGCAATACGCGCAACGGATCTTCTATAAATGACTTTGAAACATGACGTATTATACGTAATTTAATATCTTTTTTCCCTTGATACGGATCAATATAATTACCATATTTATCTTGTGCAATTGCATTTATTGTTAAATCTCGTCTTATTAAATCCTCTTCTAGTGTAACTGTAGCATCATAATATACATTAAAATTAGTATGTCCTGTTCCAGATTTTCTTTCTTTTCGTGCTAAAGCATATTCTTCGCGTGTAATAGGATGCAAAAATACTGGAAAATCTTTTCCAACTGGATGAAAATTATTTTTCAATAGCATTTCTTTTGTCCCTCCGACAATTACCCAATCTCTATCTTTTACAGGCAAATTAAGTAAAGCGTCGCGAACAGCCCCTCCTACTAAATAAATTTTCATAAAAAATTCTTCCATACCAAAAAAAAATTAATTTATAATATAAGTATGTAGAAAAAAAACAATTATATTAGGATTTACTCACATATCTAATTAAACACTTTACATAATATATAAAAAAACAATTTTTTAATATTAATAAATTATAATTTAAATTAATCAGCATAAAAATTTTATTTTTTAAAAAGCGATCATATTATGAAAAAAAAAAATATTCATTTTCGAAACGCATTGATACTTGTTGTAGGAGATTTAATTCTAGATTGTTATTGGTACAATAAAAATTATAATATACTATCTAATGAATCTATACCAATTTTGCCTATTCAGAAAATTCAAAAACAAGCTGGAGGTGCAGCTAATGTTGCTAAAAATATTGCAGAAATTGGCGGATTCTCCAAAATTATTGGTGTAATTGGTTCAGACTATGAAGGGTTGACCTTAAAAAAACTTCTGCATCACTCGAGAATTAATTGTGATTTTATAACTATCCAAAAACATAAAACCATTACTAAAATTAGAGTTTTAATTCAGAAAAAAAAATTCATTCGATTGGATTTTCAAGAAAAATATAATTTTACAAAAAATCACTTATTAAAAAATAAAATTATTCATGCACTGCCAAAATTTAAAGTTTTAGTATTATCAGATTATGGAAAAGGAACACTAATAGATATAAAAAAAATCATCTATTTAGCAAAAAAAATATCTATTCCTGTACTAATAGATCCGAAAGGAATAAACTTCAAAAAATATTCAGGAGCAAGTTTACTAACTCCTAATCTATTAGAATTCGAAAAAATAGTCGGAAAATGTTACAAAGAGAGTCAAATTCTTGAAAAAGGTGTAAAACTATTGCTAGATCTCAATCTATCAGCATTATTAGTAACACGTGCACAAAAGGGAATGACGTTATTTCAAAGAAAAAAAAATCCAATACATTTTCCAGTAATATCAAAAACTGCACATGATGTTACAGGAGCAGGAGATACAGTAATTGCAATTATCGCCGCTTCCTTAGCAACAGGATATTCATTGGAAGAAGCCTGTTTTCATGCAAACGTCGGAGCAAGTATAGTGATAAAAAAAACAGGAACTGAAACTTTGACCATTCGTGAATTGAATAACATTTTAAATTTATAATTCGCTTAATCAAAAAATATTTACGCTGTAATATCAGTATACTATTCTTTTAAAAATTATACGATTAATCTTAATGTATGCTTCTAAAAAATATAGTAACGTGTTATAACATACTATTTATAAATAACTCACAAAAAAAAATAGATTTAAGATTTCTCTTAAATTTAATGCAGTATATAATACTGCACTATTAATTTTTAAAACAGTCATCAAAAAATAATAAAAATTATATAATAATACAATATTACTTGCTAGGTTGTAAAATGATAAAAACATTACTATCCGGATATAAAAATTCTATAGAACGAGTAAAAAAATCAATATTTGCTTTGAAAGCAGGTCAGGGTATTATTATATTAGATGATGAAAAACGAGAAAATGAAGGCGATTTGGTTTTTGCTTCTGAAAATATGACAGTAGAGCAAATGGCGTTGTCGATTCGATATGGTAGCGGAATTGTATGTCTTTGCATTACTGAAACTCGACGTAAAAAACTAAATCTGCCTATGATGGTTAAAAAAAATACTAGTACATATCAAACAGGCTTTACTGTAACAATAGAAGCTGCACAAGGTGTATCTACCGGCGTATCAGCAAAAGATAGATTAACGACTATAAAAACAGCAATAGCAGATAACGCACGACCAAGTGATTTAAATAGACCAGGCCATGTTTTCCCTCTTTTAGCAAAGCATGGAGGGATTTTAGCACGAGCTGGACACACGGAAGCTGCAATTGAAATAGTTTCATTAGCTGGTTTTAAACCAACCAGTGTGATTTGTGAATTAACTAATAAAGACGGTACTATGTCACGAATACCTGAAATTTTGCAATTTTCTAAAGATAAAAAAATGGAAATTGTAACTATAAAAGATTTATTAGTATATATTAATAAAAAAAATAATATTTAATATTTATAAAAAATTAAAAAAATAACTCACTTATAGACCATTTTGGTTTAACTAAAATCTTTAATTGATTTATGCTTTCTGCTTTTTTATGACGTAAAAAACCTACATATGCAATCATAGCAGCATTGTCTGTGCAAAATTCTGGACGAACATAAAACACTTCACCATTAAAATGTTTTTCCATCATCAATTTTGCTTTTTTTCTTAACATTGCGTTAGCACTAACTCCGCCAGCAATAATTAAACGTTTCTGTTTTTTCTGTTGTAATGCTTTTTTAATTTTAATTAACAATATATCAACTACTGCATCTTCAAATGCTCGTGCTATATTTGCTTTTTCTTGCATATTTTTATCGTATTGCTTAATAATATTAGTAGCAAATGTTTTTAACCCTGAGAAACTAAAATCTAAATTTGCATGACGTATCATAGGTCTAGGAAAACAAAAACGATTTTTTATTCCTTTACGAGCTAATTTAGATAATTCAATACCACCAGGATAACTTAATCCTAACAATTTTGCTATCTTATCAAATGCTTCACCAGCAGCATCATCTAAAGAACGACCAAGTAATTCATACGAACCTAACTTGCTAGCAAAAACAATTTGAGTATGTTTTCCTGATGCTAACAATGCTATAAATGGAAATTTAATTGATTTACATTCTAACATTGGTGAAAGCAAATGTGCTTCCATGTGATTTATTGGAATGACTGGAATATTTAAACACATACCTAAAGCATGCGCAAATGTAGAACCAACTAGTAACGAACTCGCTAAACCTGGTCCTGCAGTATATGAAATATAATTAATTTTATTAAAAAAATTATTTTTTACTAACATATTTTTAAACAATAAAACTATATTTTGTACATGCTTACGAGCAGCTATTTCTGGAACAATGCCGCCATGTATATTATGTAATGCATTTTGATTAAATACCCTGTGAAATAATAATCCTCGTTCACTATCATATATAGCTATTCCAGTATCATCACAAGATGTTTCTATACCTAATATCTTCATGACTTGTAATATCCAAAAATTTAAATAATAAAACTAAAAAATAAAAATACGAAACATATTTATAATAAATATTTCTACTAACAAATCTTGTCAGTTAAAAATATAAAATGATACTTTACAACGTTACATTGATTGATATAGGATTAATTATACTAAGAAAAATAAAATTATGCATATTATTTTTTATCATTTAAATAAAATTAATTGAGGTAATTTTTAAATGCCAATAATAAAAATACGCGAAAACGAACCATTTGATGTCGCACTGCGACGATTTAAACGATCTTGTGAAAAAGCAGGTATCTTGTCTGAAATTCGTAGAAGAGAGTTTTATGAAAAACCTACTACTGAACGAAAACGTGCTCGAGCATCTGCTATAAAACGCCTTACAAAAAAACTAATACGAGAAAATGCAAAACGTGTTCGCATGTATTAAATCATATAAATTTTCAACGCCGTTCTTAATGCAAGAACGGAAACAAATTTTGTAATATAAAAAATATGACTGGAACAATACCTAAATATTTTATTAATGAATTACTATTTCGCACTAACATTATAGAACTTATTAACACACGCATAAAATTAAAAAAAAATGGTAAAAATTATCAAACCAATTGTCCTTTCCATTATGATAAAACTCCATCGTTTACTGTAAATTATGAAAAACAATTTTACTATTGTTTCGGTTGTAGAAACTATGGAAACGCAATTGATTTCCTTATGCATTATGAACATTTAACTTTTGTAGAAAGTATTGAAGAGCTTTCTATATTGCATGGCATGCAGATTCCGTTTCATAATTCACAAAAAAATCATAATAATGATTATATAAAAAAACAAAAAATGTATTTTTTAACTAATAAAATAGCTTTTCTATATCATAAAAACATACATTGTACGCACATAGCACATCAATACTTATCCAAAAGAGGAATCAATAAAAAAATGATTCAAATGTTTTTAATTGGATATTCTGATGTAGAATGGCAGATTTTTTCTAGTAAAATAAATATAACAACAAACTTAGAAAAACAATTATTAGATCAAAAAATTATTAATATTAATAAAATGGGAAAAAGGTATGATTGTTTTCAAGGACGCATAATATTTCCTATACAAGACAAACATGGTAGAATTTTAGGATTTGGTGGACGATCAATTAATAATACCTTTCCAAAATATCTAAATTCACCTGAAACAAATATTTTTCATAAAGGAAAACAAATTTATGGATTGTATCAAGTAAAAAAAAAACATCCAAAACCTGCATATTTATTAGTTGTTGAAGGGTATATAGATGTAATAATCCTCACTCAATATAATATTGATTATGTTGTTTCTCTTCTAGGAACGGCAATTACTAAAGAGCAAACTCGTTTATTATTTCAAAACTCTAGCACAATTATATATTGCTATGATGGCGATACAGCTGGAAGAAACGCATCTTGGCACGCTTTAAAAAATTCATTACCATATATTTCAGACGAAAAAATATTAAAATTTGTATTTTTACCAAAAAATGAAGATCCAGATTCTATTATTCAAAAAGAAGGAAAAGAAAAATTTCAAAAACGTATTGAAAACGCCATGACTATGACGGAATTTTTTTTTAAATACATATCAAAAAATATTAATTTATCATCTAATGATGATAAATTTCATTTAAGCGCTCAAGCGTTACCACTAATTAATAGTATACCAAGTGATACAATACAGTTATATTTGCGCCAGGTACTAGCAAGAAAAATAGGTATTTTAGACGATGATCAACTTGAAAAATTTTTATATTATAAAAAAAACGAAACAAAAAAAATACAACAATTTCAAATTAAAAGAACCTCAATGCGAATTCTAATCGGTCTTCTCGTACAAAATCCTCATTTGTCTAAAATAACACCTGAACTTAAACAGTTTGAAAATGCAAAAATAAAAGGACTATCTATATTCTTAGAAATATTAAATACTTGTACAAAATATCCAAATATTAACACTGGTCAATTATTAGAATTGTACAGAGATAAAAAAATAATCCATATTCTAAAAATTTTATCCAGATGGGATCATATGATTGTTCAAAAAGAAATTTCAAATGTGTTTTTAGATTCATTGACTAACATATATAATAAAATTCTTGAGAAAAGACAAGAATATTTAATTTCAAAAGAACGATTAATAGGATTAAAAAAGTGTGAAAAACAAGAAATTTGGAATATTAACAAAAAATTATCAAAAAAATGTAAATTATTTTAAATGTGCAAATAATCATTCAATTTATTATTGACTGAAGTCAATTAATATTATTTTAATCAACAGACAGTTGGATACCATCTTATGGACCATAATCCACAATCACAGCTTAAACTTCTTATTACACATGGTAAGGAGCAGGGGTATTTAACCTATTCTGAAGTCAATGATCATCTACCAGAAGATATTATAGATTCCGAACAAATTAATGACATTATTCAGATGATTAATGATATGGGAATTCCAGTTGTTGAAGAAGCACCAGATACTGATGATTTAATTTTAAACTCAATACATACAGACGCAGATGAAGATACAGTAGAAGCAGCAACACAAGTTTTATCCAATGTCGAATCGGAACCTGGACGAACAACAGATCCCGTTCGTATGTATATGCGAGAAATGGGGACTGTTGAACTATTAACACGAGAAGGTGAAATTGACATAGCAAAACGCATTGAAGATGGAATTAATCAAGTTCAATGTTCCGTTTCAGAATATCCAGAAGCGATTAATTATCTGCTAGATCAATACGATCGTATCCAAACGGGACAAATCAGATTGTCTGATATAATAACTGGTTTTGTTGATCCGAATGCAGAAGAATATTTTTCTCCATCGACTATTCATATAGGATCAGATATTTTAGACATAGACCAAAATACAGAAGATGATGACGAAGAAAGACATGATGAAAATGATCATAGTGTCGATCCTGTTTTAGCTAACGAAAAATTCTCTGAACTACGCAATCAATTTGTTAACACACACAAAGTGATAAAACGAAAAAATAGAAAACACAAAGATGCATTATTAGAAATTTATAATCTTTCAGAAATATTTAAACAATTTAGATTAGTACCAAAGCAATTTGACCGCTTAGTTAACAATATGCGTTACATGATTGAAAGAATTCGAACAGAAGAAAGAGTCATTATGAAATTATGTGTAGAACAATGTGCCATGCCTAGAAAATATTTTATAAAAATTTTTTCAGGGAATGAAGCAAATCATCAATGGTTTAAAATTGAACAAAATGCAAACCAACCATGGTCTAAAAAATTACACACTATTGAAAATACTGTTTTTTCTAGTATTAATAAATTAGTTCAAATTGAACAAGAAACTGGTTTAACTATTGAACAAACAAAAGATATTAATAAAAGAATGTCCATTGGAGAAGCAAAAGCCAGAAAAGCAAAAAAAGAAATGGTTGAGGCGAATTTAAGACTAGTGATTTCTATTGCTAAAAAATATACCAATCGCGGATTACAATTTTTAGATTTAATTCAAGAAGGAAATATTGGACTGATGAAAGCTGTAGATAAGTTCGAATACCGTCGAGGATATAAATTTTCCACTTATGCTACATGGTGGATTAGACAAGCAATTACTCGATCTATCGCAGATCAAGCTCGCACTATTCGCATTCCTGTCCATATGATTGAAACTATTAATAAGTTAAACCGCATTTCTAGACAAATGTTACAAGAAATAGGACGCGAACCTACTCCAGAAGAATTATCTGAAAAAATGTTAATTCCAGAAGATAAAATTAGAAAAGTATTAAAAATTGCAAAAGAACCAATATCCATGGAAACTCCAATCGGAGATGATGACGATTTGCATTTAGGAGATTTTATTGAAGATACGAATTTAGAACTACCCTTAGATTCTGCGACATCGGAAAGTTTACGATCAGCTACGCACGACGTATTATCAGGATTAACTGCACGTGAGGCAAAAGTGCTGCGCATGCGTTTTGGAATTGACATGAATACTGATCATACATTAGAAGAAGTTGGAAAGCAATTTGATGTAACTCGTGAGAGAATACGACAAATTGAAGCGAAAGCCCTTAGAAAACTTCGTCATCCAAGTAGATCAGAAGTATTGCGTAGTTTTTTAGATGATTAAGAATGTTACTCAATATAAAATAAAACTTCTGTATTTAACATGAACATATTTATTACATATTTAATAAAAACAGAAGTTTTTTATATCCATAACAACTCATTGTAAACATTTTTAATTAATTATATAGTATAGTTAAAATACGTATCTTTAAAAATTGTATTTTATAAAATTATTTATATTATTTAATAGTAAAAAAAATAATGACAATCCAAAAAAACATATTTAATATAATTGAATCAAATCCTTTTTAATATTTGTTTTAATTTGAATATTATTAAAAATATCGCTAAATTTTAAAATAGCTATTTTTCAATCATTATCATGTTTTTTATTTGCGTCACTTAAAAAAATTTAATGTTTATTACAATACGTTTTTGAAATAATGCAATACTATAATAAATTTAATAAAATTAATACAATGCATATCCATTAAAAACTAATCAATTTAGTGCTATAAAAACAACGAAAAAAATAACTCTATTACGTATTATTAAAATGATTACTTCATTATATATTTTTTCATATAAATAATTTTATAAGAGGAAAATTATAAAAAACAAATATTTTTTTGAATATCATTCAAAAAAACTTACCTTTGTTCAACAAATATCGTGTACATAAACTTCTTGAAAAGATTCAAAATTTTATATATATTTTTAAAATTAAAACGCATCGTCTTTTTCTAATGCAATAGAAGAAAATATATTCAAATAAAAAAATACCAAAATATGTTTCTAATAAAATAAATCTAAAATATTAACTTTTCATTGATATATAATGAATCATAAAATACCACTTTATTCACGTTGTCGTTGTTTATAAAAACATCAATTTTTCTCAAAAAATATGTAAAAATTTTATTTTTCTGAATTTTTTTTGAATACGTAAAATCGATAATTTAATACACGTTTAGTCATAATACATCTTGATGATTCTTTATATTATTATAATACATATCATGAAAATTCACTGGCGCAATATTTAAACTAGGAAAACTTGCATTAGATACTAGATTAGATATACATGAACGAGAATATGGAAATAAAATATCTGGACAATAAGCATACAAACAATATCGTAATTTTTTCTCATCTAAATTTAAAATACAAAAAATTCCAGCTTGATGTACATTACATAAAAAAACTAATTCTGTTTGAATTGTAACTACAATTTTTATTTTTAATATTACTTCAAAAATATTTTTTTTAATGTTTTCAACGGCAATATTTAAATTAAATTTTATATTTGGATCCCAGTTTTTACAAAATATTTTCGGTGTATTAGGAGATTTAAAAGAAATATTTTTTAAATAAATACGTTGAATCTCAAAAAACTCACGTGTTGTTTGTGACTTTAACATAACATTCCTATAGTATGCACTATAAAATATATCTTACAAATAAATATATCTATAATATATGAGTATTTTTATACACTTATAAAAAATTAAATAAATAAAATAATATTTTTGAAAAAAAATTTACATACATTTATTTTATGACACAAGAGGGAGATTTTCTAAATCCCAACCATATATACCATTTCTTAACACAAAAATCTTTTTAAATCCACATTTAAGAAATTCATCGATGTATTTGTTTTGAATATACGATGAACTAAAAATCAAAATAATCGGATGAGAATTATAAAAAATTATATTTTTTATTTTTCCTGAAAGAACTTTTTGTAATGAAATATGAATGGAATTAACAATATGTCCTTTTTGATAATTTCTTGAAGAACGAGTATCAATTACGATCGCATTCTTTTTATTTATTAAGTTGATTGCTTGAATATTATTAATAAATTTAAACTTTGAGCAATATTCTTTAAATAATAAAAATATTATTAAACACAAAAGCAACACCCACAAAAAACTAAGTATTAAATGCTCATGAACAAAAAAAACAATTTTTTCCATAAAAACACACCTTATATCTTTTATTTTATGGTAATTAAATATTAATTATTCGATTTTTAAAAATGTATACTTAACTGAGTATTTAAGAAATAATTAAATTCTCAGTTAATTTTTAAAACAGATAAATATTTATTTAATAGTGAACATGTATTAAAAAATGTTTAACCTTTTTTTTATTTCTACAATTTCTTTTTCTATTTGGTTTGGTGCTACACCACCTTGGGATAATCGTTTTTCCAGACAAGATTCTAAAGTTATATTTTGATATATGTCTTCTTCAATTAAACTACTATATTTCTTAAAAACGGATAGTTTTAAACTATTTAACGATTTTTTTTCTTTTATTGCATGTAACACTAATTTTCCAGATATATTATGCGCATCACGAAATGTAACACCCTTTTTTACTAAATAATCTGCAAGATCTGTTGCATTAGAATAACCGTGTTCTGCTGCTTGACGACAAATTTTTTTTTGAACTTGTATGTTCTTTAAAATTAATCGAGCCATAGACAAACAATCATTCCATGTCTTTATAGCATTAAATAAACCTTCTTTATCTTCTTGCATATCTTTATTATATGACAAGGGTAGTGATTTTAATACAACTAACATTGCAATTAATGCACCATAAACACGACCACATTTAGATCGAATTAATTCTAATGCATCCGGATTTTTCTTTTGTGGCATTAAAGATGAACCAGATGTAATACTATCAGATAATTCAATAAAACCTGCTTCATGTGAATTAAAAAAAATTAAATCTTCTGAAAAACGTGATAAATGCATCATACTAATTGATGCAGTAGATAATAATTCAATTATGTAATCCCGATCAGAAACACTATCGAGTGCATTAATTGTTGCTGATTCAAAACCCATTGATAAAGCTAATTCTTTACGGTCGATATTCCATGATGTTCCTGCAAGTGCACCAGAACCCAACGGGCTAATATTTACTCGTTTTAATACATCTTGCAAACGTTCTGTATCTCTTTTAAACATTTCTACATAAGCTAAGCACCAATAAGAAAATGTGATCGGTTGTGCACGTTGTAAATGTGTGTATCCAGGCATAATAACATCACTATTCGCTTCAGCACTCAAAATAAAATATTTTTGCAACATCATTAAATTTTGTAATATACAAAAAATCCTATTTTTACACCATAATTTTAAATCAGTTGTCACCTGATCATTACGACTACGCCCAGTATGCAACTTTTTACCTAATGGACCAATTTTCTTAATGAGCTGATCTTCAACCCAACTATGAATATCTTCACAATCGCTTTCAAGGATTATCTGAGTGTTCTTTGTAACTTTTTTTAATAAATCTACTAATGCAGATTCTATTAAATTTTGCTCTTTAACTGTAATAATACTACACTTCATGAGTGCTTTAGACCAAGCAATTGAAGCAGTTATATCCTCTTCTGCTAAGATGTAATCAAAAGATAACGATGAATTAAATTTTTTAAATGTTTGATCAGATTCATATATGAATCGTCCACCCCACAGTACCATATTTTTTCTCAATTAAAAAATGTCTATAATTTATTAAAATATATATTATTTTATTTTAATTTGTTTTGTGCGCGAATTTTTGACGATAAAGAAAACAAACGAATAAACCCATCTGCATCAGATTGTTTGTATACTTTATCTTGACCAAAAGTAGCATACTCTGCAGAGTATAATGCATTAGGAGATTTTTTTTGTACAGCAGTGACACAGCCTTTATATAATTTCAACATAACTTCACCATTAATATCAGATGACAATACATCTGCAGCTGCCTGTATAGATTGTCGTATCGGAGAAAACCACCGACCGTCATACACTACTGAAGCCATTTCTAATGCAATTTGTTCTCTCCATTTAAAACTATCGCGATCTAAAACTAATTGTTCTATTGCCTTTATAGCAGTTATTATAATTGTTCCACCAGGCGTTTCGTAGCAACCGCGCGATTTGATACCAATTAATCGATTTTCAACAATATCTACTCGTCCTATGCCATGTTTAGAACCAATCTTATTTAATAAATCGACACATTGCAATGGATTTAATTTTATTTGATTTACAGCAATAACTGTACCAAAACGTAATTTTAACAAAACATATTCTGGTTGCTCTGGAGCATGTTGAGGATCTACTGTCCAACTCCAACAATCTGCGTCTGATGCATTCCAAGGATGTTCAAGCAAACCGCCCTCTGTAGAATGATGCCAAACATTTTCATCTTTACTGTAAATTTTTTCTAAAGTTGCTGTTGTGGCAACATTGTTTTTCTTTAAGTATGTTAATATTTCTTCTCGAGATCGAAAATGCCATTCACGCCATGGTGCAATTACACGAAGATTCGGCGCTAACGACGCATATGCAAGTTCAAATCTTATTTGATCATTACCTTTTCCGGTAGCACCATGACATAATGTATTTGCTCCAATTTCTAATGCCAATTCAATTTGTTTTTTTGCAATAATAGGACGAGCCATAGCTGTTCCTAACAAATAACTTCCTTCATACAAAGCTCCAGTCTTTAAAACTGGATATACATAACTTGCTATAAATTCCGCTTTTAAATCAAAAATATAACATTTGGTTGCACCAGACTGTAATGCTTTTTTTTTAATTCCATTCAAATCTTGAACAGATTGCCCAATATCTGCAACAAATGCAATTACTTCAACGTTATAATTTTCTTTAATCCATGGAATAATCGCAGACGTATCTAATCCACCAGAATACGCTAAAACAACTTTATTAATATTTTTATTGATCACATCGAAACCTATACAATTAAACAAATTATAAAAAAACACATGTTCTTATATTAACGCCATTCAACAAATATCTTGATACTATTTCGTATCTTGCAAACTTTTACAAACATCCACAAGACTTATTAAAAAACGCAACACATCCAAAATAGCACATACTTTAACAATCATACCATTTAAAAAAAACGCCTTAAGCAATTAACTGTTATTCTAAAATTATGTTAATGTCTTCAATTATTTGTCTTTTTCAATCTAATATTGAACTAACATCTGATAAAACAAACAAATTAGCTTTTAAAATAGATGCTAAACCGGTATCAAACACATCCGAATTAACATTATTTAAAAAACCATAATAAATAAATACCTATGGAATTAATAATCGGTAAAATATGTCTTTTATATAAACTTTTTAAAAAAATTGGTTAACCTGATAAGACTGCACTAATATAACCTAAATTTTCGTCCATTTTTTTACATTTGAAACATGTTTATCTACTAAAAATAATCTAATAGAATCCATACTATGTTTTAATTCTAAAATTTAAGAGAACGTTATTAGAAGTACCAGACCACGCCCCTATAATTAAATTCATATGTTCTATTAGAGTCATATGTAGATCGTTTTTTATTTTTTACTTTAATTGAAAACGAACACGCTAAATTACCAATAACGCTTTCTTCTATAAACAATTAAGATGTCATATTTATGATGTTTTTGATAACAAAATAAATCTGAAAAATCGCATCATAGCATCATAGATTTCTAAAAATAGACTACCTAATTTAATCACGAAAAGATTTTTCATATAATTTATATCTCACTATCAAATAAATAATTGATTCTGTTTTAGTAAAATCAAAAAAATGTTAAAATATTGAACTGCTTGTATAGTTGCATATTACAATAAATTATCTTTATCAGTCACAAGAACAATACAATCTTCTTTTATAACGAATCCAATATCATCAGGAGATAAATTTATCACTGATTTAATATTCAGCAAGGAGTGTTTACAAATACATACTGATAGTTAATCCTAATTTTTCAAAAAAAATTTTATATGCACCCATTTCTGTAATACCATTTTTTATTTTTCGTAAAATAGTAGAAATAATACTACGATTAAATACTTCTACATGTGGAATAAAAATTATTGGAATACCTAAATGTTTAATTATTTCAGAAATGTAAAGATAAGAAAAATATTTTATGGAACTAGGATACCCTCACAAAAAAAATTATTAAAATTACATGTTCTTCCTGATTCGCTCACACCACTGATAGCATTAATAATAGGTATATTATTACCTTCCAGCATATCAAATTCTACAATTAGTTTTAATTCTAGTAATATACAAGTAGCATAAAATCCAGGAATTGAAATTCAATTAAACTGTTCAATTTGTTTTTTATTTCATTTTAGTCACTCATAAATAAGTTGATCAAAAAGATATGCATGTTTATGATAAAATTCATAATACTTTGAATAAGTGGATCTTGCTTTAACTCAACATGCCCTGAAATATCAAAAGCAATACACCTAAAAGGTACAAAACACGAAGCTCAAAAATGACTAACATGATGATTCATTGTGAGAAAAACCATATCAATATCCTTGTATGACAAATCAAAATCATATATAAATTCGAAAATCACGTCCACATTTTTTTAAATTATCAGTGCATATTATAAAATAATTTTCCCATTCCTGAACTATTTTTTAAGACTGGTATTTTTTATATTAACCAATCTATAAAAGTTAATATAATTAACTAATTCAGATCCAACATATCCGATCGCTAAAAATCAATACATTTAACATAAAATTAACATACCTTATAAAATATATTAAAAAATTTTTTAAAAAAATTTATATATAATAAACATTGATAAATTATTTCTTATTTAATGCAGTACTTAAAAATAAAATAAAACAACCGTATTATAAAAAGAAACTACCTGATTTTTTTTGAAATATATAAAAATTAATTAAAATCTCTACAATAAACAATGATATTACAGTTATAAATCAAAGAAATAAACATTTTATTGATTTTTTATCTAGTTATTTTCCGATTTAAAATCTTCTATTAAAATACATAGTACGCCAAGTAAAAAGCAATTTAACATGCTAGAAAAAATTGGCTCCAAGATATGGATGACTGCTATTATAAAAACATACAAATACTGTTGATATTGACAGTAACAAATGAAAAAATATTTTTAACTCTATATATACAAAAATAACAAATTTTATGGAATAAAGGACACAGATATGAAAGGTTTTTTCGTTCTTATATTAGATGTTCTATTTTCTATCAAAATAAAAAAATAAATAAAATAATTTATATTCTTGTAACTGCTAATGAAGAAATAGATATGCCTGGAAACAACACTTTTCAAAGTGCATAATAATTAAATCAGAATGTATTATTCTGAAAAACCGACATCGTTACAATTAGTCAATGAATAAAAAAGATACATATCCTATACAATTACAATAAACAGAACCACTAAACGTGCTCAGTAACTCTGAAAATAAAATTAATAACGTCGAAATCATGCATGAAATTATATAAAATTTAATGTTGATAAAAAAAAATAAAAAAAGGTACTATCATCTTAAATTTTCCACTATTTATAAAACAATAAATTTATATTCTATATAAGTAGGTCGATCAATCATCTTGTCTCTTCATGCGCATTAAAATTTGAAATACAGCCGGCACCAAATCCGTCTTTAAATTATCAAAATAGCGATTTATTTATTCAAAAAAAAATTACAATCTATCATAGAAAGGTAACCAAAACACGTTTTTAAAACAATTATTTCATTCTATTTCATCTTATTATTTTTCTCAAAAAATCGAAAAAAATAAAAATACTTCATTATTTGATAAATACTGCAGATAATTACTGCACAGAAGAACTTTCCTTAAGAAAAATTGCACCAACATTAACATTTAATCTTGGTGCTATTAAAAAACATATCAACCAGATGAATATTTAGATAATTTCTTATGTTAAACCAACTAAAAATTATACAAACTAATAACATATTTTTGTCTTTAATAATGTTTTTATATTAATCTCGAAAAGTATTATGCATACATTTATTTTTAAATCTTAAAAGATGACAAATAGAATAAACAATATCTGATCGATTTAAAGTATAAAAATGAAAATGTCGTACACCTTCTAAATATAATTTTTGAACCAAATCAACAACAATGTTAAAACCAACAATTTTTTGTATCGAAATATCGTTTTCTAACCCGTGAAACACTTTAAATATCCAATCAGGAATGCAAACATTCGTCATGCTAGAAAAACGCTGAATTTGTTGAAAGTTATAAATTGGTAAAATACCTGGTATAATTTCAACATTAATACCGCGTTTTACACAGCGATCCCGAAAATTTAAATAACTTTCGACATTAAAAAAAAATTGTGTAATAGCGCGATTTGCACCCGCATCAATTTTCTTTTGAAAATTAGAAATTTCAGATTCAAAATTTTTTGATTCTGGATGTAATTCAGGATAAACAGCAACAGAAATATCAAAATTGGCAACTTTTTTTAATAATACAACTAAATCTACAGCATACATTGTATGTTTGTAAGAGTTACTGTTGATATCACCTCTTAATGCTACTACGCTTTGAATACCGTGATTCCAGTAATATTCTGCAATTTTTTGTAATTCTGTTGCAGTTAAACCAGCACAAGTCAAATGAGGAGATGTTAAAATATGTGTTTTATTACGTATCTTTTGAGTAATATCATATGTTTTTTCACGTTCACCACTGTTTGCGCCATAAGTTACAGAAAAAAAAGATGGGTGCAATTCTTTTAAACAACAAATTGATGCCCATAATTTTTCCTCTAAAATTAAATCTTTAGGGGGAAACACCTCAAAAGAAAACTTTATAATGTTATAAAATCCATTTATTTTTTGATTTATTTTATCTTGATAATTTTTTTGAATGCGATTCATATCTAAAATCCTATTAAACACTTTTGATATATTTTAGGAATTAACTTTTAATTAATACAGATTTTTTTATTAATAAATTCATTATATTTAAGTCGAATACTATGTATAAAAAACAATGCCCATCCCATGAATCTTTAAAACATTTAAATACATTTTTAATAAATGTTAATGCAAAAAAAATTATTTTTGTACAAACAATTCAATCATTACTGAAAACATGGAAAATGTGTCAATTATACAATATACCTTATATAATTTTAGGAGAGGGGAGCAATGTACTTTTTTTAGAAAATTACATAGGTTTAGTTATAATCAACCGAATTAAAGGAATTAGAATAACAGAAAAAAAACACATTTGGTCATTACATGTATTTTCAGGAGAAAAATGGCACGATTTCGTAAAATATACCTTGCGTACAGGTATATTTGGATTAGAAAACTTAGCATTAATTCCCGGATGTGTTGGATCTGCTGTTGTTCAAAATATTGGAGCATATGGTTTAGAATTAAAAAATGTGTGCCAATATGTTGATGTAATATCTTTAAAAAATGGAACTGTCAAAAGAATTAATGCTAAATTCTGCAAATTTTCATATCGTCATAGCATTTTTAAAAATCAATATAATAATGAACATGCGATTATCGCTGTTGGAATTATAATAAAAAAAAAATGGAATCCTATTATTGTTCGATCTATGCTAAAATACATTCAGCCGAAAAGAGTGACTGCATATCATATTTTTAAAACAATATGCAAAATACGTATTAAAAAACTCCCAAATCTAAAAAAGGTAGGAAATGCCGGGAGTTTTTTTAAAAACCCAATAATTACACAAGCACACGCAAAAAAACTCATATCTTTATACAAAAATATTCCTTATCAATTGCAAGATCACGGTCTAGTAAAAATTTCTGCTGCATGGTTAATCGAAAAATATCAATTTAAAAATATCCAAATTGGCGGCGCTTCAATTTATAAAAGACAAAAATTAATCTTAATAAACCAACAAAACGCAACAGCCCATGAAATAATTCAATTAGCTAAAATCATACAAAAAGGTATCTTTAAAAAATTTAACATATATTTACAATTAGAAGTAGATCTTATAACAACATCAAAAAAAATAACATCATTAAATATAAGTACGTAAACTTTTTGAAATGCACTATTTCATTTTCAAAAAAAATTAATTTTATCATATACTCAAATATTTTATTGTAATCTGATAAAACAGAATGAAAACAAAAATTACATTACATTAATAACATATTTTTTTCATCAAAGTAAACAATCAAGTTGAAAAATAACATTATATTAAATTTATAAGATAAAATTTTTTCTTAAAAAACTTGCAATCAAAGATAAAAATTATATAATGTAAAAAAATCTAAATAATTTTTATAAAGTAAAAAATATAAAGTAGCCGGCTTAGCTCAGCAGGCAGAGCAACTGACTTGTAATCAGTAGGTCACCAGTTCAATTCCGGTAGCCGGCAAAAAAAAATAATCAGGTGAGATTCCCGAGCGGCCAAAGGGAGCAGACTGTAAATCTGCCGTCATCGACTTCGAAGGTTCGAATCCTTCTCTCACCAAAAAATAATCGCATCGTATAAAAAATGCGGACATCATATAATGGCATTATCTCAGCCTTCCAAGCTGATGATGCGGGTTCAATTCCCGCTGTCCGCTTAAAATTTGCTGATATGGCTCAGTAGGTAGAGCACATCCTTGGTAAGGATGAGGTCCCCAGTTCAATCCTGGGTATCAGCATAGCAAATGAAAATTTATAATTTTAAAAAAATAGTATTTAAATACACATTTATACAATTCATTTTTATTCTTTTATTAAATAGCACATTAAATGAATCATTATCATCAATCTCGCCTCATTTTCTAGTTTTACTCTAAAATTATTTTAAACGATAAAACACCAATTAAAAAATTATTTTTATCTCTTTTCTGAAAAAATGTTAAACACTCATTTTCTACAAAAAATATATTTTCTAAACATACATTTCTTTCGATATTGTTATTTTATCTAATTTTAGAGGAAAATATGAAAAAAAATGTTAAAAATAAAAACATATACAATGCAATAGAAAAAATAAAATGGTTATTTGCTTCTCTATGTTTTATTTTAATATATTCTATAAATTATTATTTATACGAAATACAATTTTTTATACGTATATTAATTATATTTTTTTTAATTATCTTATCTACGAGTATTATACTTTCTACAAAAATAGGAAAATACATGTTACTGTATATAAGTACCACTAAAAATGAAATACGCAAAATTACGTGGCCTCAATATAAAGAAACTTTATATACTGCATGTATAATTATTATCGTAACGATTTTGATATCTTTATTACTATGGGGTTTAGACAACATCATATTTCATTTAATAGCATTTATTGTAAGTTTAAGGTTCTAAACATGCATTTGAGTCAAAAAAAAAGATGGTATGTATTGCAAGCATTTTCAGGTTTTGAAAGTCGCGTTGCACAATCAATACGAGAATACGTGAAACTGAACGCAATGGAAACGTTTTTTGGAGAGGTTATGATACCTTCAGAAGAAGTGATTGAAATCAGAGGAGGTCAACGCCGAAAAAGCGAATATAAATTTTTTCCTGGATATGTTTTAATACAAATGATTATGACAGATTCAACATGGCATTTAATACGAAACATTCCAAGAGTATTAGGATTTATCGGCGGTAAATCAGATAAACCAACACCAATTAGCGACAAAGAAGTAGAAACTATTATTAAAAAATTACGTCAAATTGGAAATAAACCGAGACCAAAAACTCTATTTGAACCTGGAGAAATGATCCGTGTCAATGACGGACCATTTTCTGATTTTAACGGAGTAGTTGAAGAAGTAGATTATGAAAAAAACAGATTAAAAGTCTCTGTATCTATTTTTGGAAGATCAACACCTGTAGAATTAGATTTCAGACAAGTAGAAAAACATACATAAATTTTATTTATTAAAAAATAATTTCATAATTTGAGAAAAACATGGCTAAAAAAATACAATCCTATATTAAATTACAAGTATCTGCTGGAATGGCTAATCCTAGTCCACCAATAGGACCAGCATTAGGTCAAAAAGGTGTTAATATTATGGAATTCTGTAAATTATTCAATCAAGCAACAGAAAAAATAGAAAAAGGGCTTCCCATTCCAGTTGTTATTACAATTTACTCCGATCGCTCATTTACATTTGTTACAAAAACTCCACCAGCGTCTGTTTTATTAAAAAAATTTGCTGGTATTCAAACTGGTTCTAAAAAACCCAAATTCGAAATCGTAGGAACAGTTACTCATATGCAAATCAAAGAAATTGCAATGCTCAAAAGCGTTGATATGACAGGATCAAATGTTGAAAATATGATGCGTTCTATTGAAGGAACTGCTAAATCTATCGGATTAAAGATTGAGAAATAATAATGAAAAAAATTACAAAACGCATGAAAAATATAAAAAAAAATATCGATTTAAAAAAAAAATATCATCTTGATGAACTAATTACTTTATTACAAAATACTTCAACAACAAATTTTATTGAAAGTGTTGATATCGCAATCAATTTAGGAATCAATACAAAAAAAACTGATCAAAACATTCGAGGTTTTTCAATACTACCATATGGACTTGGACGAACCATTAAAGTTGCTGTATTCACGCAAGGAAATAATGTAAAAATAGCTCAAAATGCCGGCGCAGAATTGGTTGGAATGGAAGATTTAATTGACATTATTAAAAAAGAAGGCATTAACTTTAATGTTGCTATTGCTTCGCCAGATGCTATGAAAATAGTTACTAAAATAGGACATATATTAGGTCCTCGTGGATTAATGCCAAATCCAAAATTAGGAACAGTAACTAAAAATATCGCTGAATCTATAAAAAACGTTAAAACAGGACAAATACGTTATCAAAATGATAAAAATGGAATTATTCATGCTACAATTGGTCGAATTAATTTTAAAAAAAACCATATAAAAGAAAATTTCATTACACTAATATCATCGATAAAAAAATCCAAACCACCACAATCAAAAGGAATATATATAAAAAAAATAGTCTTGTCAACGACTATGGGAATAGGATTAACTGTAGATCAATCTAATCTTGCTATATAAATTAATAATCTTATATCAATGTTAAAAAATAGTCTCTGACCTAATATTATAGCATTCTTAAAAATTAGAAAAAAATCGATTAAATGTATTGCAAATCTTACATTTTTAAAATAAATAGTTATTTTATAAATATAAAATTTAAAAAACACATGTCTTGATACTAATTGTTTTAATTAAAATAGAATAAAATTTAATAAAAAATATTTTCTTTCTAAAAAGCAGGAGAATGTTATAAAATGGCATTAAATTTTGATAGAAAAAAAATTATTGTTGCCAATATTCATAAAATATCAAATACAGCATTATCAGCTGTTACTGCAGATTCTCAAGGTATTTCAGTTAATCAAATTAATGAACTTCGAAAAAACGGACGAAAACACAATGTCAAAATGAGCATTGTTCAAAATAATCTATTAAATTTAGCCATTCAAAAAACAACATTTGAATGTTTAAAAAAAAATATAAAAGGATCTACTTTTATTGCATATTCTATGCAACATCCCGGTAGCGGAGCAAGATTATTTAGAGAATTTTCAAAAATAAATGAACAATTTAAAATTACAGGAGCAGTTTTTGAAGGGAAATTACTTTCAACCATTGAAATTGATCAACTTGCAGATATGCCGACTTATCAAGAAGCAATGACAAAACTTATATTAACATTAAAAATGTTATCAACTGGAAAACTGGTTTATGTTTTACATTTAATTAAAAATAAAAAAAACGAGAGCCAGAAAAAATAATTAATTATGTTAATAATAAAATACTTTTCATCGTGACTAGGAATTATATTTATGTCCATTACTAAAGAACAAATTTTGCAAGCTGTATCAGAAATGTCAGTTATGAACATCGTTGATCTCATTTCGTTAATGGAAGAAAAATTTGGAGTTTCTGCAAATATTTCTATGCAATCCAGCAGCAATAACGACATAAATCCTCCAGAAGAAAAAACTGAATTCAACGTTTTTTTAAAATCAATCGGACCGAATAAAGTATCAGTTATTAAAACTGTACGTAGTGCGACAGGATTAGGATTAAAAGATGCTAAAGACTTGGTAGAATCAGCACCTGTAGTTCTAAAAGAAAATATAAATAAAGAAGATGCTCAATCGCTCAAAAAGACATTAGAAAACGTCGGTGCCGAGGTTGAAATTAAATAAAAAAATTATACTTTGAAATTAACTAATTTTTAATATAGCTGGTGATTTTTAACTCACCAGCCCGTTTCAATGTAAGCAAATACGTTATTTCAAAATATGCTAAAAAACCATTTCTCCGTCAGAAAAAAAGATAAATTAATTTTAACTTATCTGTTAGAAAACTTAGGAAACCTATGGTGTACTCTCATACCGAAAAAAAACGCATTCGCAAAGATTTTGGAAAACGCCCACAAGTTTTAGATATACCATATCTTCTTTCCATTCAAATAGATTCTTTTAAAAAATTCATACAATCAGATAGAAAGGGTCAACAAGGATTAGAATCCGCATTTTGTTCTGTATTTCCTATACGAAGCTATAACGGAAATTCTGAACTACAATATGTTAGCTATCGATTGGGAAATACTATGTTTGACGTAAAAGAATGTCAAATACGCGGATCAACTTACTCAGCACCATTAAGAGTAAGATTGCGACTTGTAATTTACGAACGTGATATGTTAGAAGAAACCGTTAAAGATATTAAAGAACAAGAAGTATATATGGGTGAAATCCCATTAATGACTGAAAATGGAACATTTATTATAAACGGAACAGAAAGAGTGGTTGTATCTCAATTGCATCGCAGTCCTGGCGTATTTTTTGATAGCGACAAAGGTAAAACACATTCTTCAGGAAAAGTGTTGTATAACGCTCGAATTATTCCTTATCGAGGATCATGGTTAGATTTTGAGTTTGATCCAAAAGACAATTTATTTGTTCGTATTGATCGACGTAGAAAACTACCTGTAAGTATCATCTTAAGAGCAATGAATTATAATACAGAAGAAATACTGAGCTTATTTTTTTTAAAAAATATTTTTAAAATAGAAAAAAATAAAATTCAATTAGAATTAGTTCCTGAAAGACTACGGGGTGAAACTGCATCTTTTAATATTAAAAAAAATGGAAAAATATATGTAGATAAAGGTCGTCGTATAACTGCTAAACATATTCAAAATCTTAAAAAAAATAAAATAACATCAATTGACGTACCTACTGAATATATTTTAGGAAGAATTGTTGCTAAAGATTACTTAAATCATAATACAAATGAAATAATTGCATTAGCGAATACAGAATTATCTTTAGAAATACTAGATAAGATTAAAAAAGCAAATTTTTCTACTATTGAAACACTATTTACTAATGATTTAGATCATGGCCCGTACATATCAGAAACACTGCGTATAGATTCTTCATATGATCGAACTAGTGCATTAATAGAAATTTATCGGGTTATGAGACCAGGTGAACCTCCAACTAAAGAAGCAACAGAAAATTTATTTGAAAATCTATTTTTTTCTGAAGATAGATATGATTTATCATCTGTAGGGCGAATGAAATTTAATAGCTCTTTATTGCGCAAAACCGTTACTGGATCGAACACGTTAAATAAGGAAGATATTATTGATGTTATAAAAAAAATTATCGACATCCGAAATGGAAAAGGAGAAGTAGATGATATTGATCATTTAGGTAACCGACGTATTAGATCGGTAGGAGAAATGGCAGAAAATCAATTTAGAATTGGATTAGTACGAGTAGAAAGAGCCGTTAAAGAACGATTATCAATTGGTGATTTAGACACTCTAATGCCTCAAGATATAATTAATGCAAAACCAATTTCAGCTGCTATTAAAGAATTTTTTGGTTCTAGTCAATTATCACAATTTATGGATCAAAATAACCCATTATCAGAAATTACACATAAAAGACGAATTTCAGCATTAGGATTAGGCGGATTAACTCGAGAACGAGCAGGTTTCGAAGTACGCGACGTACACCCTACTCATTATGGACGTGTTTGCCCTATAGAAACACCAGAAGGACCAAATATAGGTTTAATTAACTCTTTATCAGTATATGCTCAAACAAATTCATATGGTTTCTTAGAAACTCCATATCAAAAAGTAAAAAATGGATTAGTGACTAAAGAAATAAACTATTTATCAGCTATTGAAGAAGGAAACTACATTATTGCACAAGCGAATACAAACATAGATAAAAACGGATTTTTTACAGATGATTTCGTTACTTGTCGACATAAAGGTGAATCTGGTTTATTTAATCGCGATCAAGTTAATTATATGGATGTTTCTACACAGCAAATAGTCTCCGTTGGTGCATCTTTAATTCCATTCTTGGAACATGATGACGCAAATCGAGCATTGATGGGTGCAAATATGCAACGTCAGGCTGTTCCAACTTTAAAAGCTGATAAACCTTTAGTAGGAACAGGTATGGAACGCGCCGTAGCAGTGGATTCGGGAGTAACAGTAGTTGCTAAAAGAGGGGGTATTGTTCAATATGTAGATGCTTCTCGTATAGTTATTAAAGTATATGAATCAGAAAGACGCATCGAAGAAGCCGGAATAGAAATTTATAATTTGACAAAATATACCAGATCAAATCAAAATACCTGTATAAATCAACAACCCTGTGTTCATTTAAACGAACATGTTCAAAAAGGCGATGTTTTAGCTGACGGACCATCTACAGATTTAGGAGAGCTTGCATTAGGACAAAACATGAGAGTTGCTTTTATGCCATGGAACGGATATAACTTTGAAGATTCAATCTTAGTTTCAGAAAAAGTTGTACAAGATGATAGATTTACTACAATTCATATTCAGGAATTGTCCTGTATATCACGAGATACTAAATTAGGACCAGAAGAAATTAGTTCCGATATACCCAATGTTGGAGAAGCTGCATTATCAAAATTAGATGAATCAGGAATTGTTTACATCGGAGCAGAAGTCACAGGAGGTGATATATTGGTCGGTAAGGTTACACCAAAGGGCGAAACACAATTAACGCCAGAAGAAAAATTACTACGTGCAATTTTTGGAGAAAAGGCATCAGATGTAAAAGATTCATCATTACGTGTACCTAATGGAGTATCAGGATCTGTTATAGATATACAAATATTTACAAGAGATGGTGTAAAAAAAGATAAAAGAGCGTTAGAAATTGAAGATATGCAATTTAAAAAAGCTAAAAAAGATCTTACTGAAGAATTTAAAATATTTGAGTTAAGTCTATTTTCACATATCAAAAACATTCTTATATCTTGCAATATTACAGAAGAGCAATTAAATCAATTACCCCATGAAAAATGGTTTACTTTTAATATAAAACAAGAAGATAAAAAAAACGAAATTGAAAAATTTTTCAAACAACATCAAGAACTAAAAAAAATATTTGAAAAAAAAATTGAAATGGAACGACGTAAAATCACTCAAGGTGATGATTTATCACCCGGAGTGTTAAAAATTGTTAAAGTATATTTAGCCGTGAAACGGCAAATTCAACCAGGCGATAAAATGGCTGGTAGACACGGTAATAAAGGTGTAATTTCTAAAATTAACCCTATTGAAGATATGCCATATGATAAAAATGGAATACCAGTTGACATCGTTTTAAATCCATTAGGCGTACCGTCACGTATGAACATCGGACAAATATTAGAAACTCACTTAGGCATGGCTGCTAAAGGAATCGGTGATAAAATTAATCATATGCTTAAAATGCAAGAAAAAATATCTAATTTACGAAAATTTATCCAAAAAGCTTTTGATTTAGGAAATAATTTACGTCAAAAAATTGATTTAGATACTTTTTCAGATGACGAAATATTATGTTTGGCTAAAAACTTGAAACATGGTATTCCAATTGCTACTCCTGTTTTTGATGGTGCACAAGAAAGTGAAATTAAAAAATTTTTAAAATTAGCTAATTTACCTACTTCTGGTCAAATCACACTGTTTGATGGACGCACAGGAGAAAAATTTGAAAGACCAGTTACAGTTGGTTATATGTATATGCTGAAATTAAATCATTTAGTAGATGATAAAATGCATTCACGATCTACTGGTTCTTATAGTCTAATTACGCAGCAACCACTAGGTGGAAAAGCACAATTTGGCGGACAACGGTTTGGAGAAATGGAAGTATGGGCATTAGAAGCATATGGAGCATCATATACATTGCAAGAAATGCTTACTGTAAAATCTGATGATGTTAACGGAAGAACTAAAATGTATAAAAATATTGTAGATGGCAACCATCAAATGGAACCTGGAATGCCAGAGTCTTTTAATGTACTTTTAAAAGAAATTCGATCATTAGGCATCAATATAGAATTAGAAAACGAATAAAAATTAATTTAAACAAGCGATCAATCTGATCACCATCAAAAACGTTTCACTCCGATAAGGAGCCAATGCGTGAAAGATTTATTAAAATTTCTTAAATATCAAATTAAGAATGAAGATTTTGATACTATTAAGATTTCATTATCTTCACCTGACATGATTAGATCTTGGTCATTCGGTGAGGTAAAAAAACCGGAAACAATAAATTATCGTACATTTAAACCTGAAAGGGACGGATTGTTTTGTGCGCGTATTTTTGGACCGGTTAAAGATTATGAATGTTTATGTGGAAAATATAAAAGATTAAAACACCGTGGTGTAATTTGTGAAAAATGTGGTGTTGAAGTCACACAAAGCAAAGTACGTAGAGAAAGAATGGGACATATTGAACTTGCTTCTCCTATAGCTCATATTTGGTTTTTAAAATCCTTACCTTCTCGAATAGGTTTGTTGTTAGACATGCCATTAAGAGATATTGAACGCGTACTCTATTTTGAATCCTATGTCGTTGTTGAAACTGGTATGACTAATTTAGAAAAATACCAAATATTAACTGAAGAACAATATTTAGATGCATCCGAAGAATTTGGCGATGAATTTCACGCAACAATGGGCGCAGAAGCAATTCAACTTTTATTAAAAGATATTAATCTTATAAAAGAATGTAATGTACTACGACAAGAACTAAACGACACAAATTCTGAAACAAAACGAAAAAAAATAACCAAAAGAATTAAATTGTTAGAAGCATTTGCGCAATCAAATAACAAACCAGAATGGATGATTCTTACCGTTTTACCAATATTACCACCAGATCTAAGACCATTAGTTCCATTAGATGGAGGTAGATTCGCAACATCTGACCTAAATGATTTATATCGTCGGGTAATTAACAGAAATAATCGTCTGAAACGTTTATTGGATCTCTCAGCTCCAGACATAATTATTAGGAATGAAAAACGCATGCTTCAAGAAGCAGTTGATGCTTTGTTAGATAATGGTAGAAGAGGTAGAGCGATTACCGGATCAAACAAGAGACCTCTAAAATCATTAGCAGATATGATTAAAGGGAAACAAGGAAGATTTCGGCAAAATCTCCTCGGAAAACGCGTAGATTACTCGGGTCGATCAGTAATTACTGTTGGTCCTTATTTAAGATTAAATCAGTGTGGATTACCTAAAAAAATGGCATTAGAACTTTTTAAACCATTTATATATGGAAAGCTAGAAATACGTAATTTAGCAACTACAATTAAAGCTGCAAAAAAAATGGTCGAACGAGAAGAAGCAATAGTTTGGGACATATTGGATGAAGTCATACGATCACATCCAGTGTTATTAAATCGCGCTCCTACTTTACATAGATTAGGTATACAAGCATTCGAACCTGTATTAATTGAAGGAAAAGCCATTCAATTACACCCTTTAGTCTGCGCTGCTTATAACGCAGATTTTGATGGAGATCAAATGGCTGTACATGTACCATTAACTTTAGAAGCGCAATTAGAAGCAAGAGCATTAATGATGTCAACTAACAACATCCTATCGCCAGCTAATGGAGAACCAATTATTGTTCCTTCACAAGACGTTGTTTTAGGTTTATATTACATGACTCGAAAAAAAATTAACGGAAAAGGAGAAGGTATGTTGTTAAGCAATCCAAACGAAGCAGAAAAAATATATCGTTTAGGCATTGCTGAATTGCACTCTATAGTAAAAGTGCGCATAACAGAATTTAAAAAAACACAAGGCAATAATTTTTCTGAAATAAAAAAGATCTTTACAACTACTGTAGGACGTGCAATTTTATGGATGATCGTTCCACAAGGCTTACCATTCAAACTAGTTAATAAAACTTTAGGAAAAAAAGATATTTCTAACATGCTGAATACCTGCTATCGTATACTTGGTTTAAAACCTACTGTTTGCTTTGCAGATCAAATTATGTATACGGGATTTGCATATGCTGCAAGATCTGGTGCATCCGTAGGAATTGATGATATGGTCATACCGGAAAAAAAAATAAACATTATCAATGATGCAGAAATAGAAGTATCTGAAATACAAGAGCAGTTTCAATCTGGACTAGTTACAGCCGGTGAAAGATGCAACAAAGTAATTGATATTTGGGCTGCAGCTAATGAACGTGTTGCTCAAGCTATGATGAAAAATTTATCTACAGAATCTGTTGTAAATAAACAAGGACAAAAACAAACACAAATGTCCTTTAACAGTATATTTATGATGGCAGATTCAGGCGCTAGAGGGTCTGCTGCACAAATCCGTCAGTTAGCTGGCATGCGCGGTCTGATGGCAAAACCGGATGGTTCAATTATAGAAACACCAATTACAGCCAATTTTAGAGAAGGTTTGAATGTATTACAATATTTTATTTCTACGCACGGTGCTAGAAAAGGATTAGCTGATACAGCATTAAAAACTGCTAATTCTGGATATTTAACACGGCGTTTAGTAGATGTAGCACAAGATCTAGTAGTTACACAAAATGATTGTCAAACGCATGAAGGTATTTTAATGACACCATTGATTGAAGGTGGAGATGTAAAAGAACCATTGCGAGAACGTGTTTTAGGCCGCGTTACTGCTTCAGATGTTATCGTTCCTAATACTAAAGATATATTGGTTCCAAGAAATACATTACTTAACGAAAAATGGTGTGATCTATTAGACAAACATTCTATAGATAATATTAAAGTAAGATCTGTAGTAAATTGTGATACTGATTTTGGTGTTTGTTCATATTGTTATGGTCGAGACTTAGCTAGAGGAAATTTAGTTAAAACGGGTGAAGCAATTGGTGTAATTGCTGCGCAGTCAATCGGTGAACCAGGTACGCAATTAACTATGAGAACTTTTCATATAGGTGGCGCAGCATCAAGAGCAGCAGCAGAATCTAATGTACAAATCAAAAATGGAGGAATCATAAATCTTAATAATGCAAAGTTTGTAACTAATTCACTAGGAAAAATTGTTATTACTTCAAGAAATGTTGAATTAAAAATCGTTGATAATTTTGGCAGAACAAAAGAAAGTTATAAAGTACCTTATGGAGCTATTATGGCAAAAGGAAATAATGAAACTGTTATTTCTGGAGAAACTGTTGCAAAATGGGATCCGCACACTATGCCAGTAATTGCTGAAGTTAATGGATTTGTACGTTTTATTGATATGATAGATGGCCAAAGCATTACTCGGCAAGCAGATGAATTAACCGGACTATCTTCTATAGTTATATTAGATACTGCAGAAAGAATGTCTATTGGAAAAGATCTAAGACCAACTTTAAAAATTATTGATCGTCATGGCAATGATGTTTTAATTCCAGGAACAGAAATGCCTGCTCAATATTTTTTACCAGGACGTGCAATTGTACAATTAGACGACGGTGTTCAAATTAGTTCTGGTGATACCTTAGCAAGAATACCGCAAGAATCCGGTGGAACTAAAGATATCACTGGTGGGTTACCACGCGTTGCAGATCTATTCGAAGCACGTCGCCCTAAAGAGCTAGCAATCCTCTCTGAAGTAAGTGGGATCATTTCTTTCGGAAAAGAAACAAAAGGGAAAAGACGGTTAGTAATTACTCCAATAGATGGAAGTAACGCTTATGAAGAAATGATTCCAAAATGGCGACAATTAAATGTTTTTGAAGGAGAACGAGTTGAACGTGGTGATATTATATCCGATGGACCAGAATCACCACATGATATTCTTAGATTAAGAGGTGTACAAGCTGTTACAAAATATATTGTAAATGAAGTACAAGAAGTCTATCGTTTGCAAGGCGTAAAAATTAATGACAAACATATTGAAGTAATTGTCAAACAAATGCTAAGAAAAGCAACTATTGTCAAATCTGGCGATTCTAACTTTTTAGATGGTGAGCAAGTAGAATTTTCACGTATTAAAATTGCTAATCGTGCATTAAAAAAACAATATAAAGAACCAGCAATATTTAAACGAGACTTATTAGGTATTACTAAAGCATCACTAGCAACTGAATCTTTTATATCTGCTGCGTCTTTTCAAGAAACAACAAGAGTTTTAACAGAATCTGCCGTTGCAGGAAAAAAAGATGAATTACGGGGATTAAAAGAAAACGTTATTGTTGGTCGTTTAATTCCAGCAGGTACTGGATACGCATATCATAAAGAACGTTTTCAACGTCGCCAAAAAATACATAACAAACCATCGACTAATAATTCACAAATCAGCGCTGAAGAAGCATCAGCCAGTCTTGCAGAACTATTAAATTCTACTTTATCAAAAAATGATTAATCAAAAAGATTTTTTAAAATAATTTTTGGATAATGGCTGCTGTTTAGTAGCAGCCAAAACAAAAAATTTATAATAATTGTTATCAAAATACTATAATTTATATAAAAAATACGTCATATATCATTATGAATTTAATTAACTAATATAAATAAAATTATTTCTTTAATAACAACATCATAATATGCAATATTTTCATATTTTTTAATTATATATTTAAATCTGTATACTGAGAAAAAAGTAGAATATTAAAAATATTAATATCGCATTAAAAAATAACATAAATTTTTATAAAATACATGTGATACAACAAAATATATTTTCTTTTTTATTATATCAAAAAATATATAGCAAAATTTATATAAAAATTAATTTTTTAAAAAATTAATTTTTTGTTTAATTCAATTAAAAAAAATAATATATAAACTAATTATCAATTTTAGTATTTTAATAAAAAAGGAAACATAATGAACAAAACTCAATTAATTAATGTAATTTCTAAAAAATCAAATTTTTCTAAAATACAAGTACGTTCAACTTTAGAAGCAATATTATCTGAAATTATAGAATCTTTAAAACAAGGAGAACCTGTACAAATAGTCGGATTTGGTACTTTTAAGGTCAACTTTAGAACATCACGTACGGGAAGAAATCCTCAAACAGGGAAAGAAATTAAAATCCCTGCTACAAAATTTCCAAGTTTTACATCAGGAAAAACATTAAAAAATGCAATTAAACAACTTTAAAACACATTTCAAGTTATTTAAAAAGGGGCATTTATGCCCCGTAAACAAAAATATATATTTTAATAAAAAATTTTTTAAAAATGTAAAATAAAAACAAATATATCTAAAAATATTTTTATATTATTAATTAAAATATTTTACGATACCATATATTGTTACTTAAAAAAAGAAAACGCATCATGTCTTTCATGAAACCAGTAAAACACGCTTTAATTAGCGTATCAGACAAAACACATATCATAAAAATCGCAAAAATTCTAACAGAAAATAAAATTAATTTGCTATCTACTGAAGGCACAGCAAAAATTTTACGTAATTACCATGTACCTGTTACTACAGTTTCAGATTATATTAAATTTCCCGAAATAATGAACGGACGCGTTAAAACTTTACATCCAAAAATTATGGCTGGTATTTTAAGCAGCAGTAAAGATAAAAAAATTATGCAATTCTACAAAATAAACCCGATAGACATAGTTATCGTAAATTTTTATCCATTTCAACACGCTCTGTTTGACGTAAATAATAATATAAGAGACGTGATTAAAAATATTGATATTGGTGGTCCAACATTAGTTCGTGCTGCAGCTAAAAACTATGAAAATGTTATAGTGATAGTTGACATTAACGATATAGAATCAATTATTGATGCAATTAAAACAAATTCCATAGATATAAATACAAGATTACAATTAGCTCGAAAAGCATTTCAATACACATCTTCTTATGAATCAACAATTGCGAAATATTTTTCACAATATCAATCTTATAGCATGCAAAAAAAACATAATTTATTTCCAAATAAAATTAATTTTTCTTTTATAAAAAAGCAAGACTTAGTGTACGGAGAAAATCAGCACCAAAAATCTGCTTTTTATATTAAAAATAATACACTGCATACTGGAACTATTAGTTTTTCAAATCAAGTACATGGAAAAACATTATCATACAACAATATATTGGATGCTAATACTGCATTGGAGTGTGTTAAAGAATTCAAAAAACCTTCATGTGTAATTGTAAAACATGGAAATCCTTGTGGCGCTGCAACACGCACAACACTTGTGGAATCATATTTATATGCATACAACGCAGATCCTGTATCAGCATTTGGTGGTGTACTTGCATTTAATTATGAAATAGATGAGCACACCGCCCAAAAAATTATAACAACACAATTTGTAGAAGTAATCATTGCGCCAAAAATAAATGAATATGCTTTAAAAATATTACAACAAAAAAAAAATACACGCGTATTAGTTACAGGAAAAATTCATAAACACCGTCGGAGATTAGAAATAAAAAGCATTGATGATGGCATGCTAATACAAGAAAATGATATCAATAAATACAATCATAAGAAATGGACCGTTGTAACAAAGCGTACACCAACAAAACAAGAGGTTCAAGATGCTATTTTTTGTTGGAAAATAGCAAAATTTGTAAAATCAAATGCAATAGTATATGGCTATAATGAAACAACTATTGCTATCGGAGCAGGTCAAATGAGTAGAATTGACTCAACTAAATTAGCAAATGTTAAGGTTAAAGAGAGAGGGTATAATATCATGCATGCGACTATGGCATCTGATGCATTTTTACCTTTCAGGGACAATATTGATCAAGCTGCGAAAATTGGGATTACATGCGTTATTCAAACAGGAGGGTCAATACGTGATCATGAAGTGATTCAAGCGGCAAATGAACAAAATATAACTATGATTTTTACTAAAACACGTCATTTTCGACATTAATGTTTGTCAGAATCAAAATCGACGTGTTATATTACCAATGTCTTTACTATAAAATTAAAAAAATTATCAAATCATCCTTTAGAAATTTAACAAATTTTCAAAGAATGATTTAAAATCTATATATTATGATTAATGTCTTTAAATATATGAATAAAGTTAATATCAAATTTTTATATAATTTGTTGTCTCATTTCTTTCGCTGCTTGCACCATATTTTCCAAACTTGACATTACTTCATCCCAACATCGCGTTTTTAAACCACAATCAGGATTAACCCAAATATGCTTTATCGGAATATATTTTAAAGATTTTTTCAATAATTTACATATTCCCTTAACAGTTGGAACATTAGTAGAATGAATATCATATACTCCTGGTCCAACACTATTTGGATAATGAAATTTTTTAAACGATTCTAATAATTCCATATCTGATCGAGCGGTTTCAATAGTAATCACATCTGCATCTAATGAAGCAATCGCATTGATGATATCATCAAATTCGCAATAACACATGTGTGTGTGAATTTGCGTACTATTTTTCACACCTGAAGACGTTAATCGAAATACGTCAACTGACCATGATAAATAACTGTTCCATTCACTTTTACGTAATGGCAACCCTTCTCGCAACGCTGGTTCATCAATTTGAATAATTTGAATTTTCTCTTTTTCTAAATCCATCACTTCATCGTATAATGCTAATGCAATTTGTTTTGCCATAACTTCTAAATTCATATCTTCTCTGGGAAAAGACCATAATAAAATAGTTACTGGACCCGTTAACATACCCTTTACTGGTTTATTTGTTAACGATTGAGCATATTTAGCCCATTTTATTGTAATTGGTCTTGTGCGACTAATATCACCAACAATAATAGGTGGTTTAACACAACGTGAACCATAACTTTGAACCCATCCATGCTCTGTAAAAATAAAACCATCTAGATGTTCACCAAAATATTCAACCATATCATTTCGTTCTGCTTCACCATGTACTAAAACGTCTATATCTAACTCTTCTTGTATTTTTATAACTTTTTTGATATGTTGTTTAATTCCTAATAAATATTCTTGTTTTGTTATAATATTATTTTTAAAGTTATACCTTAATTTTCTAATATTATCAGTTTGAGGAAAAGATCCAATTGTTGTTGTTGGAAAAATAGGTAAATTAAATTTCTTACTTTGTTCTATAAAGCGAACATCATAAGAACTTAATCGTGCATATCTACTATCTGACATATTAGACAAACGATTTTGAACATCGATTTTATGTACTTTTTTTGAAAAATTACGTTTATAAATAGGTTGACTCCATGCGGAAATAGCATCAACACTATGATCGTTTAACGCGCTTGATAATAATGATAATTCTGTACATTTTTGAACGGAAAAAGAAAACCATTCTTTCACTTCTTGATTGAAATTTACTTCTTTTTCTAAATCAATTGGACAATGTAATAAAGAACATGAAGTACCAATTAGTATTTTTTTTCGATAATTTAAAATATCTGAAATTAATCTAAACCATTTAACAAGATCAGCACGCCATACATTGCGACCATTGATTATTCCTAAAGATAAAAACCAATGCTTCGGTATTTTAGAATGAAAATGATGTAAATTATAGTTTCCATAAACTAAATCAATATGGAGACCGTAAATCGGTAAATCAACAATAAAATCAATATTATGTTCAATACTATCAAAATATGTTGTTAATAATAAATTGGTGATGCCATTTAGTTCTTGGTATGCGTCAAGAAATGCTGACTTCCATTTTTTTGACAAATCTAAAGCTAGAATTGGTTCATCAATTTGAATAAAATCGATACCTTTTTTAGACAATTCATATAAAACATATTTATATATTGGCAATATATTTTTTAAAATATTTAAACGATCAAAATATTGACCTTTTACTTTACCAAGCCATAAATATGTTAACGGGCCTAAAATTATAGGTTTAACTTTATATCCCAATGATAAGGCTTCATCAACTTCATCTAAAATTTGTGTCCAAGAGAATTCTAATTTTCTATTTTCGACAAGTTCAGGAACAATATAATGATAATTAGTATTAAACCATTTTGTCATCTCTGAAGCAGAAATATCTGGGGAAGAACCTTTAGCAATGCGAAATAAACAATCTAAATCAATATTGTTAATACTATTATGATGTCTTTCTGGAATGTTACCTAACATCATAGTAGTACTTAAAACATGATCATACCAGGCAAAATCTCCAACAGATATATAATTTAAACCACATTCTTTTTGTTTTTTCCAATTCTTCTGACGCACATGATATCCAATTGATAAAAAATCGTGATAGGACAAGTTACCAGACCAATAATTTTCTTGTGCCTTTTTTAATTCACGATTTAATCCTATTCTTGGAAATCCGAGTATATGATTTAAAACAGTCATTTTTATGCATCCTATTATTCAACATTTAGTATTTATTTTAAAATAATTTAATATTGATATTTTTAAAATATATTCTTTTCAACTCTTATATTTAAAAAATATATACAAATGTAAATAGTTTTTCTTAATATAAAAAAATACACTATTAAAAAATATCTTTAAAAATCATATGTACCAAATCATATAAAAATCCTAATATCATATATCTAACCTAATACAACCAAAATAAACCAAATTCGTTTTTACCCATATATAAAATATATTAAAAAATTGTGATTTAATAATTCTTTAACAAAAATTTTATAATATTTGTCATGAAGAAAATTGTTAACATAATCTACAGAAATACTTAAAACAAAAATAAAAAATATATTATTTTCACTATTATATTATTAAAAATTTAACATGGCATGCTAAAATAGTATTCTACATCTGATATCAATACTAAAAATTAATAAACCAAATACTTCTATTTTAGTAAAAATTTTTTTTACGAACTTTTTCACTTTTAAATATATTTAAAATATGCAAGTATGATACATATACTATTATCATGCTATAGAAAATAATTCATTTTTACATACCACACGAAATTCTTCAGCGCAATTAATTTTATCTCGTAATTTTTCTACACAAAATATTACTAAATAAAAAATAGCAGTTACAAATTCTCTAAACATTGCAACTTAAATAAAAAAACCTAGACATAAATTATGTTTATATACATAAAACTAAAAATATTAATTAAAAACGTGCTCATTTACACTATATAATTAGAAATATATAATAATTTAATAACTAATCCAAAAAACTATTAAATTTAAAATCATTATAAAAAATTTAATTGTGTGTTATGTTTTTATTGTTTTCTATTAATGTTTTATTTAAAAATTTTGCAACACCATCGTCATTACTACCAATAACTTCAAGATTGGGCAACATCATTTTTAATCGTAAATCTGCATTTTGCATAATGCATGCTTTTCCGCAAATTTTTAACATATCTTCATCATTCATACCATCTCCAAAAGATATAAAATCTTTTAGAGAAATATTTAACAATTTAGCTATTAATTGCAGACCATATCCTTTTGAAGATTGTTTAGATACTACTTCTAAACAGCCAGATGAAGAAAAACTAATATTAACTTTTGTATTCCATTTACTCAAAATAATTTTTTCAATTTTATTTAATTTATGCAAATCATGACCAGTAAAAAAAATTTTACTAATGTTTGTATAATCAAAATGATCTACATTGAAATAATTATATTTTAAAGATGAAAGAGATGGACAAAATTTATTATCTGTGTTCGTATTATTTACATACCATTGATCATTTTTGAACAATTGCGTAATTATATTACAATCTAAACATTTTATTTTACAAAGTTTTTTGGCAATATCTGGATATAAATTATTCTTGAAAATTAAAGTACCATCTAAATTATAAACTTCAGAACCATTAGAAGTGATCATAAAAGCATCTATTTCTAAAATATCTCGAATTCGCATAACATCTATGTAATGCCGACCTGATGCTAAAACAAAATAAATACCATGATTAGACAAAAACTTTATAATGTTTTTAGTGTATTCTGTTATTTTATGATCTTTAGAAAGTAAAGTGCCATCTAAATCTGTTGCAATAATACGATACATGAATGTAGCCTTAAAAAATAAAATATATTTTTATATATGAATAATATATACCAATATATTGCACATTAAATCATGTACAATAATTATTTATCATAAATACGACAAAAATTACAATATAAAATTCAAAATATATAAAATCATTATTAAATATCAATTAATACTATTGTATTACAAAAACTGTACTTAATATAAAAACATTAAATGAGAGTTTGTATTTGCAATAATATAAGCGCTTGAATACCCTTTACTAGAACAAATAAAAAAATATATCCTAACTATCTAAAATGATTAAATTTATTAAATCAAAAAAGTTATTTTAAAATATTCAGTAAAAATACAATTGATATATCCAAAAAAAATGTACCATGTTTAAATTATATGTAATAATTTATATAATTATAAATTAACGATATAAAAATTTAAATAATAGTGAAAAATGCAAAAACAAAAAATGATATTACTGTTTTTTAAACATCTCAAAGAACATGAAAATATACTTACTTTTTATAGAAACATTTCACTAATACCAAAAATATCAATAAAAAAAACTACTTATCTTAAAACATATCTAAATTCTGTTTTTTATTTAAAAATTTAACTAATCCTAATAAATATGAAAATGTTTTAAAAAATTTATTCAAATTATAAAAAATAAGATGTAATTTTCACAACAAGAAATAAAATAAGTATATTATAGAATTATTTATTTTAATAGTTGTATTTCAAAACAGTTATGCATTAACCAAAATGCAAAACGCGAAAATTTTTTACACAACTGGTATTATTTTATTTTTTCTTTAACAATAAAACATAAACAACATCAAAATAAATATAAGTGTTACTTTTAAAAAAATCTTTTTTTTAAAAACAAAATTAAAATTGGAAAAGATGTATTATTAACAATGATATCATGGGGTAAACCATGTTAACATTGAAAAATATAATTTTATGAAAAAATGAAAAAATAGACGAACGTTTCGCGATAAGAGAATTGTAACATTTAAAACACAATATTCTTTTAAATCAACATGTATAAATAAGTAATTTTAAAAAAAATTGTACAATGAACATGTTTTCTAAAATGCTATATTGTATTCACTTGAAAACGACTTTTTAATTGATTCTAAAATAAAAAAACTACATTTGATAATCTGAATAATAATAAAATTGAAAAACTGTTATTAATAATAATATACTATAAAATCCAATACATAACTAATTATGCTAATTACTATTATCCAACATGTAATTACGATAATTGAAATAAATAATATTGATATTTTAGATTTAACACCTGGATTTAAAAAAAAATTAACAAACTAAAAAATAAATTATCAAAAATCATATTGTTAATACACTTAACTTTATAATGGTCATAAAATATATTTCAAAAAAAAACTATTATTTGTTAAAATATAAAAAATAAAATTCTTGAAAATTAGTTCATATTAAGTTGTTAAGAGTAAAATTATTAGAATATGTTCATTATAAAAATATCGTAACTAGAAAAAATGAAAATAAAAACGATGTAGAACAGTTAGTGTTTCTTTACACTCATTGCACAACTGATAAAAAATATTAAGAAACACACGTTCATATATGCCTTTCAATATCATTATTTTTATAATCAGAGCATAAAAAATCATTTTTTTAAATAAATTAATCAAAAAATTGATTCATTCAAGTACTAATTTAGAAATAGTTACCAACTTACTATATTAAAGAAATAAAATCGAAATTTCTTGTTAATATTATGTAAACAGTAAAAACCACATAAAAATATAGTATATGTTCAATAAATAAAAAATACATCAAAATTGTTAATATCTCAACCTATAAATCCATTAATTATCAGAATATAATTAATCAGATGTCATATCTTCTAGTCAAATTAATCATAACGTATAGAATAAAAAATTTTTACACTTTTAAAAAAAGAAAATGTTATCACTAATAAAAGAAAAAATTAATCTTCTAAAAAAAATAGATTTACAAAACATATATGAATTAAACAATATCAAATATAAAATACAAATTTATAAAATAAGGAAAACATTATCATTATACGGGAAAACATATGAATGATCCATATCGATCTAAAATATTTTTAATCTCAGATTATAAAAAATACAATAATAGATTTTTTTAAATTACAATCACGTGAAAATAACTTATTTGATCATATAAAAAATATTTAGACAGTTTAAATCATGTAAAATATGATGTCGATCGGATATAATGCTTATTATATTAATTTTCAAATTACTTATTCATCTTTTCATAAAATGAGAAATAATTTTTGAATTTTTGTCGAAAATCTAAAAAATTTTTTATTACTCAATTAAAACATTAAAAAAAGCTAATAATACATTATATATATGGCATAAAACCTCAATATATCGATTATTTAAGAAAGATAAAATATAAGAAACATATATAAACATGATTATTTAGTAAAAGTATTTAGTCTGTTTCTTAATTCAATCAAATCTATAAAAATCAGTATTACTATAATACAATTATTTATTATTTGATTAATAATTTTATTACTATTAATTGAAAAATGTAAAAAATGTTAAAAAATAATAAAATCAAAAAAATATATTGCAAAAAAAATAATATATATCCTGCTCAACAAAATTATAAAAATTTTTTAAAAAATAAATATTTTAAAATTTTTAAATTAACATTTTAAATAAAAATATTATATATTAAACGCAAGAAATCCTGATTTATGCTAGAATTAGCATTATTAAATAAAAAATCTGTTATGTTCATACTAATCTTTATCTTAAATTAAAAAAGTAAAAACTTGTACTATTTTCTTTAATTAATAAAAGCGTCTTTAATTATCATTAAAAACGTTTTTTAAAAAATAAAAAATAGTCCAGAAATGTCTTCTAAAAAATATGATTTATATATCTTGAGATAACCAATTAAAAAAATAAAGAAATATCGATTTATAAAAATTTTATATATAATAGAACTAATTATATCTATTTTTGTATAATCCTGTTAAAATTACTAGAATACTATATTTCTTTAAATCAAAATAATATCAATCTAGAAAAAATCCTTCTATATTAATTATCATGTGAATAACAACATCTTATTTTTTATAAAAATAGATTTTCTGAATTAAGAAAAGAGTATGAGCATCCAACTAAAAAACTAATCTCATACTCTATGTAACACAAAAATCATATTTTTAGACAATTTTACTTAAGACTCTATAGCAATTTTTAATTTTTTCATTGCATTTTTTTCTAATTGTCTAACACGTTCCGCAGAAATACCATAATTGTTTGCGATTTTTTGCAAAGTATATTTTTTTTTTCTATCTAACAACCAGCGTGCACGAATGATATAACGACTACGTTCATCTAATCTTAATAACGCATTACTTAATTTATCAGTGGCATGCTCTTCCCAATTATCTTCTTCTACACCAACGGCAAAATTAGATGTTTTGTCCCTTAAATAAGTTAAATTATTATATGTTTTGCCATCTACACTCGCATCTTCTTCTGAAAATGTATTAAATGCAATATCTTGAGCCGACATACGAGATTCCATTTCTTTAACATCTTTGGTGCTAACTCCTAATTCTCGAGCTACCATTTCAATTTCTTCTGTATTAAACCAACCTAATCTCTTTTTGGTTTTTCTTAAATTAAAAAACAATTTTCTTTGCGATTTCGTTGTTGCTACTTTAACAATACGCCAATTTCGTAAAACGTATTCATGTATTTCGGATTTAATCCAATGAACAGCAAATGAGACGAGACGCACTCCTATTTCAGGATTAAATCTTCTCACAGCTTTCATTAATCCTATATTACCTTCTTGTATGAGATCTGCTTGAAGTAAGCCATATCCTGAATAATTTCTAGAAATATGAATAACAAAACGCAAATGGGATAAAATTAAAGTTTTTGCTGCTTCTAAATCACTATTATAACGTAAACGTTGAATTAATAATTTCTCTTCTTCAAGTGACAACATAGGACATAAATTAGCTATTCTAACATATGTATCTAAATTACCAGGTGGGGTTGCAGATAAAACCTGCATTTTATTAATCATGTCGATTGCCGCACTAATTAATTATATTTTTTAGCATTGTGAATATGTAAGAGATTAATACATTATACTGTAATAAAAAATACAAATCAAAGATTTATATCATAATTTATTATATAAAAATGATATTTTTAATAAAAATATTTATATTTTTAAATTAAATTGTTATAACAATATTACTTTTAAGAAACATAAATTTTATTTTTTAAATATCGATTTGACAAAATCTTGGCTATTAAAGTGATCTAAATCGTTTGTTTTTTCCCCAATTCCTATATAACGAATTGGAATTGCAAATTGATCTGCTATCGAAAATAACACACCTCCTTTAGCTGTTCCATCTAATTTTGTAATTGTAATACCTGTTAAATTTAAAGCCTGATGAAACATTTTTGTTTGTTGTATTGTATTCTGTCCATTACATGCATCCACAATTAACATTGTTTCATGTGGAGCAAATGGATCAAGTTTCTTTATTACTCTAACTATTTTTTTTAACTCTTCCATAAGATGTAACTTATTATGTAAACGTCCTGCAGTATCGATTATTAAAACATCTACTTTTTTTGAAATTGCTGATTTTACTGCATCAAATATCACAGCTGCAGGATCTGCACCAGTATACTGTGATATAACGGGTATTTCATTTAATTGACCTAATATTTTTAATTGTTCTATTCCTGCTGCTCTAAATGTATCTGCAGCTGCTAGCAAAACAGATTTTCCTGCAATTTTATACTTTTTTGCTAATTTTATAACTGTAGTAGTTTTTCCTGATCCATTAACACCGACAACCAAAATAATAAACGGTTTGCAACGAGATATATTTAATGTTAATTCAACTTTTTTTAAAAGAAAATACATATTTTTTTTCAATAAATCATATACTTTTTTAGAATTTTTTAACTCTTTACGATTCATATCGTTGATCAATTTTTGAATAATGTTTTCGGTAGTTTGCACACCTATATCAGCAAGTAACAGTCTTTCTTCTAACTCTTCAAAAAGAGAATCATCTATTTTCTTTGATATAAACAAATTAATAATGCTATCACCAAGCATTGTTCTAGTTTTTTTTAAATTATTTTGTAATTTCAAAAAAAAATTTTTTCTTGCGTTATTAACGGAAACTGAACAACATGCATTTTTTTTAAATACTTCTTCTTGCTGTTTTATCATATGGCTAGATGCATCTGAATTAATGTTAACATTACATATTTTAACTTGAACGTTATTTTGTTTTTCTATTTTATTTGATTTATTATGACATGTAACACTATAATTTTCAGTTTTTGTTTTTTCATCGGTTTTGTGTTCGGTAATTGTTGTTTTTTTTAAAATTTTAGAATTTAACCAAGAAAAAAAACTCTTTTTTTTATTTTCTTTCATTTTTGTTTATCCGACATTTTTTATAATAACTATTTTTATAGTAAATAATTTAAAAATAATATGCAAAAGTAAAATATGTACTTTAATTACATAACATAATAAAATCAATTACACCTCTAACATAAATAATTTTATAAAATGCATTATCACTATAAAAAAAATAGAAAAATTTATATTATTTCTGGAAAATTAAAAAAAAGAAATATACTTTTTACACATACTTCAAATTTACGTCCTACAATGAATCATATACGTGAAACATTATTCAACTGGTTATCGACACATATCAAAAATGCACGCTGTCTTGATTGTTTTGCAGGAAGTGGAATACTAGGAATAGAAGCAATATCACGATATGCTGCGTTTGTTACACTATTAGAAATTAATAAAAAAACTATATTACAATTAAAAAAAAATTCTGTAAAATTAAATATAAAAAATTTAGAAATAATAAAAACCAATACACTATTTTGGCTTAAAAAAATAGGACAACCATATGATATTATATTTATTGACCCACCTTATGATACAGAAATCATCAATAAAACTATTTTCCTATTGGAATATGGAACATGGTTAAAAAATAACTCTTTAATTTACATAGAGAAAAACAAAAAAAAAAATATTACAATACCACAAAACTGGATTTTATATAAAAAAAAAATTTCAGGACAAACTGAATACTGTCTTTATGTTTTTAAAAAATAAAAATTATAATTTTATTTTACTATTTTCACAATTTCTAAAATAAATATAAAATCTATTAATAAATAGGAAAAACACTATGAAAATTGCGCTTTCAAAAAATGTAAAACTTGAATTATTTTGTAAAAAACCCATACAAATTATAGAATCATCTAAAAATGGAATTATATCTATTTCAAAAAATAATGTTCTCGTATTTTACGCAATAACCCCTAATTGTTTTAAAAATTTATTTGACATTGAAGATAATTTTCAGTATCAAAAAATAAAAAAAAATAAAATTGCAAAAAAGTTTTCTATGTATACAGAATGGAAACCTGATACGAACTTTCTTCAACAAGCAGCACTTTGGGGTATTATGTTAACTGAAGAGATATCTAAGTTTGAACTTGCATGTTTTATTTCATATTGGAAAGCTGAAGGTTGTTTTTTTTATCATGTACAATGGCAACAAAAACTTGCGAGAAGTTTAGAAAAAAGTCGATCACTCAGTTTAAAAACAAAAAAAACACGTGATATTACAAAAATTCCTACACCTGATCAAAACATACCAGATGGCTTTAGAGGAAAATAATGACGTTTTATACTGACTTTTTTAAACGACTACAACGGCTAATGCCAAATAATATCAAACCAAAATTTGATAGTGATGCAGCTCTTTTAGCTTGGAATCAAGAACAAGGTCGATTATCTTCTGAATTAATATTGCGCGAAAATAAAGCTATGAAAATGCAACGAATTTTAGGTAGATCTGGAATTCGCGAACTTTATATGAATTGTTCATTTGAAAATTATAAAGTTGAACACGATGGTCAAAAAAAAGTGTTACAAGCTTCCAAACAATATGCAGAAGAATTTCATAAAAACATTGCTAGTTTTATTTTTTCAGGACGACCAGGGACGGGGAAAAATCATTTAGCATCAGCTATAGGAAATTATTTGATTTTACATGGAAAAAATATTTTAATTGTAACTGTTGCTGATTTAATGTCCAATATGAAGGGCACGTTTAACGGTTCTAGCAATATTACTGAAGAAAAACTGTTACATAATCTTAGCAGTGTTGATTTATTAATGATTGATGAAATCGGAATGCAAACTGAATCTCGTTACGAAAAAGTCATTATTAACCAAATCGTTGACCGACGTTCATCGTCGAAAAGATCTACTGGTATGTTATCCAATTTAGATCATGCCGGTATGCAAAATTTACTTGGAGAACGAGTAATTGACAGAATGCGATTAGGAAATAGTTTATGGTTAACTTTTGAATGGGATAGTTATCGAAAATATGTCCGAGGTGATGAATACTAAAATTATTAAATATAAAAATTAGATTATTTTGTTCTGGATACATATTCTCCAGATCGTGTATCTATTTTGATAAATTCTCCAATTTGAATAAAAATAGGCACTTTAACAATAGCACCAGTACTAAGTTCTACTAGTTTAGTACTATTATTAACATTATTATTTTTGTGAAATTTCGTGGTATTAATTACTTCTAATTTTACAAAAGTATTTGGTTCAACCGAAATTACTTGATCATTCCATAAAATAATGGAACATTGATCTTGCTCTAATAACCACTTTTTATTACTACCTATAATTTTTTTTTCTACTAATAGTTCTTCAAAGGTATGATTTTTAATAAAAAACCAAAAATTACCATCATTGTATAAATAAAATGCAGTATGTTCTGTAACATTAGCTTGTTCTAATACATCCGTGGATTTAAAAGTTTTTTCTATTAATTGTTGTGTAGAAAATTTTCGTAATTTTAAACGTACAAAAGCTTGACCTTTTCCAGGTTTAACAAATTCACTTGAATCTATTATATATGGTTCATTGTCAAAAACAATTTTACGACCTATTTTAAAATTATTACTATGATATACTTTCATACAATCCTATTTTATCTATCAACGTATAATTACACAATATAAATTTTCTGAAAAATGCTATTTTTTTAAAAAACAAAATGCTACTTTTTCCGTTTTTAATAAACATCCTATATAAATTATTTAGTTAATAACGTTTTGTTAATAAAAAATATTTTTTATAACATGTCAAAATTTATACTGAAATAGTTTTCTCAATGAAAAAATTTCCTCAGATTAAACAATCTGAGGAAAATATTTTTTTAAAACAAATATGTAGAGAAATATCTAAAAATTTAATTACATCATTCCACCCATACCGCCCATTCCGCCGGCAGGAGAAGGATTTACATCAGACGATTTATCTTCTTTTGGTAAATCAGTGACCATACATTCAGTCGTAATCATTAAACCTGCAACAGAACCAGCATATTGCAAAGCTGAACGCGTTACTTTTGTAGGATCCAAGATACCAAAATCTATCATATTACCATATTCATCAGTGGCAGCATTATAGCCGTAATTTCCCTTTCCGTCTTTAACATTATTAGTTACTACAGATGGTTCTTCACCTGAATTAGACACAATTTGACGTAATGGCGCTTCCATTGCACGTAAAGCTACTCGAATACCTACATTTTGATCTTCATTTTGACCACGTAAATTAGATAATTTTCCAGCTACTCGTACTAATGCAACACCACCTCCAGGTACTACACCTTCTTCAACTGCAGCACGAGTAGCATGCAATGCATCTTCAACACGTGCTTTTTTTTCTTTCATTTCTACTTCTGTTGCAGCGCCAACTTTTAATACTGCAACACCTCCTGATAATTTGGCTAAACGTTCGTTTAATTTTTCCTTATCATAATCAGAAGTTGCTTCTTGAATTTCTTGGCGAATCTGGCTAATTCTAGTTTGAATCGAATGTTTTTCTCCAACACCGCCAATAATCGTGGTTGTATCTTTACTAATAACTACACGTTTTGCTTGACCTAAATCTTCTAAAGTAGATTTTTCTAATTCCATAGCCAATTCTTCAGATATAACAGAACCACCAGTAAGAATAGAAATATCCTGTAACATGGCTTTTCTACGGTCACCAAAACCAGGAGCTTTAACAGCAGCTACTTTTACAATACCGCGCATAGAATTGACAACTAATGTGGCTAAAGCTTCACCTTCTAAATCTTCTGAAATTATTAATAACGGTTTTCCTGCTTTTGCGACTGATTCTAAAATTGGTAACATTTCACGTACATTTGATATTTTTTTATCTGCCATTAAAATATACGGATTTTCAAGTTCAACAATTCCAGTATCTGTTTTATTAATAAAATAAGGAGATAAATAACCGCGATCAAATTGCATACCTTTAACTACTTCTAATTCATCTTGTAAACCAGTTCCTTCTTCTACTGTAATGACTCCATCATTACCAACTTTGTCCATCGCTTCCGCAATTAATGCACCAACTTTTTCATCCGCATTTGCAGAAATTGTACCAACTTGTGTAATAGCTTTAGAATCAGAACATGGAACAGATAAATTTTTTAATTCTTCTACAGCATTAACTACCGCTTTGTCAATCCCTCTTTTTAAATCCATAGGATTCATTCCGGCGGCTACTGCTTTTAATCCTTCATTGACAATAGATTGCGCCAGTAATGTTGCAGTTGTAGTTCCATCACCAGCAGCATCATTCGCCTTTGACGCAACTTCTTTTACCATTTGCGCGCCCATATTTTCAAATTTGTCTTCTAATTCAATTTCACGCGCGACCGATACACCATCTTTAGTAATACTAGGAGCTCCAAAAGATTTATCTAAAACTACATTTCTACCTTTTGGACCTAATGTTACTTTCACTGCATCTGCTAAAACATTTACTCCACGAAGCATTTTAATTCGGGCTTCGTTGCCGAATTTTACATCTTTAGCGGCCATTTGACGTTCCCTCAAATAAATTTTTCAACGGATTGTAGCGTATAGTTTTATTATTCAACAATTGCTAAAATGTCACTTTCAGTTAAAATTAATAGTTCTTCATTATCAATTTTTTCTGTTTTTGCGCCATAACCTTCATTAAAAATAACAATATCACCAACTTTTACGTCCAATGGTTTCACGCTGCCATTATCTAAAACTCGACCTTTGCCAACAGCAGTTACTGTTCCCCGAGTAGATTTTCCAGCAGCAGAACCTGTAAGAACAATACCGCCTGCTGATTTTAATTCAACTTCTTTACGTTTAACAAGTACCCGATCATGCAACGGACGAATTTTCATATAATAATACTCCTATGAATCATCTTACTTAATTATTTAAAAAAATCACTTTTTAAAACGATAATGTATTCTCTTACTTTAAATATAAGGTTCTTTTTCAAAACTTTCAAGGGAAAAATTATTTTTTATTTTTATAAGCAGTAATTTAATATTTTTGAAATTGACGCATAAAGTAATAATATAAAATTCGCGCTATTAAAAAAATGTTGACAATATTACATATTTGGTGATCTAATATTAAAATTGCCCGGATAGCTCAGTCGGTAGAGCAGGGGACTGAAAATCCCCGTGTCGGTGGTTCGATTCCGCCTCCGGGCATAAAAACAATTATTTTCCAATACAAAACTTAGAAAAAATACGATTTAATAATTCTTTAGAAGTAACATGTCCGGTAATTTCTCCTAAAAATTTATTCATTGTATTTAAAGAATTCGCTAACAATTCCACATTTTTATGTAAATTCCATGTTTTCTGCGCATCTTCAAATGCATTTAATGCTAGATCAATTTGGTGTATATGTCGTCGTCTAGCAAAAAAAACTCCTGCGCGCATCTTGTTTTTTTCACTACATGCAATATGTTGACATAACATATCAATTCCTCGGCCAGTTTGAGCCGAAATACGTACAAAATACCAAGATCTAATTTTTCGAATGTCATAATCATCTTTAGTTAAATCATTTTTATTTAATACAAATGTAATTTTTACATTTTTGGGACAATCTTTTAAAAATTGATTATATATTTCTTCTTGTTTTATTTTACTAAGTGTATTGTCAATTAAAAAAAGAATATGATCCGCGCTTTTAACTGCTTGCCAAGCTCGCGTAATTCCTATTTTTTCTATCGAATCAGTTGTATCTCGTAAACCAGCCGTATCAATTAATTTATATATAATACCATTAATATTTATATGTTCACAAATAATATCTCGTGTCGTTCCAGGAATAGAAGTAACTATCGCTCTTTCAGAACATGATAAAATATTCAATAAACTAGACTTACCTGAATTAGGCAAACCAGCAATAACTATTCTTTTTTCTTCACGTAAAACAGTATTTTTTACGACTACATTTTTTATTTCCATAAATTTAATACGTAATGCTTGAAATTTTTTATTTATTATATCTTCAAAATCAGAATAAATATCATCTTCTGAAAAGTCTATGTTAGATTCAATAGTTATACGTATATCAACAAGTATATTCATTAATTCTTTAATATATAAAAAAAAATTTCCTTGTAATGAATTTAAAGATGCACGCACAGATAATTCCGTTTCTGCATGAATCAAATCATCTATCGCTTCAGCTTGTAGTAAATTGATTTTGCCATTTAAAAATGCACGTTCAGAAAATTCGCCTGGATTAGCTAATCGTACATTATCAATAGATAATATACTTTTTACTAATAAATCCATAATTAATGGACTTCCATGTCCTTGTAATTCTAAAACATCTTCACCAGTAAAAGAAAACGGAGCAGGAAACCACAAAGATATACCCCAATCTAAAATTTTATGATTTTTATCAAAAAATTTTGAATAAGTAGCAAATCTCGCTAATGGGATTTTTCCTAAAACTTGTATAGCAACCCTATTCGAATGAGGGCCAGAAATTCTTAATATACCTACCGCACTTTTTCCTGGGCAGGTAACTTGAGAAACAATTGTTTCAGTATAACTCATAAAAATATTCTTCTTTTAAAAAACTATTATCACAAAATCTTATTTACTTATTTTTTAAAATGTAATAAAAACAACTTTTGTTGTAAAATAGTAACTAAATTGCTTACAATATAATATAATACCAGACCTGCAGGAAACCATAAAAAAAATATTGTAAAAATAATAGGAATAAAATTCATAACTTTTTTATGCATAGTATCTGAAATAGTACTAGATGATGTTTTTTGAATTAAAAACATCGTTATACCCATGATAACTGGCAATACATAATATGGATCTTGATTAGATAAATCGTCGATCCATAATAAAAATGGCGCATGTCGTAATTCAACAGAACTAATTAACATGTAATAAAGAGATAAAAAAATTGGCATTTGAATTAAAATGGAAAAAAAACCACTTAACGGATTAATTTTTTTTTGCCTGTATAACTTTATTATTTCTTCACTCATACGTTGTTTATCATGTTTAAAAACTTTTTTTATTTCATCTATTTTAGGTTGTAGTGTGCGCATTTTTGTCATAGAAACATATTGTGCTTTTGTCAAAGGGTATGTAATTAATTTCATAATAAAGGTAATCACAATAATAGAAATACCCCAATTTCCTACAATATCATGCAATATACTTAACAATTTAAACAATGGCTGAGATAAAAACCATAGCCAACCATAATCAACTGTTAAATCCAAATGTGGTGCAACTAATATCATTTCTTTTTGAATCTCAGGACCAACCCATAATTTCGATTTTATACAAGAATATGAATTAGGTAATACATCAATTGGAGAAGATGTATATCCGATCGCTACAATGCCATTATGTAAATTTGAAGTATATATCGTATTTAAACCTGTGTTTTTTGGAATCCAAGCAACGGCAAAATATTGCTGCAGCATTGCAATCCAACCATCTTTTGTCAAGATATTTAAATGTTTATTACGCAAAATATTCTCAAATTTATATTTTTCGTATTTTTCATTCATACTAGAATAAGCTGCACCACGAAAAGTTTGTAAAGCAAAATTTTTACTATAAACATTACGTTTCTCAGGCAAATTCATTGTTTGTTTAATTTGGCCAAAAACATTAAATTGCAACGTTTTTATGCTAGAGTTATAAATGTTATGCTCTATATCAACTGTATATTTTCCTGGTTTTAAAATAAAATTTTTTACATAAGTTACATGATTACGATCAATCCATGAAATTGGAACACGTAACTCTTTCATGTTTTTTTTTAGCTCAAAAATTTTTTCTGTAGACGAATAAACTGGTCGACTCTGATTTATAGCACTATCTGGACCATCTCGCCCAATCAGACCGCTTTGTGCTTGATAAATAAAATCATCCGTTGTTTCAAGTAATTTAAAAAATTTAGAAGAATGTAACTTGTCTTTATATTTCAATAAAACTGCTTCTTCAATATCACCTCCATGCATATTTATCGTTAATGCTATAACATCATTTCTTATAAAAATGTAATTGTTATTTTTTTTAATATTCGTAATGTGAGATACTAAATTATTTTTTTTGTTCATTTGTTTATATAAAAATGATTGACCTTGCCATGTTTGCCAAAGTAAAAAAGAAATAAACAAAAAAGCAAAAATAAAAAAATTACGTTGTACTTCCATAATTAATATTCACTTTTATCTTTGATGCTTCAACGCAAAAAGTTATATACCTATATAATAAAATCAAGGTATCGCATAATCTATTATAAATTTTCTATATTACATATTATGAATATGTACATTAATAAACTTGGATGAAAGCAATAATCTAAATTAAAATATTAATATGATTTCAAAAAAATTTAACGTTCAAAAAATTATCGATAATAATGCAACCATAAATTTTGTAAAATAGTTATTATTTTTTTATTACTTAATCTAAGAGTATGTTTTCTAACTGTGACTATAAAATCCATTGAAATCAATTTATATTGTAACATACGAAAAGTTTCACGAATTAATCGTTTAATTAAATTACGATTATGCGCATATCGTACATTTTTTCGGGGTATAATAAGGCCCAATCTAGGATGTTCTAAAAAATTCATACGTCCGAAAACACTCATTTCTAACGTACTTTGTATATTGGGTTGATTAAAAATATATTGAAAACTTTTAGAATTTAATAATCGCATATTTTTTTTAAAAAAATAGTGCAACACAATGAAATTAACCTAATATTTTCTAGAAATAGTTAAACGTGTTCTAAGTTTAGCACGTCTACGTGACAAAATATAACGACCACTTTTTGTTGCCATACGAGTTCTAAATCCATGCGATCGATTACGTTTTAATATTGATGGCTGAAAAGTTCGTTTCATTTTATTATCTACCTAATTTTATTTTTTAAAAATTAATTGTATTGGATATATTTTCTGAGCGATTACTATTAATCGTAATCCTAATAAAAATCAAGCTATATAACATAATAAAAAAAATAATTATATGTTGATAAAACGTCATTAAACACGTAAAAATATTCATTTATATAAAATTTTAATATGATATTTATCATATCAGATATGTTATTAAAAAAATATAATACATATAACGATTATGTCTTAATGTAAAATGCAGTATCTTAATAGTACTGTTTAAAACATTGTTTTAATATTTATTTGTCTTAGATAATACACTTTTATCGTCAGAATATAACTTTTAAGTTATTTTTTTATAAGATAAAATGTATGTTAATCTCATATAAAAAAAATAACCTATTAAGATTTATTTAACTAATTTTGCTTGCTTTGGAGTTCACCGTGTTACTTTCTCTTTGGCAACAGTGTCTCAACCGATTACAAAACGAACTGCCAATCACTGAATTTAGTATCTGGATACGCTGCTTAAAGACTAAAACAAACAACAATAATTTAGAAATATACGCTCCAAATAAATTTGTTTTAGATTGGATTAAAGATAAATATTTGATTCTTTTTAAAAAAATATTACAAGATATTTGTGGTCATAATTATCCGTTAATAACACTTAAAGTATATCAAAATTTTAAGGAAAAAAATCTAAAAAACAATATTTTAAAATATTCTTTAAACAAGAACAATTTATTAATTCCAAAAAATATACCAATTTTTAAAAAAATATCCTGCAGTTTAAGCATTAATAAAAAACATATTTTTGAAAATTTTATAGAAGGAAAATCAAACCAACTTGCACGATCCGCGGCATCACAAGTAGCTAAAAACCCAGGAAATTCTTATAATCCATTATTTTTATACGGAGGGACAGGATTAGGAAAAACACATTTACTACATGCAATAGGTAATGGAATTTTATCATATAAATATAATACAAAAATTATGTATATGCATTCTGAACGATTTGTACAAGATATGGTAAAAGCATTAAAAAACAACGCTATCGAGCAATTTAAGTTGTATTATCGATCTGTCGACGCATTACTCATTGATGATATTCAATTTTTTGCGCATAAAAAACGATCACAAGAAGAATTGTTGCATACATTTAATGCTCTTTTAGAAGGTAATCAACAAATTATTTTAACTTCGGACCGTTATCCAAAAAAAATAGATGGCGTGGAAGATCGATTAAAATCAAGATTCGGATGGGGATTAACAGTTGCTATAGACCCTCCAGAACTAGAAACGAGAACAGCTATATTAATTAAAAAAGCTAATGAAAACAATATTGTATTATCATATGAAGTGGCAGTTTTTATTGCAAAACACCTAAGAGCTAATGTGCGTGAATTAGAAGGCGCACTCAATAGAATTATTATTAGTGCACATTTTACACATCAAACTATTACAATCGATTTTGTTCGTGAAGTATTACGAGACATGTTAGTTTTAAAGAATAAAATTATCACTATTGATAAAATAAAAAAAACAGTGGCTAAATATTATAAAATAACTATTACAGATTTATTATCTAGACGACGCTCACGATCAATTGTTCAATCAAGACAAATAGCAATGGCAATAGCAAAAAAACTAACTAATCATAGTTTACCTGAAATTGGATATGCTTTTAACAAAAGAGATCATACAACCGTTTTACATGCATGTCGTAAAATTCAGAAACTACGAAAAGAAAATTATAATATTCAAAAAGATTTTTTTAATTTAATTCAGACTTTATCAGTGTAATTATATGAAATTTACGATTAAAAATAAAATTTTAACAACACATTTACAAAAAGTAAATCGATTGTTAAGTAAAAACGCCGCCTTTCCGATTTTAGAAAATATATTAATTCAGGTCAAAAACGAGATATTATCATTAACAACTACTAATTTAGAAGTAGAGTTAATATCTAAAATTAAAATATCAAATAAACATGTTCCAGGTTCAACAACCGTTTCTGGAAAAAAACTTTTAGATATCTGTAAAAATTCATTGCACACTGCAGACATCGAAGTACAATTAGAAAATAATAAAATACATATTACTACAGATAATAGTTTCTATATACTAAACACTTTACCTGTAGATATGTTCCCTGATCATCATATTATCGATCACACGTCAGAATTTTTTATTGCTGCATCAAAATTAAAAAATATGATAGAAAAAACCGAATTTTCTATGGGAAAACAAGATGTAAGATATTATTTTAATGGTATGTTATTAGAGAAAAAAGGAACACTGCTATTCAGTGTTACCACTGATGGATATCGTTTATCAAGGTTACAATTGCAGTTAAAAAACGATATTTCTGACTTTTCAATTATCATACAAAGAACAGGAATCGTCGAATTATATAAATTGCTTCAAGTTCCAGAACAATTAATACACGTCTTAATTGGAAGTAAAAATATTAGAATATATATACAAAAATATGTTTTCACTGCTCAATTAATTGAAGGACAATATCCTGATTACAAACACATTTTTATTAAAAACAAATCAAAACCCATTCTTTGTAACTGTTCTCTTTTAAAAAAATCGTTATTACGCACTTCTATCTTAACCCATGATAAATTCCATGGTGTAGAAATAAAAATTAGCCATGGACAATTTAAAGTTTTATCTAGTAATACAACAGAAGAGGTTGCAGAAGATTCTTTTAGTATAAATTATTCCGGAAACAACATAGAAATATCAGTTAATGTGTACTATATACTGGATGTATTAAATGCTATTTCTAGCGAAAATATTCTTTTATTTATTAATCAATCTCAATCTTTAATACAAATTGAACCAGAAAATAACTCTTTTATAACATATGTTATAATGTTGTTAAAGCGCTAAAAATTAAAAAAAAACCAATTGTACTTTAAAAAACCTTTAACTGCATACTTTTATAAAGTACATATTTTTATTAACACTATTTTTTTATTTTAACAGGAATAAAAAATTTATGATAAATACATACGATTCTTCTAATATTAAAATTTTAAGAGGATTAGATGCAGTTCGAAAACGACCTAGCATGTATATTGGAGATACAGATGATGGAAGCGGATTACATCATATGGTTTTTGAAGTTGTAGATAATTCAATTGATGAAGCATTATCCGGTTACTGTAATGAAATTGTCGTAGAAATTCACGAAGACAACTCCGTTTCAGTAAAAGACAATGGCAGAGGAATCCCAACAGACATCCATCCTGAAGAAAACATATCTGCTGCAGAAGTAATTATGACTGTATTACATGCAGGTGGAAAATTTGATAATACGTCATACAAAATATCAGGAGGATTACACGGCGTAGGAATATCTGTTGTTAATGCTTTATCAGAACAATTAAAACTAGTAATTCATAAAAATAAAAAAAAATACCAACAAACATATAAAAATGGTAAAGCTCAACACCCGCTATCAGTTATAGGAACAACAAACATTACAGGTACATACATACGATTTTGGCCCAGTTACAAAATATTTTCTAATAATACACAATTTCAATACGAAATATTATCTAAACGTTTACGCGAACTATCTTTTCTTAATTCAAATATTTCTATTCATTTACAAGATCATAGAACTAATACTAAAAACCATTATTATTATAATGGGGGTATTAAAGAATTTATTAAATTCTTAAATAAAAATAAAAAACCAATTCATACACATATGTTTTACTTTCATGCTATAAAAGATAAAATAGAATTAGAAGTTGCTATGCAATGGAACCATGCACATAACGAACACATATTATGTTTTACTAACAATATTCCACAAAAAGATGGAGGAACTCATTTAGCTGGATTTCGATCCGGCATGACACGTACATTAAATTTGCACATTGAACGTGAAGGATATAATAAGAAAAATAAAATTACTATTATAGGAGAAGACACGCGAGAAGGATTAACTGCGATTATATCTATTAAAATACCAGATCCAAAATTTTCATCTCAAACTAAAGACAAGTTAGTATCTTCTGAAGCAAAATCAGTTATTGAATCTTTAATTCATGAACATCTAATTGAATATCTTTTAGAACATCCAAATGACGCAAAAATCATTATCCAAAAAATTATTTATACTGCTAAAAATAGAGAAGCAGCAAAATTAGCTAGAGAATTAAACAAACGAAAAAGTATATTAGATTTAGGCGCGCTACCTGGCAAATTGTCTGATTGTCAAGACAATAATCCTAAAACATCAGAAATATATTTAGTAGAAGGTGATTCAGCAGGAGGTTCAGCCAAACAAGGTAGAAACCGAAAACATCAAGCTATTTTACCTTTAAAAGGAAAAATATTAAACGTTCAAAAATCAAAATTTGATAAAATGTTATTATCTCAAGAAGTAGCTTCACTTATAACTGCATTAGGATGCGGAATTGGAAAAAACGAATATAATTTAGATAAATTACGATACAATTTTATTATTATTATGACAGATGCAGATGTAGATGGCGCGCATATTCGCACATTGCTATTAACATTTTTTTATCGACAATTGCCCGAATTAATCGAAAAGGGATATATTTATATTGCGCAACCACCTTTATATAAAATCAAAATCGGAAAAAAAGAAAAATATATCAAGAACGACGATGAAATGAACAAGTTTCACATGCAAAATGCATTAAAAAACTTCACTTTAACAAGTAAAAATTATTCCTACAACAAAATAGATATCGAAAAATTTAAAAAAATAATGTTACAATATAATCAATTTCAAATCAAAATTCAAAAAAATAAACATTATTTCCCAAAAGGAATATTGAACGAATTAATTTATCATCCACGTTTATATGATTTAGAAAATGAACAAACAGTTAAAACATGGATAATAAAATTAACATCAGAACTAAATCGAAAAAATACAAATAATACTTACTATGAATCAATTATAAAAAGAAATACACATCAAAATATATTTGAACCAAGTATCAAAATATCTCAATATGGGAACACTGCAGAGTACGATTTCAAAAAAGATTTTTTATTTAGTAAAGAATATCTATTTATTAGTAATATAGGTAAAAACTTTTACAAATTTGTTGTTAACAATACCATAATCGAAAAAAATGAACATCTTTGTAAAATATGTGACATAAAAAATACCTTAGATTGGCTCATGAAAGAAGCTAAAACAAATCTTTTTGTGCAACGTTATAAAGGATTAGGCGAAATGAACCCAGAACAACTATGGAAAACTACCATGAATCCAGACACGAGAAATATGTTACAAGTAACTATTAAAGATGCAATTTCTGCAAATAATTTATTTAATACGCTTATGGGAGATGCAGTAGAACCAAGACGAAAATTTATACAAGAAAATGCCTTAAAAGTCGAAAACATTGACGTTTGAATACACCAAAATTACATTTTTCTTTTTTGTCTACAGTTGTTTGCGGCAGGACTGACCAGCCGCTAAATATTATCGTTTTATCTTAACTTGTTCATAATTTCTAAAGATCTTAATTTTGCAATTTCTTGTGATATTTTTAATAAAATATCAACTTTGTTCACCTTGGCGTGTTTATTGTTCATCAATTCTTCTGCATTTTTTTTAGTTTTTAAAATACGATCTTTATTTAAATCAGCAGCATAAATAGCTACATCTGCTAAAATTGATACTATATTAGGTTGTACTTCCAAAATACCCCCAGATATGTAAATATATTCTTTTTTTTGATCATTATGAACAATGTATATCGTACCCGGTTTAATTGCGCTTATTAATTGTACATGTCCAGGATAAATTCCCATTTCACCTTCTGATCCAGATACACGTATTTTTTTCACTAATCCAGAAAAGAGTCGTTTCTTAGCGCTGACTATATCTAAATAAAAATTCATAAATATATTCCAACACAATTTTACACAGAAGAAATTATAATGTTTTTGCTTTTTCGATCACGTCATCAATTGATCCTACCATATAAAACGCTTGCTCCGGTATCGTATCAAATTCACCGTCTATAATACCCTTAAAACCTTGAACGTTTTTTTGTAATGATACATATTTTCCTGGAAAACCAGTAAATACCTCTGCTACAAAAAATGGTTGAGATAAAAACTTTTGTATTTTGCGCGCTCTTGAAACTAATAATTTATCTTTTTCAGATAATTCATCCATACCTAAAATAGAAATTATATCTTTTAATTCTTGATATTTTTGCAATATAGATCGAACAGCAATTGCAACGTTGTAATGTTCATCACCTATGATGTTCGGATCTAGTTGACGACTAGTAGAATTTAATGGATCAATCGCGGGATAAATACCTAGGGATGCGATTTGACGACTTAACGTAACAGTAGAATCCAAATGCGCAAAGGTAGTTGCAGGAGCAGGATCTGTTAAATCATCTGCCGGCACATAAACTGCTTGAATAGACGTGATTGAACCATTTTTAGTTGACGTAATTCTTTCTTGCAATAAACCCATTTCTTCAGATAATGTAGGTTGATAACCAACTGCAGATGGCATACGACCAAGCAGTGCAGATACTTCCGTTCCTGCAAGAATGTAACGATATATGTTATCAATAAACAATAAAACATTCTTTCCATCATCACGAAATTTTTCTGCAATAGTTAAACCAGTAAATGCTACGCGTAATCTATTACCAGGCGGTTCATTCATTTGACCATACACAAGAGCAACTTTATCTAAAACCTTTGACTCTCTCATTTCATGATAAAAATCGTTGCCTTCACGAATTCTTTCACCAACACCAGTAAATACTGAATAACCAGAATGCTCAACAGCAATATTGCGAATTAATTCCATCATATTTACAGTTTTTCCTACGCCTGCACCACCAAACAAACCCACTTTCCCACCCTTTGAAAAAGGACAAATTAAATCAATAACTTTTATACCTGTTTCTAATATTTCTTGTGAGCTAGTTTGTTCTGTATAACTTACAGGATTTTGATGGATTTCACGATATTCAGTTTTAACATGATCCATGTGTTGAAATGCGCCTTTTTGATCAATAGTTTCGCCTAACACATTCATTATGCGACCTAATGTTATCTCTCCTACTGGTACTTTTATACAATGCCCAAGATCAGTAACCAACAAACCTCTTTTTAAACCGTTTGAAGAACCCATAGCAATAGTTCGGACAACACCTGAACCTAATTGCTGTTGTACCTCCAAAATTAACTTATTTAGTTTGTTGTTTACTTCCAAAGCATTATATATTTTTGGTACTGAATCATGATGAAATTCCACATCTACTACAGCACCAATAATTTGAATAATTCTGCCAGTAGTCATATCTTTCACTTTTCTCACTAATTTTTAATTTACTGAAACTGCTGCTGCACCTGCTATGATTTCAATTAATTCTTGAGTAATATTTGCTTGACGTACTTTATTGTATATTAATTGTAATTCTTTAATTCTATTACTACTGTTATCTGTCGCAGTTTTCATGGCAACCATACGAGCAGAATGTTCACTTGCTATATTTTCTAAAACACTTTGATATATTTGCGATTCAGCATATCGATTAAATAACATATCTAACATTAATTTAGAATCTGTCTCGTATAAATAATCCCATCGTTGATCGTGGTTAATATTGTTAGTATGCGACTTAACAAAGGGTAATAATTGATAAATTTGTGGATATTGTATCATCTTATTTTGAAATTTGTTAAAAGCAATTAAAATTTGATCAATGCGACAATTTCGATATTCTTTTAATACTATTCTAACAACATTCTTTAACTTTATAAAATCAGGGTTATCACCTAAATGTGTAATTTTAGCAAGAATAGAACTACCATATATTTCAAAAACTGATAAACTTTTTAAACCAAATAATATTAAATCACATGAAATATTATTTTGATAAAAATAATGCATTTTTAATAATACTTGTTTAAAAAGATTAGTATTTAAACTGCCACATAATCCTTTATCAGTCGATACTATAATCATACCAATGCGTTTTATTTTACGTGTATTCAAATAACAATGCTGATATTCTACATGTCCATGCATAACATGATTAATAACATTTTTTATAACATCAGAATATGGACGACTAGCAAACATACGCGCTTCTGCTTTTCTCATTTTCGCGATCGCAATCATTTCCATAGACTTAGTAATTTTTTTAGTATTAATAACACTAATAATTTTACTTTTTATTTCTTTTGCGCTCGTCACTATTTTTCCATTTATGTTTTTAAATTAACAAATAATCATATAAAATTTAATTCTTTAAAATTTTTAACTAATTTTAAAATTCTTTTTTGTATAACATGATCAAAATGACCTGTTTGATTGATTTCTGTCATTAAATCAAAATAATGTGCTTTAGCATAAAGTAGTATTTCCTGTTCAAATCGTGTTACTTGATCAAGCGCAACGTCGTCGAGAAACTTATTTACTATAGCAAATAAAATGAGACTTTGTTCAGATATAGAAAATGGCGAATACTGCTTTTGCTTGAATAATTCAGTAATTTTTTGTCCATGTAATAATTGTCGACGAGTAGTTTCGTCTAAATCAGATGCAAATTGTGCAAATGCTGCCAATTCATGGTACTGCGCTAAATCAGTACGAATACCAGCAGATAACTTTTTAATAATACAACATTGCGCTGAGCTGCCTACACGAGACACGGAAATACCTGGATTAACAGCAGGGCGAACGCCTGAATTAAACAAACTGGACTCCAAAAATATTTGACCATCAGTGATGGAAATAACATTGGTTGGAACAAATGCCGATACATCTCCTGACTGCGTTTCAATAATTGGTAAGGCTGTTAACGATCCAGTTTTTCCAACAACTGTATTATTCGTTTTATTTTGTACATACTGTTCAGAAACGCAAGCTGCCCGCTCTAATAAACGGGAATGTAAATAAAATATATCTCCAGGAAATGCCTCTCGACCAGGAGGTCGACGTAATAACAAAGAAATTTGACGATAAGCTATTGCGTGCTTTGAAAGATCATCATATACAATTAACGCATCTATTCCTTGATCACGAAAAAACTCTCCCATTGCACAACCTGAATATGGAGATAAATATTGCAAAGCAGCTGATTCAGAAGATGAAGCAACAACAATTATAGTATTAAACAACGCATCATGCTCTTCTATTTTTTTTACAACATTAATCACCGTAGACAATTTTTGCCCAATCGCAACATAAATACATTTAAGACCAGTTTCTTTTTGATTAATAATTGTATCTACAGCAAGAGCTGTTTTTCCTGTTTGACGATCACCAATAATTAATTCACGTTGACCTTTTCCAATAGGAATAATTGAATCAATGACTTTATAACCAGTTTGTACTGGTTGATTAATAAATTGACGATCAATGACTCCAGGCGCATCTGTTTCAACTGGAAAATAACTGTCGTTTTTTATATCCTTTTTTCCATCAATAGGTACGCCCAATGCATTTACAACTCGACCTAACAAATTGATGCCAACAGGTACTTCTAATATTTTTCCTGTACACTGCACTTCATCTCCTTCAGAAATATGTGCATAGGGACCAAGTACAATTGCACCAATTATATCTCGTTCTATATTTAAAGCGATAGCGTATTCATTATTTGGCAATAAAATCATTTCACCTAACATGACGTTAGATAGACCATAAATCTTTATAATACCATCACTAACAGATACAATTTTACCTGTATTATATGATTGATGAAATACTTTAAATTGAGAAATTCTTTCTTTAATTAACTCACTAATTTCAGTAGAATTTAATTGCATATATTATTTTTTCTCTTAAGGATTTAAAGTTTTAAACAGTTGATTCAGATGACTTCGAATAGAAAAATCAAAAACTGTATCATACGTTTTTAATATAAAACCACTAATTATGTCACGATTAATTTTACATACAAACTCAATTTTTTTCAGAAAAATATTTTCTAAAATTTTACGAATATCAAAAATTTGTTTTTTAGAAAAAGGGTGTGCTGTGATTAAATGAACAACTAAAATATTTTGATGCGCACAATTTAATTCTAGAAAATGTTTTAATATATCCTTTAATATTCTCAAACGTTGATTTTCAGATAATAATCTGACCAAATTTTTTGCGTACATATTAATATTTTTACCGCTGATTTTAAAAAAGATATATGACAAATATTTCGGTGATAAAGCGCCAGATAAAAAATATTTTATTTGTTTGTGAGATGCAATTGCATTAATTAAAATCAACATATTTTGCCATTTTTGTATCGTGTTATTTTTAACAGCAATTTCAAAAATAGCTTTAGCATAAGGCCTAGCAATTGTATATGATACTGACATATTAACTCTTTATCTTGGAAAAAGAAGAAATTAATTCATTGACAAAAATTTGACTATCGCTATTTTGAATTTGTTTTTTTATGATTTTTTCTGCCATTAAAATCGATAAAACTGTTATTTCTTTATACAATTTTTTCTTTTCATTCATAATCATTACATCAATTTCTGATTGAGTATTGATCAACATCTTACGACAATCTGATAACGCTTTTTTTTGAGCTGTTGCTAAAACAATATCTCCTTGAGACTTTGCCGTATATAAGATTTTTTCTGCATGCTCTTTTGCATTTTGTATTTTTTTTTGTATTTGTATCTTAGTTTGTTCTAATTCTTTTTTAGCTTGTTCAGCAGCAATTAACGATTGTTCAATTTTTTTTTGTCGATTTTGAATAGTCACAATAATTGGAGGCCATACATATCTCATACAAAACCAAGAAAATAAAAAAAATGAAATTATCTGACCAAAAATTGTCGCATTCAGATTCACAGTCTTATACCTTTATAATAAAATAAAAACTAAACTTTATGTGATCTAATTATATATAAAATACCCTTAAATTTTAATTACATATTTTTAAAACGGTTAAAATATCAAGAAATTGCAAATAACATATATAAACCCAAACCTACGGCAATCATCGGAATTGCGTCCACCAAACCCATAACTACAAAAAATTGCGTTCTTAATAATGGAATCAAATCAGGCTGTCTTGCCGCTCCTTCTAAAAACTTGCCGCCTAAAATGCTAATCCCAATTGCAGCACCAACAGCTGCTAAACCAATGATTATTGCAACAGCTATATAAAGTATATTAATATTCAAATGTTCCATTACAAACTCCTTCAATTAATAAGTCTCGTAGCATTAAGTTTTAATTAATGCGACTGTGATGCCATTGACAAATATACAATAGTTAATACCATAAAAATAAATGCCTGTAATGAAACTATCAGAATATGAAAAATAGCCCATGGTACATTTAAAAAAAATTGTAACCACCACGGAAGACAACCAGCAATTAAAATAAAAATCATCTCTCCTGCATACATATTTCCAAAAAGACGCAATCCTAACGAAATTGGTTTGGATAATAACGATACCAATTCTAAAATAAAATTAAAAATAAAAAATACAGGATGACGAAAAGGTTGTAAAATTAAACTTTTGAAAAAACCACAAAGACCTTTTTCCTTAATAGTGTAAAATACAATTAAAAAAAACACTCCGAATGACATCGATAATGTAATATTCACATCAGAAGAAGGTACCGTTCGTATCGCAGGTAACGCAAACCAATGTGACAACATATATGGAATAAAATCAATCGGTATTAAATCCATTAAGTTCATTAAAAAAACCCATATAAAAATTGTTAGCGATAACGGTGCAACAAAAATACTTTTTCCTCGATACATACTTTTGACATTAATATCTACAAATTCAAAAATTAATTCTACACCAGCTTGCAATCTTCCTGGAACTTTTGCAGTAATTTTTTTTGATATTGCATATAATGTACTTAAAAAACATAATCCTAATAAAAGAGAGAAAAATATCGAATCAAAATTTATAACCCAAAAACTAGAGGGAATTACACTAGACTGTACAGTTGAAAAATCTCGTAAATCTATTTGAAAATGATTTAAATGATGATTAATATATTCTTTCGAATTAGATATTTTCTCTAATGTCATATTTTTTTCTCATCGTCATTTAACAATATTCTCGAAAAATCATATCATGTTCTATAAAATAATTTCTAACTAATTATTTCATTTCTTTAAGAAATTTAAAACAATAAATTAGCTATATTATTCTTATTATTATCAAAGAATAATTTATAAACTGAGTAAAAATTCGTTTTCCTGTTGTTTCTTAAAAATCACTCTGTTATTTTCAGAATACAGAAAAAAACAAATAAAATCCACCATAAATTTTATTTTAAAATATTTTCTTGTAAGATTGTTTTTTTAAATAAATCAATAAAATTGATATCGAAGCTGGTGTAATACCAGAAATTCTCGATGCCTGTCCAATCGAAATTGGCTTATGATCATTTAATTTATTTATGGCTTCATGAGACAAACCTTTAATTTTGGTATAATCGCAATCAGGAGATAAAAAAGTGTTTTCATTATTTAATTGTCGTTGAATTTCTTCTTCCTGTAGTTTTATATACCCTGCATATTTAGTTGTATTTTCAATTTCCGTCATTGCATCTAAATCCGTGCATCGTAAATCTATATCATGTAGTTTTTGTAAAACTGAAAATGTAATTCCTGGTCGCTTTAATAATTCTAATAAATTTGTATCTTTTGTTAAATGACAAGAAAATAGTTTCTTTAAAACATTAGCATCATTAGATTTTAGACATATTTTTGTTTTTTTTAATCGAGCAGTTTCGTTTTTTATATTCAACAATTTGTTATTGTAACGAATCCATCTTGCATCATCTACTAAGCCAAATTTACGACCAATTTTAGTCAAACGCAAATCGGCATTATCTTCGCGTAACATTAATCGATACTCAGCTCGCGATGTAAACATTCTATATGGCTCTTTAGTACCTTGTGTTGTAAGATCATCAATAAGAACACCTAAATATCCTTGATCACGCCTTGGAAACCAATTTTTTATATTCAAAACAGTTAATCCAGCATTCAAACCAGCTAACAAACCTTGCGCCGCTGCTTCTTCATAACCAGTCGTACCATTAATCTGACCAGCAAAAAATAAACCTTTAATCAATTTACTCTCTAACGTAGGATATAAATCTTTCGGATCAAAAAAATCATATTCTACAGCGTATCCAGGGGTGATAATTTTAGATTTTTCTAAACCTTTAATAGAAGCGATAAATTTTTTCTGAACTTCGAGAGGAAGACTAGTAGAAATCCCGTTTGGATATATTTTAACACTCGATAATCCTTCCGGTTCTAAAAAAATCTGATGCGACTTTTTATTAGGAAAACGCACAACTTTATCTTCAATAGACGGGCAATATCGAGGACCTAAACCTGTTAAAATTTTTGTATATATGGGACTTTGATGTAAATTATTTCGTATTATATCATGAGTTTTTTCATTAGTATATGTAAGATGACATGATACCTGGTCAGGATGATTTTTGGCATGACCCATAAATGAAAAAACCGGTACAGGAATATCTCCATTTTGAACTGTTAAACTACTAAAATCAATACTGTTCACATCAATACGCGCTGGTGTACCAGTTTTTAATCTATTCACACGCAAAGATAATTCTCTTAAACGATTAGATAAATCTATCGAAGATTTTCCACCAATTCGTCCAGCAGGATAATTAGTTAAACCGATATGAATCTTCCCTCCGAGAAAAGTACCTACCGCTAAAATTACTGTTTGTGATAAAAAGTTAATATCATTTTGTGTCAATACACCTGTTACTCGATAGTGTTTAAAAATTAAATCTTTTACTTCTTCTTCCAAAATTAATAAATTAGGTTGATTATACAATATTTTCTTTGTATTTTCATGATATAAAATTCTATCTATTTGCGCTCTCGTAGATCTCACAGCAGGACCTTTTTTAGAATTTAAAACTCTAAATTGAATACCTGAATAATCAGATATGACTGCCATGATACCTCCTAATGCATCTATTTCTTTCACTAAATGACTTTTTCCTATTCCTCCTATCGCCGGATTACAAGATAATACTCCTAAATCTGAAATATTTTGCGTTAATAATAGAGTTTTGCAACCCATTCTTGCTGCAGCCATAGCAGCTTCAGTTCCAGCATGACCTCCACCAATAACAATAACATCGAAACATTTTGGATGCGACATTTTTCATTCAATTCCTTTCAGGGATTTAAAAAATTATAGTATATAAGATTAATATGTCAACCAGAGATTAAAAAAGAAAAAAACAAAATCTAATTATATTAACATTATTTTTCTTTCTTTAAGAAAAGAGAACAAATATATATTTATTATTATTAGGACAAAGCAAACCTGTGGATAAGTCATCTTTGTCATTGATTCTAAAGACAATTTTGATTTAATTAGCTGTGCATAATCAGTGATTTTAATGTGTATAAATCGTTAAAATTTTATATTTTTTCTAAAAAAGTATAAAATTAAAAATTACAAATAAATTGAAATTGCATATATTGAAAAAAAAAAATATATATAATAATATTTTTGTACAAAAAATCTGTTTCCAAAAATAAAAAAAAAAAATCAAAAAAGGAGGTTAAATGCTTAATATTTCAAGAAAAAAAGTAATAATTAGTATTGTTATTTTTTTAATTTTCAGTATTTTTTTTATTTTTAAACGCATTTTCTATAAAAACACAAATACCGACTTAAATGCATGTAGATATGAAAAAGTAATACAAGAATTAGATATAAAAAAAATTGAAACATTAAACAACGCAAAAAATTTTATCATGCACAACAATAATATTTATGGAATTCTAACTGCTATGTTTTTAGCAAAGATATATATTTCATCCAATGACTTAAATAATGCTTTTCTTCAACTGAATAATGTCTTACACTATTCTGAAAATGAAGAACTAAAAAATATTATAAAATTAAGAATGGTGAAAATAAAATTGCAGAAACATGAAAACCAAGATGCTATAGATATCCTCAATAGCATTAAAGATATTAATTGGAATCATATAATTGAAAATATAAAAGGTGATATTTTTATAGATAATAAAAATAAAAAACAAGCAATAAAATCATGGAAAAAAAGCAGGACATTAGAAACATCACATACATCTAAAGAAATCCTTAACATGAAAATATCTGAATTTCAATAAAAATATATATCTAATAATTGTTCCTAAAGTTACATTTTAAAAAAATATAAGAAGAGATCACATTCATTATGTTACCCATTATTGCATTAATTGGGCGTTCTAATGTAGGAAAATCTACTTTATTTAACGTTTTAACAAAAACGAGAAATGCATTAGTATCTCATCAAACTAAACTAACTCGAGATCGACAATATGGGTTATGGAATATTAGCAGAATACAACAATCTATCCTAATCGATACTGCGGGATTTGATGCACCATTAAACGAAATAGAAAAACAAGCTTACAAACAAACATTAATTGCTATACAAAAAGCAAATTTAATTTTTTTTATAGTAGATGCTCAAAGCGGATTAATAAGCCAAGATTGTATAATTTTAAACAAAGTTAGAAAATACAACAAGAAGATTATTTTAATTATTAATAAAACAGATAATATTGAAATATCTAATCAAAAAAATGAATTTTATTCTTTAGGATTCGCAGAAATCTATCAGATTTCCGCTAGTCATAAAACTGGAATTAATATACTAATATCTCAATTTCTGTTACCTTGGATACATAAAAATTTTAATAATAAACATGAAACAAAAATCATAAAAAATAACAATAAAAAACAAAAAAAAGAAATCAAAATAACTTGTATAGGCCGTCCAAACGTTGGAAAATCCACTTTAATTAATGCTCTTTTAAGACAAGAGAGAATGATTACATGTAACACGCCAGGAACAACATTAAACAGCATTTCTGTACCAATTCAATATAATAATAAAAAATATATTTTCACTGACACTGCTGGGATACCTAAAAACAAAAAAAAACAAAATAGTATCACACAATTTTCAATTATTAAAACTTTACAAACTGTTAAAAAAACAGATGTATCTTTATTAATAATAGATGCAAGCATTGAAATATGTCAGCAAGATTTAAAATTAGCTAATTTCATTCTAAAATCTGGTAAACCAATCATTTTAGTATTTAATAAATCCGATCTAATAAATTCTTCAATTAAAAGACAAATAAAAAATACAATCAAAAAACAATGTTCATTTCTATCTTTATCCAAGATGCATTTTATTTCAGCTTTACATAAAATAAGATTGTCTCAGTTATTTCAATTAATTCATGAAATACATCAATCATATAACATAGAAATAAACACATCAGAACTAACTAAAACACTGCATGAAGCAATAAAAAGACATCAACCACCAATGACAAAAGGTTATAAAATAAAACTAAAATATGCCCATATAGGCAGCTTTAAACCACTAAAAATTATTATACATGGTAATCGAACCAAATATCTATCTACATCATATAAAAGATATTTAGTCAATTTTTTTTGCCGTACTTTTAACGTAAACAGCATTCCAATGCATATAAAATTTAAAGATAGCACTAATCCATACTGCACTAAAAAAAGAAAAATTGATTTTTAACTATTGTTATAGTTACTATTATATAAAGGAATTTCTACTTCAATATCACTATTTCCAATAATCGCTTGACAACTTAGCCGACTTTCAGTCTCTAAACCCCATGCTTTATCTAAAACATCTTCTTCTTTCTCAGAACATCCTGAAAGAGAAAAAAAACCTTTTCTTATAATACAATGACAAGTACTACATGCACATGACTGTTCACAAGCATGTTCAATATTAATGTTATTTCGTAATGCAACAGTTAAAATTGTCTCGCCAGGTTTTGCAAGACATTTACTACCTTTAGGTAATATAATTTTATGAGGTAAAAATAATACTATAGGCATCTATTGTTTTCCAAAATGTTATCTAAAAATTATAAATAACATATATATAAAAATTACGTTCATATTGCAACTGTAAATATTATGATGTTTATGTAAAAATAATTTTATTCTGTAGATAAAAAAACGTTTTCTATGCTTATTGTTTCTTCTCTCTTACTATATTTTTCTGATGCTGTTACATTAATCAAACCATTTGCATCTATTTCAAAAGTAACTAAAATACGTGCTATACCTGCTTTTTGACGGGGAATATTTCTTAAAACGAATCGTGATAAAGATACACAATTCTTGACTAACTTATTTTCACCTTGTACGACATGAATCAATATAACTGTTTGATTGTCTTTAAAAGTAGTAAACTCTTTTGTCTTTGAAATGGGTATCGGAGTATTACAAGGAATAATATTCTCAACAAATCCTCCCATTACCTCTATTCCTAAAGAAAGTGGACAAACATCTAATAAAAGTATTTTTTGATTTTTTTTTAAAACATTATTCATTAACATATTCACCTGAATTGCTGCGCCAATTGCTACAACCTGGTCAGGATCAATAGATTGCAAGGGTGTTTTTTTAAAAAAACGTGCAACCTCTTTATATAAAAACGGTATTCGTGTTGAACCTCCTACTAAAATAATATCTTTAATAACATCTAATGATAACTTTGTTTCTTTAATTAACTGTGCGCAAATAGATAGTGTTTTATTAATAAAAATTTTGATAATTAAATTAAATTCATATCGATGAATTTCACCAACCCAATTGTAAAATTGTATTTTAACCACTTCATTTTTAGTTAATTGAATCTTCACTTTTTTTGATAACGCTAACAGTTCCATATAGAAAATATCATTGCATTTATTGGACAAATTAGATTTTTTATAAATATACTGTGCTAATGCAATATCAAAATCATCACCGCCTAAATTAGTATCTCCGCTGGTTGCTAAAACTTGAAAAACTGTTTTATTTAATTGCAAAATAGAAACATCAAAAGTACCACCTCCTAGATCATAAACAACAATAATTCCCTTTTTATACATTTGTAAACCATATGCAATAGCTGCTGCTGTCGGCTCATTTAACAATCTAACTAAATTAACTTTTGCGGATATAGCAGCTTTTTTTATTTCAGCACGTTGAATATTGCTAAAATAAGCTGGTACAGTAATAATACTTGCACATATTTCTTTATTAAAAAACACTTCAGATTTCTTTTTTAGATCTACCAGTATATTACTAGCAACATCTGTAGGAGTAAAAAAACCTGCACACGTTTCAAATAAAACTTTCCCGTCGTCATCTTTTCTTAAAACGTATGGCAACACCGGATATCTATCTCTAACAAAATGAATAGAATGACCAATAAATCTTTTTACAGAACTAATAGTATTAATAGAATCAACAATTTTGTATTTTTCAGCATCCCAACCTATTAAAATATTATTTTTTTTGTAATGTACGATTGATGGTATCAAAAAACGACGTTTTTCATCTAATAAAAATACAATATCTTTTTTATATACTGTTGTTACTAAAGAATACGTTGTACCAAAATCAATTCCTAAAAATAATTTTTGATCACGTTTTATTTTTAAAAGCGTCATTTATACTTGCCTTTATTAACATTAATTAAATACACATCCTTTTCTGTATTTAAATTATTTTTGATGTTTTCAAAAAATAACAATTTTTTAACTATCTCAACAACTACTTGATAATTATTATTGATAAAATTTAATTCAATTAATTTTTTATACTTTTTAATCTTTTTATTTATTTTATTTTCTAAAATACATAATTTTTTCGCATCAAAATTATTTTTTTTTAGAAAATCTAATTCTTCTTGTAAAAAAAAATACTTTACTAAAAATGATTTATTTTCTGATGCTTGCATGTCTTTTTTAAGATCTATGCCATTTATATAAAGCAGATATATTGCTCTATTTAAAAAATCTTTTAAAATTTTATAACCTTTATTAATTCTAATTGACTTTTTTAAAGCGATTTTTTTTACCTCTTCTGAATGATGTAAAAACACATCAGGATGAAATTTTAACTGTAACTTATAAAAATTTTTCGTTAACAATTCTTGATTAATAAAAAACGTTTTAGGTATTTCAAATAGTGTAAAATAATCCATTTGTACCCTTATAAATTATTTCAGTAACATCAAAAAATTATGTTAAATATATGTTGAAAGAATATCTTCTTTCAACATGACATTTGCAATGATTAAACTATTTTTGACTGAGTTTTTTTTTATAATCTGTAATAGCGGCTTTGATAGCATCTTCTGCTAAAATAGAACAATGAATTTTTACTGGTGGCAATTCTAATTCTTCAACTATAGTTGTGTTTTTAATCGATTCAGCTTCTGTAATTGTTTTACCTTTTACCCATTCAGTTACTAGTGAACTTGATGCGATTGCCGAACCACATCCATAAGTTTTAAAACAAGCATCCTCAATAATACCTTTTTTATTAACTTTAATTTGTAATTTCATCACGTCACCACATGCAGGCGCACCAACTAATCCACTTCCAACATTTTTATCAGAATTAGAAAACGATCCAACATTGCGAGGATTTTCATAGTGGTCCATGACTTTTTTGCTATAAACCATATAAATTACCTTTTTAAATTTTATTAAATCTGTCAATTATAATCCCATGCTATACTATTTAAATCAACTCCTGATTTGAACATTTCCCATAATGGTGATAATTCACGTAATTTTTTAATTGCTTGGTGTACTGATAAAATTGTATGTTCAATTTCATGTTGAGTTGTAAATCGCCCAATTGAAAAGCGAATAGAACTATGAGCTAACTCATCTTTAATTCCTAATGCTTTTAAAACATATGAAGGCTCCAAACTTGCTGAAGTGCATGCAGAACCAGAAGATACTGCTAAATCCTTTAGAGCCATAATTAATGATTCACCTTCAACATAATTAAAACTGACATTTAAAATATGAGGAGAACCTTGTTGCAAATCACTATTTAAATATACTTCTTCAATATTTTTAATACCATTCCATAAATAATTTCGTAACTTTATTAAGTGAATAAAATCATCATTTATTTTTCTTTTTGCTATAGCACAAGATTCGCCCATGCCAACAATTTGATGAACAGGTAAAGTACCTGAACGCATGCCACGTTCATGACCTCCGCCGTGTATTAAAGGTAATAAACGCATGCGGGGTTTTCGACGTACATATAACACCCCAATTCCTTTTGGTCCATAAATCTTGTGCGCAGAAAAAGACATTAAATTTATCGATGAATCTTGTAAATTAATAGGTATTTTTCCAACGCTTTGTGTTGCATCCACATGAAAAAAAACACCATATAATTTACAAATTTTTGCAATGTTTTCAACATTTTGAATAATGCCAGTTTCGTTATTTACATGCATTAAAGAAACCAAAATAGTATTTTTATTGATATTATTTTTTATATCATTTAAATCAATAATACCATTACTTTTTGGTGTCAAATAAGTTACAGAAAAACCATTGTTTTCTAAATATCTACAAGTATCTAAAACGGATTTATGTTCAGTTTTACTAGTAATAATATGATTACCTTTATTTTTATGAAAAAAAGCTATGCCTTTTATAGCTAAATTATTTGCTTCTGTAGCTCCAGATGTAAAAATAATTTCGCGTGCATCTGATCCAATTAAATCAGATATTTGATTTCGTGCAATATCAACTATTTCTTCTGCTTTCCAACCAAATTTATGGGACCGAGATGCTGCATTTCCAAATTCACCATCTATTGTTAAATAATCCATCATCTTTTTTGCTACGTCTGGTTCTACTGGCGTAGTTGCTGCATAATCTAAATAAATTGGAGTTTTCATATATTGAAATACCTTCGTAATTAATAAATATAAAAATATATAGAATACATACTAGACTTTTCTTACTGTTATGAATATAATAATTTTTAATACTTTAAAAATGAATAGGGGTGTAGTTCAATTGGCAGAGCATCGGTCTCCAAAACCGAAAGTTGTAGGTTCAAATCCTTCCACCCCTGAAAAATTACGAAAATAATTTTGTAATTTTTTTATACAAAATGCATACATAAAAATTAAATTTTTATAATATAAATCCTACTATTTGAAGCATTCAGCCGCGTTTTAAAAAAACATTCTTTTCTCCATTCAAAAATTATAAACAAATTTTTTTAAAATAAAAATTTATGACACTTTTAAAATAATTATTTTTTTTAAGGTTTAAATATGCCAGATTATCGTTCTCGTACAACAACATATGGTAGAAATATGTCTGGAGCAAGGTCTTTATGGCGCGCAACAGGGATGACTGACGCAGATTTTCAAAAACCAATCATTGCAATTGTTAATTCATTCTCACAATTTGTACCAGGTCATATACATTTACAAAAAATTGGAAAAATAGTATCTAAAGAAATTCAAAAAATGAATGGAGTTCCAAAAGAATTTAATACTATTGCTATTGATGATGGAATAGCCATGGGTCATTCTGGGATGTTGTACTCATTACCCTCACGTGAATTAATTGCAGATTCTGTAGAATATGTAATTAACGCACATTGCGTAGATGCCATGATCTGTATTTCTAACTGTGATAAAATAACACCAGGCATGTTAATGGCCGCATTACGTTTAAATATACCAGTAGTATTTGTTTCAGGTGGGCCAATGGAAGCAGGAACCATAGAAAAAAAAGGAAAAATTATCAAAATTAATCTAGTAGATGCTATTGAAAACAGTGGAAATCGTAAGCAATCTGAAAAATTTATAAAGAAAATTGAGCAATCCGCCTGTCCTACATGTGGTTCTTGCTCAGGTATGTTTACCGCAAATTCTATGAATTGTTTAATAGAAGCTATGGGTTTAGCTCTACCTGGAAATGGAACATTATTAGCAACACATATAGATCGAAAAAAGCTATTTCTAAAATCAGCTCAAATTATTGTAAAAATAACAGAAGAATATTATAAAAATAATAATGTGAATGTATTGCCAAGATCTATTGCTAATAAAGAATCTTTTGAAAATGCAATGATGTTAGACATCGCAATGGGAGGTTCAACAAATACGATATTACATATATTAGCAGCTGCGCAAGAAGCACAAGTAGATTTTAATTTATCTAATATTAATAATTTATCAAAAATCATACCTCATATTTGTAAAGTTGCCCCAAGCAGTACTACATATCACGTGGAAGATGTGCATCGTGCAGGTGGTGTAATGAGTATTTTAGGAGAGCTAAATCGAGCTAAATTGCTGCACACGAAAACAAAAAATATTTTACAATTAAGTTTAAAAGATACATTAAAAATGTATGACATCTTACAAACAAACGACAAAGATATTATTCGAATGTTTCGAGCTGGACCAGGAAGGAATAAAACTACGCAACCGTATTCTCAAGAATTCAGATGGCGAACATTAGACAAAAATCGTAAAAATGGATGTATTCGATCTTGTGAAAACGCATACAATCAAGATGGAGGATTAGCTATTTTATATGGTAATTTAGCAAAAAACGGATGCATAATAAAAACTGCAGGTATAGATAAAGAAAATTATTTTTTTTCAGGTATTGCCAAAATCTATGAAAGTCAAGAAGATGCAGTCGATGCTATTTTAAATCAAAGAGTATCTGCAGGTGATGCAATTATTATTCGCTATGAAGGTCCTCGGGGCGGACCAGGCATGCAAGAAATGTTATATCCAACCACATATTTAAAATCTATTAATTTAGATAAAAAATGTGCGCTTATTACAGATGGTAGATTTTCAGGTGGAACGTCAGGGTTATCTATAGGACACATTTCTCCTGAAGCAGCGAATCAAGGAATCATTGCACTTGTAAAAAATGGTGATAATATTATTATTGATATCGCTAATAGAAAAATTCATCTTAATATAACAGATCACGAACTATCTATACGATCTAATGCAGAACAATCCAGAGGAATACATGCATATACTCCTCATAATCGTAAAAGATATGTATCTCCTGCATTACAAGCATATGCTTTTTTTTCAACTAGCGCTGATCAAGGAGCTGTCCGTGATAAAAAAAAATTGTTTAATAGATAACAAACGATTATTTTCAACATAAAAATATCACATTTTTAAAAATATCAGGAATATCAATAATGAACTACTTTAATACGTTAAATTTTAGACAAAAATTAAATGAAATAAAAAAATGTCGTTTGATGAATAAAGAAGAATTTAACAAAAAAAATGATATCCTAAGAAACAAAAAAATAGTTATCATTGGATGTGGATCTCAGGGATTAAATCAAGGTTTAAACATGAGAGATTCTGGATTAGACATCAGTTATGCATTACAGAAAAGTAGTATTATCAATAAAAGTCAGTCTTGGTTCAACGCTATTGAAAATGGATTTAAAGTATCTGATTACGAATCACTAATACCTTATGCTGATTTAGTAATAAATTTAACACCTGATAAACAACACAGAAATGTTGTAAAAAAAATACAAAAACTAATGAAACAGGATGCCTGTTTAGGTTATTCACATGGATTTCATATCGTAGAATGTAACGATAATATTCGAAAAGACATTACTGTTATTATGGTAGCTCCAAAATGCCCTGGTACTGAAGTACGACAAGAATACCAAAGAAATTTTGGCATACCTACATTAATTGCAGTACATCATAAGAATGATCCAAAAAAAATAGGATTAAATTTAGCAAAAGCATGGGCGTTTTCTATTGGTGGCCATCGAGCCGGTGTACTTGAATCATCTTTTTCTGCTGAAGTAAAATCAGACTTGATGGGTGAACAAACCATTTTATGTGGTATGTTACAAACTGCTTCATTAGTATGTTATGAAAAGTTACTTTTCGAAGGATATGATCCTTCTTATTCTAGTCATTTAATTCAATATGGGTGGGAAATTATCACACATTCTCTTAAACATGGTGGTATTACATTAATGATGGACAGATTATCAAGTTCATCTAGAATAAGAGCCTTTAAAATTTCAAATATAATTAAAGAAAAATTATTTCCATTATTTCAAAAACACATGGATGATATCATTTCGGGTGAATTTTCTATAGAAATGATGAAAGACTGGAATAACAAAGACCAAAAATTGTTATATTGGCGAAAAAAAACACGAAATTCTAATTTTGAACAATCACCTAAATATCAAGAAAAAATAAGTGAACAAGAATATTATGATCATGGCATATTAATGGTAGCTATAATAAAAGCTGGTATTGAATTATGTTTTGAAACAATGAGAAACAGTGGAATAATGCAAGAATCAGCTTACTATGAATCTTTGCATGAACTACCATTAATTGCTAATACGATTGCCAGAAAAAGATTGCATGAAATGAATTTAGTTATTTCAGATACTGCCGAATATGGTAATTATTTATTTTCTGAATCTGCATATCCCATTTTAAAAAATATTGTCAATCCATTAAAAAAAAGCGATCTTGGCTCTGCACAGTCTAATAATAAAATAAATAATGTAGAACTATACGACATAAATAATGCAATTCGCAATCATCCAATAGAAATAATTGGTCGAAAATTAAGAAAATATATGACAAAGATGAAACAACTGGCCATTGTAGAATAAGTATGATTTACTTAAATAACATATTTCATAAACTTGACATATAATTTTATGATGCTTAATATTTCTCAAAAAAATGCAATTGAATTTATTCATGGTCCCTGCTTAATTTTAGCGGGGGCAGGTTCAGGAAAAACAAAAGTTATTATTAAAAAAATTATTTATTTAATAAAATATGGTCAATATACCCCAAATAATATTTTAGCTGTGACTTTTACTAACAAAGCTGCTCATGAAATGAAAACTCGTTTATTAAAGTATTTGCATACCTTTGAAGCTAAAAAAATCATGGTATTAACATTTCATGCGTTAGGATTAGAAATTATCAAACAAGAAATTCATACATTAAAATTCAGTTCTAAATTTTTACTTTACGATGAAAAAGATAAAATTACTATTTTAAAAAAAATATCTAAAACTATCATTAAAAACAACAACATATATTTAAAAAAAATTATTTTTATGATTTCTTATTGGAAAAATAAACTATTAACTCCAACTCAAGTACAATCATTACAATCTTCAGATATCGATAAAAATATTGCATACATTTATCATTTATATACTCTTTATTTACGTAATTCAAATATATTAGATTTTGATGATTTAATTTATATACCAACATTATTATTAAAAAAACATCCTGAGATAAAACGTCGTTGGCAAAAAAAAATTGCTTATTTATTGGTGGATGAATATCAAGATACAAATCATAGTCAATATGAATTGATAAAAATGATTACTGAAAATCACGGTAATTTTACATTAGTAGGGGATGATAATCAGTGCATTTATTCTTGGAGAGGAGCTAATCCAAAAAATATTTTATTATTAAAACAAGATTTTCCCAATGTAAAAATAATAAAAATGGAACATAATTATCGCTCTTCGGGAAGAATATTAAAAGCTGCTAATAATCTGATTAAAAATAACACGCAATTAATAAAAAAAAAATTATTTTCTCAATTAAAAAATGGTATAAAAATAAAAGTTTTCATGGGTAAAACTGAAGAAAATGAAGTAAAAAAAATTGCAAAATATATTTTTTCAAAATGTACTAAAAATAACAAAAAATACCAAGATTACGCTATTTTATATCGAAGTAATTATCAATCTAAAATTCTTGAAAAAGTTTTAATAGATCAAAATATTCCTTATAAAATTGCTGATAATCTATCATTTTTTTCACGTTCCGAAATTAAAGATATATTAAATTATCTTCGTGTTGTTGTGAATCCACATGACAACCACGCTCTTATGAGAATATTAAATATTCCTGCTCGAAAAATAGGAATAAAAACATTAAATAAATTAGAAGAATGGGCAAATAAACAAAAAATTAGTATTTTTCAATCTATTAATGATATTAATATTGTCAATTGTATCGCAAAAAAAACTATACATAAAATACAAAAATTTATTTCTTGGATGAGAGAAATAACTAATTTTTCTCTTATACAACCATATAATCTTATAAAAAAAATTCTTGATGATATAAAATATGAAACATGGCTGTATAAAACGTTGAACGATTCTGAAAAAATTAGAAATAGTATGCACAATCTCTATATTTTATCTACCTGGTTTCAAAATATGCTAAAAGGCAGTAAAACTGATGAACCAATGACGTTGAAACAAATAATTGAAAAAATGACACTTGGTGATATAACTGAAAAAAACATACAAACATCTAATATAAATAAAGTGCAATTAATGACATTACATGCTTCTAAGGGTTTAGAATTTCAGTCAGTTTTCATAATTGGCATGATTGAAGGTATTTTGCCTAACCACAAAAGTATACATGCAAATCATATTGAAGAAGAAAGACGGTTAGCTTATGTAGGTATAACACGAGCACAAAAAGAACTATGTTTAAGTTATTGTTATAAATATTGCCAATATGGAAGAATTGTACATGCAGAACCAAGTCGTTTTTTGTTTGAGTTACCCCAAGAAGATCTGACATGGCAGCAATGAAGTAAATATAATAGTACATATAAAATATGCGATATATTTTAACAAAATTAAACTTATAATTTTAGTTTAAAAAAAAATTTAAAAATGATATCATAATATTTATTGATCTAAAATAATAATTTAAATTTTATTTTTGCTTAATTTCCCGACTTCCGAGTAAATCGTAAATATGAACAGAATAATTGAATTAACTGATCAAAATTTTAAAACAAAAATTGCGCAGTCAAAAAATCTTACCTTGGTCGATTTTTGGGCAGATTGGTGTAACCCTTGTAAAATTTTATCACCAATTCTAGAAGAAATAGCAGAAGAGTATCTTGATAAGATAACTATTTTTAAACTAAATATTGAAAACTATCCTCATATTGCTCCATTATATTCTGTTAGAAGTATTCCTACATTATTATTATTCCAGAATAGCGAAATACTTGCAACTAAAGTAGGTGCTATATCTAAATTTCAATTACAAGAATTTTTAAATGAATTTATCAAATAAAATCAAAACAGTTAGTTTCTAAAATCTTCTTTAAACATTACATTTACTTTATGAATGTACAAAACTTTCAGAATTATATTTTTATTACATTATTTCAGGAATTACCCCGATTTTACTAAGAACCCACCATTATGAATCTTACCGTACTTAAAAATATGCCAGTTTCTGAATTAATTACTCTTGGTGAAAAAATGGGTTTGGAAAATTTAGCGCGCATGCGTAAACAAGACATTATTTTTGCCATCCTTAAACAACATGCAAAAAGTGGAGAAGATATATTTGGAAATGGTGTTTTAGAAATATTACAAGATGGATTCGGCTTTTTACGATCTGCTGATAGTTCTTATTTAGCTGGTCCTGATGATATTTATGTTTCACCAAGCCAAATCCGTAGATTTAATTTACGTACTGGTGATACTATTTCTGGAAAAATAAGACCACCAAAAGAAGGTGAGAGGTACTTTGCTTTATTAAAAGTGAATAAAGTTAATTACGACAAACCTGAAAATGCGAGAAGTAAGATATTGTTTGAAAATCTAACACCATTACATGCTAATTCTCGATTAAGAATGGAGCGGGGTAATGGTTCTACTGAAGATCTTACTGCAAGAGTATTAGATTTAGCATCACCAGTTGGTCGAGGACAAAGAGGTTTAATTGTCGCCCCGCCTAAAGCAGGAAAAACAATACTTTTACAAAATATTGCACAAAGTATCGCTTATAATCATCCAGATTGCGTTTTAATGGTTTTATTAATTGACGAACGCCCTGAAGAAGTGACTGAAATGCAAAGATTAGTGAATGGTGAAGTTGTAGCTTCAACATTTGATGAACCAGCCTCAAGACACGTACAAGTTGCAGAAATGGTTATTGAAAAAGCTAAACGTTTAGTTGAACATAAAAAAGATGTAATTATTTTATTAGATTCTATTACTCGTTTAGCTCGAGCTTACAATACTGTAGTTCCAGCTTCAGGAAAAGTTTTAACTGGCGGTGTTGATGCTAATGCATTGCATAGACCTAAACGATTTTTTGGTGCTGCACGAAATGTAGAAGAAGGAGGTAGCTTAACAATTATAGCAACGGCATTAATAGACACAGGATCTAAAATGGATGAAGTAATTTATGAAGAATTTAAAGGAACAGGCAATATGGAACTTCTGTTATCTAGAAAAATTGCTGAAAAACGTGTTTTTCCAGCTATCGATTATAACCGATCTGGAACGAGAAAAGAAGAGTTATTAACTTTATCAGATGAGTTGCAAAAAATGTGGATTTTACGAAAAATTATTCATCCTATGAGCGAAATAGACGCAATGGAATTTTTGCTTAATAAATTATCTATGACAAAAACTAACAATGATTTTTTTGATATGATGAAACGTTCATAAAAATTGAAATTCTAAAATGACATAAATCATAAATTTTTAATCATTACATCTTATGTAAAATTAAATTAATTTTCTATATATTTTTAAGATATTAACTGTACAATTAGTCTATAAAAATATTTATTTATTATGAATTTTATATGAAAAAGACTAGACAAAAAAGATCATTAGTCATAAAATATAATCTAGTTTTTGTTTATGCGCTCGTAGCTCATATGGATAGAGCACTACTTTCCGAAGGTAGAGGTATCAGGTTCAAATCCTGTCGAGCGCAGTTTTCAACAACTTAAAAATATTATATAATACCGTTAAAAATATTTTTTCAGTTGTGGTGGTTATAGCTCAGTTGGTAGAGTGCTGGATTGTGATTCCAGTGGTCATGGGTTCGAATCCCATTAACCACCCAAAAAATAATGTATTCGGCGAATAGCGCAGTTTGGTAGCGCAACTGGTTTGGGACCAGTAGGTCAGAGGTTCAAATCCTCTTTCGCCGATAAAAACAAAAATTTTTAAATATATCATTTTCTATTTAAATTAAAATATATACTTTAAAATAAATTAATATTTCATATTGGCAGAATTGATCTATACATACTATTTTTTTTAATTAATCGATATAGTATTTTAAATTATCAAAAGGAAAATATAATATGTAAAAAAAAAGAATTATTATAAAAATTTATAAATATTTAAAGTTGATAAATAAAAACATAGTATAAATACTTTGCATACTATATTTTTAGTAAAAAACAATTTTTTATGTAATAAAATACAATCATTAAATAAATACATAAATTTCTAATAAAAAATTTTTATTGATATATTAATTTTTTTACGATCAATTGTTTAATCTTTATAAATAATGTGAAAAGCACAGTTATTTTATAAAATAAATAAATTTTTTATATTTCAAAAATATTTCTTTAAAATTTTATTTTAAAATTAATTTATGTTAAATCTGTTTCTTAAAAATAAAAATGATCATCAGCCGATATTTGATTTTTAAAATTTTTATTTGATCGAACAAATTTGATATACATTTTATGTTATATTAATTTTTAGAAAAACAGAAAAATTATATTTCACATTTTTAAAAAAGTTTTAAAATTTTAGTTTAAATATTAAAACAGTACATATTTTTCGTATTTTTTATTTTTGTATTTTTTCATAAAAATGGTTATATCAAAATAAATAATGAAATACAATTCGAAAAAAATGTTAAATACATTTCTTAATAAGAACATTACCCTAAAAAAAACAAATTACATGATTAATATATAACTTAATTAAATCATTCATTGAAAAATAATATATGTATTAATTAAACATAATATTTAATTATATTTGACTGAAAATGTTCGATCAAAAATTAATTGTTTATGTTTTTATTAAGTTATATCTGATATTTATATACATGATGTTTCTCATTGATACGAAACATTTTTTTAACATACATTTCCATAAATTATATCAAATAAAACTTGACATTTCATATTTTAATTCAAACGTACATAATACTTTATTTTTAAATACGTTTAATTATTAACGTTGAAAAAGTATTCTATAATAGAACATCAAATAATTTTATTATCTCCATAATTTTGATGTAAAAACTATTTCATAAAAATCCTTTAATTATAAAAATTACGCGTTAATTTTTTATAAAGTAATCATTTTTTATATTCATACAAAATATACCTATTGTTTTAAAAAAAACAATTGTTTTTTTGATTGAATTGAACACGCATGTTGAAATATATCCCAAAAATTTCTTTTACTACGATTACAAATCCACTGATGATCTTTATAATTAAAATGATATCCGTTTTTGGATGTTGCTAACCATACTTGTCGTAATAACTCTTGTTTATTGATAATGATTGAACTTTTATTAATAAAGGTAATAGTCATAACATAGTTTTGTATTTCATAATCAATTTCTGCATCATTACTATATAAATTTAAATTATCTTCTATTTTTTGAAACAAATGATCTAATAATTTATAATATTTACTATATTTCAGCATTGTATCTTTATTGTTGTGCATAAAATTTTCCTTATTTAAATTATTATATCAAATTTGAAAAATAAAAAATGTTGATTTTTTAGATTATTTATAAAATATCTTGACTGTCCTCTAAAAATGACATGTAAAATATTAAAAAAATCAAACAAACATCAGGAAAAAACAATGATTTTTAAATATAACAATAAAAAAAAAATATATTTTTCTAAAATGCATGGTTTAGGTAATGATTTTGCAATTATTAATTGTATTGATCAAAATGTTTGTATAAATTCTTCAATTATAAAAAAATTATCTAATCGACATAGAGGAATTGGTTTTGATCAATTATTACTTGTAAAAAAAGCACATAATTCTACATATGATTTCCATTATGAAATTTTTAATTCTAATGGAAATGAAGTCGAGCAATGCGGAAATGGTGCACGATGTTTTGGTATGTTTTTAAAATTGTATAAATTAACTAATAAAAAACAGGTTTTTATAAAAACAAATAATAGAGATTTAATTATTAAATTTATTAACAATAAAACTATTCAAGTCAATATGAACGAACCCTATTTTAAACTGAATCAAATTTTTCTTTCTCAACAAAATACATATGATTATTTATCAAAAAAAAAATTACTAAAAAATTTGAAATATAATTTAGTTTCTATAGGAAATCCTCATTGCATTATAAAAGTAAAATCTATAAAATATGCTCCAGTTCAAAAAATCAGTAAAATAATCGAAAATAATTGTATTTTTTCAGAAGGAATAAACATAAATTTTATGGAAATTGTAAGAAAAAATTACATTAAGCTGCGAGTGTATGAAAGAGATGTCGGAGAAACATACGCTTGTGGTAGTGGTGCATGTGCAGCAGTTGCAGTTGGTATTTCACAGAACCTTCTGACAAATAAAGTAGAAGTAGAATTACACGGTGGAAATATGATCGTAAAGTGGAATGGAGTAGGACATCCTCTCTATATGCAAGGACCAGCAAAACACGTTTACGACGGTTACATATATATATAAAAGAAGTCATCATTTTTTATAAAAAGGATATCTATTTTGGTGAAAATTAAGTTAGAACGCATATCTTTTATACGAAAAGAATATATTAAAAGACGTACAAAAAAATTTAATCATATGATTTTAGCTTTATTTTCAGGTGGTTTTTCTACTTTTTCCATTTTATATTGTGTTCAATCAATTTTACCTATATTTTCTAAACAGTTTCATTTAACCCCATCAGAAAGCAGTTTATCTCTTTCTGCAGCAACCGGGATGATGGCTATAGGTATGTTATTTACGGGACCCCTTTCGGATATGCTGGGTCGTAAATTAATTATGTCATATTCTTTGTTAATAGCAACAATTCTTACAATTATATGTTCTAAAATGACTAACTGGACTGTCATTGTTGTGTTACGTGCTTTAACAGGATTATCTTTAAGCGGAGTAGTTGCTGTTGCTATGACATATATTAGTGAAGAAATACATCCAAAATCTTTATCTTTTTGTATGGGATTATATATCAGCGGAAATACTATTGGTGGCTGTTCTGGACGACTTTTAAGTAGTGTTTTGTCTGAAAAATTTTCATGGCACACTTCACTTATGATTATTGGTATATTTTCTTTAGTATCGTCTTTTTGTTTTTTTTATTTTTTACCTCCATCAAAAAATTTTTCACGTATTTCAATTGATGTTCATAAGTTTTTAGGTAATTTTTGTATGCATTTAAAAAATCAAGCATTGTTCAGTTTGTTCATGATTGGTTTAATTTTGATGGGTAGTTTTGTGACGATATTTAATTATATTGGTTATCGAGTGATGTTAACACCATTTTTTCTATCACAATCTAATATAGGATTACTGTCAATTATTTATTTAACTGGAGTATATAGTTCGCCAAAAGCAGGTATACTAATTAGTAAATATAATCGTATTAACATATTAATTACATCATTGACATTAATGGTAATTGGTCTTTTAATTACACAGCATGATCAGTTATTTACAATAATTATTGGTTTAATCATTTTTTCTAGTGGTTTTTTTGCATCTCACTCTATTGTAAGTAGTTGGATTAGCTTATGTACAAATACTGCTGTCGTGCAAGCAACATCATTATATTTATTTTTTTATTATTTAGGTTCTAGTTTGTTTGGCACATTTGGTGGTTTTTTTTGGCTTCATTTAAAATGGTTAGGAATTTCTATTTTTATTTTGAGCGCGCTTTCTTTTGGAATCTTTTTGTCTTATAAATTAAAAAAACATATAACGTAATTATGCATTTCTTCAACGTATAATCAATAGTATAAACATTTTGTAAATAAAATTTATATTTTTCTTTCCTCTAACGTAGTTTCTCACAGATAATAAACTTAGTTCAATTATTAAAATGGTTTAAAGATTATGCTAGACTTATTGTCTTATTCTAATTTGAATCATAGTTTATTTATTTTTTTTGCTATAATTATTGTGTTATTTTATGAAACCATTAATGGTTTTCACGACACTGCAAATTCAGTTTCAACCTTAATTTACACACGATCTATATCTGAAAATAGTGCAGTTATTATCTCTGGAATATTTAATTTTTTAGGAGTAATTTTCGGCGGATTAACTGTCGCGTATACAATTGTACACTTATTGCCTAATGATATACTATTAAATATTTATTCTAAAAATGCTCTTGCAATGATTTTCTCTATTTTACTTGCATCTATAATATGGAATTTATTTACTTGGTACTTTTGTTTGCCCGCATCAAGTTCACATACATTGATTGGTGCAATTATTGGAACAAATTTAACGCACTCTATAATTACACATACATCTTTAATACATGTTTTTGATTTATCTAAAATAAAAAACGTATTTTTATCATTAGTATTTTCGCCAATTATAGGATTAATAATAGCTGGTATTTTTATTATTTTATTACATGTGTTTTTTAAAAATAAATTTTATCAAATTTATATGACTCCATTGGAAAACAAAAAAATCAATAAACAAAAGTATCCACCTATTTTAATTAGATTAATATTAATTATATCATCCATTGGTGTGAGTTATGCACACGGTGCTAATGATGGACAAAAAGGCATTGGTTTGATCATGTTAATATTAATTGGTCTAACTCCATCTTTATTTTCAGTAAACATTCATGCTAATAAAAACGACATAATTCACACACGAAATACAATTTATGATCTAAAAAAATTTTATTTAAAAAACAACACAATTTGTGTAAAAAAAAATCATATTCAAAATAAAATTGACACATCAGATGTAAATAATCATATAAATAAAAATTTACAAAATATAAAAAATATTCAAATGTTATTAGATAACATACATGATTATAATTCATTAAATACTATACAGAGATTACAATTAAGACAATTTTTATTATGTGTTTCTAATGAAATAGAATATGTTATAACCATGTTTGAATTAGATTTTAAAGATCGAATGTTTTTAAATACAAGCAAAAAAACAATACTTAGTACGATTGAATATGCGCCAATTTGGATTATATTAATTATTGCTGCTTCATTGTCTATCGGTACAATGCTTGGTTGGAAGCGCATAGTTATTACTATCGGTGAAAAAATTGGGAAAAAAAGTATGACGTACGCACAAGCAATGGCAGCGCAAATTACTGCTTCTATTTCTATTAATATAGCAAGTTATACAGGCATACCTGTATCTACTACACATATTTTGTCTTCTTCGCTAGCAGGATCTATGCTCGTCGATGGTAATGGTATTCAAATAAAAACAATTCAAAATATTTTAATTGCATGGATGTTAACTGTACCAATTTCAATTTTGCTATCTAGTATTTTGTATTGGATATTATTATTATTTATATAAGGTTTTAACTATATAAAATTTTTACAATATTTTTAATAAGAGTGTATCTATTAAAATTATATACACTCTTATTTTTTGTAAGGATAATATATGTCAAAACGATGATTTTTACTTGCAATAATGAAATCTGCTTTTTCATTAGAGATCGATTTTGCATGATATGGTCTCTTTATGACAATTCTTTGTTTTGCTAAATTTTTAGCTATATGTAGTAAATATTGAGCATCATTATTTATTCCTATTAATTTTCGAAGAAATTGTATATTTTTTTTTGGTAAAACTTGTTTTTTACAAACTGGATACATTGGATCTAAGTAAATTACATCTGGTTGTGCAATAGGCATTTCTAACATTTTGTTACTATCTCCAAAAATAAAAGATAATCGTTTTCTTAACCAGTGCCCTATTTTCTTATCTCTATATCCTCTTTGCAATCCATCTTCTAACAGCGCAGCTATTATTGGATGACGTTCTATCATTAAAACTTTGCATCCTAAAAAAGATAATATAAAAGCATCTTTTCCAAATCCAGCCGTGGCATCTAACACAAACGGAAAATATTTTTTTTTAATTCCGACAACTTTCGATAAAATTTCATTTTTTTTAGAAAAATTTAAACAACGATAATTATTTTTTTTAGAAGCAAAATCAATTTTTATTGCATGCATTTCAGGATGCGAACGATCAAAAAATTCTAATGAATCCAAATTAATTATTAAGGCTATTTGAGCATATTCATCATGTTGTAAATCAAATGTATGAATTATGTTATGTATTCTTTTATTATAATATCTACGAATTAAATATACTTTCATTTATTTTATATTTTTTTTAAATTAATAATTGACTTTTTTTAAAATATATCTTATATATATAAGACTTTTCATATATTATTAAAACATAGTTTGTTTTTTTCAAGAACTGTGTCATGAAAAGAAAAGAAATAGAAAATATATTAAATCAATAAGTAGCTTAATTTCCATATATATTTAATCTACATTTCTAATCATGATTCGTATTAATAACATTTTCTTTACGAAATATCGTAAATTAAAAAGGACAAAATATTATGTCATCTAATTTTATAATTAATAAAATTAACAATAATAAAAACGATGTTATAAGAACTTGTACTATTAACAATCCTGCTAAAAAAGCATCTACTGATCATAAAAATATTAACGATAAAATTGAAATAGAAGATATATACTATGATTCTCTTGTTTCTTTAAAAAATGCACAAAAAAAAATGGAGCAAAACATTTTTTTTACGCAAGAATTTTCCGAAAGTATAAGCATCATTGGTAAATTCATTGATAGTCTTTTCATGAAAAAAAAACTTCTCATACCTCTCCAACAGAATTATTAAATGCAGCAGTAGAGTATATAAAAAATACAATTCAAAACCTCAACATCGCAGAAACCATCCAAAATTTCTTTATACAAGCCAAAAATAAAATATTAGGTATGTTTGATACTATTAAACAAGAAACGATTAATCTTTTTAATGGTACTACAATTAAAAAAATGTTCACTTTTTTTCAGGGAAATGTCATCATTTCAGATGACAGTGGTGGACCACTTACTTCTTTGATAGAATATGTAGAACAATTAAAACAAACAATAGCATCATCTAAAATATTTATAGGTTCACTAATTGATAAAATTCGTCATCAGGGGAAAATTCATGTTGTTAATAAACTAAATAATAATCCAAAACATCCTGCATTTGAAAGTTCATTTCCTGATCTTTTGAATCCAACACATCCAAAAAAGAACGAAAATGATTTTTATCCGTTTAAAAGTATAGATGAAGAATTTGATTTTCAAGGTAAGAAAATTACTACATTTCACAAAACTGAAACTATGTTAAAAATGGATCAAAGCAATCAAAAATTACATGATCGTAATTTTTTGATTGATCAACACAGTCCATGGCAAGTTTCAGAACAATCCAATTCTATGCAGAATATTGTAAATACAACTCGCGATTTTCAAAAATCATATCAATTGCTAAAACAAAGTACTGAATTAGATTCACAATTTATGCAAGATGTCTACTCATCTTTAGTAATAGTTAATGATCAACTGATTCCCAATACAAATAGAACTGAAATGATTGCGAAATTTAAAAAATGTTTACCTAATGTCAATGCACAAAAGTTTGTTTCTACATATGCTAACGAAAAATTTTTAAATCGATCTTATTTACAGTTAATATCTGAACATCCAGAAATTCAAAATTATCAATTAAAGAACTCACGAAACATTTATACAGTTCATACATTCAAAGATGGTTCAATAAAATTAGTTGCTACGAATTTATCTGATATGCATGCAAAAAATAGTAATTATGTTCAAAAATATAAATCATTAGGGATCCGAGCAACAGTTATTATGCTTAAAAATGAGTTTCCGATAATAAAATACTCATATTTTATGCAATAAAAAATTACTTATTTTAAAACCAATGTTTTATTTTTGATTACGTAATAGGGTATATAAAATATATACCCTATTTATTTTTTAATTAAATGCAATGAAAATGTTTTTTTTGAGGTCTAACGCTGTTTTATATTAAGTTATTGTATGTTGTTTTAACATATTAAAATTACAAATATTATTCTTACTTCTTACTATCTTTGTTCCATAAAATAACAGAATATAATATTTCTTGATATAAAAAAATATAACTTCTATAATTACACCATATTTGTTTGCAATAAGGAGTTTATTTAAATTAAATTTTTTTATTTTAGTTGAAGATTTTTTCACGTTATTTTATTGTTATTTAATAATATTTTTCTGGTAAAACACTAAAAAAATATTTGTCTAAAAATTATAATTTTTAAAAAAACAATTAAGAAATTTTTATCTTATAATAAATGTTTATTAAAAATAGATGTTTATATAAATAAAATTGGATTTTATTTTATTAGAGAATAGGAGAATTACTGAAAATTTTGACAATATTTTTAAAAAATTGTTTATTTTTTTATGTAAACTATATAATATTTTCTATGACAAATAATAAATATTTTTCATGAGTTACCAATAATTTTCCATTGTAATATTACCTGGTTTGCGTCTTAAGTTTTTTGTCATATTCCTATTTTTATTTAATAATAAATATGTATCTTTTACCATATTAGGATTGCCGCACAGCATAATATGTGAATTTTGAGAATTAATGCTTAAACCTATTTTTTTTTCTAATATTTGACTATCTAACAAAAAAGGAATTCGACCAGTCAAAGAATGCGCATGTTTTTCTCTGCTCACTATTGTTTGAATTTGTAATTTTCCATTATATATTTTATATAAATCTTTTAAAAGCGGTAAGTATGTTAATTCAGATTGATATCGAACTGCATGTATTAAAATAATTTTATTGAATCTACTAATGTTTTGATTTTCTTGTAAAATAGAGCAATAAGGTCCTATAGCAGTTCCAGTTGCAAACATCCATAATATTTCATAATCAGGTATTTCGTCTAACGTAAAAAAACCAAATGATTTTTTTTTAATAAAAATTTGATTACCAACTTGAAGCGAATATAAAAGATTACTTAACTTTCCATGTAAAACGCGAACAATATAAATTTCTAAATTTTTATTAGAAGGTGCGTTAACATACGAATACGCTCGTTGTATTTTTTTGTTTTTACTAGAATTATATACAGCTAATTTTGTAAATTGTCCAGCTTTAAAGGGTTCTATAGATGCATGTAAAATAAGACTAAACAAATTTTCAGTCCATCTTTTAATTTTTACAATATTTGCATTAATCCATGGATTCATGATCTAATCTCAATAATGTTTTTTAAAAAATCACCGCACTTTATTATAATAGTACAATGATTTTTCTAGATTGAAAAAAATCAGCTATGTTGAATATTTTTATTTTTTCTTCTTGTTAATTATGTGAATTTAATGATTAATAATAAGACATTAAATGTATTATTTTTTTTAATAAAAAATGTATTTTGAAATTTTTAAATAGATTGATTGATACATGTTTAATTATTTGAGTTTTTAATTTTTAGATAGAAATTATAAAATATTATATATAGTATATTGATATTATTTTAATTTTTTTATAAATATTGAATATATACGAATGTTATATTTTATTCATGTAAAAATTATTTCTAATGCATAAAATATAAATATTTTAAAAAAAATATTCATCCATTAAGAAACATAAAACAATGGATAAATATTTTAAAAAAATTTATAAAATAAAACGACTGAGATCTTCATTAGATATTAGTTGATTTAAATGTTTTTCAACATAATTTGCATTTATTTCAATAGTATGACCATTATATTTATCAGCATTAAAAGATATTTCCTCCATTAATTTTTCCAATATAGTATGTAAACGTCTAGCACCAATATTTTCCATAGATTCATTTACTTTCCAAGCTGCTTCTGCAATGTTACGTATCCCTTCTTTTGTGAATTTTATATTCACGCCTTCTGTTTGCATTAAAGCAATATATTGCGTGGTGATAGCAGCAGTTGGTTCAGTTAGTATTTTTTCAAAATCATTGATAGTCAATGCTTGTAATTCCACTTTTATTGGAAGACGACCTTGTAATTCTGGAATTAAATTTGATGGTGTAGATGTTTGAAAGGCACCAGAAGCAATAAATAAAATATGATCTGTCTTAACCATACCATATTTTGTTGAAACTGTACAACCTTCAATTAATGGTAAAAGATCTCTTTGCACTCCTTCTCGAGATACGTCGGGACCAGAAGAGTCACTTCTTTTACAAATTTTATCAATTTCATCAATAAAAACTATACCATTTTGCTCTACTGAATCAATAGCTTCTTTTTTAATTTCTTCTTGATTAACTAATTTGGAAGCTTCTTCTTCTGTTAATAATACCATTGCATCTTTTATTTTCAGTCTTCTAGTATTCTTTTTATGGCCACTTAAATTTTGAAATAAAGATTGTAATTGACTAGTTAATTCTTCCATACCAGGTGGAGCCATAATTTCTACACCCATGGTTGTTGAAAGAACATTAATTTCTATTTCTTTTTCGTCTAACAATCCTTCCCTTAATTTTTTTCGAAATATCTGAATTGTATTTAGAAGACTTTTGTTTTTTTGATCTTCTGCCCAATTATTTGGTGGTCGAGGAACTAGTACGTCTAATATTTTTTCTTCAACAATTTCTTCAACTTTGCTTTTATTTTTTTCAATATTTTTTATGCGAATCATTTTTATAGCAGTGTCAGTTAAATCACGAATAATTGAATCAACTTCTTTTCCAACATATCCTACTTCTGTAAATTTTGTTGCTTCAACTTTAATAAAAGGTGAATTAGCTAGCTTTGCTAAACGTCTTGCAATTTCAGTTTTTCCTACTCCAGTAGGACCGATCATTAAAATATTTTTAGGAGTGATTTCATAACGTAACTCATGGTTTAACTTCATGCGACGCCAGCGATTTCTTAATGCGATAGATACTGCTTTTTTGGCATTTTTTTGACCAATAATAAATTTATTTAGCTCAGCGACAATTTGAGGAGGAGTCATATCAGACATAGAGGGTAAATCCTTATTTTTCTGAAATTAATTCTTTAATAGTAAAAACATGATTTGTATAAATACAGATGCTGGCAGCAATATTTAATGATTTCTCTACAATTTGATTTGCGTTAAAATCTGTGTTATCAATTAATGCCCGTGCAGCAGATTGAGCATAAGTTCCTCCGGAACCTATAGCAATTAGATCATCTTCAGGTTGTATAACATCTCCATTTCCTGTGATTATTAATGAAGTATCTTTATCAGCAACAGCTAATAGAGCTTCTAATTTACGTAACATTCTATCAGATCGCCAATCTTTTGCTAATTCAATAGCTGAACGTTGTAATTGACCTTGATAAATTGATAATTTTTTTTCAAACATTTCAAATAAGGTAAATGCGTCTGCTGTTCCTCCTGCAAAACCTGCAATAACTTGTTCATGATAAAGTGATCGAATTTTTTTTACGTTACTTTTCATGATAGTATTACCTAATGTTGCTTGTCCATCACCTCCAATTACCACTTTTTTATTTAATCTTACACTTAATATTGTAGTCACATAAAACCTCTTGAAATGATATTTCAGTTTTTTTAATGTATTTTGAATTTAACGAAAAAATTTTTAAATACATAATGTAAAAAAAATAAATGCTTAACATTAGCATTAAAATAAAATATATTAAATTAATTTAATACTAATTATTATACATATTTTTTATATTTTACATTTTATAATAAAAATTATTGGTTTATTGATAGTAAAGTAATTTTTATTATATAAAATATGTATATTCAAAATTTAAGAATATATTTATGAAAAAAAATACTCATCCTCGTTACATTAAAATAACAGCTACTTGTTCTTGTGGAAATATAATTGAAATTTTTTCTACTATTGATCGTAATATAAATTTAGATATATGTTCAAAATGTCATCCATTCTATACTGGACAACAGAGAATTATTGATACTGGAGGTCGTGTTGAAAGATTTAAAAAACGTTTTAATTTTTCAAAAAAAATAACTTAAACTATCAGTTTAACTGGCTTTTTTATTATAATTTTAAGCATCAAATTGTTGAATTAAAGATGCTTAAAATCTAAATAATTTATATAAATAATTTTATATTATGACATTTTATTTGTCATTTTAATTTAACTGTTTTTTGAAAATAATTATTTAAAGCTAAATAAATACAATTAGCAATTTTATTTCTGTAATTTTTTGTTTGTAATTTTTTTTCATCAACAACATTTGTAATAAAACCGGTTTCAATTAATACAGAAGGTATATTTATATTACTTAATATACCTAAACTAGCATAATTTGGATGTGCTTTATGTAAATTTGTAATTTTTTTAAACTGTTGCAACATTCTTCTTGAAATATCGATTTCCATTTTTCGAAAATTGTTAAATTGCAAATCTAAAATCGTTTTTTTAAGATAAATATCATATTTATTTTTTTGAAATATTTTTTTTATATTTTCCGAAAAACATATAATATCTTTATTTTGATCAAGATAATTTTGAATTTCACGACGCATTCTTTCATCTGAAACCATCCAGATAGATATGCCTGATATACGCTTAATTTGAGAAGAGTCTGCGTGAATAGATATTAAAAAATCTGCATAATTTTTATTAATGATGTTTTTTCTTTTTTTCATCGATAAATAAGAATCGTTATTTCTAATTAAAATTGTGCGAAAAATCTTGTTTTTTTTTAATATTTTATTCAATTGTAATGCGATCTTAATAGTAATTTTTTTTTCTTGTAATCCCTGGTAACCTATAGCGCCAGGATCTTGTCCACCATGACCTGCATCTATTGCAATAATTATTTTTTTTAATCCGTTGACATGATTTTGATTTTTTATATTTTTTTTATTTTTTTGTGGTTGATAATATATTTTTTTTGGAAGGAGTGCTTTTTTGAGACCATTATGTTCATTTTCGTATTGAAATGATAATTTTTTTAAAAAAAAATATTTTTTTCTTGACTATTAGCGTATTTTGAAAAAATTAATAAAAAAATAGTTAATATGATCCATTTTTCATAAGAATGGTAAAACATTATCAATTATTCCTGATTTTTTAAATTATTTCAGACTAATTTCATTTTTATAAAAATTATATAATGTTTTTTGATAATTGTAATTTTCAATTATTTAGTTAATCGTGTTTGATTTTAATAGTTTTGGAGCGGAAAACGAGACTCGAACTCGTGACCCCAACCTTGGCAAGGTTGTGCTCTACCAAACTGAGCTATTTCCGCAAAATATATAATATTTGAATTTAATTAATATAAAATATATAAGTGTATTTTATCTATAAAATATAGATTTTTCAAGCTTTCTTTAAAAAAATATTGATTAATTTTGAAAAAAATATTTTTTATAAAATTGTAATTCCATTACTGAGTCTCTAATGTCATCTAGTGCATTATGAGTGTTTTTTTTTTAATGTTTCTTAATATTTTAGGATGCCAACGAGATACTAATTCTTTAAGTGTACTTACATCTATATATCGATAATGAAAATAATTTTCTAATTTTGGCATGTATTTAAAAAGAAATCTTCGATCTTGAGCAACGCTATTCCCGCAAATTGGTGACGATTGAATAGGAACCCATTTTTTTAAAAAAAATATAGTTTTTATTTCTGCTTGACGTTCATCGTATAAGCTTGCTTTAACACGATTAATTAATCCATTTTTTTTATGGGTTTTTATATTCCATGCATCCATTAAAGAAATATGTTCTTTGTTTTGATGGATAGCTATTACAGGGCCTTCAGAAACAATATTTAAATTAATATCTGTTATTAATGTAGCAATTTCAATGATGCGATGTATTTTTGGATTTAGACCAGTCATTTCTAAATCGATCCAAATTAAATTACTGCGATTAGTTTTCATTGTGTCTTATCCAAAAAATTTGTTTTATTTATATTTTGTGATAAAAATAATGCTGTTATAAATTGTTAATTTAAAATATAAGATGATTTTATTTTAATGTAAATAATATTTTTTAATTGATATATGTAAATGATTTATAAAAAACACTTTTTTATAAAATATATTAATAAATTAAAAAATAAATAAGTACTGTATTTAAAAAAAATAGATTATATTTTATATTCTTAAGGAATAATTTAAAAGCAATTAAAAATAATGTTTTATTATGTGTCAAACAGGATAAATGTTTTTATGAAAAATATTGAATTAATTAATACACAATCTTGGTTAGATCTTAAAAATCATTTTGATGAAATAAGAAATGTTCATTTAAAAGATCTATTCACGTCGGATCCATATCGATTTCAAAAATTTTCAATTGTATTTAAAAATGAAATATTAGTTGATTTTTCTAAAAATCGTATTACTCATAATACTTTAAGCAAACTTTTACTTTTAGCACAGGAGACAAATTTACGATCTGCAATTAACCTGATGTTTTCTGGTGAAAAAATTAATAAAACTGAAAATAGACCGGTATTACATATTGCATTACGAAATAGAACAAATTGTCCTATTATTGTAGATGATTGTAATGTTATGCTTAAAGTTAATACAATGTTAAAAAAAATAAAAAATTTTTCTAATCTTGTTATTCATGGTAAATGGAAAGGATACACTGGGAAAACGATTTCTGATGTTGTCAATATTGGTATCGGTGGTTCTGATTTGGGTCCATATATGGTTACAGAAGCTTTACGTCCATATAAAAATCATTTAAATATCCATTATATTTCAAACATTGATGGCACACATGTTACGGAAGTGTTAAAAAAAATTAATCCTGAAACAACTTTATTTTTAATTGCTTCAAAAACATTTACAACTGATGAAACAATTACAAATGCTAATAGTGTTAAAGAATGGTTTTTAAATAATACAAAAAAAATATGTGCTTTAGATCAACATTTTTTCGCATTGTCAGCTAATATGAATAATGCTTTAAGTTTTGGAATTAATAAAAATAATATTTTCGAATTTTGGGACTGGGTAGGCGGGCGTTTTTCACTGTGGTCTTCTGTTGGTTTGTCTATCGCGTTATCTATTGGATTTAGTTATTTTGAAGAACTTTTAAATGGTGCTCACGCGATGGATAACCATTTTTATGCATCTGATTTTTCATGTAATATTCCTGTCATTTTAGCTTTAATTAGTATTTGGTATTCCAACTTTTTTGGGTCTGAAACAGAAGCTATATTACCATATGATCAATATATGCATCGTTTTTCTGCATATTGTCAGCAAATTAACATGGAATCTAACGGCAAGTCTATCGATAGAAATGGAAAAAAAATATCTTATTCAACTGGCCCTATTATTTGGGGTGAACCTGGCACTAATGGTCAACATGCATTTTATCAATTAATGCATCAGAGCAATAAGTTAATTCCATGTGACTTTATTGCATCTGTTATGTCTCATAATAATTTAGGCGACCATCATCTAAAGTTAGTATCAAATTTTTTAGCGCAAACGCAAGCATTGGCTTTCGGAACATCGAAAAATACTATATTATGCGAAAAGAAAATAACTAGTAAAATAGAGGAAACACAGCATGCAATTTTTCCATTTAAATTTTGTGCAGGTAATCAACCGACTAATTCTATTTTAATTCGCAAGATTACTCCTTATAATTTAGGCGCACTGATTTCAATGTACGAGCATAAAATTTTTACACAAGGTCATATATTAAATATTTTTAGTTTTGATCAATGGGGCGTAGAAATAGGAAAAAAATTATCTCAGAAAATTTATCATTCTTTAAATAAACATAAAAAAAATAAGTTTTTAGATTCTTCAACGCAAGGTTTAATTAATTTTTATCAGTATTTCCAAAAATAAAATATAATTTTTGCAGCAGTTAAATTTATTTTTAAAATATAACGTTTTTAATAAAAAAACATTATTTTGTTAAAAAATTTATTTTTGTAATTGTATTTTTCTAAAAATATAAGTGATTACTATGTCCACGTCAATAAAGTTAATAATACAAAATTTTGGTCGTTTTTTAAGCAATATGATTATGCCTAATATCAGTATTTTTATTACATGGGGAATTATGACAGCATTGTTTAGCTCAACAGGATGGTGTCCAAATAGTTTCCTAGAACAATTAATATCACCGATAATATTTTATCTTTTGCCTTTATCAATAGGATATACAGGTGGTTGTTTAATCTCTGGGACAAGAGGTGGATTAGTAGGAATTATATCTACTATGGGTATAGTAACAAATTCTAATGTTCCTATGTTATTAGGATCAATGATCGTTGGACCAATTAGCGGATGGATTATACAATTTTTTGATAAAAAAATCAACAAAAAAATAAAAAGTGGTTTTGAAATGTTGGTAAATAATTTTTCTATAGCTATCATAGGAAGTATTTTGTCAATTATTTCGTTCAGCATAATTGGTCCATTAATTACGTATTTGTCTTATTTTTTAGGACATATAATAAAATTAATTACAGATTATAATTTATTGCCGTTTGTCTCCATTATCATAGAACCTGCAAAAATATTCTTTTTAAATAATGTTATTAACCATGGTTTTTTTTCCCCTTTAGGTGTACAAGATATATTAAATCAACATAGTTCTATTTTTTTCTTAATAGAATCCAATCCAGGACCAGGATTTGGTATATTAATGGCATGGTTATTTTTTGGTACAGGCGATTTGTCTAAATCATCAGGCAGCGCTGCAATTATTCAGTTATTTGGTGGAATACACGAAATTTATTTTCCTTATGTATTAACTAAACCAAAATTAATTTTTTCACTGATTTTAGGTGGTATGACAGGCATTTTTATGTTGACTTTATTGCATGGAGGTCTGATTTCTGCTGCTTCACCAGGTTCTATTTTATCGATTTTAGCTATGACTCCTAAGGGTTTATATTTTTCTAATATTGGATCTATATTTTGTTCTTTTTTAGTTTCATTTATAAGTAGTGCTGTTTTTTTACAAAATAAAATAAAAATATATGATAATAAATGTCAAGATAGACAAAAAAAATATAAATATTCTTTGAATTTGGAAAAATTAAATAATAGAGAAAAAAATGACAATTTAAAATCTGTAGTTTATCATAATATTAAAACAATTATTTTTGCTTGTGATGCAGGCATGGGATCCAGTGCTATGGGAGCAAGTATCTTAAGAAAAAAAATCAAAGAAGCTAATTTAATGGATATTTCAGTATTAAATCTTGCTATCAACTTATTACCCAAAAATGCAGATTTAATTATTACACATCAAGATTTAACGCATCGTGCTAAAAAATATACTACTAACGCACAACATATTTCTCTAAAAAATTTCCTTAATCATGAATTTTATGATAATTTAGTAAAAAATTTAGTACAAAATAAAATTGTATTAAAAAATAGAAAAATTGAAAAAGTTTGTACTATGAATCGTAATAATGCTGATACAGAGTTTCATACATTTCAATTAAGTGAAAACAACATTCTTTTAAATCAAATTGCGGAAAACAAAGAAGAAGCAATTAAAATTGTTGGAAAACACTTAGTGAAACAAGGTTATGTTACGTATAATTATATTGATTCAATGTTAGAACGTGAAAAAATATCTTCAACCTGGTTAGGAGAATCAATTGCATTACCACATGGTACAATTGAATCAAAAAACTTTATTTTAAAAACCGGAATAATGTTTTGCCAATTTCCAAAAGGCATTCGTTTTGGAGAAAACATAAATGATATTGCTTATTTGATCATTGGTATCGCTGCAAAAAACAATGAACATGTAAAGATAGTAAGTAATCTAACAAACGCATTAGATAATAAAGATATCATCAAAAAATTATCAACAACAAAAAATATACAAGAAGTATTATCGTTGTTAATTAATTAAAAAACATAATTTTTTATTAATATTTTGATATAAAATTTTTTTGGAATCAGTATATGAAAGCACTGCATTTTGGAGCAGGTAATATCGGTCGTGGATTTATAGGAAAAAATTTGTTTTTATCTGGTTTTGATGTAATTTTTTCTGATATAAATAAAAATATAATTAACGCGATTAACTATTATAAAGAATATAATGTTCAATTAGTGAATCATAATCAAGAAAACAACACGCAACATGATATCATAAATGTTAGAAATATACGTGCTATTCATGCTTTTGACTCTAAAATTGATCAAATAATTTCTGTAGTAAATTTGATTACCACTTCAGTTGGGCCGAATGCAATTAATAAGATTGCATCGATTATTATGCGAGGTATTATTTTACGAGCAGAAAAAAAATCTATAATACCGTTAAACGTCATTGCTTGTGAAAATCGAATACAATCTAGTTCTTATTTAAAAGCATGTGTATTAAATCAATTACCAATGAAATATCGTATTTATTGCGACAAATATATTGGATTTATAGATTGTACGGTTGATACAATTATACCTATATCGCAAAAACAAAATGACAGTAATTTATTCTTGTTAGCTGAAAAATTTCAAGAATGGATTGTTGATGCTAATCAATTTAAAGGTAAGATACCAAAAATTGTTAACATGCAGCTCAGCGATAATTTAATTCCATTTGTTATTCGTAAGTTATTTACATTAAATACTGGACATGCTATAGCTGCTTATTTAGGATTAACAAAGAAATATGAAACTATACAAGAATCTATTGAAGATAAAATAATACAAAATATTGTTAAATTAGGAATGCAAGAAAGCGGCTCAGTTTTAGTCAAGCACTATCACTTTAATCAAAATGATCATACAAATTATATTAAAACTATTTTTTATCGTTTTAAAAATCCATTGTTATCAGATAATCTCAATCGCATAGCTCGTAATCCATTACAAAAATTACATCCAAAAGAACGATTAATTAGACCCTTATTAGGAGCAATTAAATATAATTTACCCTATCTTAATTTGATTAAAGGGATTGCTGCTGCTTTTCGTTATCGAAGTAGACATGATGAAGAATCAAAAAAAATAGCATTGTTAATTAAAAAAACAGGTATTAAACAAACTTTATTAAAAATATGTCAATTTAAGCAACGTCATACGCAAGAAATTAATTTAATTATTCAAGAATACAATAATATTTTTTAAATTTTTTTGAAGATGAGCATTTTGAAATTACATAAAAATCAATATAGATGTATTTAATATAAAAATTATATATTTTTCGTAATCAATAAACGAAATGCTCATAATTTAAATATGTCTTAATATGCACTAAGAACGATATTTTTACTGTTTTTTGAAGCGTTATTGTACATATAAAAATATTTTCCAACTATTTTTTGATGAAATTACAAGTGAAATGATTGTTCTAAATTAAGAATAATTTCTTAATTTTAATCAATATTTTTTATGATTTTAAAATATAATGATTATTTGAATAAAATAATAAAAATAATATTCTAAAGTTAAAATTAGATGACAAATGTTAAAATATATTCTGAGCATTATTATGAATCATCTTATATTTTTAAATAATTATATCTAAAAAGTAAAACGTAATTTGAACAATTTTTTAATTTTACATGTAATTTAAAAAAATAATGTTATTGTTTAATATTATTAAATATATTTTTATTGAATTTTTTTTAAATAATAAAACCTTAATAATTTTTAAAATATAATTTATTTTAGTTAAAAAATATATCATTTTGCATATATTAATTGAATCGGAATAAGTTCAGTGTGAATAAACAACATTTTACAAATTTTAAAATTTTGTACAATTTGTACGTATTGTAGATAATATGAAAAAATCGATCTAACGATTATCCCTGAAATTAAGTATAATTCTATTAAAAAAATTATATCTTTAATATAATTAATTAATGTAATATTCATATATTTATTTATAAATTTGATTGTTTAATTTTAGAAATACTTTTTAAATAATATATATTTAATTAAATAAACACATTATTTTCTTTGTAAATAGAACTAATTGAATAATATATATATTCAATGTAAATAAAACATAACATATGTTGAAAATATGAATTTGTATAATAAACTGAAAAAACCAATCGTTATTTTTTTAATGGGTCCAACTGCTTTAGGAAAGACACAACTAGCTATTTCACTGCGTCAATATTTGCCAATAGAATTAATTAGCGTTGATTCTGCATCAATCTATCAGGGCATGGACATTGGTACAGGTAAACCCCATACATCTGATTTATTAAATCATCCGCATCGTTTATTAAATATAAAAGATCCAATTGAGACCTATTCAGCATCAGAATTTCAAAAAGATGTTATATTAGAAATTAATCATATTGTTCGATCAGGGAGAATACCGTGTCTTGTTGGCGGAACAATGTTTTATTATAAAATATTACTGGATGGATTATCTCCTTTACCACCATCTAATACGAAATTACGAGAATATTTGTCACAAAAAAAACATAATCAAGATACATTACATAAAAAATTAAAATTAATAGATCCTGTTTCAGCAAATCGAATTCATAAAAACGATTTTCAACGGTTATTAAGAGCGTTAGAGGTTTTTTACCTTTCTGGAAAAAATTTAACAACTCTAATAAAAGAAAAAAAATACAAATTTCCATATACTGCATTGCAATTTGCTATAATACCTCCTAATAAGGCATGGTTACATCAGAAAATTGAAGCGCGTATAAAAAAAATGTTAATTTTAGGTTTACAAGAAGAAGTCGAATTATTATTTCATAGAGGTGATTTGCATATTGATTTACCGTCTATTCGATGCATAGGATATCGTCAAATGTGGGAATATCTTGAATATAAAATCAGTTATCAAGACATGTTTAATAAAATTGTTTACGCGACTAAAATGCTTGCTAAACATCAATTAACATGGTTAAAAAAATGGAAAAATGTTAATATTTTAACGTATAGTTCAATATATAATGTTTTAATTGAAAAGATTTTAAATGTTTTTTCAAAATATAATAACAAAATACTATAATGAACTATATTAAATTTAATTTTAAAAAAACAGAATTTTTATACTAAATTTTTTAATTGTGATGTCAATATTTTAAAGATGCATTTTTTAACAATTTTATGAAAAATACAATTTTAATTTTTATAAAAAATAAAATGTGTTGCTTTTATTTGTTTTTTCAAAATTTATTATGAACAACTAAAAAAATGATTTAATCAATTTTTTAAAAGTTATATTAGTTGATAGAATTAACAATAGTGAGGCATAATATGGCCTGGAATAAACCAAATCATAATCAACCAAAATTAGATCCCTGGGGAAATAAAAATAGCAACGACCAAAATTCAGAAGAAAATAAAAACAATAAACAAAAAAAAAATAAAAATATTATATTAGACGTAAAAAAATTTTTATATAACATTGGCAATACTGTTCATAAAAAAAATAATTCTCTACATGCATCTAAAAAATCAGTTCATCCTTTTTTAACTATAATATTTATCGGTTTATTAGTTTTATGCCTCAGTGGATTTTATACTATTAAAGAAACTGAACGCGGTGTTATTACGAGTTTTGGAAAGTTTAGTCATGTTGTTAAACCTGGATTAAATTGGAGACCGATTTTTATTAATAAAGTCACTCCAGTAAATATTGAAACAGTTCGAGAATTAGCAACATCCGGTGTTATGTTAACTGCAGATGAAAATGTAGTTCATGTAGAAATGAATGTACAATATAAAATTATTAATCCTGTTGATTATCTTTTTTCTGTTTTTTATCCGGATGATAGTTTACGTCAAGCAACAGATAGTGCATTGCGTGGTGTAATTGGTCGTTCAACTATGGATCGCGTATTAACTGAAGGACGCACTTTAGTGCGAAATGATACACAAAAAGAAATTGAAAATATAATAAAACCATATAAAATGGGAATTGCAATATTAGATGTCAATTTTCAGACAGCAAGGCCTCCCGAGCAAGTTAAATCTGCATTTGATGACGCAATTGCAGCGCGTGAAAATCGTGAACAATATATACATGAAGCTGAGTCTTATTTAAATGAAGTATGTCCCCATGCACATGGACAAGCACAAAGAATTTTAGAAGAGGCTCGAGCGTATTCTTCGCGCATTGTTTTAGAAGCTCAAGGGGAAGTGGTACGGTTTTCAAAAATTTTACCACAATATAAAATAAATAAAAATATTACTCTTCATCGTTTTTACATAGAATCAATGGAAAGATTATTCAAGCATAATAAAAAAATATTTATTGATAAAAAAAGTAATACTATGTTGTTTCTATCTTTAAATGATTTTTTGAAAAAAAATAAACTTATAAATAAAAAAAATAAAAATGACATTCAATTTAAAAAAGATCATATTTTTTCTCCCAAGAACAAAATAAATATTGATTATTCCTCATCATTATTATCCAAGAATAACGTTTTCAAACAACGCCATATTAATTCTATACGCAACGATATTAAAAATATAGAGAGAAAATAAACATGAATAAAGCGTTGATTTTTGTATTAAGTATTATTTTTCTCTTTTTTTCTTCTTCATTTTTTATTGTGCATGAAGGAAAATGCGGTATTGTTTTAAGATTTGGTAAGGTGTTACGTAATCATGAACAACAAACATTGATTTATACACCGGGTTTACATTTTAAATTGCCATTTTTAGAAACAATTAAAATGTTAGATAGTCGTATTTATACTATGAATAATCAAGCTGACCGCTTTGTTACAAAAGAAAAAAAAGATTTAATTGTAGATTCGTATATAAAATGGCGTATTAGTGATTTTGGTCGTTATTATCTTGCGACTGGTGGTGGTGATGTTTTTCAAGCAGAAATTTTGTTAAAAAGAAAATTTAGCGATCGGTTGCGTTCAAAAATAGGACAATTAGATATAAAAGAAATTGTTGCAGATGCGAGGGGTAAATTAACAGTAGATGTTCTTAATTCATTAAATCAAGGCACTATCAATTCAGATAATATGTCTAATATCAATATTAATAGCATGACTGCTTTAGGTATTGAAGTTGTTGATGTTCGAATTAAGCAAATTAATTTACCTAATGAAGTATTTGATGCCATATATAATAGAATGCGTGCTGAAAGAGAAGGGTTTGCACGTATACAACGTTCACAAGGAAAAGAAGAAGCGGAAAAATTACGTGCGTCTGCAGATTATCAGGTTGCTTTAATTTTAGCAGAAGCTCGAAAACAAGCATTAATTATTCAAGGAACAGGAGAGGCGGAAGTTACAAAATTATTTGCACAAAATTTTAATAAAGAACCAGATTTTTATCTTTTTATTCGATGTTTACGTGCGTATGAAAATAGCTTTAAAAATACTGGAGATATAATGTTAATTAGTTCGGACAATGATTTTTTTAAATACATGCGCACTATGATTGATATTAAAAAATAGTTTATTTAAAAGACGTTAATAATACAATTAATGATGTAGGTATTGCAAAACATGAATAAAAATATTGTAATATTAGGTACACAATGGGGCGATGAAGGGAAAGGAAAAATAGTAGATGTATTAGCTTTATCAGGATCATATGTTGTAAGATATCAAGGTGGACATAATGCTGGTCATACCTTAGTTGTTGATGGAAAAAAAATTGTTTTGCATTTAATTCCATCAGGATTAGTACGTCATGATGTTATAGGTATAATTGCTAACGGTGTTGTAGTTTCTCCAATAGCATTATTTAATGAAATAAAAATGTTGCAAAAAAATCATATTTTTGTTCAAAATCGTCTTTTTATTTCTGAACATGCTCCATTAATATTAAAATTTCATATTGCACTAGATATAGCACGCGAGAAGGAATTGAAAAAAAATATGATTGGAACAACAAATAGAGGTATTGGACCAGCATATGAAGATAAAATTGCACGTCGAGCATTGCGAATAGGAGATTTAAAAGACACAGATACCTTATTGATAAAATTAGAAGAAATAACTGATTATTATAATCGTCAATTAGTGCATTTTTATAAGTTATGTGCTATTGATTATAAAAAAATATTTAATAATTTATTACCAATTATAGATTTAATACATAATATGATTCAAGATACATCCGTTATTTTAGATACTGCTATTAACAATCAAAAAAAAATTATTTTTGAAGGCGCTCAAGGCAGTTTTTTAGATGTCGATCACGGTACATATCCATATGTAACTTCGTCAAATTGCACTATAGGAGGTGTAATTACTGGTTCTGGTATTGGTCCTAAAAATTTAGATTATATATTGGGAATATCTAAAGCATATTCTACACGAGTTGGTTGTGGACCATTTCCGACTGAAATATTTGATGACATTGAAAAACATTTTTTAATTCACGGACATGAATTTGGTTCGACAACTGGTAGAAAAAGGCGGATTGGTTGGCTGGATATCGTTCTTTTACGAAAAGCAATACGTATAAACTCCTTATCTGGCTTATGTTTAACAAAATTAGATGTATTAGACGGATTAAAAGAAATAAAAATATGTATAGCCTATAAAAACGTCAAAACATCGCAAATTATAACATCTTTTACAACATATAATTGGGATGATATTGTTCCAATATATAAGATATACTCAGGTTGGACAAAAAAAACCTTAGGTGCAAAAAAATTAGCCGATCTTCCATATGAAGCTCGTTATTACATAAATTCTATAGAAAAAATGATAAATATTCCTATTCATATTATTTCTACAGGACCGGATCGTAGTGATGTTATTTTTATTGATGATATTTATTCAGTGAAAAAATAAATTGTTAATACTTTTTAAAAAATTTATACATTAAATTATATTAAAAACGTAAGTGTTAATAAATTGTTTTTATAAATAATATCATTTCATATAAAAGTATATTGTGCAAAATGTCAATGGAGACATAAATATGGTAGTAAATCCCTACCAAACAAAAGATACATACAAACATAAAGTTTTTATTCCAAGTCGTGAACGTATTATATTATGGTTAAAAAAACGAAAAGGTTTAATTAGTCAAAAAAATCTAGAAAAAAAATTTGATATTGATAATATAGAAAGCAAGCAAGCATTACGTCGAAGATTAAGAGCAATGGAACGAGATGGTCAAATTATATATACTCAGAATCATTGTTATATTTCTTCAGATAATTTACAAATTGTTACAGGTAAAGTTATTGGTCATAAAAATGGGTATGGTTTTCTTCGTACAGAAACACTGAAAGAAGATCTTTGGCTTTCAACAAATCAAATGAAATCATGCATTCACGGTGATATAATTTTAGCACATGTTAAAAATTCTGACAAAAAAAATAGAAATGCAGCTAAGGTATTAAAGATATTAAAACCTAATAATGTTTTGATTATTGGAAGATATTATGTACACAATAAAATTAAATTTGTAATTCCTGATGATACACGTTTTAATTTTAAAATTTTTATTTTATCATCTGTAAAACATGAAATTCCTATAGGTTCTATTGTAGTTGTAAAATTAAAAAAACATTCTATAAATAATACAAAAATGCAGGGATTAATAATAGAAATTCTTGGAAAGAAAATGAATACCAATTTATCTATTAAGATTGCATTACGTACGCATTCTATCCCGCATGTATGGTCACAAGGTGTTAAGGAACAATTACGAACAATTAATAATACACAACGTAATTTGTCTACTTTAAAAAATCGAGTGGATTTAAGACATTTATCTTTTTTTACAATTGATGATGAAGATGCTAAAGATTTTGATGATGCTATATTTTGTAAAAAAAAGATTAATGCAGAAGAAGGTTGGGATTTATGGGTTGCTATTTCCGATGTAAGTTATTATGTTCAGCCAAATACTGAATTGGATAAAGCTGCTGCAGAACGTGGTACATCTATATATTTTCCTTCATTTGTGGTGCCCATGTTGCCAGAAAAAATTTCTATGGATTTATGTTCTTTGAATCCACATCAAGATCGATTATGTTTGATATGTCAAATGAATATATCTAATAAAGGAGAGTTAATTAGTTATAAACATTACGAAGGTATCATATATTCTCATGGACGATTTACGTATGACGAAATATTTAAAATGTGGAATGGTGATTTTTCTCTACGTTATAAGTACAAAAATCGATTAAAAGAAATTGATAATTTATTACACTTGCAAAATATATTTAAAAAATATAATGTTTGCAAAAATGGAATTTATTTTAAAAATGTTGAACCGAAATTTGTGTTAGATTCTGATTTTCGAATTAAAAAAATTTGTCAAAATATACGAAATGATGCACACAAATTTATTGAATCATGTATGATTTTAGCAAATGTTGCTTCTTCTAATTTTATCAATAAATATGATTATCCTATTTTATTTCGTAATCATGATAAACCATCAAAAGATAATATTATTAATTTTCGTTCGTTTTTAAAAAAACTTGGTTTAATATTAACAGGCGGTGAAATTCCAAAATCCGTGCATTATGCAAATTTGTTAAAACATGTTTCTAATCGTCCTGATTATAATATGATTCAAACGATGTTATTACGTTCTATGAAACAAGCTGTTTATTCAGCTGATAATTGTGGTCACTTTGGTTTAGCATTGTCTAGTTATGTACACTTTACTTCACCTATTAGACGTTATCCTGATCTTATATTACATAGAATTATTAAAAACATTTTATTAAAAAATAATAACACGCCTGTGTGTCGCCAAGATAAACATAGAAAACGCTTATATAATAAAAACGAAATAAAAAAAATTGGTGTACATTGTTCTATGACAGAAAGACGTGCAGACGAAGCGACAAGAGATGTTGTGGATTGGTTAAAATGCGATTTTATGAATCAAAAAATTGGTGACGTTTTAACTGGAGTTATTTCTAATGTTACTTCATTCGGTTTTTTTGTTCGATTAAGTCAATTTTTTATTGATGGATTAGTGCATGTTACTTCTTTAAGAAATGATTATTATTATTTTGATGCTGTAGGATTAAAATTAGTTGGAAGATCCGGAAAATATATTTATTGTCTTGGTGATGTTTTAAAGGTTAAAGTTGTTTCTGTAAACGTTGTGACTAGAAAAATAGAATTATCTTTATATACATCTTGTTAATTTTAATCGCGAACATTATTAAATATAATTGATTTTTTCTTTTAAATACAATAGTATTAAAATAAATACGATTTATTTCTAAATTTTTGGATACTTTTTAGGCAATAATTTTTTATTATAAAAATTTAAATATCTAAAGGAAGCATTAAAACGTTATGCGCCATTATGAAATTATCTTTATGATTCATCCTGATTATAGTGAAAGAGTCGCTGAAATAATTGAAAAGTACAAAAAAATGATTCATGAGCATTTAGGTATTATACATCGCTTAGAAGATTGGGGACGACGCCAATTAGCATATTCTGTTAAAAAATTACATAAAGCACATTATATTTTAATGAACGTAGAAATTGCGGCTCAGTCTATTAATATTTTAGAAAAAGATTTTCGTTTAAATCATACTATTATTCGTAATTTAATTGTATCGACGAAAAAGAAAATTACAGAACCATCTTCTATTATGAAATTTAAAGATGATAAAAAAAAAATAAAATATAATAAATGATCTTTTTTAAATTGTAGTAATTGCATATAGCTTTTTCATGAACATTTTGTTTTTTATATCATTTTTTAAAATTTATAAATTAGATCAATATTTTATTTTTTTAAATTACAAGGATAATATATATGTCCGCTCGTTATTTTCGTCGTCGAAAATTTTGTCGTTTTACAGCAGAAGGAATTCAAGAAATAGATTATAAAGATATTTCTATTTTAAAAAATTATATTACTGAAAGTGGTAAAATTGTTCCTAGTCGTATTACTGGAACAAGATCAAAATATCAACGACAATTATCCAGAGCGATTAAAAGAGCAAGGTATCTTGCTTTATTACCATATACAGATCAACATCATTAAAATTAATTTCAATTCATTAGAAAATTATTAAAGGTGTAAAAAAATAATGCAGGTAATTCTTTTATGTAAAATTCATCATTTAGGCGATTCTGGAGTGATTGTCAATGTTAAACCTGGTTATGCAAGAAACTTTTTAATTCCTCAAAATAAAGCAATTTTTGCAAACAAAAAAAATATTGCATCTTTTGAAGCACATCGCACAGCATTAGAAAAAGAGAATATTAGTAAGTTGCTTATTGCAAAAGAACGTGCAAAAAAAATTCAATCAATAAAACAAATAACTATTTTATCTAAATTACAAAAAGAAGATAAAATATTTGGCTCTGTAAGTATTCGAACTATTTTAAAAGAAATGAATTCTTTAGGTTTTAAAGCAAATAAGCAAGAAATTCGTTTACCCCATGGAATTTTAAAAACAATCGGTGAGCATAAAGTTTTGTTTCAGCCACATAGTGAAGTTTGCATAGATTTTATTGTTAAAATTATTGCAAAGCGTTAATTCTTAAAAAACAATTCTTTTTTTAAAGAAATATTATTTTTATCAAATATTTTTTCTTAAAATGTTAAGTTGATGAAAAAAATATTTTATTATTATAAATAATATTCAGTATATTTTGTGATTATTTTAAAATATTAGTATATATTTTTATTTTTATAGAAATATATTATTCATGATAACAAATTTAACAACAAATATTGATGTTACCTAAAAAGAAAGTAATTACATTTAAAATGATACATTGTTTTAAATATCATGTGTTTTTTAATAAAAATACAATTAAAAAAAATAATATCAAATTTTTTATATAAAGTTTATTTTTTTTTAAAAAGAAGCGTTTATTAAACAACAATTTTTTAAAAAAATATAAAATTTTTTGTAAAAAAATATTTAAAATATCATTAAGTTAACATTTTTTTAAATTATTAATTTTTGTTTAAATGTTAAATGTATTACTTTCATATCTTGATAACGCATATTTTTTTAAAAATATTGATAATAGTTTTAAAAAATGAAAAAACGCGAATGATATAATATAATGTATACTTTTAATTCAAATCGTATTTTTTATTTTATTCGTAATTAAAAAATACAATTTATATAAAAATACAAATTTCTTATGAATAAAATTGAAGTAAAAATTACAAATAAAATCATTAACCAAAAATTTTCATTCCCAACATATTCTACTATTGGATCATCTGGTTTAGATTTGCGAGCTTGTTTAGAAAATAAGATTATCCTGAATTCTCAAGAGACAATATTGATTCCGACAGGAATAGAAATATACATTAAAAATCCTCATATTACAGCACTAATTGTACCCCGTTCCGGATTAGGGCATAATAAAGGTATTGTACTCGGAAATTTAATTGGCGTAATTGATTCTGATTATCAAGGTCAGATAATGATATCTCTTTGGAACCGTAGCAAAAAAAAATTTTATATACATCCATACTCTAGAATAGCGCAAATGCTTTTTGTTCCAATTATTAAACCAACTTTTTCTATTGTTAAAAAGTTTAAAAAGACTTTGCGTAATAAGAATGGATTTGGCCATTCTGGTATTCAATAATAAAACAATTTTAATTAATTCCGTATTTTTTTCGATATTTTATAAGCTGGGGTATGTATTTTTTAAGATTATTATGTTCTTCTAAATAAGAAATTAAATCTTCAATCGTAATTATTGAAAATATTTTATATATTTTTCTATTTTTAACATAATCTGTATCATATATATGTCTTTTTCCTTTTTCTTTACGATCTAATAAAACAAATATTGAAGATACTTGAGCTCCATTTTTTTCAATAATGTTAATTGATTGGTGTATTGCCAATCCTGATGTAATGACATCATCTAGAATAACAATTTTTTTTTTATTTATTTTATTTCCAACAAATTGCCCTTTCTCTCCGTATTGTTTTTTTTCTTTTCGATTAAAGGTATATGGAATGTTTAAATTATATTGATTTTTTAATGCTATAGCAGTAGATATAACAATAGGTATACCTTTATATGCAGGACCAAAAAGTATATCAAATTCTATTTTAGATGCAATTATAGAATGCGCATAAAGTAAACCAATTTTAATAATATCTTGCCCTGTAGATAATACGCCTGAATTAAAAAAATAAGGACTAGTGCGTCCGGATTTTAATATAAATGTTCCAAATTGTAACACTTTTTTTTTCAAAGAAAAGTCAATAAATTCTTTTTTCCAATCCATAAAAATTTAATCCTAATTAATACAAATTACTTAGAAAAATATTTCTACTGAGTTTGATAACATTTTTAAAAAATGTTTTTAAAAAGTGATTTAATTAACATTTTGCATTTTTTAATTTTTATGGCCCTTGCTGGACTTGAACCAGCGACCAAGCGATTATGAGTCGCCTGCTCTTACCTCTGAGCTAAAGGGCCGTAATTTTTTGATCTCTTTACTATAAAACAATTTTCTTTAATAATCTAGAAATCTTTTAAAAATTTATATTTTTATAATTTTTTATTTCATATCTGTTTGACAAATATTAAAAAATGTGATATTTTATTATTGATTCCTCTGTAGTTCAGTTGGTAGAACGGCGGACTGTTAATCCGTATGTCACTGGTTCGAATCCAGTCAGAGGAGACAAAAATATAATATTTTTTTATAGATTATCATTTTATAATGTTTTATATTTTTAAACATGGTTTTAATATTTTTTATATTAACATCTTATATTTTAAATTTTTCAGTAAGATTTTGTAGTAAATAGTTTTTATTAAAATAATGACGCAATATAAAACTACAGAGCCAACATTTTTATTTTATGATTATGAAACTTTTGGATTGCATACATCTTTAGATAAACCTGCTCAATTCGCATGTATTAGAACCGATTTTAATTTACATATTATCGATGATCCTAAATGTTTCTATTGTTTTCCATCAGATGATTATTTGCCCGACCCAAGTACTGTTTTAATCACCCGTATAACACCAGAACACACAAAAAAATATGGAACGAATGAGTATTTTTTTTCTAAAAAAATATCTAATATTTTATTGCAACCAAATACCTGTATAGTTGGCTATAATAATATTAAATTTGATGATGAAATTACAAGAAACATATTTTATCGTAATTTTTTTGATCCATATGAATGGAGTTGGAAAAATGGTAACTCTCGCTGGGATTTATTAAACATTGTACGTGCATGTTACGCATTAAGACCTCATGGTATAATATGGCCTAAAAATAAACTTGGTCTACCTAGTTTTAAACTTTCTGATTTAACTGCAGTAAATAATATTAAGCATATTAATGCTCATGATGCTATGTCGGATGTATATGCTACTATTTCAATTGCTAAATTAATTAAAAATAAACAGCCTAAATTATTTAATTTTTTTTTTCAAAATCGAAAAAAATGTGAATTATATAAATTTCTTCGTTTAAGAAAATCAGAACCAATAATTTATGTTTCTAGTATTTTTGGCGCACAGAAAAATAATATTGGTTTCATTTTTCCTATAGCATGGAATCAATATAATCAGAACGTATTAATTGCAATTGATTTAAACAAGGATATAGAAAATTTGATTTTTTTATGTCAAACAGCATCTAATCAGATATTCTTGATGAAAAATTTATTTAATTTTGGTGTAATATTTTTGTATATTAATCGTTGTCCTATACTAGCACCAATTCAAGTTATTCATAAAAAAGATTTTGTTCGATTAAATTGCAATATTTCTGATTATAAAAAAAAAATTAATTTATTAAAAAACAATCAACGTGTTTTTAAAAATATTATAATAATGTTATCTAAAAAAAATACAATTAACAATTCTATAGATGTCGATTTACAACTTTATCATTCTTTTTTTAATATACACGATAAAAAAATGATTAATGATATTCAACAAACTAATCCACATCTTTTAAAAAATACACAATATGAATTTTTTGATACACGACTAAAAAAAATTTTTTTTCGTTATCGTGCTCGTAATTTTTATCATACGTTAAATAATTATGAAAAAAAAATTTGGTTAGAACATTGTTTTGATAAATTCAATGTTGCATATTTAAAATCATATGAAGACAATATTCAATTATTGCTGAAAAAAAATTGCGATAATGAAAAAAATAAGTGTTTACTTTATGATTTATTGGATTATATGTTTAATAAATACAAAAAATTTATTTTTCAATATTCTCATTTAAATTAATATTATTAGTTTTGAAAAATTAATATATTACTTTAAAAGTAAAGTATGCATGTTTTTTATACATGAAAAAATATTTTTTTACTATGACATAATTTTCTTATAAAAGAAACATATCAGTGATTTTTTTCAGAAAGACATATTTATGTTTTTATTTTTATAAAAAATTTTAATATTTTTAGTTTACACATATACAGATATTATTTTTAATAACATTTTTAATATGTTATGAATTTATATATATGAAATATATATCTTATTACAAACATTATTTATTTTTTTTCATGAGTTTTATATTTTTTAGTTATTATAAAAACATAGTGAAATTGTTTTACATACTTTCATATTTGAATTTAATTATGTTTTTAAGAATAGATCATTTTATGGTAATGTATTAATTATTTAATAATTAAATATAATTTATTAAAAAATAATTATTTTATTGTTTGTGCTAATTAAATCATGTATGTTAAAATATAAAAATATAATTAAATTTTTTAATTTATAAAGATAGACAACATTTACTTTCAGAACAATTTATTCTTTAAATAAAAATAATTTCATATGTTTTTCCAAGATCATGCGATCTTGAAGATTAAATGTATTAAGTTTTTTTTCATTTATTAATATAGTTTGTTGTGATAACCATTTTTTCCATGCTTGTTTAGAAATATGATTATAAATTTTTTTACCTAGTTCTCCTGGATAAATTTGAATATCTTGCCCTTCAGTTTTTTTTTTTAAAAATGTACAAAAAATAATACGACGCATATTTTATCCTATTACTTTGCAGATTATATATTTTTTTTAAATCTAGTAAGTATTTTTTTTATTGGTTGGGGTAATCCAATATTTTGTGGTTGTTGCAAGTTATACCATAGTTTTGTTTTACTATCTTTAAAATCATTTGTTTTTGAAGATAATCTTATTAAAATTGGATGAATTTTTAAAGTAAAATGACTAAAATGATGAAAAAACGGTATCATTGTTTCACAATTTTTACTGTATATGTATTTTTTTTTTATCCATGTTAATGCTAATTCTTTAGTTGAAAAATTTGGAAAACAAAATAAATTTTTCCAAATATTATTTGTTGTATTTTTTTTGAGCCAAAAAAAACTTTGATAATTTACTAGTATAAACCAAGATTCTTTTTTTGTTTTTTTAGATTGGTAAGTTTTGATTGAATATTTGTGCCATTCTTGTTTTTTATAGGCTATACAAGCATGATTTAATGGACATATTTTACATTTTGGTTGAATGCGCAAACAAATTATAGCACCAATATCCATCATTGCTTGATTAAACTTACCAGTGTTATGCAATGGTGTAATTAATTCGATAATTTTCCATAATTTATTTTCAGTTTTTTTTGTTCGCGTTAACCCAATTATGCCATAATATCGTATTAATATTCTTTTTACGTTACCATCTAAAATCGAAAAGCAAAAATTTAATGTTAAAGACAGAATAGCTCCAGCAGTAGATTTTCCGATTCCAGGTAACTGAATTAGATCTTTAAATTGATCTGGAAAAATCTTATGATATTTATTGTTTATAATTTGAGCGGTTTTATAAATATTTTCAGCGCGTTTGTAATATCCAAGACCGCTCCATAAATGTAGAATACTATCTAAATTACTATTATTTAAAGACTGGATGTTCGGAAAATATGTAATAAATCTTTTAAAATACGGAATGACATATTTAACAGTCGTTTGTTGTAACATAATTTCAGATATCCAGACTAAATATAATGTTTTATCTTTTTGCCAAGGTAGATTTTTTCTACCATGTTTATGGTACCAGTTTAAAATTAATTGTGAAAATAAATATGTTGTCATATACAATAATAACCATATTGTGTGTTTGTTAAAAAATCAGTACGTTTAATAAAATTTGTTTTTTTATTTTAATATTAATTTTTTGTTAAAACATTTTTTATATACAAAATATTATGCAGAAGTCTTTTACACCACATTGTAACGATCATGGTATTTTTTTACGAAGAGTACGTAGTTTTGTATGTCGTACAGGTCGAATAACTAAATCTCAGTTACAAGGAATTAAAAAACATTGGTTATTTATGGGCATTGATTTTGAACATAAATTGTTAAATTTTTTCTCTGTTTTTAATTCATCTTCCGAAGTTGTTCTAGAAATTGGATTTGGTTCAGGTCATTCTTTAGTACATAATGCAGTGAATCATCCAGATAAAAATTTTTTAGGTATAGAAGTATATAAATCAGGCATAGGTTCTTGTTTAAATTTAGCATATTCTAAACATGTAAAAAATTTGCGAATTATTTATTATGATGCAGTAGAAGTAATTAATAATATGATTTCTGATCGTACTTTATCGATAATTCAAATATTTTTTCCTGATCCCTGGCCAAAAAAACGCCATCATAAAAGACGTCTCATACAAAAAGAATTTCTGTCTATTATAGCAAAACGAATGATTATTGGTGGTATTTTATATATTATTACTGACTCAGAAGAATACTCCTGTCATATAAAGCGTGAAATTAACCAACATAATATGTATACTACCACATCACAAGATAATTATTTTCTCTTATCATCTTCATCGCATATTACTACCAAATTTGAGAAAAAAGCACATGTTCAAGGTAATCAAATTTTTCATTTAATGTTTAAAGTAATATGTTAGGTATTCTAATTTATTTTAAAAAAATTGATAATAGTAAATTAAGAAAAATTTTTCCTTTTTTTGTTGTTTCCCAAAAATGTGTGTCTTCAATAAGAAATCCTGATTTTTTTGCTTTTTCAATATATTTTTTAATATTATTTATATTTATATTAGTTTTTTTTTGAAAATCTCGTTTAGAAATAGGTTTGTATAATCTAAATTTGTTTATAAAATACTCAAATGGTTTATCTTGCTCTAAAACTGTACGTATTGAATGAAGGTATTTTCCGTCTAAAAAATTTTGAATATTCTTATTTTTTACAGTACGTAAAATTTTTCCATTTTTTTGAGTAATTTTTCCATGAGCACCACAACCGATGCCAATATAATCGCCAAAATTCCAATAATTAAGATTATGTTGACATTGATAATTAGATTTTGAATATGAAGATATTTCATATTTTTTATATCCTGCTTGATTCAGTAACTTTTCACCTTGAATCATCATCTCAAAAATAATATCTTGATTTGGTAAAATTAATTTTTTAGCATAGAAAGGGGTATTGGGTTCGATAGATAATTGATACCATGATATATGAGCTGGATTATATTTAATAGCATATTGTAAATCTTGTAGTGCATCTTCTATTGATTGATCAGGTAAACCGTACATTAAATCGAAATTTATGTTATTGCTAACTTTTTTCAATTCAACAATTGCATTTATTGCTTCTCTTGTATCATATGTACGTTCAATTTTTTTTAAATAATCTGTATTGAATGTTTGCACGCCTAAAGAAAAACGATTTATTCCAGAATTTTTATAGTCTGCAAAACGTTGATATTCTAGAATTTTTGGATTGGATTCAATGCTGATTTCAGCAAACTTACATACAATGCTATTTTTCTTAATCTGATCAATTAATTTTTTTATAAATATGTTTTTTAATAAGCTAGGTGTTCCTCCTCCAATAAAAATCGTTTTAATTACACGATTATTTAACAAAGGTAAATCATTTTGAAAGTCTTTTAACAAATGTTGAATATATTTTTTTTCAGGTATTACGTTTTTACTAACATGCGAATTAAAGTCACAATATCCACATTTTTTTAAGCACCAAGGAATGTGAATATATAAACCAATTGAAGAAGAAATAGACATAGCAATATTTTACTTATTTATATTTTGATAGAATAATTATTTATAAAATTTAAACAAAACTATTTAGTTTTTTAAATAAAACATATTTTGTTTAATATATTTATAAATACTCGTATGATACATTAATAAAAATAACGTAACATGAATCTATGTATTCATATACGAATTTTAGAAATTTAGTAATTTTAATAATATTTAAACTGTATTAATTAATTGTATAATTTTTTTTAAAAAATATATTTTAATACATTCGTACTGGATGATTTTTTACAAAATGTTGCATTTTATATATGCGTGTATTTCTTAATAAAAAATTACATTTATTTTAATACGATTTGTTAAATATAACTTATGTATTTTGTTTTTTTAAAGTAATTAAATATGTATTTGATCTTTATTTAACCAACTTTCTAATATAATTACAGCAGATAAAGCATGTATTTTTTTCTCGTTATGTTTTTTAGTGCCGCTGTTATTGAAAATAATTGTTTTAGCTTCTATAGTTGTTAATCGTTCATCATGCATTTCAACTAAAATATTAAACTTATTTTTTAATAAGCGAGCAAATTTTTCCGATTCCTTAGTTATATTTTGTCTTGATCCGTCCATATTTAATGGAAGACCGACAACAGCTACTTTAGGATCCCAATCTTTTAATAAGTTTTTTATAGTATTCCAATTTGGTTTTCCATTTTTTGCGGAGATGACATTTAACGCTGTACCTGTTTTAGTATATTTTTGACCGACAGCTACACCAATATTTTTTACACCAAAGTCAAATGCGATTATTATCATTATGTTTTTTTATAAGATGATTTTCTTCAATATAATCTATTAACATACTTGAAATAGAGATTTTTTTTTCTAATTCGATCTCACATATACATGTTGGACTTGTAACATTTATTTCTGTTAATTTATTACCAATAACATCTATTCCGACAAAAATTAACCCTTTATCTTTCAAAATTGGAGATACATAATTTGCTATTTTCCAATCTGATTGATTCAATTTTTTGACTTGACCTATTCCTCCAGAAGCTAAGTTAGCACGTGTTTCTCCTTTTAATGGTATACGCGCTAAACACCATGGAACGGGTGTTCCATTTATAATTAATATTCTTTTGTCTCCGTCAGTTATTTTTTTTAAATAAGTTTGCACCATGCAATATTTTTTCTCATAGTTTGTCATGCTTTCAACAATAGATAAAAAATTGTTATCTTGACGTTTAATTCGAAAAATACTCTTTCCTCCCATACCATCTAATGGTTTTATTATAATATCTTTATATTTTTTCCAAAATTTTTGTATTTGAACAATATTTCTTGTAACTAAGGTTTTTGGAGTAAGATTTGGAAACCATGATATAAATATTTTTTCATTGCAATCGCGTAAACTTTGTGGTTTATTAATAACTAGTACGCCTGTTTTTTCTGCTAGCTCTAAAATATATGTTGAATAAATGAATTCCATATTAAATGGTGGATCTTTACGCATTAAAATTACATCGAGCGTGTTTAATGAAAGATTTTTTTCATTTTTAAAAATATACCAATTTTTTAGATCATTTTTTAATTCGATTAAACGAGTTCTTGCATATGGACGTCCATTTTTTAAATATAAATCGTTCATTTCCATATAATAAATTATATGTTTTCTTCGTTGAATTTCTAATAAAATTGCAAAACTAGAGTCTTTTTTAATATTTATGTAATGAATTGCATCCATTACAATTCCGATTTTTAAAGTCATTATATATGCTTATTTTAAATAGTAAACGTTGTTGAATGTTTTTTGTGAAGTATTTACGTATGTATATGATTTAAAAAAGTATTGATTTAATGTTATGATATGAAAAATATGATGTATTGATTTAAAATTTTTTCATAAATATCAATTATATAAAATTTTAAAATTTTTACCATTTAAATTATTAAAATTCAACAATTGTGTTGTTTAAAAAAATAATATGTATTTTAATTTTTAATCATATTTAGGGTTGGAATAATTGTCGAATCTTGACCAATGTCCATTAAAGGTTAAGCATACTGTTCCAATTGGTCCATTTCTTTGTTTTCCGATTATAATTTCTGCAATTCCCTTAAAATCGCTATTTTCATGATAAATCTCGTCACGATATATAAACATTATTAAATCAGCATCTTGTTCTAATGATCCTGATTCACGTAAATCTGAATTCACTGGTCTTTTATCGGATCTTTGTTCTAAAGATCGATTAAGTTGTGAAAGTGCTATTACTGGTACTTGTAATTCTTTTGCTAATGCTTTTAAAGTTCTAGAAATTTCTGCAATTTCAAGTGTGCGATTTTCGGAAAGAGATGGAACTCGCATTAATTGTAAATAATCTACCATAATTAAAGTTAAACCATTATTTTCTCGATAAACACGACGTGCACGAGATCGAACTTCGCTTGGAGTTAACGCTGCGGAGTCATCAATATAGATATTTTTTTTCTTTAGTAGTACATTAATCGTACCAGACATACGTGACCAATCTTCATCATTAAGTTGCCCAGTACGAATTCGTGCTTGATTCACTCTTGAAAGAGATGCTAGCATACGCATCATAATTTGTTCACTTGGCATTTCTAAACTAAAAATTAAAACTGGTTTGTCATACAGCATAGCAGCATTTTCACACAAATTCATGGCAAACGTTGTTTTTCCCATTGAAGGTCGTGCTGCAATAATAATTAGCTCTGAACGTTGTAATCCTGATGTTTTTTTATTTAAATCTTGGTATCCTGTATTAATTCCAGTTACTCCGTCATGGGTGGATAAAAACAATTTTTCAATGTTAGTTACTGTATCATCTAATATTTGTTCAATATTTTTTGGACCTGAATCTTTTTTAAATCGTTTTTCTGCGATTTTAAATACACTTGATTCTGCGTAATCTAATAATTCTTCACTTTTTCGACCTTGTGTATCATATCCAGCATTTGCTATTTTATTAGCTACTAATATCATTTCTCTAACAATTGCACGTTCACGAACTATATCGGCATATGCTGTAATATTTGCTATACTAGGTGTGTTTTTTGAGAGTTCTGCCAAATAAGAGAATCGACCTACGCTTTCTAATTTACCTTTTTGCTCTAAAGATTCAGATAATGTAATTAAATCAATAGGATAGCCTAGATCAAGTAGTTTTTGCATTTCTTGAAAAATTACGCGATGTGGTTTGCTAAAAAAATCATCTGCAACTACATGTTCTGAAACTGTATCCCATTGTTCATTATCTAACATTAATCCACCTAATACTGATTGTTCAGCTTCTAAAGAATGCGGTGGTATTTTTAATCTATTGATTTGATGAAAATATAATTTATTTTTAGCCATTTTTGTTGCATGTACCATTATTAAAAGTCAATTACCGCGACATTATATCGTAATGTTACTGTCTCAAGACTATCGATTACTAATTAAGTTATCTACATTAAAATATTGTTAAGTTTTATATTTAATTGTTTTATTTTTTTTATAAATCGGAAATTATGCGTAAGAATCCATATTATTTTAATTTTTATTTTAATTATTTATAAATAAAATATTAATATATTTTTTCTTATAAATAATATGTTTTTAAATTTTAATAGTAATAGATAGTTATGAACTGATTGTTTTAGTAGATGAAACATTTTCATAATATAACATTTTTTATCATATATTTTTATTTTACAAATACCGTTTAATTAAAATTTTTTTCGAAAAATGCACATGTTATTAATACAACTTTTTTAAAATGATTTTAAAAAAATTAAAATAAAACACTTTGAACAATGTTTAAATAGCAGTTTTTATGATTAATCTTTTATATGAATTTTGACATGTTATTTTTTAAAAATATTAAATCCAGTATTTTTAGAATTGTCTTAGAAAGGTTTGGTATAGAAATTGATTTTTTAATTATGCTTAATTATTTTTAGTTTTATAAAAATATATAAATTATTTTTTGGAATATTTAATATAATAGTTTTAATAAACGTATTATACACATTTTTGTATGTTTTGAAGTTAAATTTTTATTGTGAACATAATACAAAATAGATTTTTAACAGTTTATTATAGATCAAAAATAATAAAAATTATGTATTGATTAAAAAGACAAATAAAGTTATTTTTTTAATATATTTATTAATTTTAAATAATAATTATTAATATGAATTCAGTAATATATTTTGTGTTTTTTAAACAATTTTTTTGATAAAAGTGTACTATTATTTAAAATAATTATATTTTTAATTAAAATAGATTATTTAAAATCAGTTATTTTGTGGAAAATGAGAAATTATTTTTATTAAAAATGTAATTTTTTTAAGACATCAAAAATGGAGTTGTCTATGGCAAGTAGAGGTATTAATAAAGTTATTCTTATCGGTCATTTAGGTCAAGATCCTGACGTGCGTTATATGCCTAATGGAAATGCAGTAGTAAATATGACATTGGCGACTTCAGAACATTGGAAAGATAAAAATACTGGAGAAAACAAAGAAAAAACGGAATGGCATCGAGTGGTATTATTTGGAAAATTAGCAGAAATTGCAGGAGAATATCTTAGAAAAGGTTCACAAGTATATATTGAAGGTTCGTTACAAACGCGAAAATGGCAAGATCAAAACGGATTAGAACGATATACGACAGAAATAATTGTAAATATTAGTGGAACTATGCAAATGTTAGGAAGTCGTAATGTTAATTCAAGTACGATGTCTTCATCTCATGAAAATAGCAATGTTAACGCAATTAAAACAAAAATATCAGATCAAGAAACCTCTGCAAAAAGCATAACAGAAAAATATGCAAAAAATAAAGAATCATTGTCTTCTTCAGAAATGGATTTTGACGATGAAATACCCTTTTAATATATTTTGAAATAATTTATATTTTAGCCCCATTTCTCCGGGGCTATGAATTTTTGTTAAGAACATTTTAAAATTGTTTATTTAAAATAAAAAAATTAATTTTCTTGTATTTTTTTTTATTAATGAGTAGTATTTATTAATATTTTTATTTTTTTATTAACGATGATTGCCATGATTCATGTATCTAAAAATGCTCAAAAACACTTTTTATTGCTTTTATCAAAAGAACCAATAGGTACACAAATACGTGCATTTATTTCTAATCCAGGAACTGAATTAGCTGAATGTGGAATAGCATATTGTTTAAAACATGAAGTAGAACCATCAGATATACAGTTGTCATATAATAATTTTTCTATTTACATTAATGAATCTGTTATATCGTTTTTCAAAAATGCTGAAATTGATTTAATTGTTGATAATCTTGGAACACAGCTAACTTTAAAAACGCCCTATGCCAAAGTAAATGTTCAAAAACCAATATCTTTAGAAGATAAAATTAAACATTTTTTTATTACAGAAATTAATCCACAATTATCTATGCATGGTGGAAAAGTTAATTTAGTAAAAATTGAAAATAAGAACATTGTAGTTGTAGAATTTAGTGGCGGTTGTAATGGATGTGCTATGATTGATCAAACCTTAAAAGAAACAATTGAAAAAAAAATAATTTATCTATTTCCTGAAGTTCAACAAGTACGTGATGTTACGCAGCATGCACATGGACAACATTCTTTTTATTAAATTTTAATTGATAGATTGATATATCAATTTTATGTTTATTATTTTTAGGTTGTCTAAATTTTTACAAGAATATTTATTTTTCTTGAAAACTGCAAGAACATTAATAACATTTTAAATATTATATAATTTTTATTGGCATAATTGGATCATATTAAAACATATTATCTTTTTTTTCGTTTTACTTATATTTAATTAATTTGATTATAAATTATATGATGTTCAAAATTATGGCATTTTATAAAGTATTATTATTTTGTAAAACGATATTATTTTTTTTGAATATATTGACGTATTTTATGAAAATAAATAATACTCTTAAGATAACATTAAAATTAGATAAAAATTTTTATAAATTATATTAAAAGTATTTTATAATAATAGTTTTTTGGTAAAAATAAAAAAATATTTAGTATATTTTCATCTGTATGATAAACATTTTTTTAATTTTATAAAAGTACAATATGTTAAAAAACGTAATTATGATTAATATATAATTTTTCATATTTTCTTATTAATAAAATTAATCATTATAAAATATAATGATGATATTAAAAAAATTACCGTTTAAATTTAAATAGTTGAATTAATATATTTAATATCTTGTTTAAAACAGATTATAAAAAACATTTAATAAGATAATAATTCTTTTTTAATAAATTATTAAAAGCAATCTAATTAAGTCTTTTAAGTAATTTTTTATTTTTAATATATAAAAAATATTTTTTAATATTTATTAATAAGTAGTTTTAATGAGTATATATATGTTTAATATTAATCATGAGATAGAACTTAAGAAAAGACGCACTTTTGCTATTATTTCTCATCCTGACGCAGGAAAAACTACAATTACTGAAAAAATGTTATTATTAGGTAATATTGTTCGTGATTCTCGACAAAATACAGGAAAGAAAAATAAAAAATATACTAAGTCAGATTGGATGAGTATTGAAAAAAAACGCGGAATTTCTGTAACTACTTCAGTGATGCAATTTACATATAGAAATATTTTAATGAATTTATTGGATACGCCTGGTCATGAAGATTTTTCGGAAGATACATACCGTATTCTTACTGCTGTTGATTGTTGTTTATTAGTGATTGATGCAGCAAAAGGAATTGAAATAAGAACAAAAAATTTAATAAATGTTGCTCGAACGCATAATATTCCAGTTATCACTTTTATAAATAAATTAGATCGTGATAGTCGCGAACCTATATCGATTTTAGACGAAATTGAAAAAGAACTAAAATTCTTATGTACTCCTATTACCTGGCCGATTAGTTGTGGAAAAAATTTTCAAGGTGTTTACCATATTTATGAAAATGTGATACATAAATATAAAAATATATATCAAAATAACACAGGATCATGTCCGCTAAATAAATATTCTGATTTTTTCGACATGTTGTCGAAGCATTGTATTGATAAAAATTTATCTGATAGCATTGGAAAAGAATTAGAATTAATTGTCAACATATATCCTAAATTTAACAAAAAAGAATTTTTGAAAGGAATAGTAACACCTGTTTTTTTTGGTAGCGCTTTGAGTAATTTTGGAATTGATCATATATTATCAAGTTTAATAGAATGGGCACCATCACCATTACACCGAAAAAGCAATAAACGAATTATTCAACCTGAAGAAAAGCATTTTTCCGGATTTATATTTAAAATACAAGCTAATATGAATTTAAAGCATCGAGATAGAATAGCTTTTATGCGGATTGTATCCGGGCAATATAAACAAGGTATCACGTTACGACATGTGCGTACAAAAAAAAACATTAGCATTTCTAATGCTGTTTCTTTTATAGCAGGTGATCGATTTTTAGTAGAAAAAGCATATCCTGGAGATATTATAGGAATACATAATTACGGCACAATTAATATTGGAGATACTTTTACTCAGGGTGAAGAAATTCAATTTCTTGGTATACCGAGTTTTGCTTCAGAGATATTTCGAAAAATTAATTTAAGATATCCTATTAAACATAAGCAATTTTTAAAAGGTTTGATGCAACTATCAGAAGAAGGTACTGTTCAATTTTTTCGACCATTAGAAAACAATAATATCATTTTAGGTGCCATTGGTTCACTGCAATTTGATGTAGTAACTGAACGTTTGAAAACGGAATATAATATAGATGCAATCTGTACGCAAGTCAGTGTTGTTATAGCACGTTGGATTCGCGCAAAAGATAGTAAGATACTTGCTAAATTTGTTAAATGTTATCGTCCTTATTTAGCATATGACAGCTTTAATAATTTGATATATTTAGCACCTAGTTTTGCAAATTTTAAAATAGTTACTGAAGAAAACATTAATATTTCTTTTGATAATGTAAGAGAGCACTATTCTTTACAAAATATATAATTTATAAATTGTAATTGACTTTAGGTATGCAATAATGAAACGAGTGTTTTTAATTGTTTTAGATTCTTTTGGAATCGGTTCAAGTGATGATGCTTACAAATTTGATGATGTTGGTTCAGATACATTTGGACATATAGTAGAACAATGTTTTTTAGGAAAAGCAAATATAAATCGGCATGGTCCATTACGCATTCCAAATTTAGAAAAGTTAGGTATAGTGCAAGCTGCTAAAGAATCTACAGGAAAAATATATTTAGGATTTAATGACGATGTACAAGTTATTGCTAGTTACGGATTTGCTAGCGAAATTTCTTCTGGAAAAGACACTACTTCAGGGCACTGGGAAATTGCAGGAGTACCATGCTTAGATAATTGGGATTATTTTAAAAATACAAATTTTAGTTTTCCTGATCCCTTATTACAGGAAATCATTACTACAGCTGAACTGAAAGGTATACTCGGCAATTGTCATGCATCTGGAACAGACATTATAAAACATTTTGGTCAAGAGCATATAATTACAAAAAAACCTATTTTTTATACTTCATCAGATTCAGTATTACAAATTGCATGTCATCAAGATCAATTTGGATTATCTAATCTTTATAATCTTTGTAAAATTGTACGTGTTATTTTAGATAATTGTAATTATAAAATTGCAAGAGTTATAGCACGACCATTTGTAGGTGATAATAAATCAAATTTTACAAGAACCGGAAATAGACGTGATTTTTCTATAAAACCTCATTCCGATACTATTATGGAAAAGTTAATCCATGAAAAATGTGGACAAGTAGTTGGTATAGGAAAAATTGCAGATATTTATTCTAATGTAGGTATAACTAAACAGATTAAATCGATTGGATTGGATTCGTTGTGTAACGATACTATTCGAGAAATAAAACATGCAAAAAATAATACTATAATTTTTACTAATTTAGTAGATTTTGATTCTCAATGGGGCCATCGTCGAGATGTTTCTGGTTATGCTAAAGGATTAGAATTTTTTGATGCACGTTTATCGGATATTATAGATTTAATTCAATATCAAGATTTATTAATTTTAACTGCTGATCATGGATGTGATCCAACGTGGGTAGGTACTGAACATACACGTGAGCATATTCCTATATTAATTTATTCTCCAAGTATATTTCCACGTTATTTAGGACATCGAAAAACTTTTTCTGACATCAGTCAAACACTTGCAAAATATTTCTCATTGTCTAAAATGAAATATGGTGAAAACATGTTATAAAGCATATAAAATTGTTTTTAAAAGGAATATTTTGTGCCAACACTTCATATTAACAGTAAAAAAAATGATTTTTCAGAGATTGTTCTTATGCCTGGTGATCCAATACGAGCAAAATATATTGCTGAGAATTATTTAAATGATTATTTTCAAATTAATACAACTCGTCTAATGTTAGCATATACCGGATATTATAAGAAGAAAAAAATTTCAATTATGAGTCATGGTATTGGGATACCATCTGCATCTTTGTATACAAGAGAACTAATTGTTGAATATAATGTTAAAAAAATTGTTCGAATAGGGACTTGTGGCACAGTACTTGATTATATTAAATTACGCGATGTTGTTATCGCTATGGGTGCGTCTACTGATTCTAAAGTTAATCGTGTACGTTTTCAAGATCATGATTTTGCAGCTATTGCAAATTTTAACATGATTTGCAATGCAGTTTCAGTTGCAAAGTCTATGAAAATTTATGCGCATGTTGGTAATTTTTTTACAACAGATTCTTTTTATAATAATGATCAAGAAATGTTAAATATTTTAAAAAAATATAATATTATTGGAATTGATATGGAAACATCAGGTATATACTCGGTAGCATCTGAATTTAACGTAAAAGCATTATCAATATGTACTGTTTCAGATCATATTTTGAAACAAGAACGCGTATCCTCAAAAGATAGAGAATCAAGCTTTGATAATATGATTCAAATTGCTTTAGAATCAGTTATTTTAAATTCGTAAATTTTTGGTGAGAAAGGGATTCGAACCCTTGATACGTTTCCATATACACGCTTTCCAGGCGTGTTCCTTCAGCCTCTCGGACATCTCACCGTTGTTTTACATTTTTTGATTTAGCGAAAACATTTGAAACAATGTTATACGAAAAGTTATTAAATAAAACTCATTATTTATAATTTAAAAAATATTTTAATGGTGTATTAAAATGCTATTAATAACCATGTAAAAAACACAAAGATTAATTTTTTTATTTTAGTTAATAAATATATTATATTTTTAATAAGAAAACAAATTTTTTAACAAAAAACAAGAAGTATAGAAATTATTCCATGTATTCTGATAGAATATATGGTGTTTTTAAAACAATAAACTTACAGAATTTATATTTTGTATCTTTTTAAGTAAAAGATATTAAAAATTATTTGTAAAAACAAAAAACACTTTTAAATATATTTTTATTAAATTTTACAAATAAGGAATTTCTTATGAACACAACGTTATATTATTTTTTATAAACAAGTATGTATTTATGTCCTGCTAGCAAAATTTGCTAAGCATTGGTGTTATTAACATATTATCTAATTAATAAAAAAAATGGCAGAAAAACGAAATATTTTTCTAATTGGGCCAATGGGTGCAGGAAAAAGTACAATTGGCCGTCAGTTATCTCAACAGTTGAATATGGAATTTTTTGATTCTGATCGAGAAATTGAAAAACGTACTGGTGCAGACATAAGTTGGGTTTTTGATATTGAAGGTGAAAGCGGTTTCCGAGAACGAGAAAAAGATATTATTAATGAATTAACTCAAAGGCAAGGTATTGTTCTTTCTACCGGCGGCGGTTCAGTCATGTTTAAAAATACACGTAATTTTTTATCAGCTCGGGGTATTGTAATATATTTAGAAACAACTATTGAACAACAAATTGTACGTACTAAAAGAGATAAAAAAAGACCAATGTTAACATCGGCAAGTGCTTCAAATCGTATAATATTAGAAAAATTAGCTCTAGAACGTGATCCATTATATCAAGAAATTGCAGATATTACTGTTCGCACTGATGAACAAAGCGCTAAATCTGTTACGTGTAATATAATTCGTTTATTAAAAAAAATATGATTGTTTTACGATCATAGGCAATACGAATGCATTTGGAGTATCAAATATTATGGAACAGATAAAAATAGTTTTAAAAAAATGTAGTTATCTTATTAATATAGGATCTGGTATTCTTGAAAAAGAAGATATTTTTTTTCCTTTAAAACCAGGCAATCAAGCTATGTTAGTAACTAATACAACGTTATCTAATATTTTTAAAAATAAAATTTTTTATTTGTTGAAAAAATCTGGTATACAAGTAAATCAAGTAATTCTTGCAGATGGTGAAGAACATAAAACATTAGATGAAATGGAATTAATTATTTCTGCATTGTTAAAAGAATATCATTCTCGTGATACAACATTGATCGCATTAGGCGGTGGTGTAATAGGTGATATTACTGGATTTGCTGCATCTGTATATCAACGAGGTGTGCGTTTTATTCAAATTCCAACAACACTTTTATCTCAAGTAGACGCGTCTATTGGTGGAAAAACAGGTGTTAATCACATTTTTGGGAAAAATATGATTGGTTCATTTTGGCAACCATCATCTGTAATTATTGATCTTGATTTTTTATCTACGTTACCATATTGTGAATTAGTTTCTGGTATGGCTGAAGTTATAAAGTACGCTATTGCATTTGATGCAAACTTTTTTAACTGGTTAGAAGAGAATGTTGAAAAACTATTATCATTAGATTATGAATTAATGTTGTATTGTATAAAAAGATGCTGTGAGATTAAAGCAAAAATTGTTTCTTTAGATGAGAAAGAAAATAATATTAGAATGTTGTTAAATCTCGGTCATACATATGGTCATGCTATTGAAACAAATACTGGATATGGTTCTTGGTTGCATGGTCAAGCAATATCAGTAGGTATAGTAATGGCATCGCGCGTTTCAGAATTGTTAGGATATTTATGTAAAAAAGATCGAATTAGAATATTAAGTTTATTAAAACGCACTGGTTTGCCCATTATAGGCCCAAAAAATAAGTCTGTTTCTTCATATTTTTTACATATGATGAAAGATAAAAAAAATTTTTCTGGGATTATGCGATTAGTTTTACCTGTATGTATCGGACAAGCAGAAATACATAGTAATATAAATAAAGATATTATTGTATCTGCGATTAAATATTCTTTACGAGAAACGGAAGAATGAAAAAATAAGCGTGATATTTAATTACATTTTTTATATCTTAAAAGATCGTTTCAGAATATAAAAGATGTAAAAATTTTATATTTTTTAAATAACTACTTTTAATAATGTTTTTTGATAAAAATTATATGTTAAAGAGACAACCATACTTAATATGCTTATAAAAATAAGCTGTTAGATTTATTCTGTAAAATTGTAACATGATGCTTTTATAATCGATTTTTATAATTTATATATAAATTATATTAAATATTTTATCGTTTTTAAACATGCATGTATATTATTGATAATTATTACATATATATTTTTTGTATTATTATTATAATTTAGTAGATTTTTGAATACAAAAAGTATATTTTTAATGGTATAAAGAATATTTTTAATAAATTTATTGTAATTTTGTTGAATGACTGATTTTAAAAATAAATATTTTTATGAATTTTTATAGTATTAAAAAAAATTTTATTGATGAATACAATATGCAAAATTTTTTTATGTTAAAAAATGTATTCTATATTAGCGGTCTTTTATTTAATATAAATTGTTAAAAATTACTTGTTTTCGTTATTTTAAAATAATAGATAAAGAATATTGTTTTGATAAATCCTACATTAAAATTATTATATTAATATAATTTTTTATTTGATTTACTTGAATTAAAATATCATATTATTTGGATATATCATGATTTTTTATTGGGTAATAAAAATAAATTAATGATTAGTTTTACAACAATGAACATATGAATTTTTTTATAGTAGTTTTTATTTTTATTTAAAATTTTATACTGATATTATTGTATTTTTTAAATATATAATAGTATTTTATGACATGAAAAAATTTTTTTTAGCGCCATCAATTTTATCTGCTAATTTTGCATGTTTAGGAGAAGATGTTAAAAAAGTTATAAATGCAGGTGCAGACTTAATACATTTTGATGTCATGGATAATCATTACGTACCTAATTTAACCATGGGTCCTATGATTTTAGAGTCGCTAAGAAAGTATAATATTACTGCACCGATTGATGTACATTTAATGGTTACACCAGTAGACAATCTGATTCCACAGTTCGCTAAAGCTGGAGCAACTTTTATTACTTTTCATCCTGAAGCTACGTTGCATATAGATCGAACATTAAATTTAATTAAAGAATGTGGATGTAAAGTTGGATTAGCATTGAATCCCGCTACACCTCTTTTTTTTCTTGATCATGTAATAGAAAAATTAGATTTAGTTTTGATAATGTCTGTAAATCCAGGATTTGGTAATCAAATATTTTTATCATCTACATTTGAGAAATTGCGTGAAGTTAAAAAACGAATTGATCTAAACACAAATAAAATATTAATTGAAGTAGATGGTGGAATAAAGTTAGAAAATATTGCTAAAATAGCGTATTTTGGAGCAAATATATTTGTTATTGGTTCAGGTTTTTTTAAATATTCCGATTATAAAATTATAGTAAAGAAATTACGTTATGAAATACAACAGTCTTACATGAAATTTGTTCACTAAGCATGTTATTTTATTTAGGATTTTTATAATGCAATTAAAACCAATATTATTTAGTGCAATTCAACCATCTGGAAATTTAACTCTTGGAAATTATATAGGAACAATGCGGCATTGGTCAAAAATGCAAAATGATTATGATTGTTTGTATTGCATTGCTGATTTGCATGCAATGACTTCTATTTCACAGTACAGTTGCTTAAAAAAATCAACGTTAGATGTTTTATCTTTGTATTTAGCTTGTGGGATAAAGCCGAATAAAAGTATTTTATTTTTACAATCACATGTACATCAGCATAATCAGTTAAATTGGATTTTGAACTGTTTTAGTCGATTCAGTGAATTACTTCGCATGACTCAATTTAAAACAAAAAAAAAATTTCATTATGATTCTATTATGAAGAATAATTTAGGTTTATTTAATTATCCTATACTAATGGCATCAGATATTTTGTTATATCAAACAAATATAGTACCTGTAGGGCAAGATCAAAAGCAACATTTAGAATTAACTCGTAATATAGCACGTCGTTTTAATTTATTGTATGGAAATATTTTCACTGTACCCGTTCCGTTAATTGATAAATATGGTTCTAAAATTATGGCATTATTAGAACCTCATAAAAAAATGTCTAAATCAGATCATAACAAAAATAACGTTATTTTTTTGTTAGAAAATATGTCATCTGTAATATTAAAAATACAACACGCTGTAACTGATTCAGATAAACCACCAAGAATATATTATAATAAAAAAAATAAACCAGGCATCTCTAATTTATTAGAAATTCTCTCTATAATTTCAAAAAAAGATATTTCTCATTTAGAAAAAGAATTAGAAAATGTAACATATTCTGAATTTAAAAACATTGTTTCAGAATATGTATCTAATCTTTTATCCAAATTGCAAGCATCTTATACAAAATATCGTAATAATGAGTTATATTTGAAAAACATACTTTATGACGGTGCTGTGCGTGCTCGAAGCAAATCAGAAATTATTCTAAAAAAAATATATTCCAAGTTAAATTTATTTCTATAATTGTAAATAAACCAGAAATGATATTTTCTAGTTTATTTGATGTTTAATGTTGTTTTAAAATTTTTACTAGAAACATTTTATTATCATGTTTATGCAATTTTTCTGGGAGTATTGTGTTTTTTTTTATTAAAATATATTAATAAAGATAAAATAAATACTATACTATATAGTATATTTGAACTTATTAGTGCTGCATATAATCCGATTTTTTCAACAATGGGACTGGTTACAACAAATGTTAGTAAAGTGCCAATTGTTCCACATAACAAAATTAAATTTATTAATTTAGGTGATGGTGTTTCTGTTTCTAATGATGCAAGTGTTATTATAATAGTATAAATTGCGCTGGAAAAAAATCCTAAGCTAATGATTGTGTATTGCAATATTTCAAAATTTTTTCCATGTATAAAAAAATACATAAATATTGTAGAAATGCCAATAAGTAATATAAATGTACGTTTTAAATTAAAAAACTTAATTATTAAACTAAAAAACCACATTCCAATCATATATGACATCCAAAAACTACTAATTAGTTTTCCGGTATTTTGCATATTAATTTTTATAATTTTAGTGGTGTATTGTGGTACCCACGAAATGAATCCCAATTGTCCTAAAATGTATAATAATGCTGCAATTGACAATAAATATATATTTATATTTTGGTTTTTGTTTATTTTTGTACTTTTAATTTTATTTTTTAACAACGGAAAATTTAAATTCATTGTTAATAAAAAAATAAATAAATAAATGCTTCCAACACATACATATACCCAGTACCATAAGATTTTATTTTCTAAAATATAAGCAGTAATGATTGGAAAAATCATACCCGACATACTGAAAAAAGAATCGGTTAGTAATAATTGAGCACTTCTTTTTTTTTCTGAATACAAATTTGTTATAATAAAAGTTCCAATGGACATCGTAATACCACTGACAATGCCTAGCATAAATATATTTATTGAAAAATAAAATGTATTCTTAGAATAGATTAAACCTATTATGGAAATTATTGTTAAAAAAAATCCAAATATTAGTTGTTTTTTTTGTGATATAATTTCTATTAACCAGGAATTTAAAAAAATTGATATTAGAATACCTGCATTTAAAAATGTAAATGTATTGCTCATTTGAGATATAGATAAATTGAAATAATCAGCGATATTTCCCATGATCATTCCTGTTACAATAATTAATGCACCTGTAAATGCATAAGATAAAAAACTAATCCATGTTAGACCTATTTGATTGATATTTTTCATGATTTTATTACCTGTTTTGTTAGTTTTAAAACTTATAAAAATATCATAAAGATAATTTTATTTATGGCATGCTGATATTATACATATGTGTTATATGATAATTTTTGTATATTTAAGAAATATATTTTTAATTATAATTAAAATTTTTATTGTATTTATTAAAATCAGTTTTATTTATATAAAATATCCTGTATATTTTATGATAAAAATTTATTCTATTTTTAAAATCTTCATTGACAGAATATTGTTGTTATGAGTTTTTATGAAAAAATAGAATTTGTAAAAATAATTTTTTGTTAAAAATATTTTTCTAGAAATTTTTTTATATTAATAAATATATTTTAGGAAGTTGAATGATATTAAAAAAAAAAATAGTTACGCGAAATGATTTTAATGATTTGATTGTACCATTTTATAATCCTGTTTCTTTTATTCCAATTCGCGGAAAAGGTAGTCGTATTTGGGATCAGGAAGGAAAAGAATATATTGATTTTTCAGGTGGAATTGCTGTAACAGCATTAGGTCATTGTCATCCAGTATTAAATAAGATTTTAAAAAAACAAAGCACATTACTTTGGCATGTGAGTAATATTTTTGTTAATGAACCGTCTTTACGATTAGCAGAAAAATTGATTTCTTCAAGTTTTGCTGATCGTGTTTTTTTTGCTAATTCAGGCGCAGAAGCAAACGAAGCAGCATTTAAAATCGCTCGTTATTACGCATATAAAATTCATCAACCTAAAAAAAATAAAATTCTTTCTTTTTACAATTCATTTCATGGACGTACCTTTCTGACTGTTTCTGTAGGTGGTCAATCAAAATATTCCAGTCATTTTGGACCGAAACCGATTGGTATTACACATGCTACGTTTAATAACATTGATTCTGTAGAAAAAATTATTGATAAAAATACTTGCGCAGTTGTTGTTGAATTAATTCAAGGTGAGGGCGGTGTTATGCCAGCATCTTTGTCTTTTATAAAATCTTTAAGAGAATTATGTGATAAATATAATGCACTTTTGATTTTAGATGAAATACAAACTGGAATTGGTCGAACAGGAACGTTATTTGCTTATCAATATTATGGCATTAATCCAGATATCATCACGATTGCTAAATCTTTAGGAAATGGTTTTCCTATAAGTGCAATGTTAACTACAAATGATGTTGCATCTGTTTCAGAGTTTGGTATTCATGGAACTACATATGGTGGAAATCCTCTTGCTTGTACTATAGCAGAATCAGTTATAGATATTGTTAATACTAATAAAGTATTATTAGGTGTTAAAAAACGATTTCAACAAATTATTTCCGAATTGCATACAATAAATAAGCGTTTTAATTGTTTTCAGGACATACGCGGTCGAGGTTTATTAATAGGCATTGTGTTAAAACAAGACATTACTGAAAAAATGTATAAAATTTTACATGAATCTTTTGTAGCAGGTGTGATTATTTTAAATGCTGGCAATAATGTAATTCGTTTAACGCCATCATTAATTATTACTAAAGCGGATATTGTTGAAGGTATGCGGCGATTTTGTCGTGCTTTAGAGAAAAGTTTATTGTAAATTTTTATTAAATTAACATTATTTTTTATTGTATTTTTTAAAAATTTTATGTTATTAAATAATTTAAGAATTTTATATTAATATTCGTTAAATTTAATTAAATTATATTTCCTAGATTAGGAAATTACACATTTGATAGATTGTGATTTTTTAATTATACGAGATATTCCCTATATTTTTGGATTAATATATGTTTTTTTTACTTCTAAAGAAAATAATATTTTTTTACATATTTTTATATACTTCAAAATCTTTTTCAGGAACGCCTATACAATTTTATAATGATACAAAACATTACTTAGAAGTAAAAAATATATTTAAAAATCATCATGAAAAATTATCTTATGCATTAGGTACATCGTTAGGTAATTATATTAATCAATCTTTTGAAAAGCAAAAGAAAATAGGTGTAAGATTAAATAAGTATGATCTTTTAAAAGGAGTTCGAGACGCTATTACTGGACATACAAAAATACCAGAGATAGAGGTGTCTTTATTACTTAAAGAATTGGAAGATAAGTTAAAAAATGCAACAATAATTCAATTAAAAAAAGATGCGAAAGAAAATTTAATACATGGAAAATTATATATGGAAAAACTTTTGGAAATGAAAGGAGTAAAAAAAACCAATAGTGGTCTTTTATATATTATTAAAAGAGAAGGAAAAGAAAAAATATTAAAAAATAATGCGCAAATTACTGTTCATTATAGAGGATCATTTATTAATGGTATAGAATTTGATAACTCATATCAAAGAGGACAACCGATATCATTAATGTTAAAAGATGTTATATTAGGTTGGCAAGAGGGTTTAAGATACATTGGAAAAGGAGGAAAAATAAAATTAGTAATTCCACCAAATTTAGGGTATGGAGAGCGAGAAATTAGTGGTATTCCAGGAAATTCTACTTTAATTTTTGATATAGAATTATTAGACGTTATAAATGTTAAATAATATCTTTATACGTATCTTTAAATAAAATTTTTTTGGTAAATTATGAAATATGAATTTTACTATATTGGTTATGGGTGCTGCTTATGGCACGCAGAATGCTAGCACTGCATTTTTATTTTGTCAGTCTTTAGTTACAACTAAACATAAATTATATAGTGTATTTTTCTATTGTGATGGTGTTTTAAACGCTAATAAAATGAATACACCTGCTTCTGATGAGTTTAATTTAACTAAGGCTTGGCAAGAATTAAGTAAAAAATATTATGTAAATCTATATGTTTGTATTGGATCTGCTTTTAGACGAGGTGTAACGAATAATGTAACTATGAATAATGTAAATGATAAGCAAAATAATTTAGCAATTGGTTTTCAGTTGAGCGGGCTAGTTGAATTAGCTTATTCAATCAAAATTTGTGATCGAATAGTACAATTTTAATATTTTATTTTAATTTTTATGAAAGAAATTGCATTTGTTTTTTCTCATGCACCGCATGGAACCAGTCTTGGAAGAGAAGGATTAGATGCTATCTTTAGCATTTCCTCTATCATTAACAAGATAAGTGTATTTTTTATCAATGATGGTGTTTTTCAAATACAAAAAAATATTGGATCAGAAAATATTTTGTCTCGCGATTATACAGCCGCTTTTCCTATTTTGTCTTTATACGACATTAAAGATTTATATTGTTGTAAATTGTCATTAATACAAAGAGGGTTAAGTTTACAACATAATTTTATATTAAATGTAAACATATTAGACGTAGATTTGTTACGATTGAAATTAGATAGTTATGATGCAATTATAAATTTTTAAGGTAAATTAAGATGCTACATGTTTTAATGAAATCTCCTTTTGAGACTAATTTTTCTCTTATCATGAATATGTTAAAAGAAACAGATGATTTTTTAGCATTGCAAGACGGCGTATTAATTGCGTTAATTGATAATGTTTTTTTAAAAAAATTAATATGTTCTTCAGCAAAATTATACATTATTCGAGAAGATGTTTATGCTCGAGGAATCAACAAAAACATTTCTAAAAAATTTACGTTAATCAGTTATATTCATTTCGTGTCACTAACAATTAAACATAAAACACAAATGACTTGGTAAATTTTTTCTGAGTTATTTAATCTTATCTTCCAATTCTAAAAAAATTACATAATAGCATTTTAATTTTATATTATGTTTATAATTTCAAAACACATGTAAAAATAGGAGTATTATTTATATGGCCACAGTTAATCAATTGGTCCGAAAATCTCGTTCACGAAAAGTAATAAAAAGTAACGTTCCTGCTTTGAATGGTAATCCTCAAAAAAGAGGTGTGTGCACACGCGTTTATACTACTACACCTAAAAAACCTAATTCAGCATTAAGAAAAGTATGTCGCGTTCGATTAACAAATGGTTTTGAAGTGACCGCATATATAGGTGGTGAAGGTCATAATTTACAAGAGCATTCTGTGGTTTTAATGCGAGGTGGACGTGTAAAAGATTTACCTGGCGTACGATATCATATTGTCAGAGGATCATTAGATTGTGCTGGTGTTAAAGATAGAAAAAAAAGTAGATCAAAATATGGAGTCAAGAAAGTAAAAGTTTAAAGTATTGTGCAATGGCAATATTGTCTTATTATATTTTTATGTTTCAATTGGAAAAGGGTTTTATTATGTCACGTCGTCGTATCGTTCATATTCGAAAGATATTACCAGATCCAAAATTTTCTTCAGAACTATTAGCTAAATTTATAAATATTTTAATGATTGATGGAAAAAAATCTATTGCAGAAGCGATTGTATATACTGCATTAAAATTATTATCTCAGCGTACACATAAAACAGAAATAGAAGTATTTGAATTAGCTTTAGAGCATGTACGTCCAATAGTAGAAGTCAAATCTCGTCGTGTTGGTGGATCAACGTATCAAGTTCCTGTAGAAGTACGTCCAGTTAGAAGAAATGCCTTAGCCATGCGTTGGATTGTAGAATCTGCACGAAAGAGACTGGACAAATCAATGGCGTTACGTTTATCTAATGAATTATACGACGCTTTAGAAAATAAAGGAGCATCAGTGAAAAAAAAAGAAGAAGTGCATCGTATGGCAGAAGCGAATAAAGCATTTGCTCATTATCGTTGGTAAATTGTATGAAAATTTAGATTCTTTTAAATTGCTTTTTGAATTATATCAAAGAGATTATCTTAAATAAGCTCATCAAGCTTCATTTTTTAAAATATAAACATGTAAGAGAATGATCATGTCTCGTATTACTCCCATTTCTCAGTATCGCAATATTGGAATTAGTGCTCATATAGATGCAGGAAAAACTACCACGACTGAAAGAATCTTATTTTATACAGGAATTAATCATAAGATTGGTGAGGTGCATGACGGAGCAGCTACCATGGACTGGATGGAACAAGAACAAGAACGAGGCATTACAATTACGTCAGCATCTACTACTGCTTTTTGGAGTGGCATGGCAAAACAATTTAAGTCGCATCGCATTAATATTATTGATACTCCAGGTCATGTTGATTTTACTATTGAAGTCGAACGTTCTATGCGCATTTTAGATGGTGCTGTTATGGTGTATTGTGCAGTCGGTGGAGTTCAACCTCAGTCAGAAACAGTATGGCGTCAAGCAAATAAATATAATATTCCACGAATAGCATTCGTTAATAAAATGGATCGTATAGGTGCAAACTTTTTACACGTAGTAAATCAAATGCGAACACGATTAGGTGCAAATCCTGTACCTTTACAGTTACCTATTGGTGCAGAAGAAAAATTTTCTGGTGTTGTGGATTTAATTAAAATGAAAGCGATTTATTGGCAGGAATCAGATCAAGGTATAACTTTTATCTATAATGATATTCCTGGTGAAATGATTGCATTATCAGAACAGTGGCATCAAAATTTAATTGAATCTGCAGTAGAGTCCAATGAACATCTTATGGAAAAATATTTAAATGGAATTGTGTTATCTGAAAGCGACATCAAATGTGCATTAAGGGAACGATCACTGAGCAACGAGATTGTGCTTATAACTTGTGGCTCTGCTTTTAAAAACAAAGGTGTGCAGACATTATTAGATTCAATTATTGAGTATCTTCCTGCACCTAATGATATTCAAAATATACATGGAGTTGTAAGTAAAAATATTGATGTTCCTGAAATAAGAATATCAGATGATAATGCACCCTTTTCCGCGCTAGCGTTTAAAGTGGCTAATGATCCATTTGTGGGTAATTTAACTTTTTTTCGCGTATATTCAGGTATAGTAAAATCTGGAGATACTGTCTTGAATTCTACAAAATCAAAACGAGAACGATTTGGTAGAATTGTACAAATGCATGCAAATAAGAGAGAAGAAATTAGAGTGGTACATGCAGGAGACATAGCAGCAGCTATTGGATTAAAGGATGTTACTACTGGTGATACTTTATGCGATTTGAACAATCCTATTATTTTAGAACGTATGGAATTTCCTGAACCAGTTATTTCAATTTTTGTAGAACCTAAAACAAAAGTCGATCAAGAGAAAATGGGAATTGCATTAAATCGTTTAGCAAAAGAAGATCCATCCTTTCGAGTACGGACTGACGAAGAATCCAATCAAACAATTATTTCGGGAATGGGTGAATTACATTTAGAAATTATTATTGATCGTATGAAACGTGAATTTAATGTTGATGCAAATGTCGGTCAACCTCAAGTAGCATATCGTGAAACAATTCTAGACAATGTACAAAATGTTGAGGGAAAATATATTAAACAATCTGGTGGTCGGGGTCAATATGGCCATGTTGTTATTGAGTTATTTCCATTAACATCAGGAAATGCAGGATATACTTTTATTAATGATATAAAAGGAGGGGTAATACCAAATGAATTTATTTCTGCAATTGATAAAGGAATTCAAGAGCAATTAAAATCTGGTCCTTTAGCAGGGTATCCTGTTGTCAATATAGGTGTACGTCTTTACTTTGGGTCTTACCATGACGTTGATTCATCAGAGTTAGCTTTTAAGTTAGCTGCTTCGATAGCATTTAAAAATGGTTTTAAAAAAGCACGTCCAATTTTATTAGAGCCAATTATGAAAGTAGAAGTTGAAACACCAGATGATTATATGGGAGATGTTATAGGTGATTTAAATCGACGAAGAGGAGTAATTGAGGGTATGCAAGATTTAATTATTGGAAAAATTATTAAAGCTTGCGTTCCATTATCTGAAATGTTCGGATATGCTACTGATTTACGTTCTCAAACACAAGGACGAGCATCATATTCTATGGAATTTTTAAAGTATACGGAAGCTCCTGCTAATATCGCTAACATGATTATTGAAAAACGGGAAAAATAAAATTTTATTATAGAATATATATAATAATTTTTTTTAAAAAATATCTTGATTAAGGAAGTATATTATGTCTAAAGAAAAATTTAAACGTTTAAAACCTCATATAAATGTAGGAACAATTGGTCACGTAGATCACGGAAAAACGACATTAACTGCGGCTATTACAACTGTTTTATCAAAGAAATATGGTGGTTCTGCACGTGCTTTTGATCAAATTGATAATGCACCAGAAGAAAAAGCGCGGGGTATTACTATCAATACTTCACATGTAGAATATGATACGGAATTTAGACATTATGCTCATGTAGATTGTCCTGGTCATGCAGATTATATCAAAAATATGATTACTGGAGCTGCGCAAATGGATGGTGCAATTTTAGTAGTTGCAGCAACTGATGGACCTATGCCGCAAACACGTGAACATATTTTACTTGGTAGACAAGTGGGTGTGCCGTATATTGTTGTGTTTCTTAATAAATGTGATATGGTTAATGATGAAGAATTATTAGAATTAGTTGAAATGGAAGTTCGTGATTTATTAACACAATATGATTTTCCTGGAGATGATACTCCTATTATTCGCGGATCTGCTTTGAAAGCACTTGAAGGCGCACCGGAATGGGAAGAGCAAATTTTTAATTTATCTAAGTGTTTAGATAATTACATTCCAGAACCTAAAAGAGCAATAGATCAACCTTTTTTATTGCCAATAGAAGACGTGTTTTCTATTTCAGGACGGGGTACAGTAGTAACTGGACGTGTTGAAAGAGGTATTATTAAAATTGGTGAAGAAGTAGAAATTGTAGGTATTAAAAAAACGACTAAAACTATTTGTACTGGCGTTGAAATGTTTAGAAAATTATTGGATGAGGGACGTGCAGGAGAAAATGTAGGTATATTATTACGTGGTACAAAACGTGATGAAATTGAACGTGGTCAAGTATTATCAAAACCAGGTAGTATTCATCCTCATACGACATTTGAATCTGAAGTATATGTGTTATCTAAAGAAGAAGGCGGTCGTCATACACCATTTTTTAAAGGTTATCGTCCTCAATTTTATTTTCGTACAACTGACGTAACAGGTTCAATTGAGTTACCAAAAGATGTTGAAATGGTTATGCCCGGAGATAATGTAAAGATGACTGTAACTTTAATTAATCCGATCGCAATGGCTGATGGATTACGATTTGCAATACGCGAAGGAGGTCGTACAGTTGGCGCAGGAGTAGTTTCAAAAGTATTAACGTAATACTTAAAAAATTGATCAGATTTTTTTATATTGGCACCTTGAGTTGAATTTATTAAGAAAAGAGTATAGAATGCTCTTTTCTTGATTATTTATATGATATATTGATAATATGTTTTTGTACTCATATAACTATAATACAATAAAATCATAAATATATATTATAATATTTTTATTTCTATATATATTAAATTTGTATAACATTCCTGTGATCATCAGGATTACATACTGTATTAGTTACATCTACTCTCCTTGTTTCATATTTATGAGAGAAGGTAAATTTTTCATTTTTATATATAATATTGGAGTTCTGGTCTAATGCAGAACCAAAGAATTCGCATTCGTTTAAAAGCTTTTGATCATAGATTAATTGATCAATCTACTACCGAAATTGTCGAAACAGCTAAAAGAACTGGAGCACAAGTGCGTGGCCCCATTCCTCTTCCTACACGTAAAGAACGTTTTACTATTTTAATATCTCCACATGTAAATAAAGATGCACGAGATCAATATGAAATTCGTACGCATAAGCGCTTAATTGACATAGTTGAACCTACAGAAAAAACTGTTGATGCACTTATGCGATTAGATCTTGCTGCTGGTGTTGATGTACAAATCAGCTTGGGATGACATAGTTATATAGACATATAAAGGTGTTAATATGATTGGTTTAGTTGGAAAGAAATTAGGCATGACGCGTATTTTTACTCAAGAAGGAACAGCAATACCTGTTACAGTAATTGAATTACAAGAAAATAGAATCACACAAGTAAAAAGTATGAATACCGATTTTTATCATGCAATTCAAATTACTACTGGAGTGAAGAAAAAAAATAAGTTAAAAAAACCTCAAGCAGGTCATTTTTTAAAATCAGGTGTTGTTCCTGGACGTGGATTATGGGAATTTCGAATTTCTCAAAATTTAAATTTTAACGTTGGTGAAAATATTCAAATAAATATTTTTAAAAATGTAAAAAAAGTCGATGTTACAGGTATTTCAAAAGGAAAAGGATTTTGTGGTACTGTAAAACGTTGGAATTTTCGCACTCAGGACGCAACACATGGAAATTCGTTGTCTCATAGAGTTCCTGGTTCTATTGGTCAAAATCAAACACCCGGTAGAGTTTTTAAAGGAAAAAAAATGGCAGGTCAATTGGGAAACAATCGAGTTACGATACAAAATTTAAATGTAATTAAAATTGACGAAAATAAAAATCTCATTTTAGTAAAAGGAGCGGTTCCAGGCGCAACTGGGAGCGATATTATTGTTAAACCGGCTGTAAAAATTTGAGGAATAAGGAGTAAAATATGGAATTAGCCGTGAAAGACATTCAAGGTGTTATTAATGTTTCTGCAAATATTTTTGATTGCGACTTTAATCAATCTCTCATTCATCAGGTAGTTGTTGCATATTCTGCATCTAATCGTCAAGGCACAAAAGCGCAAAAAAGTCGAGCGGAGGTATCCGGTTCTGGTAGAAAGCCATGGAAACAAAAAGGAACAGGTCGTGCACGAGCAGGATCTTTTCGAAGCCCAATTTGGCGCTCTGGTGGAGTGACATTTGCGGCTAAATCAAAAGAATATAGTCAAAAAATTAATAAAAAAATGTATCGCGGTGCTTTAAAAAGCATTTTTTCTGAATTAGCGCGTAAAAAACGATTAATAGTTTTTGAAGATTTTTCATTGAAAATGCCTAAAACGAAAATGTTAATTAAAAAATTACAAGATGAAAATTTAAATAAAGTTTTCATTATTACAGAAAAAGATGATAAGAATCTTATTCTTGCTTCAAGAAATTTATATTTTGTAAAAGTAAAAAATGTTTATTCAATTGATCCAATTAGCTTAATTAATTTCGAAAATGTTGTTATAACAATTAAAGCAATTAAAAAAATTGAGGACATTCTTTCATGATATCTGAAGAACGATTGCTTAAGGTATTACTTGCACCGCATATATCTGAAAAAGCATCTATATCAGTCGACAAATTTAATACTGTTGTTTTAAAAGTTGCGAAAAATTCGACTAAACACGAAATTAACAATGCAGTAAAAAAAATATTTAATATAGAAGTGGATAGTGTAACAACCTTAAACATAAAAGGTAAGAGAAAACGTCAATCTAATCGCACTATTAAGCAAAAAAATTGGAAAAAAGCATATATAAAAGTCAAAAAAGGACATAATATAGATTTTATAAAACAATCCGAGTAATTGGAGAATCAAGAATGACAATTGTGAAATGTAAACCAACATCTCCAGGTCGTCGTCATGCGATAAAAGTTGTTAATAAAAAATTGTATACTGGCAGACCATATTCTTTACTTTTGACTAAAAATACTAAAAGCGGTGGTCGTAATAATGTTGGAAGAATTACGACGCGTCATATTGGAGGTAGACATAAAAGAGCATATCGAATAATAGATTTTAAAAGAAATAAAGATAATATAGAAGGCGTGGTAGAGCGATTTGAATATGATCCTAATCGTTCTTCTAATATTGCTTTAATTTTGTATAAAGATGGTTTAAGAAAATATATTTTAGCTCCTAAAAATTTAAAAATAGGTGATGTAATTTCATCTGGATTAAATGTTCCTATAAAAATAGGAAATACGTTACCAATTATAAAAATACCCATTGGTTCTATTGTGCACAATGTAGAGATGAGACCTGGAAAAGGCGGTCAAATAGCTCGTTCGGCAGGTAGTTATGTTCAAGTAGTAGCATGTAATGAACAGTATGCTACTTTACGATTACGATCTGGTGAACTAAGAAAAACTGAATCTAATTGCAGAGCTACTATAGGAGAAGTAGGTAATGCAGAACATATGTTAAAAGTTTTGGGAAAAGCTGGAGCGTCGCGTTGGATAGGAAGACGCCCAACTGTTCGAGGAACAGCTATGAACCCTATTGATCATCCTCATGGGGGTGGTGAAGGGAAAAATTTTGGTAAACACCCGGTAACGCCATGGGGAATACAAACTAAAGGAAAAAAAACTAGACGAAATAAACGTACTGAAAAGTTTATTTTAAATCATTGTCGTAAATAATTATATAGGTTAATTTTATGCCACGTTCTCTTAAAAAAGGTCCTTTTATTGATGTTAGTTTATTTAAAAAAGTAGAAAAAGCAATAGCATGTAATAATAAAAAACCTATAAAAACTTGGTCGCGACGTTCAACAATTTTTCCGAATATGGTAGGTTTGACAATATCTGTGCATAATGGTCGTCAACATATTCCAATTTTTGTGACCGAAGAAATGGTAGGTCATAAATTAGGAGAATTTTCTGTAACACGTACTTATAGAGGACACAGTGCTGACAAAAAAATTAATAAACGTTAACAAAAAAGAGGTAAAAAATGGAAACTTTTGCGCGACACCTGCAAGTTCGTTCTTCAGCTCAAAAAATTCGTTTAATTACAAATTTAATACGTGGAAAAAAGGTTTTGCAAGCATTAAATATTTTAAAATTTTCTAAAAAAAAATCAGCGAATATTGTAAAAAAAGTGCTTTCATCAGCTATAGCGAATGCAGAACATAATAATGGTTCTGATATAAATATCTTAAAAATAAAAAATGTTTTTGTTAATGAAGGTTCAACAATAAAACGTATGATGCCACGTGCGAAAGGTCGTGCGGATCGTATTTTAAAACGCACTAGCCATATTACTGTTATTGTATCTGATTGTTAACATTTCAGGAGAATAAATAATGGGTCAAAAAGTACATCCCCATGGCATGCGACTAGGTATAGTAAAAAAATGGAATTCAGTGTGGTTTGCAAATACTAAAGAGTTTTCTAATTATTTATACAGTGATCATCAAGTCCGTCAATTTTTAACACAAGAATTATCAAAAGCATCTATTTCTCGTATTGTTATCGAAAGACCTGCTAAAAGTATTCGTATTACAATTTATACTGCTAGACCAGGAATTGTTATTGGAAAAAAAGGTGAAGATGTTGAAAAACTCAGGATTGCCATTGCAAAAATCACTTCTGTACCGGTTCAGATTAACATATCTGAGGTGCGCAAACCAGAATTAGATGCTAAACTGGTTTCAGATAATATTACATCTCAATTAGAACGCAGAGTTATGTTTCGAAGAGCTATGAAACGATCGGTACAAAACGCTATACGACAAGGTGCAAAAGGGATAAAAGTTGAAGTTAGTGGTCGTTTAGGAGGAGCAGAAATTGCACGAAGAGAATGGTATCGAGAAGGTAGAGTTCCATTGCATACCATGCGTGCAGATATTGATTATAGTACTTCAGAAGCGTATACCACATATGGAGTTATCGGGGTAAAGGTGTGGATTTTTAAAGGTGAAATATTAGGTGGTATGACAGAAATTGAAAAATTAGAAAAACTACCTATAAAAACAAAAAAGCAACATCGTAAATACCGTAAGTAAAATATAAGGAGATTAGAGAGATGTTGCAACCGAAACGTACTAAATTTAGAAAAATGCATAAAGGTCGTAATCGTGGTTTATCAAATAGTACCGAGATACATTTTGGATCTTTTGGCCTTCAAGCAATTGATCGTGGACGTTTAACTGCTCGTCAAATTGAGTCTGCACGTCGCGCAATCACTCGTTGTATCAAGCGACAAGGCAAAGTTTGGATTCGTGTTTTTCCTGATAAACCTATTACTCAAAAGCCATTAGAAGTAAGAATGGGTAAAGGAAAAGGTAATGTTGAATATTGGGTAGCCTTAGTTCAACCAGGTAAAATTCTTTATGAAATAGATGGAATTACAGAACAAGAATCGAGAGCGGCATTTAAATTAGCTGCAGCAAAATTACCAATTAAAACAACTTTTTTAATTAAGACAATAATGTAATGAAAACAATTATAGAATTTCGTAAAAAAAATATAAATGATCTTAAAGTAGAATTATTACAGTTGTTGCGAGAACAATTTAATTTACGCATGCAGTCAGTGTCTGGCAAGTTAAAACAACCGCATTTATTACGCAACGTGCGAAAAAATATTGCACGAATAAAAACTTTATTGACGGAAAAGGAAAATGTTTTATGATAGATAAGATTCGTACTTTGCAAGGTCGAATTATTAAAAATAAAATGCAAAAATCTGCAATTGTAGCTATTGAGCGTTTTGTAAAACATGCAATTTATAAAAAATTTGTTAAACGCACTACTAAAATTCATATTCATGATGAAAAAAATATATGCAATGTTAATGATATTGTAGAAATTTGTGCATGTCGTCCCATTTCTAAGACAAAATCTTGGAAATTAGTGCGAATTATTGAAAAAGCAATTGTTTAGCAAATATATGTATTGTATAAGAAAATGTAATTTTTTATATGGTGAAAATGATTTATATTTTATTATAATCAATTTTTTAAATAAAATTTTTGGAACACAAAATTTATGATTCAAGTACAAACTATCTTAAAAGTATCTGATAATTCTGGTGCGCGTTCTGCGATGTGCATTAAAGTATTAGGTGGTTCACGTCGTCGATATGCTAATATTGGTGATATAATTAAAATTGCAGTTAAAGAAGCGATTCCAAGAGGAAAAGTAAAAAAAGGAGAAGTGTTAAAAGCAGTAATCGTTAGAACAAAGAAAGGGGTGAGACGTTCTGATGGTTCTATAATTCGTTTTGATAGCAATTCATGTGTAGTTTTAAATAATAATGAACAGCCGATTGGTACTCGTATTTTTGGGCCTGTAACTCGTGAACTTAGAACGGAAAAATTTATGAAAATTATTTCATTAGCTCCAGAAGTATTATAGTGCAATAAATATTAAAGGAACATAAACATGGCATCAAAATTACGTTATAATGATAACATTATCATTTTAACAGGAAAAAATAAAGGTAAAACTGGTTCGATTAAAAGTTTTTTGTCTTTTGATAAAGTAATTATTAATCACGTAAATTTAGTAAAAAAACATCAAAAACCAATTCCATCTCAAAATAAAAGTGGTAGTATCATCGAAAAAGAAGCTCCTATTCATGTGTCAAATATTGCTATCTTTAATTCTGAAACTAAAAAGTCCGATCGTGTTGGATTTAGATACGAAAAAGGAAAAAAAGTTCGTTTTTTTAAATCTAATGGCAAATTGATTTAATACATAGGAATATGGACATGACAACGTTATACAATTATTATAAATTAAAAGTCGTTAACGATCTTATGACTAAATTAAATTTAAGTTCTGTTATGCAAGTTCCTAAAATTGATAAAATCACTTTAAATATGGGTGTAGGTGCAGCCGCAAATGATAAGAAAGTACTTAATTACGCTGTTTTAGATTTAACGGCAATATCTGGTCAAAAACCATTAATTACTAAAGCTCGTAAATCTATTGCTAGCTTTAAGATTAGAAAAGGTTATCCGATTGGTTGTAAAGTAACATTGCGTGGTCAAAGAAAATGGGATTTTTTTGAACGATTAATTACAATTGCTATTCCTCGTATTCGTGATTTTCGAGGTTTATCAAAAAATGCATTTGATGGTCAAGGAAATTATAGTTTAGGAATCAGAGAACAAATTATTTTCCCAGAAATTGATTACGATAAAATCGATCGTGTACGTGGTTTAAATATAACTATTACCACAACTGCTAAGTCTGATAATGAAGGTCATTTATTATTATCATCTTTTAATTTTCCTTTTCGCAAATAAAAAAAGGTTATTTTATGGCTAAACAATCGATGAAAGCACGCGAGTTAAAACGTGTAAAATTAGCTAATAAATTTTATGCACAACGTATTGAGTTAAAAAAAACAATTTCTAATATATTTTTATCAGAATCAGAACGATGGATGGCAGTTTTAAAATTACAAACATTTCCTCGTGACTCTAGTCCTTCCCGTCAAAGAAATAGATGTCGTCAAACTGGTCGACCGCATGCATTTTTACGTAAGTTTGGACTGAGTCGAATGAAAGTAAGAGAAGCTGCTATGAAAGGTGAAATTCCGGGTTTAAAAAAATCTAGTTGGTAAAATTTAATTTTTCGGATATAGGAAGATCAAAAATGAGTATGCAAGATCCGATAGCAGATATGTTAACTCGTATTCGAAATGGTCAATCAGCTAATAAGTGTTCTGTTTTATTACCTTCTTCTAAATTAAAAATATCAATTGCCAAATTACTGAAACAAGAAGGTTATATTAAAGATTTTCAAGTCAAAAAAAACTCTGATTATAAATCAAGATTAGAGATAATTTTAAAATATTTTAAAGGAAAATCTGTTATAGAACTGATTACACGTGTCAGTCGACCTAGTTTACGGATATATGTTAAAAAAAATAAATTACCTAAAGTTATGTCTGGTTTAGGAGTAGCTGTTATTTCTACTTCTAAAGGAATTATAACTGATCGTATAGCACGACAAATGGGTTTAGGCGGTGAAGTTATTTTTTATATAGCATAAAAATGGAGAAAATATGTCTCGTATTGCTAAACGTCCAATTGTTGTTCCTGAAGATGTTGATGTAAAATTGAATTTACAATTAATATTTGTTCAGGGAAAATATGGTCATCTTTCACGCATGATCCATCCTTCAGTTGAAGTTAAATATTCAAAAAATAAAATATTTTTTTTACCGCGTTTAGAATTTTCTGATAGTTGGGCGCAGGCAGGTACATCTAGATCTTTAGTAAATTCTATGGTTTTAGGTGTGTCGAAGCAATTTAATAAAAAATTACAACTTTCTGGAATAGGATATCGTGTTTCGATAAGCGAAGGTAATATTATTAATATGTTTTTAGGTTATTCTCATCCCATTATATATCATCTTCCGAAAGGAATTCATGTAGAAATTACTTCAACAACAGAGATTAATATTACTGGTATAGATAAACAATTAGTAGGTCAAGTTGCAGCTAATTTACGTTTTTATCGTATACCAGAACCATATAAAGGGAAAGGAATTCGTTATTCTAACGAAATAGTTCGCATAAAAGAGGCCAAAAAAAAGTAAAATGATGTTTTTCAGAAATAAAAAAATAATTTCTCGTATACGGCGATCTAATAAAACACGAAAAAAAATTCAAAACTTAGGTGTAGTGCGGTTAACAGTGCACCGTACCTTACGTCATATTTATGCTCAGATTATTTCTTCGGAATTTAAAGTATTAGCTTGTGCATCTACAGTAGAAAAAAAAATACGATGCGGTTTAAAATATACTGGTAATAAAGAAGCTGCTTTTATAATAGGAAAAACAATTGCAGAAAGAGCTTTATTAAAAAAAATACGTCATGTCTCTTTTGATCGATCTGGTTTTAAATATCATGGTCGTGTAAAAGAATTAGCAGAATCTGCGCGAAGTTTTGGACTAAAGTTTTGAGGTGATAAATTATATCATGGCTATGATTGAAAAAAAAAATAATATTGAATTAAAAGAAAAATTAATTACAGTAAATCGCGTTTCTAAAACAGTTAAAGGTGGTCGTATATTTTCATTTACAGCATTAACTGTTGTCGGAAATGGTAAAGGACGTGTTGGTTTCGGTTATGGAAAAGCTCGTGAAGTGCCAGCTGCAATTCAAAAAGCAATGGAGCAAGCAAAACGTAACATGATTACAATACCCTTAGTAAATAAAACTTTACAATATGCTTTAAAGGGTACACATACCGGATCAAACGTATTTATGAAACCTGCTTCAGACGGAACGGGAATTATTGCGGGAGGGGCAATGCGTGCAGTATTAGAAGTAGCAGGAGTGCATAATGTTTTGGCCAAAACGTATGGTTCTACTAATCCAATAAATGTGGTGCGTGCAACTATGGATGGTTTAAGTAATATGAAATCTCCAAATATGATTGCAGCTAAAAGAAATAAACAAATTTATGATATATTAGGATAAATTTTATTAAATGAAAAAAATCAAAATTACTCAGATTAAAAGTGCTATTGGAAGGTTACCTAAACATAAAAAAATTTTAAATGGATTGGGTTTGCGTCATATTGGACATGCTGTCGTACGTCAAGATACACTTTCAATTCGAGGTATGATAAATAAAATTGCGTATATTTTGAATGTTCAAGAGGTATAAATATGTATTTGAATACTTTATCACCGGCTTATCGATCTCGAAAAAGTCGAACACGACTAGGAAGAGGCATTGGTTCAGGTTTTGGTAAAACTGCCGGTCGGGGTCATAAAGGTCAAAAATCCAGATCTGGTAGTAGAATTCGTCGAGGTTTTGAAGGTGGTCAAATGCCTTTGTACAGAAGATTACCTAAATTTGGTTTTAATTCACGAAAAAAAAATTTTGTTGCTGAAGTACGTCTATCAGAAATAGAAAATTTATCGAATTCTATTATTGATCTTGATACTTTAAAAAAAAAGAACATCATCCGTAAAAATATCAAACATGTAAAAATAATTTTCTCAGGAAAGATAAATCGTTCATTAAAGATTCGAGGTTTGCTGGTGACTAAAGGCGCTCGTTCTGAAATTGAAAAATTTGGTGGTATAATTGAAGGATAATCAGTAAATAATGATTAAACAATTCGAATTAGCACTTAAACATACTCAAAAAAATTTTAATGAATTAAAACAAAGAATTATTTTTTTAATAGTAGCATTGATTATTTTTAGATTTGGTTCTTTTATTCCTATTCCTGGAATTGACACTACGATTTTATCGAAAATATTAAACGATCGACAAGGTACTATTATTGATATGTTTAATATCTTTTCTGGCGGCGCGTTAAGTCGTGCGTCTATTTTTGCTTTAGGTATTATGCCTTATATATCTGCCTCTATTATTATTCAATTATTGACATTAGTAATACCGTTTTTGTCTGAAATTAAAAAAGATGGCGAATCGGGTCGGCATAAAATTAATCAATATACTAGATATGCCACATTAATATTATCTGTATTTCAATCTATTGGTATTGTTAGCAGTTTATCTCATATATCAGTAATGAAACAGATTATTGTTCATGTTGATTGGTGTTTTTATTTTGTTGCAATTATCAGTTTAATAACTGGTACGATGTTTTTAATGTGGTTAGGCGAGTTAATTACAGAACGAGGTATCGGAAATGGTATTTCTATTATCATTTTCGTAGGAATAATATCAGGTTTGCCTGCATCTATAGCTCATACTATTGAACAAACTAGACAAGGTGAGTTAGGTATTTTTTTATTTTTTTTTGCTATATTATTAATTTTTTTGGTGGTTTTTTTTGTTGTTTTTATTGAAAAAGGTCAAAGAAAAATAATTGTGCATTATGCTCAACGTTACCACGGTCGACGTACTTATATCGCTCAAACGTCTCATTTGCCTCTAAAAATTAATATGTCAGGAGTTATGCCAGCTATTTTTGCTTCTAGTCTTATTCTCTTTCCTATAACAATTGTATCATGGTTTGGTATTGGTAATAAATGGATTTTTTTAAAGAAAATTATATATTATTTGCAACCTAATCAACCATTGTACATAATATTATATGCGCTTTCCATAATATTTTTTTGCTTTTTTTATACAAGTTTAGTTTTTAATCCGCGAGAAACAGCGGATAATTTAAAGAAGTCAGGTGCATTTATTACAGGTATTCGACCAGGCGAACAAACAGCTAAGTATATTAAAAGAATAATGTTAAAATTAACTGGAATAGGATCATTATATATTGTATTCATTTGTTTGATACCAGAATTTATGCGTAGTATTATGAATGTTCCGTTTTCATTTGGCGGCACTTCTTTATTAATTGTAGTTGTCGTGATTATGGATTTTATTACACAGATTCAAACGTTAGTTATGTCTGGTAAATACGATTCTGTTTTAAAAAAAGCTAATTTTAATTGATAAATTCAAATTATGAAATTATTGGAAAAGATATGAAAGTACAAGCTTCGGTAAAAATTCTTTGTCGACATTGCAGAATTATAAAACGCAATAATGTTGTTCGAGTTATTTGTAAAATTGATCCTAAACATAAACAACGTCAAGGGTAATTTTTTATTAAATAATTGACATAGATAAAATACATAAAATATGGTCTTTTATATTATAATTAATTGTAGGATTTTTATATGGCACGTATTGCAGGTATTAACATTCCTGAAAATCAGCATACTATAATTGCATTAACTGCAATCTATGGTATCGGAAAAAAATTATCTCAAGCAATTTGTTTAGCAGCAAATGTTCCTGTATCGGCGAAAATTATGGATTTAAATATAGAACAAATTGAATTATTACGAGAGCATGTTTCAAAATACGTGATTGAAGGGGATTTAAGAAGAAAAAAAACTTTAAATATAAAACGTTTAATTGATTTGGGTTGTTATCGTGGTCTACGTCATCGACGACATCTTCCAGTGCATGGACAGCGAACTAAAACTAATGCCAGAACTTGCAAAGGACCGCGAAAAGCAATAAAAAAATAATTTAGGTAATTAAATATGGTAAAAAATTTAGCCCGCGCACGAAAACGCGTAAAAAAACAAATTTTAGATGGTATTGCACACATTCATGCGTCTTTCAATAATACTATTGTGACTATTACAGATCGACAAGGAAATGCTTTAGGCTGGGCGACTTCTGGTGGATCTGGTTTTCGAGGATCACGCAAATCAACTCCTTTTGCTGCACAAATTGCAGCAGAACGCTGTGCAGAAATAGTGAAAGATTATGGCATAAAAAATTTAGAAGTCATGGTAAAAGGACCGGGTCCAGGTAGAGAATCTACTATTCGTGCTTTAAATGCCTCTGGATTTCGTATTACAAATATTACTGATGTTACTCCTATTCCACATAATGGTTGCCGTCCACCTAAAAAACGTCGTGTATAAATTTTTAGAATCATTGGAGAAAATAATGGCAAAATATTTAGGCCCAAAGTTAAAATTAAGTCGACGTGAAGGTACTGATCTGTTCTCTAAATCAGGATTACGGTCAATAGATTCTAAATGCAAATTAGAGCAATCACCTGGACAACATGGAAATAGAAAACCAAGATTATCTGATTATGCAATTCAATTGCGCGAAAAACAAAAAGTAAGACGATTGTATGGCGTGTTAGAACGTCAATTTAGAATATATTATAAAATAGCTGCTCGTGTTAAAGGTAATACTGGGGAGAATTTATTACAATTATTGGAAAGTAGATTAGATAACATAGTTTATCGTATGGGATTTGGTTGTACACGTGCTGAATCGCGACAATTGATCAATCATAGATCTATTTGTGTAAACGAAAAAATTGTTGATATTGCTTCGTATCATGTATCACCGTGTGACCGAGTTTCGGTGCGAGAGAAAGCACGAAATCAATCACGTATCAAGGCTTCTCTCGAATTAGTTGATCAGCGAGAAAAACCAATATGGTTAGAAGTCAATGTTTCTAAAATGGAAGGTGTTTTTAAAACATTTCCTGCACGTTCTGATTTATCTTCAGAAATTAATGAACATTTAATTATTGAACTTTATTCTAAGTAAAAATCTGTTATTGAAGAGAGAGTAGCATGCAGAATTCTATCAATGATTTTTTGAAACCCAGATTAGTTGATATTGAACAAATTAGTACTACTCACACTAAAGTAACTTTAGAACCATTAGAAAGAGGGTTTGGTCATACACTTGGAAATGCATTACGCAGAATTCTTCTTTCTTCTATGCCTGGATGTGCAGTAACAGAAGTTGAAATTAATGGCGTACTTCACGAATATAGTACTAAAGAGGGCATACAAGAAGATGTTTTAGAAATATTGTTAAATTTAAAAGGGTTAGCTATAAAACTACATGGAAAAAATGAGGTTTTGATCACTTTAAAAAAATCAGGTATCGGTGTAGTTACTGCGGCAGATATTGTACATAACAGTGATGTTGAAATTATTAGACCAGATCATGTTATTTGTCATGTAACCGATGAACATGCTTCCATTGACATGAGAATAAAAGTAAAACGCGGAAGAGGGTATGTTCCTGCTTCGTCTCGTATGCATGTAGAAGATGATTCAAGACGTATTGGTTGTTTATTAGTAGATGCGTGTTATAGTCCTATAGATCGTATTTCGTACAACGTAGAAGCTGCACGTGTAGAACAAAGAACTGATTTAGATAAATTGGTTATTGAAATGGAAACAAACGGTACTATTGATCCAGAAGAAGCCATTAGACGTGCAGCAACTATTTTAGCGGAACAGTTGGAAGCATTTGTTGATTTAAGAGATGTCTGTGAACCTGAAGTAGAAGAAAAAAAACCAGAATTTGATCCTATTTTATTACGTCCGGTAGACGATTTAGAGCTTACAGTTCGATCTGCAAATTGTCTAAAAGCAGAATCTATACATTACATTGGTGATTTAGTACAAAAAACAGAAGTCGAATTGTTAAAAACACCAAATTTGGGAAAAAAATCTTTAACAGAAATTAAAGATATATTAGCGGCTCGAAATTTATCTCTAGGTATGAAATTAAATAGTTGGCCGCCATCAAATATTGTAGAAGAATAATCTAAATATTGTCTAGTAACATAAAATATATAAAAGGTAAATCTATGCGTCATCGTTGCAGAGGTCGCCAATTAAATCGTAAAAGTGAACATCGTCGTTTAATGTTAAAAAATATGGCATGTTCTTTATTTTTAAATGAGATCATTAAAACAACATTATTTAAAGCAAAAGAGTTGCGTGGTATTGTAGAGCCAATGATTACATTATCTAAAATAGATACCGTTGCACACAGACGATTAGTATTTTCTCGTATTCGGAATAATGAAGTAGTAGTAAAATTATTTAAATGTTTAGGCCCTATGTTTTTTAATCGATTAGGTGGTTATACGCGTATTTTAAAATGTGGTTTTCGGGTTGGAGATAAAGCGCCAATGGCTTATGTTGAATTGGTCAATCGTGTGAAAAAAAAGGATATTAAAAATATTACTAAGTAACAAATTTTTTTAAATAAATCTTAATAAAATATTTTTTTGTTATTTCAGATAGATTGTTTTTATATAAAGCAAACGGAATAAATACCGTTTGCTCATGTTTTTAAATAATTGTACCTAATTTAAACCATGTTTTTTTTGATTTAAGTATTTTTTGAATATCTATAATATTTTTTCCAGGAAATTGTATTTTTTCAATATTTAATATTTTATGCGATGTATTTATTTGAATGCCTTGTTTGTTAAAAGACACAATTTCTCCTATTGAAACATTAGCTAATGTATGTTTTATTACGCTAGCTTTCCAAACTTTTATGATATTTTTTTGAACTATAAAGTAACAAATAGGCCATGGATTAAATGCGCGTATTAATCGTTCTAATTGTTTAGCTTCTAATTTCCAATTTAGTAAAGCGTCTTGCTTAAAAATTTTTTTCGATGTAGTAGCATTTTCTTCATTTTGTTTGCGTTTGATGACATTATTATATTGAATTTTTTTTAAAGCTTCCAATAATGTGCATATGCCAATTTTTTTTAATTTTTCAGATAAGCTAAATGTTGTGTCGGTTGGCGAGATATCACATTTTCTTGAATGTATTATATCACCATGATCAAGTTTTTCATCCATATAAATGATGCTAATACCTGTTTCTTTATCGCCGTTTAAAATAGATGATTGAATTGGTGTCGCCCCTCTCCATCTTGGTAAAAGTGAAGCATGGACATTAATGCATCCTTTTGAGAACATAGTAAGAATGTTTTTAGGTATTATTCTTCCATATGCAACAACAATCATTATGTTTGCATGTAATTGTGATATTTTTTTTTGAAACTGTTCTTCATGCAGATTAGATGGTTGTAATAGTGGGATATTATATTTGATAGACAATAATTTTATAGGTGAAAAAATAATTTTTTGTCCTCGTCCACACGGACGATCTGGTTGAGTAATAATAGACACGACATTATATGATAGATTTAATAACGATAATAAATGTTGTGCAGAAAAATGTGAAGTTCCAGCAAAAATAATTTTTAATATTTCCAAATTTTTTCTCTTTAGTAAAATATTTTTTTGTTACGATTTAATCTATTTTTTATAAATTTTTTGTAAATTTCTTGTTGTTGAGCTGTTGGAAGATAATCAATGAATAATTTTCCATTTAAGTGATCAATTTCATGTTGTATACAAATTGATGTTATTGATTCTGCTTCTATTTTAACATTTTTTCCAGATAAATTAATCGCTTGGACTGTTATGTAATTTGATCGTGGTACGAAAGCACGATATTCAGGGATAGATAAACAACCTTCTTCGACACTAATACATCCGTTTTTTTTTATAATTTGTGGATTGATTAATGTTAAAATGTTTTTTTTTTGTTTTATTGTTGCATAGATAACTATTATTTGTAATTGAACGTTAATTTGGGTTGCTGCTAAACCAATTCCGTTTTCTTGATTCATGATATAAATCATGTTTTTTGTAATGTTTTTTATGTTTTTATTGATATTTTTTACAGGTTTAGCAACGATTCTTAATCGTTGATCAGGATAATGAAGTATTTTAAAATGCGACATATATTTAATTATCAGGTAGTTAAATGTTAGGTAAACATAAGTTATTTTTTTATAATTGATAGTTTATCGTGAAGTGTTGTTTTTGCAAATCAAATTGTATGATAAATCTAATTTTTAAAATAATGATAACAGTTTAAATATCTGAATATTATTGATTTTTTTATTTTTACGAAAAATACAGTAGTTTAAATAAAGTTTTTTAAAAATGTTTAAATTTTTATCGTGTTTTTTAAGGATTTTATATTTAATAGAATAACATGCTTATTTAAGTGACATTTTGATAATTTATTTAACGTAGTTATTAATTATGACTATTGAATGCACGATTTATTAAATTTAGATTGAAAAAAGATATTTATTATTTTTTTGTATTAGACAAAACAATGTTTTTGTATAAAATGTTTTATTTTATGTCAAAAAATATTGATAAATAACATTCTTATTTTTTCTATAGAAATACAGAATGATCTTTTTTAATATTCATTATTATGATTTAATATTATTATTATCATAATTAGATTTTTAACTGTAGAAATATGTGTAAACAATTTTGATTGGACTATAGTATTAAGTATTTATACATGAAATTTTTATCATTGTAAATGAATAATGTTAATTATATTGTTTAATATATCTAGTTACAAAATAATTGATAAAATTTATATGATTAGTGATTATGCGATAAAAAAATTGATGTATTAAGTATTTTCTAAGTTACAACATTACAAAATATTATTTGCATAAGATGAATGTTGATGAATAAAGATTATTTTATGAATTCATTGATTTATTGTGTTAAAATGTTAAATAAAAATCATGTTATTGCATATCCTACAGAGTCAATGTTCGCATTAGGATGTGATCCTTCTAATTTTCAAGCAGTAAAAAAATTATTATTATTAAAAAAAAGATGTGTAAAAAAAGGGTTTATACTAGTAGCAGCACATTATGAACAAATAAAAATGTATATTGATGAACATTGTTTATCATCGGCACAAAAGAAAAAAATGTTTTTTTATTGGCCTGGTCCATTTACCCTTTTAGTACCAGCAAAATCTTCTGTTCCATATTGGTTAAATGGGGGTTTAAATACTGTTGCTGTACGTATTAGTGCACATTGCGGTATAATTAAACTATGTAATTTTTTTGGAAAAGCATTAATATCTACAAGTGCTAATATTTCAAAAATGAAACCATGTATTTCTCGTGAAGAAGTTGTTAAAAATTTTGGAGAAAATTTTCCATTACTAGATGGAGAAATAGGCTATGAAAAACACCCTTCTACAATAATTAATATTATCAATGGAAAATTTATTCGATATGTTCAAATGCAAAAAATTTAATTATGCTGTATTCGGAAACCCAATTAATCATAGTCAATCACCTAAAATTCATAATTTTTTTTCAAAAAACATTGGTATTCCATATGTTTATCATGCTGTAAATGTTGAGTTGAGCGATTTTTTTTCTACAATGATAAAATTTTTTAAAGAATGTGGGGATGGAGCAAATATTACTGCTCCTTTCAAAAAAGAAGCTTATCTTTTTGCGAATAAATTGACGTATAGAGCAAAAATTGCGCGATCTGTTAATACATTAAAAAAAATAGATAATTCACATATTTTAGGTGATAATACTGATGGAATTGGACTGTTGTATGATTTAATAAGATTAAAGTTTATAAAAAAAACATATTCAGTATTAGTATTAGGTGCTGGTGGGGTTGTGAGTGGGATTATATTTCAATTATTATCATTTGGATGTTCAGTTTTTATTTTTAATCGCACTTTTGAAAATGCTGAAAAATTAGTTTTGCAATTTTGCAAATATGGAAAGATAAAAAATTTTACAATAAATTATAAAAAAAAAATACATTTTGATTTAATTATTAACGCAAGGTCAAAATGTGTGCAATTAGAGAATTATTTTATTCCTGCTCATATTTTTTCCCCACGTACTTATTTTTACGATATAAATTACCATGTTAATGGTACTACGTCTTTTATTGATTGGTGTATAAAAAACAAGATACGTTTTTTTTCACATGGAATTGGTATGTTAGTATTTCAAGCTGCTCATTCTTGTTTGCTATGGCATAAAATATTTCCAGAAACAAATTCTATTATTAGTGATTTTAATAAAAATATGTTGATTTATAGAAAAATATGATAAAGTAATTTAAGCAATACAATTTACTTTATTTCGATAAATATCATTTTTAAGTTTAAATAATCGTAAAAAAAACTTGACTCTTTTGCATTGATCTGTATTATTTGTTATGAATATAACGTTGATAAAAATTGATTTTGTTTTAATAAGTCCCCTTCGTCTAGAGGTCCAGGACATCGCCCTTTCACGGCGGCAACAGGGGTTCAAATCCCCTAGGGGACGATAAAAATTCAAATTTTTAATAAAATATTATATACTAATTAAAATTGTTATGTTATTATAAAAGTAGCTTTTAAAAAATATAAATTTAGATTTTAACATCAGCTCTTTAAAAATTCGGAAAACAAGCAAAATATATATTCTCTTTTTATAAAGAGAAAGAAAGACACCTATGGGTTGTAAGATTAAGCGAATAAGCGTACATGGTGGATGCCTTGGCAGTCAGAGACGAAGAAGGACGTACTAATCTGCGAAAAGCGTCGGTAAGCTGATATGAAGCGCTAATAACCGTCGATATCCGAATGGGGAAACCTGACGTATTTAATACGTCATTTTTAACTGAATCAAATAGGTTAAAAAAGTCAACCAAGGGAACTGAAACATCTAAGTACCTTGAGGAAAAGAAATCAATTGAGATTCCCTGAGTAGTGGCGAGCGAAATGGGAAAAGCCTAGAACCATAATCAATTTAAATTTATAGTAGAATAATTTGGAAAAATTAACAATATAAGGTGATAGTCCTGTACATAAAATGATTTATTTTGTGGGTTCGAAAAGTAGAGCGGGACACGAGAAATCTTGTTTGAATATGGGGGGACCATCCTCCAAGGCTAAATACTCCTGACTGACCGATAGTGAACTAGTACCGTAAGGGAAAGGTGAAAAGAACCCCGGCGAGGGGAGTGAAATAGATCCTGAAACCGTGTACGTACAAGCAGTGGAAGCACATTTTAAATGTGTGACTGCGTACCTTTTGTATAATGGGTCAGCGACTTGTATCTTGTAGCAAGGTTAACCGTTATAGGGGAGCCGCAGGGAAACCGAGTCCTAAATAGGCGTTAAGTTGCAAGGTACAGACCCGAAACCCGGTGATCTAGCCACGGACAGGTTGAAGGTTGGGTAAAACCAACTGGAGGACCGAACCGACTAATGTTGAAAAATTAGCGGATGATCTATGGCTAGGGGTGAAAGACCAATCAAACCGGGAGATAGCTGGTTCTCCCCGAAAGCTATTTAGGTAGCGCCTCGTGAATTCGTCTGTGGGGGTAGAGCACTGTTTCGACTAGGGGGCCATACTGGCTTACCAATCCGATGCAAACTCCGAATACCATAGAATGTTATCACGGGAGACACACAGCGGGTGCTAACGTTCGTTGTGGAAAGGGAAACAACCCAGACCGCCAGCTAAGGTCCCAAAGTCATAGTTAAGTGGGAAACGATGTGGGAAGGCATAAACAGCCAGGATGTTGGCTTAGAAGCAGCCATCATTTAAAGAAAGCGTAATAGCTCACTGGTCAAGTCGGCCTGCGCGGAAGATGTAACGGGGCTCAAACTATGCACCGAAGCTGCGGCAGTAAAAAACATTTTTTTATTGGGTAGGGGAGCGTTCTGTAAGCCGGTGAAGATATGTTGAAAAATATGTTGGAGGTATCAGAAGTGCGAATGCTGACATGAGTAACGATAAAACAAGTGAAAAACTTGTTCGCCGAAAAACTAAGGTTTCCTGTCCAACGTTAATCGGGGCAGGGTGAGCCGATCCCTAAGGTGAGGCTGAAAAGCGTAATCGATGGACAACAGGTTAATATTCCTGTGCTTAATATTACTGCGAAGGGGGGACGAAGGAGGTTAGGTTATCCAGGTGACGGTTATCCTGGTTTAAATGTGTAGGTATAATAATTAGGCAAATCCGATTATTATTTGTTCTGAGGCATGATGACGAATCACTAAGGTGATGAAGTAACTGATACCACACTTCCAAGAAAAGCCTCTAAGCATCAGGTAATATTAAATCGTACCATAAACCGACACAGGTGGTTAGGTAGAGAATACTAAGGCGCTTGAGAGAACCCAGATGAAGGAACTAGGCAAAATAGTGCCGTAACTTCGGGAGAAGGCACGCTAGTTTTGGTGAATAAATTTACTTTATGAGCTAAATCTAGTCGAAGATACCAGCTGGCTGCAACTGTTTATTAAAAACACAGCACTGTGCAAACACGAAAGTGGAAGTATACGGTGTGACGCCTGCCCGGTGCCGGAAGGTTAATCGAAAGAGTTAAAAAAACAACTTGAAGCTCTGGACTGAAGCCCCGGTAAACGGCGGCCGTAACTATAACGGTCCTAAGGTAGCGAAATTCCTTGTCGGGTAAGTTCCGACCTGCACGAATGGCGTAATGATGGCCAGACTGTCTCCATCTGGGACTCAGTGAAATTGAAATTGCTGTGAAGATGCAGTATACCCGCGGCAAGACGGAAAGACCCCGTGAACCTTTACTATATCTTGACACTGAATTCTAAATTTTAATGTGTAGAATAGGTGGGAGACTATGAAATTAAAGCGCTAGTTTTAATAGAGTCACACTTGAAATACCACCCTTTAAAATTCGGTATTCTAACCTAGTGCCGTAATCCGGTACAGAGACAGTGTCTGGTGGGTAGTTTGACTGGGGCGGTCTCCTCCCAAAGAGTAACGGAGGAGTACGAAGATTGGCTAATCACGGTTGGACATCGTGAGGTTAGTGCAAAGGCATAAGCCAGTTTGACTGTGAGCGTGATAACGCGAGCAGGTGCGAAAGCAGGTCTTAGTGATCCGGTGGTGCTGTATGGAAAGGCCATCGCTCAACAGATAAAAGGTACTCCGGGGATAACAGGCTGATACCGCCCAAGAGTTCATATCGACGGCGGTGTTTGGCACCTCGATGTCGGCTCATCACATCCTGGGGCTGAAGCAGGTCCCAAGGGTATGGCTGTTCGCCATTTAAAGTGGTACGCGAGCTGGGTTTAGAACGTCGTGAGACAGTTCGGTCCCTATCTGCCGTGGGCGTTGGAAGATTGAGGGGATCTACTTCTAGTACGAGAGGACCGAAGTGGACACATCACTGGTGTTCGGGTTGTCATGCCAATGGCATTGCCCGGTAGCTAAATGTGGAAAAGATAAGCGCTGAAAGCATATAAGCACGAAACTTGCCCCAAGATAAGTCTTCCCTGAAACTATTTATAGTTTACTGAAGGGACGTTGGAGACTACAACGTTGATAGGCTAGGTGTGTAAGCATAGTGATATGTTGAGCTAACTAGTACTAATGACCCAAGAGGCTTAATCTTACAACACCAAAGGTGTTTTTCTTTTAAACGGCTTGTTTTTTCTGAATTTTTACTATAAAAATATATTTTTATAACATAATTTTATAATTATACCTGGAAAAAATAGTATAGTGGTACCACCTGAATCCATTCCGAACTCAGAAGTGAAACGCTATAACGCCAATGGTAGTGCGGGGTTTCCCCGTGTAAGAGTAGGTACAATCCAGGGAAAAAACCCGAAAATTTTTTCGGGTTTTTTTGTATTTAAAATAAATGTTTACTTAAACAACTTAAGTATCAAGATATAGTTTTATTTTAATGATTTTTCTGATAAATTAAATATTATGAAGATTCATATATATTCTTTTTTACTGAAAATACATTGCTATCTAGCTAACAGTAGATTTACATGTTAATCTATTTAAACTATAATTTCTTTGAAATTATAGTGTTTTATTTTTTTTTGAATAACATTGTTAATAATTAATTATTAACCTGTTTTTATTTAGTATATTTTTATGTGAAGGTAATACAGATGTCCAAGATTAAAGGTAATGTAAAATGGTTTAATGAGTCTAAAGGCTTTGGTTTTATTACGCCAGAAGACGGTAGTAAAGATGTGTTTGTGCATTTTTCAGCTATTCAAAGTAATGGATTTAAAACTTTAGCAGAAGGTCAAAGTGTTGAATTTGAAATCACCGAAGGTGCAAAAGGACCATCGGCTGCTAATGTTGTTAGTTTATAATATTGTGTAAGTTTAAATGACGTAAAAAAATAAATATGTTTTTTATAGTACGGCTCTTTTTTTAGGGCTGTACTATATTTTAAGATCCATATTTTATGTTTCATGTATTATAAAACCATTCTAACTATATTAATTTTGCTAATTTCACGATACAAAATTTCAATTTGTTCAAAATTTTTTGCGCATATCGTAATTGATACAGAAAGATAATTTCCTCGATTGCTTGATTTAATTTGTGGTGTATAATCACCAGGAATTTGAATTTGAATAACTTTAATTATTTGATCAATAAGTTCCGGCTGTGCTAAACCAATAATTTTATAAGTAAAAAAACAAGGAAATTTTAACATTTCTCTTAGTTTTGTGTTCATTTTTAATTCCACATTTTTTAATAAAAATATATAATATCTTAAATTTTTTAAAGTATTAGTACAATTTTTATTTATTTTTTAAATAAAATTTTAAAAATACAATTTCAAAACACAAATTTTATACGTTCTCTTTTTTTTTTGAAAAAAATATCGATTTGAATTTTAAAAAAAATATTTTTTTGTGTATTTATTATTTCGTTTTTTATTGAAAAATATTTTATATTATTTTTTTATTATATGACGTTTAACAAAACTTATTTTAATTATATTTTTCAGTTTAACACATTGATAATATAGAAAATAATATATTTTATATTATTTTTGTATAAAGAACGTTGATATAGGGTATAAATCATGTTAAATATCTTTAATACGTCTACTGGAAAAAAAGAAAAATTTAAATCCATTAAAAAAGATAAAATTAATTTGTACGTTTGTGGTGTTACTGTATATGATTTATGTCATATTGGTCATGGTCGTACTTTTGTTTTTTTTGATATGTTAGTTCGTTATTTACGACATGTTGGATTTCAGGTAACGTATATTCGTAATATTACCGATATTGATGATAAAATTATTTTAAAATCAATTGAAAAGCAGGTTGATATTAATGTTTTTACTGATTCTATGATTAGAAATATGAAAGATGATTTTAATGCGCTAGGCATTTTATCACCTAATGAAGAACCCCGCGTTACAGATCATATTAATGATATAATTAATATTATAAAAAAATTAATATTTAAAAAACATGCATATATCAATAAAAATGGTGACGTTGTTTTTTCAGTAAATTGCGATAAAACATACGGTAGTTTGTCGCGTCAATCTTTAAATTCCTTAAATCCTGGATCACGTGTTCCTGTAGATTCTACGAAACGAAATCCGTTAGATTTTTTTCTTTGGAAAAAGTCTAATTGTGAGCAATTTTCTTGGGAATCTCCTTGGGGTCAAGGACGACCTGGTTGGCATATCGAATGTAGTGCCATTAGTAGTGTTTTTTTTAAAGATTGTGTTGATATCCATGGAGGTGGTTCTGATCTTTTATTCCCGCATCATGAAAATGAAAAATCACAATCATTTTGTTTGCATGAAAATATGAAAATAAATTTTTGGATGCATACAGGTATGGTGATTATGAAAAACAAAAAAATGTCTAAATCATTGGGCAATGTATATTTTTTAAGAGATATATTATTGGAATACAATTATGAAGTTGTGCGTTATTTTTTTTTATCAACTCATTATCGCCATCCAATTTATTTTTCTAAAAAAAGTATAAATCAAGCACAATGTTCATTAGAATATTTATATGAATCATTGTATAATACAAATGCTATTTCTAATACAGACGAAGGAATAGAATTTGAAAAAAAATTTTATTATGCTATGAATGATGATTTTAATACTCCTCAAGTATTTTTAATATTTTCAAAATTAGCACGAAAAATTAATTATTTAAAAAAAATAGATATTTTAAAATCAAATAAATTAGCTTTTAGATTACAGTCTCTATTGAATATTTTGGGTTTTTTACTGCAAGATATTGAAGAATTTTTTAAAAATAAAAATAAATTAAATAAAAAAATGATTGAAAAAATTGAAATATTAGTTCAAAAAAGAGATCTAGCTAGAAGATGCAAAATGTGGAAGGAAGCTGATTTATTACGCGAAAAATTAAAATCTTTAAACGTTTTTTTAGAAGACTTGCCAAATAACAAAACGATATGGAAAATAAAATAAAAAATGTAAAAATAGTTTGTAGTCATTTTTTTTAGTTTTTTTTAATATCATTATTTTCACATGATTCTAATGTATTTTGTAGTAATGTTGCTACAGTCATTGGCCCAACTCCGCCTGGAACTGGTGTGATATAGGATGCTTTTAAATATGCACTATGAAAATCTACATCACCTACAATATCACCATTTTCTAATCGATTAATTCCAACATCTATTACTATACAACCATGTTTAATCCATTCTCCTGTTAAAAATCGTGGTTTTCCAACTGCTACTATCAATAAATCAGCATGTTGAACATGATGTTTCAAATTTTTAGTAAATCTATGTGTAACAGTTGTAGTGCACCCTGCTAGTAATAATTCTAAACTCATTGGTCTTCCTACTATATTGGACGCACCAACTACTACAGCATGTAATCCATGTGTTTTTATATGGTTAAAATTTAACATGGTAATAATACCTCTGGATGTACAAGCTCTTAGTTTTGGAATTCTTTGACATAGTGAGCCAGTGTTATATGGATGAAATCCATCAACGTCCTTATTCGGTGAAATACTGCTTAATATTTTCATGTAATTTATATGTTTTGGTAGTGGTAATTGTATTAAGATACCGTCTATTTTCGGACAATTATTTAATTTTTTAATAAGATTTAAAACATCTATCTCTTGAACATTTTCAGGAAACGTCCAACATTCTGAGAAAAAACCAACGTTTTTGCATGCGATTTTTTTTTTCTCCACGTAAATTTTAGAAGATATATTGGTACCGATTAAAATCATGGCTAAACCGGGTATTTTTTTTCCTTCTTTTTTTCTTTGATAAACTTTGTTAAAAATTTCAATTTGCAATATTTTTGCTATGTTATTACCATTTATAATTTTTGCTGGCATATGAATAGATGACTCAATTAATTTTTTTATAGTTTAGATTATATTGAACAATGTTCATAATGAATTTATATTTACGAATATAAATAAAACATTATTAATATTTTGGTTGAATATATGATATATTAATGTTAAATTTTAATTTAATTCCTTATGCGTTCTTAGCTTAGATGGATAGAGCAACGGCCTTCTAAGCCGTAGGTCACAGGTTCAAGTCCTGTAGAACGCATATAAAATTATTGTTGTTCTAATATTAATTTTATAGTATTTCTAATTCTTAGTAGTGGATTCACGCCATCAATTTTAAAATATTTTATATTACCTAATTTTTTTTCTGACAAATAGTGTTCTTCTAATATAGAATCTATTTTTTGGTATTCTTGGATTCTTTTTTTAATGCTAGCTTGCTGATCATCATCTCTAATTGTTAATATTTGACCAGTTATATCATCCTTATTTTTTTGTTTTGGTGGATTAAATTTTATGTGATATGTTCGACCAGATTCAGCGTGTATTCTTCTTCCTGATAGTCTCTCTAATATTAATTTAGATGGTAAAGTTAATTTTAAAACAAAATCTATTTTTATTTTTTGTTGTAATAAATATTTAGCTTGCCCTATAGTTCGTGGAAATCCATCTAACAAAAAACCATTTATACAATCTTTTTGTTGAATTCGTTGTTTCATTACGTTACAAACAATATCGTCAGATACTAAATTACCATTTTTTATGGTATGTTGTATGTTTTTTCCGATGTTATTTTTTAAAGAAATATTTTCTCTTAAAATATCACCTATAGATATTTTTGGTATTTTATACCTTTCTGCAATAAATTTACTTTGTGTTCCTTTTCCAGATCCCGGTGGTCCTAATAAAACAATTCGCATAATAAGGTTCTTATTATATAAATAATGCATTATTTTAGAGATTACTACTATTTTCAGTAGTAATCGTTATTTTTTTATTTTAGTAATAATTTATTCATTCTAGAAATAAATTTATGTGGATTTTCTAAGCTGCCTTTTTCTGATAATAATGCTTGGTCTAATAATAGTTTTATCCATTCATTAAATTGTTTGTCATCATTGATTAGGCATATTTTTTTTATTAATATGTGATTTGGATTGATTTCAAAGATATATTTTAATTCTGGAACAGTTTGCCCTGCTGCAGAAAATAATTTTGCCATTTGAGTAGTCATTTCATTAGAGTCACTTAAAACAATACATGGCGTCTCTGTTAATCTCTGTGTAAATCTAATATCTTTTATTTTATTACCAAGTGTTTTTTTTGCTTTTTTTAAAAAATTCAACATATCTTCTGAAATATCATTATTTTTAACTTTTTTAATATGTGTTAATTGATTTAGTGACATGTCTTCTTTGCTGATAGATTGGAATTTTTTTCCTTCAAATTCTGTAACATAATTCATCATCCATTCATCAATTCTATCTGATAATAGCAAGACATCAATATTATTTTTTTTAAATAGTTCTAAATGTGGGCTGTTTTTTGCTGCTGTGTAACTATCTGCAGTGATGTAATATATTTTATCTTGTTGTGGTTGTAAATCAGATATATATTTTTTTAAAGATAACGTTTGTTCAGGTTGATTATTTTTAATTGACGTAAAACGTAAAAGATTTGTAACTTTGTTTAAATTTTCACTATCTTCTGCAGGGCCTTCTTTTAAAATTAATCCAAATTGATTCCAAAAAATTTGGTATTTTTCATTATCTGACTGTGCAAGTTTTTCCAAAATATTTAGCGTTCTTTTAGTTAATGCTTTTTTTAAATTTTTTGTGATGGAATTATCTTGTAGTATTTCACGTGAAATGTTCAAAGGTAAATCATTAGAATCTATTAATCCTCGTACAAATCGCAAATAATTAGGAAGGAATGCTTGTGAATTGTCCATAATGTATACGCGTTTTACATATAATTTTAATCCATGTTTATTATCTCTATTCCATATATCCCAAGCGGCTTTTTTAGGAATGTATAATAAACTGATATATTCCTGACTTCCTTCTACATGGTTATGACTCCATGTTAATGGATTATTTTGATCGTGTGTTAAATATTTATAAAATTTTTTATATTTATCATCAGTAATTTCTGATTTATTTAATATCCATAATGCTTTAGCTTTATTAATTTGTTCCCAGATATATGTTTTATTTTTTTCGTCATAATTTTGTATTTGTACAGGAACAGTAATATGATCAGAATATTTACTAACGATATTTTTAATACGCCATATTTCTAAAAATTCTTCTTCCTGTTCTTTTAAAAACAAAGTAATTTCAGTACCTTTATTTTTTTTAGTAATTGTTTCAATAGTATACTTTCCTGATCCTGACGACTCCCATAAAATTCCTTTATCAGATTTAGTACCAGCAAATCTAGTTCTTACAGTGACTTTTTTTGATACAATAAAAGAAGAATAAAAACCAACACCAAATTCTCCAATTAATGTATTTTTTTTATTTTCTAGTGATTGCAAAAAAGATTTAGTACCTGATTTAGCAATTGTACCTAAATTTTCTATTGTGTCGTTTCGAGTCATTCCAATACCAGTATCACTAATAATAAGTGTTTTTTGTGCTTTATTAACAGAAATTTGAATTTTCATATCGCTGTTATTTTCATACAGTTCTGGTGACGAAATTGATAAAAATCTTAATTTGTCAATTGCATCTGATGCATTGGAGATTAATTCCCGCAAAAAAATTTCTTTATTTGAATATAAAGAATGAATCATAAGTTGTAGTAACTTTTCTACTTCTGATTGAAAATTGTACACTTCCTTTTTTTGATTTTTCATCAGGATATCTCTTTTTGTAATCATAATTAGAATTTTAAAATTAACATTAATATTTATTTTTTAGGAATTTATTTCATTGTAAAAAAAACGTCTAACGGTGTTTTTAAAGATTATTTTTAATAATATTATTGTATTTTTATACAGGCATATTAAATCCTGATGGTAATTGTATTCCTGAAGATATAGCGGACATTTTCTTTTTTTGTACTTCAGATATTCTTCGAGTAGCATCGTTAAATGCGGCAGCTGCGAGATCTTCTAACATATCTTTATCATCTTGTAATAAACTGGGATCGACTTCTACACGTCTGCAGTTATGTGCGCCATTAATTGTGACTTTAACTAATCCAGCACCAGCTTCGCCAGTAACTTCCATTTTAGATATTTCTTCCTGTATTTTTGCCATTTTTTCTTGCATTTGCTGCGCTTGTTTCATTAAATTCCCTAAACCACCTTTAGTAAACATATATTAGTTCTCTATTTTGAGGGATTTTGTTGTAATATATACATTTTTTAAAAATATGTTTAAATGTAATTGGTTTCATTTAAAATTACACATTTTATATTATTTAATTATTATTATTTATAATACATAAACAATGTTTAACGTTCTTTTTTTGTTAATTGTTTATTGAAGTATGTGTGTTTCATTTTGTTTGTATATAATTAACATTTTTTTTATTATATTAAATTTTAAATATTTGTACATTATGAATGTATTGATATTTTTTTTATTTTATTAATATTATTAACATTTATAGTTTTTAATGTCTTGAAGTTTTAGATAATTATGATAATTTTTTTATTCATTTAGTACAATTTGTATATTTTTAACATATTAATTGCATGATTTTAACAGTTTTTTAAACTATAATTAGATTTTTTTAATAATAAGATAAATTTTTCAAATTTATTTATTAAATGTTTTATTTTTATATGTTTTGATGGTTTGTATCAACGTCATTTCTACACCAATTTGATTATTTGGAGCAAAAATTAGTTCTTTTTTTCCATTTAATAACATTTTATAACACAATTGAATATCTTGATGTGTGATTAATTTTCCTAAATTATTAATTTTATGTTTGTATGTATTTATAAAGCCCTGTTCCCATTTTAGTGGAAACAGTTTTGACATAGAAATGTAATACAAAATACGTAACATTGCTGTTAAAATTTCTTCCCAGTCAACTCCCGTATCTACTATCTCATATAATAGACGCATCATTTGTTTTGTTTCTTTTTTTAATAATGCATCAGTTAATAAAAATGCTTGCTCTTCAGTTGGAATTTGTAACATGTTCACTACGTTTTTTATACAGACACGATTTTTTCCTAAGCTAATTGCACATTCCAGTAAATTTAATGCATCTCTTATACTTCCCTTAGCGTAATGAGAAATCACTTTTAAAGATTGATCATCGTATTTAATAGATTCAATGTTTAATATTTTTTTTAAAAAATTAAAAATTTTTTCTTCAGATAATGTTTGTAAATTAAAACATAAGCAACGAGAAATGATGGTTTTTGGTATTTTTTCTATATCGGTAGTTGCTAAAATAAATTTTACATGTTCAGGTGGTTCTTCTAGTGTTTTAAGAAGCGAATTAAAACTATTACGAGATAACATATGTACTTCATCAATTAAGTATATTTTAAATCTTGTTTTTATAGGTGAATAAAAAATACTATCTAAAATTTCTCGCATGTCTTCTACTTTAGTACGTGACGCTGCATCTATTTCAATAACATCAGGGCAACGGGTTTGTTCTATTTCTTTACAAATTATACATTTTCCGCATGGATATGGTGTAATACCTTTTACACAATTTAAACTTTTAGCAATTAATCTAGCAATAGTGGTTTTACCAATACCCCTTGTACCATAAAATAACCATCCGTGATGAATTTTTCCAAGCAATAATCCATTCAAAATAGCAGTGATAATATATTTTTGACCAATAATATCTTTAAAAGATTGTGGGCGCCATTTTCTAGCTAATATTTGATAGTTCATATAGAGTAATAAAATTTTTTATAAAAATACTATGCTATCAATATTGATGATTTTATGGAAGTCATTGTATTTATTTTAGAAAATATTTTATTGTATAGATTTTAAAATTACTTTTTTAAAAATATCAGTTGTAAATTATATATTTTATGTATAAAATAAATTTTGTAATGTATTAATTATATACGATTTTCTGATTGATTATAAAAATATACAAATTTTACATAATATATATTTTAGAGTATTCTGCTAGTCTCTAACACTGTTTTAAATTGAACATCTAGTCAGGTCTGGAAGGAAGCAGCTAAATCAATATAAAAACAGGTGTTTTAAAGTAGCTAGCAGAATTTCTTAAAATTTAAAATTTAAACGATTGAAATTGATACATTTTCCAATACATTCCTTGTTTTTTTAATAACTGTGCGTGCGTTCCAATCTCAACGGTTTTTCCTTCTTTAAAAACTATAATAAGGTCAGCATTGATTATTGTTGATAATCTATGTGCGATGATTATTAATGTAGAATAGTTTTTAATTGATAGTAGTGTTTTTTGTATTATATTTTCGATTTCAGAATCAATGTTTGCTGTAGCTTCATCTAATATAAGTATCTTAGGATATGATACTAGTACTCTTGCAATAGCTATTAATTGTTTTTGTCCTGCAGATAAATTATTACCTTCTTCACCTAAAATAGAATAAATTCCTTTTGGCATAGATTGAACTAAAGATGCAAGATGAACTGTGTTTAATATTTTCCATATTTTTTTTTCGGATATTTTTTTTCCTAACGCAATATTAGATAGTACACTATCAGAGAAGATTGTTGGATCTTGCTGGACCATTAATAAGTTTTTTCTTAACACACAACGGCTAATAGATTCAATAGGTTTATTGTCTAAATATATTTTTCCATGTGTTATAGGATAATGTCCCATTAATAAATTTACCAAAGTACTTTTTCCACTACCAGTATATCCTACGAGTGCAACAAAGCTATTAGATGGAATATTGATGTTAATATTTTTAAGTGTGTATTTTTCGTTTTTTTTATATTTAAAGCTAAGATTTTTGATATTTATTGTTCCGCTTTGAAATGTATTTTTATCATTTCCATATGTTTGTCTTGGAGAATCAATTAGAGAAAATATTCTTTCTCCTGCAACAATAGCTTGTTGTAATATAGATTGCTGAATTGTAATGGCAATTATAGGCTCATTAAGACGCCCAAGGTAAGTTATAAATGTATATAAAATACCAATTTCAAATGTTTCTGTTGGAAAATAACTAAATAAAAATATAAAATTGCATAGTGTTATAGAAGATAAAAAACTTAGTAACGGTCGTAATAAAAAACCATCTAGTTTCAGTATTTTTATGCGGGCAAGATAATGTAATTCACAACTTTTGATAAGTTTTTTTTTAAATCTCTCTTGTTGTTGAAATTGCTGAATCACGTTCATACCGTTTATATTCTCATTCAGTTTATTGCTAATATCAGAAAAATAAAATTTTACTCTTCTTAAAAGAGGAGTACTATAACGTTGATATATTAACATGACGATAATAATTAAAGGTACAATAGATAAAGCTATCATTGCCATTCGCCATTCAAGTATGAACATAGTAAACAATACTACAAATATTAAAACTGTACTGCGAAAAAAGGTAGGCGCAACAGTATCATATAGTTCTTTTATCACTTCAGTGTCATCAGTGATTTTTGAGATCATTTGACCAAGCGGTTGTGAATCAAATTGATGGATTGGTTGGTTTAATGCGGATTTCATTATTTCTTGACGTAATTTATTAATAATTTTTACAGCTATTTTATTGAATAAAATGTTTTGAAAATAATTAAAAAATACTGACAAAATTTGTAGTATTATAAATACTATAACAATAAAACATGTTAATTTTATTTGTAATTTATGTTGATATAATATATTTTCAATAAAATACCCGATTAAAACTGGACCTATAATTTCTGTAATTGAACTAATAAAAAGAAAAACAAATGCTAACACCAATTGTTTTTTACAGGGTATAACATACGTTAGTAAACGTTTTAAAATTGGGAAAAACTCTATTAAATGATCCATGTTATAAATTTTTACCTATTTTATTTTTCCTCAAATTCAGTTTTTAGTTTTTGATAATGATACATTGATGTGTACCATTTTTTTTGTTTGAGTAGCGTTTTATGATTGCCTCGTTCAATGATTGAACCGTTTTTAAGAACTATAATTTCATCAGATTGTGCAATATTAGACAATCGATGTGCTGCAATAATTAATGTATGTTTTGATTTTTTCCATTTTTTCAGATTTTTTAGAATATTATTTTCAGTGATCCCATCAACTGCAGAAAGTGCGTCATCAAGTATTAATATTTCAGTGTTTAATAACAATGCACGCGCAATGGAAATACGTTGTTTTTGGCCTCCAGACAATGTTACTCCTCTTTCTCCTATTTTAGTATTATATCCCTTAGGAAATCTTATGATATCTTTGTGTATGTCAGCTAATTTTGCTACATGTTTAATTTCTTGTTGGGATGCATGAGGTTTTCCTAAAGCGATGTTATTAGCTATACTATCTGAAAACAAAAATGTTGCTTGATTAACAACGGCAATACGTCTTCGCCAATCATTGATATCTAATGTTGATAAATTTAAATAATTATAAGAAATGTTTCCTTTTGTAATATTAAACTGTTGTTGAATTAATTTCAATATAGTACTTTTTCCTGATCCTGTAGCGCCACAAATACCTAAAGTAGTATTTGGTTTGATGATGATATTTATATTTTTTAAAGATGGTTGAGTGTTATTTGGATAAAAAAATTTTTTAATATTAATATTTAATATTCCAGATAAATCAGACGTTTTTTTTGTTCCATTTTGTATGTAGAGTTCTTGATTAAGAATAGAAGATATTCTGTCCCATGCGGCGCTTCCTCTTTCGACAATATTAAACATCCATGCTAATGCTAGCATAGGCCAGATCATTAATCCAAGATACATGATAAAACTTGTTAATTGTCCTATAGTAATTTGATGATTCCATACTAACCATCCCCCTCCAAGAATAGCTAATAAATTAGAAAATGCTACTGATAAGTAAATTATGGGATCGAATTGAGAATCAATTTTTGCGACTTCCATATTTTTGATACCTGTTTGGTGAATGATATAATCAAATTTTTTTAATTGATATTTCTCCAATCCAAATGCTTTAATCATACGAATATTGGTTAGTATTTCTTGTGTTTTATTGTTTAATTGTGCAAATGTTGTTTGCGCATGAAAAAAAATTTTGTGTAATTTTTTTCCATTTTTCTTAATTAAAATAGCCATAACTGGCATAGGCGCTAAAGAAATTATTGTTAACAAGTAATTTATTTTTGTTATCATGACTATTATGACTGAAATACCCATAACTAAAGAGTCTACGAGTGTTAATACACCTTCTCCAGCTGCAAAGACAATTCGATCAACATCATTAGTTGCTCTGGATATTAGATCTCCTGTTCTATTGCTTAAAAAAAATATTTCGCTTTGTTGGCTAACGTAAGAATAAAATTTTACTCGTAATTCTGTAGCTAATTTATAGGAAGCGCCGAATAACAGTATTCTCCATAAACAACGTAATACATAAACTGTAAAAGCTATTAAAAAAATTATGGTAATCCATGGTAAAATTAATATGCCATGCATGTTTTTTTTTATAATTAAATCTATTAAAATACCGACTATTTTAGGAGGGAATAACTGCAAAATAGCAATAATGATTAATAAAACAATTGCTCCTAAGTATCTTTTCCATTCTTGTATAAAAAACCATTTTAATTGATTGAATAATTTCACAAAAAATCCTAAAAGTTAAATTTTTATAAAGATATGTTAGATTGATTTTATCTAATTTTTGACATGTAACTATTTTTGATCAATAGTTTAATTTTATGTAATAGAGTATGACTTATAAAGTAATTTGTTGATTTTTTTTGATCGTGAAGATAGAAATATAATTCTAACTTATAGAAAATTTAAATATTTTATGTTTTTTAAAATATTTTTAAATATTATAATTGTAAAGATATTTTGAAAAAATACTGTTAACGTTTAGTATTGATTAAGATGCTACAATATGTTTCTTATATTATAAGAATTGATATCAAAATGTTTGTCGCATTACTTTTGATTATGATCAATTACATTAATCTGAAATTAAAATTTTTCGTATTATATCTAAAAATTTAGATATAAAATATCATGTTATTTTATATATTCAACGTTTTAAAAACATGTTTATTAGTAAATTAATAGATTGATCGATTTCTATTGATAATCAACATATTTTGAATGTTTATTACCTAATATATTGTTTTTCTGGTTGTAACATCATATTTTTGATATTAACTGCAATTTTTTTCGTATAATAACGCAACTTATATAGTTTTTTAGATGTAAATGAAATTGATTTTTTCAGTTTACTTGGACTGTAAATATGAATTTATTTAAGTAATAAATCATGCTGTTCAATTAGATTCAAATTATAAAATTGATTTTAAAGTGTTTTTAATCCATCTTAATAAATCGGAAATATGGTCTTTATCAGATTATTAGAATGCAATAGATATTATTTTAAATAGTACAAGTACGTTGTTATATAGGTGTTAAGATTCAAGTTGTTGTCAATATTGAGTATGTATTATCAGAATTAATAGATTCAATTAATGACAATTAAATCTAGATTATACAAAAACAATAAAAGAACATTGCGATTATTTAAAAAAAGATAAAGTCATTTGTATTTATAAATTAATAAACTTATGAAACAAATAACCTATCTAATTATTATATTTTATTCTGTTTTTATTGTTTTATAAATAATATTTGCTGTGTTTTGTAGATTTGTTAAAAAAGCATGCAAAATTATTTCTGTATTATTTCTCTCTAAATACTTTGAAATAATGTGTTTTTCCTGTAAAGAAAATTGATCATGATAAATTTTTTTAAGGTATATAATGTGAAAATTTTTATTTTTGTCTTGATATACAGTATATCTTTTTTTGTGATCTTTAGTTCGAGGTAAAGAAAATACAATATATTTCATTGGATGATTATCATATCGCGATATAACTTCGGAATTTCTAAATTTAAGATGTAATTTTTTAAATCCATTTATATTACCTTTTTTTAATTGATAAAATGCATTTTTTAATTTTTGTTTTGCAATTTTTATAGCTTTTAAGTGTTTTAATATTTTTATAATATTATTTTTCACATTTTTAATTTTTTGTATTTTTTTTCTTTGGAAATCTTTTAAATTGAGTAAAAATGACTGGTGACTATTTAAAATAACAAATTCTGAATATGGTTTTATTTTTTTTTGTTTATTGAGCCATGCTTTGTTAAATATAATTTTTTTTAGAATGAATATGTTTAGTTCTTGAGGAATAGAATATTTATCAAACCAATCTGTTTCTTTGGCAGACATGTGAATATTTTTAAGAATCTTATCAAATTGATTAGGATATTTTTTAATATAATAGGAAATTTTTTTTTGTAATTTGTGATATAAAAATAATGATTTTTTAATTTGTATTTCTTTTTTTATAACGTTGAATACTTGAGATATTTTTTTTTGCGTCTTAGGTTTAATATCATTTAGTTTAATTATTAAAAAGTTATTATGAAATGGAATAATTTGTGAAATTTGACCTTTTTTATTCAAATGTGCTCTTTTTATTTCACTTGGCATTTCATTAATTTTTATCCATCCAATATTCCCGCCATTTTTAGATGATATAGGATCGATTGATTGTTCTTTCGCTATTTTTGAAAAATTTTTATGTTTAGATAATTGGGATATTATTAATAATGCTTCTTTTTTAGTTTTTGTTTGAATAAAACTGTATTTTCGTTCTTCTTGTGTAAAATATTTTATAACATGTTTTTCATACCATTCTTTAATTTCTTTTTTAGTACATTTACTTTTTATATTTTTTAGATTTAATTGTAAAAATTGAACTTTGAATTTTTCTGGAATATAAAATTGATGTTTATGTTGGTTAAAATAATTTATTATTTCTAAATTGTGAACTTTTTGTTGAGCAATTATTGGTTGTATTTTTAGAGTAGCTTGTTTAATTTGTCTTTTTTGAGACAGTAATTTGATAATATTATTTTTTTCAGTTTCTAAAACAAAATCGGTATCGATAATAGCACGTATAAAATTTTTCATACGTATCTTTTTTTTAATTATATTTATATACTGATGATTTGTTAAATTTTTTGATTGAAGATAGTGAAAATATTTTTTTTGATCAAATATGTTTTTGTGTTTAAACATAGTATTATTTAGTAAAATATTTTTTATTTGATTATTACTTACATTAAAATGTATCTTTTTTATATATTGTTCCACGAGAATATTATTTATTAACTGGCGTAAAATGTAATTATATGTAGCTTCTGAAAATTGTTTTGGATCATGAATTTTAAAAAATTGTTGACCTAGAATTTTTTTTTGTTTTTCTTGTTCAAGAAAATACATTTTTTGTAATGTGGTAAGTTTTATTTTTTCTCCGTTAACAATTGCTATGTATTGTTCAGGGTCATGATCAATATAAGCATTCATTGTGCTAAAGATTAACGATAAAATAATAATTAATAAAATTAACTTAATTGCAATATTATTTAATTTTGATTTTAAATATTTTTTCATAATGCGGAAAAATCCCAGATTTTTAAATTTTTAAGACATGCATGAAATATTGTAGATATTTTTAAAACATAAAGGCTGACGATTTTTTGTCAGCCAACTTATAAATTGAATTATTTTTTTTAATTTTTAGATTTTGTATGGTGTATTATCCAGTGCTAATTTTAGTACTTCCTGAATATGTTTTACGGGATATATTAACAATCCTTCGATAATATTTTTTGGTATTTCTTCTAAATATCTTTGATTTTTATATGGTATCAATACTTTTTTTATATTTCCACGATGCGCAGCTAATAATTTCTCCTTGATCCCTCCTACAGGTAACACTGTTCCTCGTAATGTAATTTCTCCCGTCATTGCAATATTTGAATGAATAGGATTCTTGGTTAAAGAAGAAACTATAGCTGTACACATTGCTATTCCAGCGCTTGGTCCATCTTTTGGTGTAGCACCATCAGGAACATGAACATGAATATCATATTTTTCATGAAAATTTTTTTTAATTCCTAATTTTTCGGCATAAGATCGAACGACAGTTAGTGCTGTTTGAATAGATTCTTGCATTGTTTCACCTAAAGAGCCAGTATAAGTTAATTTACCTTTTCCTGTAACACATACTGTTTCAATAGTAAGTAATTCTCCGCCGACCTCAGTCCATGCTAATCCTGTTACTTGGCCAATTTTTTTATCCTTATTGGCAATGTCGTAATCAAAACGCCGAATTCCTAAAAATGTTTTTAAATTTTTTTTATTTACTTCAATTTTTTTTAGATTTTTTTTTAACAGTAGTTTTTTTACTATTTTACGGCATATTTTAGCAATTTCACGATCTAAATTACGTACACCTGCTTCACGAGTATAATAATGAATGATGTCAATTATAGCGCAATCAGTAATATTTAATTCATTTTTCTTCAAGGCGTTTTTTTTAATTTGTTTCGGATATAAATATTTTTTTGCTATATTTAATTTTTCATGTTCAGTATAACCAGACAATTGAATTAATTCCATACGATCTAATAATGCTGATGGTATATTCATAGAATTAGATGTTGCTACAAACATTACATCTGAAAGATCATAATCTACCTCTAAGTAATGATCATTGAAATTGATGTTTTGCTCAGGATCTAAAACCTCTAATAAAGCCGAAGCAGGATCAACTCTTATATCACAAGACATTTTATCAATTTCATCTAATAAAAATAAAGGATTTTTAACTTTTGCTTTGGCGATTTTTTGAATTATTTTTCCTGGCATAGAACCGATATATGTTCGACGGTGACCTCTAATTTCTGCTTCATCTCTTATACCTCCTAAAGCCATTCTTACATATTTTCGACCAGTGGATTTTGCAATAGATTTTCCTAGTGACGTTTTTCCAACTCCTGGTGGTCCAACTAAACATAAAATAGGACCGTTGACTTTTTTTGCGCGACTTTGAACTGCTAAATATTCTAATATTCTATCTTTGACGTTTTCAAGTCCAAAATGATCGATGTCAAGTATTTTCTTAGCTTCTCGAATATCTTTTTTTATTCTTGTTCGCATGTTCCATGGAACTTGTATCATCCAATCAATATAACTTCGCACTACAGTTGCTTCTGCAGACATAGGTGACATCATCTTGAGTTTTTGTAGTTCGGATATGGTTTTTTCTCTTGCTTCTTTAGGCATTTTAATAGATTTTATTTTTTTCTGTAAAATTTTATTTTCATCAGGAATTTCATCCATATCACCTAGTTCTTTTTGTATAGCTTTAATTTGTTCATTTAAATAATATTCTCTTTGACTTTTTTCCATTTGTTGTTTTACGCGATTTCTAATTCTTTTTTCTACTTGTAGTAAATCAATTTCAGTTTCCATAATAGCCATTAAAAATTCCAATCTTTTATTAATATTGTTTAACTCTAAAATTGTTTGTTTATCATGTAATTTTAATGGCATATGAGCAGCAATAGTATCTGCAAGTTTTTCTGAATTTGTAATGTTATTAAGAACATTTAATATTTCTGGTGGAATTTTTTTATTGAGTTTAACATAAGATTCAAATTGATGAACAGTCGTTCGTACTAATACTTTTTGTTCTTTGTTTAAAGTTTTTTCTGGCATAATTAATTCTGCTTCTGCAAGAAAATATTGTCCATCATCAATTAGATTTTTTATGCAAGCACGTTGTAATCCTTCGACAAGTACTTTCATAGTACCATCTGGTAACTTTAACATTTGTAAAATTGAGCTAATAGTTCCTATTTTGAATAGGTCGTTTACTGTAGGTTCATCTTGGGATGCTTCTTTTTGCGCAATTAACATGATTTTTTTATCATTATTCATGGCGGATTCAATACATTTAATTGAGTTTTTACGTCCTATAAATAATGGAATTACCATATGAGGATATATAACTACATCTCGTAATGGTAAAACAGGAATTTTAATGCGTTCAGAACGCTCAGAATTCATAGAGCTCTCTCTTTTAGTTAAATTTCCGCTATGTACTTGAAAATTAAAAGATTTAATAAAGTTGTGCGGTTAAACCTATAATTATTTAATATATCGGGATATTTTGGTCGACATTCAAGGTTAAGTATTTGATAAAATAAAAGAGAAAAAACTTTTATTTTTTTTAGATCATCAGTTGTTATTTTATTTTCCTGATGCTGTTTTTGAGTTGCTTTTTCCGTATATTATTTTTGGTAGTGAATGCGAATTGACAACTAATTCGTTAACAAATACTTTTTCTATGTTAACCATGGATGGCAGATTGTACATTGTATCTAGTAAAATATTTTCAATAATAGATCGTAAGCCTCTAGCTCCGATTTTTCTATCTATCGCTTTTTTTGCAATGGCAATAATAGATTGTGTATTAAATTCTAATTCTACTTTTTCAAGATTAAATAATGTTTGGTATTGTTTGATCAGCGCATTTTTTGGTTGACATAATATTTTTACTAATGCATCTTCAGTAAGTTCGTTTAATGTGGTAATAATTGGCAAACGACTAATGAATTCTGGTATAAGTCCAAATTTGATTAAATCGGTTGGCTGTATTTTTTCTAATAAGGCATTTTTTGACATTTTATTTTTTTTTGTTTTAATTGTTGAGTTAAATCCTATTCCTACATTAGTGTTAATGCGTTTAGAAATAATTTTTGATAATCCTGAAAAAGATCCTGCACAAATAAATAAAATATTCGATGTATCGACTTGAAAACATTCTTGCTGTGGATGTTTACGTCCGCCTTGTGGAGGAACAGATGCTAATGTTCCTTCTATAAGTTTTAATAAAGCTTGTTGTACACCTTCTCCAGAAACATCTCTAGTAATTGACGGATTATCTGCTTTTCTCGCGATTTTATCTATTTCATCTATGTACACTATGCCTAGTTCTGCCTGTTTTACATTATACTTACATTTTTGTAATAATTTTTGTATAATATTCTCAACATCTTCACCTACATATCCTGCTTCAGTAAGTGTTGTTGCATCTGCAATAACAAATGGTACATTTAATAGTTTAGCAAGTGTTTCAGCTAATAATGTTTTTCCGCTACCAGTGGGTCCAATTAATAAAATATTACTTTTTCCTAATTCTACATTATTTACATTTTCGAGAATATTACGAAGACGTTTATAGTGATTATATACTGCTACAGATAAAACTTTTTTTGTTTGTTCGTGTCCGATAACGTAATTATCAAGATGTTGTTTTATTTCGTGTGGTTTTGGCAAATGATTTATGTTGTTTTGTTTTTCTTTAGTTGTATTTTTCTTTGTTTCTTCAACAATAATTTCATTACATAGTCGTATACATTCGTCGCATATATATACTGCTGGACCTGCTATTAATTTTTGTACTTCTTTTTGATCTTTTCCGCAAAAAGAACAATACAGTGATTTTTTAGCATCATTTTTATTTTTATCCGTCATATTGCACTTCTCTTTTATGTTTTAAAACTTAAATATTTTATAAAATATTTATGTGTTTGACTTTTTCTATTAGCGTGTAGTTAAAATGCAATCAATTAATCCGTATTTAATAGATTCTTCTGCTGATAAAAAATAATCACGTTCTGTATCTTTTTGTATTTTTTTTACAGATTGTCCAGTATGAAAAGATAATAATTCATTTAATTTTTTTTTCATTTTCATGATTTCATTTGTATGAATAGCAATGTCTGATGCTTGACCTTGAACTCCGCCTAACGGTTGATGAATCATGATTTTTGCGTTAGGGAGACAATATCTTTTTCCTTTTTTTCCTGATGTTAATAAAAATGATGCCATAGAGCATGCCTGTCCTATGCAAATAGTATTAATATCTGGTTTGATAAATTGCATCGTATCATAAATAGACATTCCAGATGTAATTATTCCTCCAGGTGAATTGATATATAAAAATATATCTTTTTCTGGATTTTCAGATTCTAAAAATAGTAGTTGTGCTACTATACTGTGAGTCATGTTGTCTTCAATTACACCTGTTATAAAAATTATCCGTTCCTTTAGTAATCTTGAATATATGTCATATGCACGTTCTCCTCGTGAATGTTGTTCAATTACCATTGGTATAAATGTTGAGTTTAAAAATGTTTGATTGTTGTTTTTATATAACATGTTTCATTCCCAATCGTTTTAAAATATGTAAATATAAAATATTTTTTTAAATTTATATGATCATTTTAATTATAAATTAAGAACTTGTAGATTAAAACGATTAAAATGCAAAAGATGGTTGTTTTTCATAACATTATATAAATAATCTTTCTTCATTTTTCCAGTTATGATTTATAAATTTATCAAAATTCCAATATTGTTTTTTTATATTGATATTTTTTTTCAAGAAATGCATAACTTGTATTTCTAAGGCCAAATCTTTTATTGTATTTCTTAGAATCTCATTCTTATTATATAAATTAATAATTTTTGATGGTATTTTATAATTTAAAGATATTTTTTTAATTAAAGATTGAATTATATTTTCATCTGGATGGAGATTATTTTTTGTAATAATATTTTCAAGAATAATTTGAATATGTAATCGGTTTTTAGCTTTTAGTAAGATGTTTTCATGATATTTTTTCTCTAGTACATTGTGTTGATTTTTATGATATTGTTCTTTTTTTTTGTTATATAAATCTTGAATCTCTTCTTGAAGTAAAACAGGTGGTATTAATATAGGATTGTTTTGTATTATTTTTTGTATAATTTGGTTTTTTAGATGTTGTGTTGTTATTTTTTTAACATGTTTTTCAAGAATATTTGTTTCGTTTTCATAGCATGATTGAGTAATATTATCTTTTAAAAAGTTTTCTACGTTGTTATCTTGTTCTTTTTCGACTTTTATGATTTTAATTTTAAATGTTATATCTTTATTTTTTAGTGTTGTTTCTGGGTGAAATTGATGAAAGTTAATTTTAAAAAAAACAATATCATTAACAAAACGATTAATAACTATTTGTTCTAATTGGGGTAAAAAAATATTTTTAGATACAATAAATGTAAAGTTTTTCGATTCAAACTGTTCAATTTTTTTATATTTTTCATAGAGATTGTAATTAATTGTCACACGATCATTATTTTTTATTAATCTGTTAACTTGGATCCAATTTTTTGTTTTTTCTTGTTTTTTTGTGATAATGTTTTGAATATCATTATGTGTAATTTTTGTTATAATTTGTACAACGTTTATATCTTTTAAACTTTTCATACTAAAATTAGGGTAAATTTCATAAAAAACAGAATACGTAAAATCAGTATTATCATTTTGTTTTTTATTTATGCGATATTTTGGATTCCCTATAATTTTTATATTTTGTTTTTTAGTAAATTTATAAAAAAATTTTTGCATTAGTTTTTGGAATACATCATAATAAATGGTACTTCCATATTTTTCTTGGATAATATTAATTGGTACTCTGCCTTTTCTAAAACCATTAACATTTATTTTTTTACCAATTTGTACTAATTTTTTAATAATAATGCTATTGATTTTAGTTTTTGGAATGTTAATTGTAACACAGTGATTGGCATCTTGATTTTTTTCCATAAAAAATTTCATCTTATGACCTCAATGATTACTATTATCAGCGTATTTTTAGATGCGATACATGTTGAACGTTATTAGGAATAGAGATGCTGTTTATTAATTTTTATCGAAAAATTTTTTGTATAAATTCGTAAAATTTATTGCGAAAATTATTAAGTGTTTTTTTATATTTTATTTTCTTTAAATCTGATTATTATATATATTCAAATACTTGTATATAAAAAATAATATTAGATGTATTTTTTACATTTTTTTATAAAATATTATTTTTTTTGAAACATAAAGAAATATCTTTTGCATCATTTTTTTTGTTCTGCCATTCAAAACAAGTGTAAGTATACAATGTTATGGAATATATTTTTTTTTCGACATATTGGTCTAATATTTTAAATATCATACGATGTCTATTGATGATACTATGATTTTTAAAATCATCACTTACAATAACGATTTTTAAATGTGTAAGATTGTTTTTCAAACGATTATGAAATATGCTATGATCATAAATTTTTAAAATATCAGTTTTGATGTTCATTCTTAAGCTGTTGTGTATCTTTTTTAAGATCATTAGTTTTATTTAATCTCATTTTATATTTTTTAATTTTCAAAATGTTTTTTAAAAAATAATTATTTTAATACAATATATTTTTAAAATAGTATTTTTATTTTAAATTTTATCAATTTTTTAAAAATAATTCAATTCTTTCACATTTTTATTGTTTTTGATATAAAAATAAAATTTTTTATTTTTTACTGATGTCACGTTGTTGATATAAAATAAATTTTATACATTTTTAATAATATTTAAATAACATTTAAAAAATTTAAGAAAATACAACATATATGTTTAAAAATAAATATTATATTTTTTGAGGTTAGTAATGATATATATTAACTACAAAAATTTGGTAAAAATGTTTTTATTGATGATTATAGTATGTTCTTTACATGGTTGTGACAATTTTTTGTTACATTCTTATGGGAGTATTGCTACTAAAGAACATCGTTTAATTTTAATATCTTTTGTTATGATGCTATTTATTATTGTTCCTGTAATTTTTATGACGATATATTTTGCATATAGATATCATCAATCTAATGTGAATCAAATTTATAGACCAAATTGGTCTCATTCATATAAAATTGAAATAGCAATATGGACAATGCCAATTTTAATAATTTCTTGTTTAGCGTTTTTATCATGGTATTATAGTCATGAATTAGAACCTAAAAAACCTATTTCTTCTTATTACGATCCTGTTAAAATAGATGTTGTTGCGTTAAATTGGAGATGGTTGTTTATTTATCCAGATTACCATATTGCTACAATTAATGAAATTATGTTTCCTGTAAATAGACCTGTTATTTTTCGCATTACTTCAGATACTGTAATGAATTCTTTTTTTATACCCTTTCTTGGAAGTCAAATATATGCTATGCCTGGGATGCAAACAAAATTAAATTTAATCGCTAATTATCCAGGAAAATATACAGGAATGTCGTCGAATTATAGTGGTCCCGGATTTTCTAATATGAAATTTAAAGTTACGTCTGTTTCAAAAAATACAGAATTTGGTCAATGGATAAAAAATATACAAAATTCGTTTAATGAATTGAATACGCGAGATGCATTGAATAAAGTATTAATTAAAAATGAGAATTTTTCTATAGAATATTTTTCTAATGTTAATGTGTGTTTGTTTAATCAAATTATTTATCGTAGTCTTGTAAATAATTATTCTATAAATAAAAATAATTATTTTAAGCAACATTGATTAAAAATAGTGAATGGAGAAAAATGCAATGTTTGGAAAATTAACATTGGATGTTATTCCGTATAATGAGCCAATTATTATGGTTACATGTTGTGCAATTGTTTTTATTTTAATATGCATAATATTAGGTGTTACTTATTATAAAAAATGGCAGTATATCTGGTCAGAATGGTTTACAACCGTGGATCACAAAAAAATATCTATTATGTATATTATTCTTGCATTCATTATGCTATTTCGTGGTTTTTCTGATGCTATTTTAATGCGGATGCAACAAGCCATTTCATCTTCAGGTAGTAGTGGTTTTTTACCATCGCATCATTATGATCAGATATTTACAGCACATGGTGTAATAATGATTTTTTTTGTAGCTATGCCTTTGGTGATTGGTTTAATGAATTTAGTTGTTCCCTTACAAATTGGGTCTCGTGATGTTGCTTTTCCTTTCCTTAACAATTTAAGTTTTTGGTTAAATGCTAGCAGTGCAATTTTACTTACCTTGTCATTAGGTATAGGTGAGTTTGCACAGACAGGTTGGTTGTCTTATCCTCCATTATCAAATATTCAACAGAGCCCAAGTGTAGGAGTAGATTATTGGATATGGAGTTTACAAATTGCTGGCATTGGTACTACATTTACAGGTATTAATTTTTTAGTGACAATTTTAAAAATGCGAGCACCAGGTATGTGTTTATTTAAAATGCCAATTTTTACTTGGACTGCTCTTTGTACTAATATTTTAATTGTTATTTCTTTTCCTGTTTTAACTGTTGTTTTAGCTTTGTTGACGTTAGATCGTTATTGTGATTTTCATTTTTTTACTAACGATTTAGGCGGAAATGCAATGCTATATATTAATTTAATATGGATTTGGGGTCATCCTGAAGTATATATTTTAATTCTTCCGGCATTTGGGATTTTTTCAGAAATAGTTGCTACATTTTCCAAAAAATGCTTATTTGGATATAATTCGCTAGTATGGGCTACGTTATCTATTACAGTTTTATCTTTTATTGTATGGTTGCATCATTTTTTTACTATGGGTGCTGGAGCAAATGTAAATGCAATCTTTGGTATTACAACCATGATTATTGCTATACCAACAGGGGTAAAAATATTTAATTGGTTGTTTACTATGTATCAAGGTCGTGTATATATGCATTCTTCTATGTTGTGGACGTTAGGATTTTTGGTAACATTCTCTATTGGTGGAATGACTGGTGTACTATTATCAGTACCTCCTGTTGATTTTATTTTACATAATAGTTTGTTTTTAGTTGCACATTTTCATAACGTAATTATTGGTGGGGTAATTTTTGGTTGCTTTGCTGGTATTAATTATTGGTTTCCGAAATTATTTGGATTTATTTTAAACGAATTGTGGGGAAAACGCGCTTTTTGGTTTTGGATTGTGGGATTTTTTACTGCGTTTATCCCTTTGTATTTTTTAGGTTTAATGGGAATGACACGTCGTTTAAGTCAAAATATTGATGAAAAGTTTCATTTTTTTCTATGTGTTTCTGGAATAGGTGTAATTTTAATTAGTATTGGAATAATATGTCAAGTAATACAATTACTTATGTCAGTAAAATATCGTCGCGATAATTTAGATTTAACGGGCGATCCATGGAATGGCCGGACTTTAGAATGGTCAGTTTCATCACCAGCTCCATTATATAATTTTGCTGTCATTCCTGTTGTTAATAGTCGAGATGATTTTTGGTATAAAAAACAAAATCAACATCGAGAGAATATTCATCGTAAAATTAACAACGTTAAATATCACGAAATTCATATGCCTAAAAATACTAGTTTAGGAATAATAATTGGTTTTTTTTCATTAATATTTAGTTTTTCAGCAGTATGGCGTATTTATTGGTTATGTTTATTTTCATTATTTTTGATTTTTATTTCTGTTTTTATTAAAAGTACTATTGAAGAAAACGAATATACTATTCCTATTTCAGAAATAAAACGAATAGAAAATAAACATTATAAAAACATGAAAAAAGCAGGTTTGGTATGATCAAGAACAACGTAAAAAACCATATTATTCCTAATAGTATTGATTTTTGTCAAAAGAATATTTTAAAAAACAATCGTCTATTTGGTTTATGGATATTTTTAATGAGCGATTGCATTATGTTTGCAGTGTTGTTTTCTATGTATGCTGTTATTTCTGAAAATGTATATAACGCTTTAGAAAACGAGCATTTTTTAAATTTATTTTCAGTATTTTTAGAGACGTTTGTTTTGTTATTAAGTTCGTTGTCTTGTGGTTTAATTGTAGTTTCAATGCAGAAAGAAAAAATAAAAATGTTGGTTTTTTATTTTTTAATGACCTTTTTTTTAGGTTTAGTTTTTTTATTAGTAGAAATTAACGAATTTTGCGAATTAATTGAAAAAAATTATAGTCCTAGTCAACATGCATTATTTTCTATTTTTTTTGCTCTTGTTGGTATGCATGGTATGCACATTTTTTTTGGTTTAGTTTTAATTTTGTCTATTTTATATCAAATAAAAAAATTAGGTTTAACTGATACAATTCAGATTCGTATTTTATGTTTTAGTTTGTTTTGGCATTTTTTAGATATTATATGGATTTGTATTTTTACTTTTGTTTATTTAAATAGAGCAATTTAGAATAGAATATGATTAATATAAATAAAAATATTGAAAAAAAAATAAAATCTTATTTTTATGGATTTTTTTTATCTACTATTTTAACTGTAATTCCAATGTTATTAGTAACAAGGAACATTTTTTCTGTTAATGTTGTTTTTTTGACTAGTACTATATGTGCAATTGTTCAGATTTTTGTACATTTTATATATTTTTTACATTTAGATTTTTCTAAAAGCAAACGATGGAGTGTAATAACTCTTTTGTTTATAACAGTAATAGTTTTTATTATTATTTTTGGGTCTATATGGATTATGAAAAATTTAAATCATCATATGCATATTGTGTAAAAAAAATGTTTAGATGTTTTTTAGAGCTTTGTAAGCCTGGAATTGTGATTGGTAATATTATTTCGATAATGGGCAGTTTTTTGTTCGCATCGCATTCTAAAATTGATTTCTTATTATTTTTTAATACTATTTTAGGTACATCTTTAGTTATTGCGTCCAGTTGTGTTTTTAATAATTTAATTGATGTCGATATAGATAAAAAAATGAATCGTACGAAAAATCGAGTTTTAGCGAAAAATGTAATCATGCCATTATCAGTTTTATATTTTGGTGTTGTTATAGGTTTATTAGGGGTAATAATTTTAGGTGTGTTTGTTAACTTTACGTCAATGTGTTTATCTATTTTTGGTTTTTTTGTATATGTAGTATTGTATACTTTATATTATAAAAGAAAATCTACTTGTTCAACATTTATTGGTAGTTTTTCTGGTTCTATACCATCGGTTATTGGTTATACTGCAGTTACAAATTCTATTGATTTATTCTCTATTTTTCTATTCTTAATCTTTATATTTTGGCAAATGTCGCATTTTTATTCAATTTCTGTTCTTTGGTTAAATGATTATAAAAAAGCTAACATTCCTGTTTTTTCTGTTATAAATGGTATTTTTTTAACAAAAAAACATATCTTATATTATGTTTTTGGTTTTACAGTATCTAGTGCATTATTAACTATTTTTGGTTATTTAAGTTATAAATTTTTATTTCTATTATTTTCAATTAACGTATATTGGCTGTTTTTATCGTACTATAATTGTAAAGATAAAAAAAATAATATTTATGCACAGAAATTATTTTATTATTCTATTTTTGTTATTGTATGTTTTAATTTTTTCATGTCAATAGATCATATTTTTTAGAGTATTGATATTTTTTTATCAATGATTTTTATAAACATTTTACGGGTTTGGGTATTCCTGCAATTTTACTAGCTTGTTTTGCCGGTCCTTTTGGAAATAAGTTAAATAAATAAACACTATTTCTATTTTTCTTATGAATATTGTTTTTTAAACTGCTAATTAACATTCGCATAGATGGAGTTGTTTTAAATTTTAAATAGAACTGTCTTACAAAAACAATTATTTTCCAATGATCTGTGCTTAATTTGATATTTTCTTTTTTCGCAATTTTTTCTGCTAATGTTATGTTCCAATCTTGATTATTTTTCAAATATCCTTCTTCGTCTGTTTCAATTTTTTTATTAATATATATTTTTTCTAATGATGTTTTTTTTAACATGATGATAAATTTTTTTAATGAATGAGTGTAGTATGAAAAATTATAAAATGAATTTTTTGGAATTACAAGTTACTTTAAGTTTATGTACAGTTTTTTTATTAAGAATGTTTAGTGTGTTTTCAGTTTTTCCTATTTTAAGTAAATATGGTATTTGTTTAAATGGTAGCAATACGTTTTTAATTGGTATAGCAATTGGAATTTATGGTCTTAGCCAAGTTATTTTTCAAATTCCTTTCGGATTATTATCTGATTATTTTGATCGAAAAAAAGTTATTATATTTGGTTTATTTTTAGTTTTTTTAGGCAATATTATGTCTGCTAGTACAAATTCTATTTGGGGATTGATTTGTGGTCGGTTTATACAGGGTTCCGGAGCTATATCTGGTGTTTCTATGGCTTTTTTATCAGATGTAATTCGAGAAGAACATCGTGTAAAATCCATTTCTGCAATTGGAATCAGCTTTTCTGTATCTTTTTTATTGTCTGTGGTCACTTCTCCATTGATTGTGCAATATTCAAATTTTTTTGTATTGTTCTGGTTATGTGCAATTTTATCTTTAATTTGTATAATAGTTGTTTATTATTTTTTTCCTACTGTAAATAATAATCTGAAAAATGACAACATTAATTTTCTTTGTAAGAAAAATATAAAATTATTTATGCAAAAACAGTTTTTTATATATTATTTAAGTATATTTTGTCTACATTTTTTATTAATGATGAATTTTTCTATTGTGCCACATCAACTTGAATTATCTGGTTTATTATTTTTTCAGCATTGGAAGATGTATTTAAACATGATATTAATTTCTTTTTTAGTTTTATTTTGTTTTATTTTTTATTGCAAGAATCAGTCTATCTTGAATAATATTGTTGAAATATGTATTTTTTTTCTATTTGTTTCTAGTTTATTATTTTTTAAATCAAACAGTAATTTGGTCATCTTAATATTATCTTTACAAATATTTTTTATTTTTTTTAACTTGCTTGAAGTATTTTTACCATCTAATTTAAGTAAAAATATATCGAAAAATAGTTATAAGGGTAGCATAATGAGTATTTATTCTACTAGTCAATTTTTAGGTATATTCTTTGGTGGTTTGTGTAGTGGATGGTTATATAGTTTTTTATCAATTTCTAACATGTTTGCATTTGAAGCATTTTTTATTTCTATATGGTTCTTACTGATTATTTATTATAGAAAGTATTATCATAAAAAATAATTTGATGTTTTTATATTAACATGTATGTTTTATATTGTACAAAACATGTTTTTTTATATAAAATATGTATTTTAATTTTCATTAAAAACATATAGATAAAGAAATTATTTTATGTTTCAAAAAATAAATATTTTTAAAATATATTTCATTATTAAAATTTATGAGGCGTTGGTATACCATTATTAAGTAAAAATTTTATGAACTTATTATTGTTTAATTTAAATAAAAAGATGATATGTAATCACATTTTGAATGCATTATTCTATAGTTTTTGTGTGTTAATGTTATAACAATTTAAGAAAATGTATCATTGTTTAAGATTTTTAAACATGTTTTTAGGTGTAATATTTTAATTTTAAGTGAATAATTTAAATATTAAAAATATGTTGAAATATATGATTTTACAACGTAAAAAAGTAAAAATTTATTTTTATGCAATATGTTTTAGAATTATATATGAAAATAGAATTATTAAAAATTTTATAACATTGTAAAACGAATTCACGTCAATTGATTTTTTTCAAACCTTCATTAGTTTTTTTCAAAAGTCTTTTATTTTTTAAAGAGTTATTTATAAATAATAATTTTCAAAATATTCGATTTTTTTATTTCGAAAGATTCATGATTAGATCTATTGATCTATGTTAAATTGTGTATTAATTTTAATTAATCGTTTATTTAGTGTTTTTTCTATTTTATAGAATGATTGATATTATAAATATAATTGTTTTAATATAATATATTTATGATGTTTTATTTAATATTTTTTTTATTTTTAATATAAGTTAAGTAGAATATCATTAGTTTGCAATCTTACACAGTAATAACTAGTAAGAAAAATATATTGTGTTAATCAAAAAATAGGTTTTATTTAATTTTTTATATTGTTTCAAGAGTATATTTTTTATTGAAGTATATTGTGTTTTAATAATATAAATTATCTTCATTTGTATATTTATTGTACAAATAATATAAAAAATTATTTTTTTTAATATAGATACATTATTAAAAGTGTTATAAATAAAAAATTTAACGTATTTAGATTTATGCAGTTAGAAAAATATAGATCTCTTTTATTTAAATGCGATTTTAATAAATAGTGTGTTATTACTTTAAATAAGTATTTATTTTATTTTGTCTATTTTTATAATCGAGTATATGATATTTTTTTTAAAAATTATTTTTATATTAGCATAAAGTTTTCAATTATAATACTTACAATTAAGTAAATAGTTTTTTATCAAAACAATTTTTCGGATGGTGCATTTTGAACATTTTTTATGATGTTTTAAATGTAAAAAATAATTGAATAAAATATCTATTTTAAGTTTAAATATATTACTGTACGACGAATTAGATGTTAATATTATGTGACATAATTGTTAGATTTTTTTTATAAAAATACGTAAGAATATTTGATCTAATTATTATTGATGTTTGTAATAAAAAAATAAATATTTTTGACATTAAAAGAACAGGAAAAAAATTATAAATTTGTATCCTTTATTTTGATTGATCATTGTTGTATCTGATTTTAAATGCAGCTTTATCTAAAACACCGTTAATAAATTTATGACTATCTGCAGCACCAAATAATTTCGCTAGTTCAATGCCTTCGTTAATGGATACTTTATATGGAATGTCATGTCTTCTGTACAGTTCATAAAACGCAATTCTAAGAATAGATTTTTCAACGTGACCTAATTCTTTTAAGGAACGTGATAAATATGGAATCATCAAATTATCTATATTTACGCAATTTTTAGTAACACCGGAAATTAAATCATAAAAGTATACAATATCAATATTATTATTGTTTTTTTCACGTAAAAAATACTTTGCATTGTCCTGAATGTTATTATGAGCAATATCCCAAGAATATAAAATTTGTAAAGCATATGCACGAGCTTTTCTTCGTGAATGTGGTTTCATTGGATTTAACTATCTTTAAAATTATGTTCGTTGTTATTGTTTTTAGGTGATAATATTATTCTTATGTCTGGTCCAATTTGACGAATATTTTTAAAATCAAATTGCAAAGCTTGAAATAAGGAAACTACATTTTGTACAACACACATTGGTTTTGCTTTATGACCCAGTATTTTAGGTGCTATATATACAATTATTTCATCTACTAGTTTCTTATGTAATAGAAATCCAGATAAATGACTTCCAGCTTCTACCCAAATATTATTCATTTTTAGTCGTCCTAAATATTTTAATGCAAAGATAATGTCGATTTTACGATTATTTTCTTTCATTAAAATTTGTTGTACATTACTAGGCCATGATATTTTGTCTAATTTTAATCGCATTAACCAAATTTTTCCTTTAGTATGAATAATCTTATGTTCTGGTGTAATACGATTTTGGCTATCAATAATTACTCTTATTGGTTGTTGAAACTTTTTTTTTGGAAAAATAGACAACGTTTTTTTATCTAATTCGTAATCACGTACATTTAATAAAGAGTTATCTGATAATATAGTTGAACTACTACTGAGTATAATAGAACTTCTTGCTCGAAATTTTTGTACATTTTGACGTGCAAATTCTGAAGTAATCCATTTACTTGATCCGTTTTTCATTGCTATTTTTCCATCTATTGACATAGCTATTTTAAGTTGTATTCATGGTAGACCAGTTGTCATTCTTTTAAAAAAACCTTGATTATTTTTTTTTGATTCTTGTGATAGTAATCCTGTTTCGACAAGAATTCCCTGTTGTTTTAAGAAAAATACTCCTTTTCCTGATACCTTAGGATTAGGATCTATGTTTGATATTATAACACGTTTAATACCAGATGTAACCAGTTCAGAGCAGCAAGGCGGGGTTTTTCCAAAATGATTACAAGGCTCAAGCGTTACATAAGCCGTTCCTCCTTTTGCACGTTGTCCTGCTATTTTTAACGCATTAATTTCAGCGTGATTTCCTCCATATTGTTCATGCCATCCTTCTCCTACAATAGTATTATTTTTTACTATTACACACCCTACATTAGGATTCGGGGCTGTCGTAAACTCACTGAATTGGCTAATTTTTATTGCACGTTTCATAAAAAATTCATCGTTCACATTTTTCTCCGAATATATTTTAAAAGTTATTTTTTGAATGTGCTACGTTAATGTTGTTTTAAATATTTTAATTTTTATAGAAATAATTACACTAAATTTTAAAAAAATATGGGTCATTTTGATTTTCTTAAAATGTAGAATTGATTTTTTAACTAAATTAATGTTAACATGTTTGTTAATTGTTTGACCGTATTAATCATTTCTAATGCTGATAAAGCTGCATCAGATCCTTTATTTCCCATTTTTGTTCCACATCTTTCAATAGCTTGTTCAATTGTTTCTGTAATTAATATTCCTAAAGTAATAGGAATAATGTTTTTTACACTAATATCTGAAAGATGTCTAATAGTATTACTAGAAATGTATTTGAAATGATCTGTGCTACCTTTTATAACAGTACCGATTGCTATAATTGCATCATATTTTTTTGATTTGGCAATGTAATTTGCAACAACGGGAATTTCATATGTTCCTGGAACATATATTTTTAAAATATTATTTTTGTCTAATTTGCCTATTCTAACGAGAGTATCCGTTGCCCCTAATAATAGATTATGATTAATAAACTCATTGAATCGAGCAATGATAATTGCAATAGAAGCATTGTTGGTGATAATACCTGATTGAATTGTATTCATATTTTATCTTTTTAGATGTATGTAATTTTTATTATTTCTTTGAAATGTCAAGATACATGTTTTTTAAATAAATTATATATTTTAAAGTGCAATAAAGTAGTTTATATGTTACTTGTTTTACGTTTTGTATTTTTTTGTATAGTTGATGCAGATATTTAACATTTTTATACATTTAAATTTTTAATAATAACATTATTAAGAATAGTTTATATGTTCATGATGTTTTTATAAATGTACTTTTATAGATTTGCATAAAAAGATTATCAATTAGAATTTTATTATAATATAAAATATATTTTTTGCTTAAAAAATTATTATAAATGTTTTTTTATAGCATGCATATTTTATTTTAAAACACACTTGTTTACATATTTATATATATGAATTTTTTTTAAAATTATATTGAAAATATGACATTTAATTATTTAATTTATTGACGATCATTTTATTAATTGAAAGACATATGTTATATAGATTGAATTATCGATGCGTGTATTATAAAACTAATTGTAAAAAACATTTAAGTATTATGACTCAAATATATGTTATAGGTAACAATATTTTTTATATTATGCACCTGATGTATTTAATTAGAGTATAATTGATATTTTAATTTATTTATCTTAGATTTTTTTAAACATGTATTTTATGATAAAATTTATTTATATGTCTTTTATAGAATGATAAAATTAAATTAATTCTGATAATATTATTTTTAGATTTTTGCGAATTTGCATATATTTATTATAGACGTTGATTTTTATATAATTTTCGGTTTTATTTTTTTTCTGAAAATTGTTTGAAATACAGTTGTGTTTTTTTAAAAAAAGGTATATTATGTCATGTATATCGCGGGATGGAGCAGTCTGGTAGCTCGTCGGGCTCATAACCCGAAGGTCGTTGGTTCAAATCCAACTCCCGCAACCAAAATCGTCAAGTATTAGAATATATAAAAAATTTATATTTCGCCCTATCTTGTAAAATCCTTCCTTAAAATTTTAAAAAATATTGTATTTTAAAATTTATTTTATTATATAAATATTTTATAAATCAAAAATAATATATATAGTTGATAAAAAATGCAAGAGTTTTCATAATGAACGAACATATAACTAAATTTATTTAAGGTTTTTGCTATATTATTCCGTATATTAATGTATATTGTGGGAAATTTTTTGTGATCATTCTGATAAAAAAAGCAATCAGGATATAGAAATTTTTTGGTATTACTAATGATATAGGATTATTACATAGATTAGAAATTAAATTAACGTTTGTTTATAGTTCTTGTTCACAAATTAATTCTAATTTGAACGAAAAATATCAAAATTAAATATTATAAATATATCAAAATTACTGATTCATTTCTTTGAAACAAGTGCAATAATCTGCAGATAGATTGCAATTAGACATTACGACATATTTTATCAATGAGTGTAAAAATATTTCTTACATGAAAAAAATGTTAATATTATTAATAGTAATTTTATTGTCGCTCAACTGTTGGGTATAAAACATGATATAGATTACTTCCGTAGTAGAAAAATTAGAAAATTAATAAAAAGAAATTAATGTTTTATTGAAAAATAGATCAATAGTTTAATTGTTTTAGTAATGGTATTTTTTACTGAGTAACGCTTGAGTTTGATGTTTGAAGAGATTGCAACTCAAGTAAGTATTGCATTGCGAGCAGAAAAAATAATTAGTTTTTTTAGTAATCAAGGTATAATAAATAATGAAAATAAATTTATTTCTAAGTTATTTTCCAATGATGTTAAAAAAAATATTTTTAAATTAGAATAACAAAGCAATTATATTTCTTTTGCAATTTTTTTTGAAGTAGCGTAATACAGTTTTGTAAAAAAGTATTAATTGTAGTAATTTGATTAGTTAAACTAACGATAGTATTTTATTGAAAGAATTACTCTTGTGTGATGACATTAAAACACAAACTTCTAGAAAAGTAGCGGATAAAATTCAACAGGTGAGTATTAATAATATTAGCGGAATTTTAGTTTGAAAATCCAGAGAGCAATTAGAAATGGAAGAAAATAAATTTACTACTGTTAAGATTGATAATTTAATTCTTTCGTTTTTAGCATTGCATTCTTTTTTAATAGAAACATCGGTTAAATGGTATGTCTATCTGTGCATCCTGATTATAGACATTCTGAAATAAGCGATTTTTTGTTCAAAAAAATAAAAATTTGATCTAGAAAATATAAAAATTTTTTCATTAACCGTATATAGTATTAATTGGTTTTAGGAAAGAGAATTTATAGCCATTAATGTGAATATTTTTCTTAAAAGAGAAAAATGTACAATTAAAAAATAAATTCTAAAATTATTATGAGTAATATTTTTTAAATGTATTAAAAATTAATTTATAACGAATTCAATCTATCTAGTAAACTATTTTGTTTTTTTTGATCATTTAAAATTGAAGATAAAAACATTTTTTTAGTGGAAAATATACTTAATATGTTACGTGCTCGCGTAATACCAGTATATATCATATTTTTATTTAATATAGGCAACAAAACATTTGGTAATATTAATGCTACATTAAAAAATTCTGATCCTTGTGCTTTATGTACTGTCATTGCCCAAGCACTTTCATAATGACTTAAAACAGTGATAGGAATATTTTGTATTATGTTATTTTGTTTTAAAAAAGCAACTTGAAAAAATCCATGATTGTTTAAATTGGTAATGCCAATATCTCCATTCGATAGATCTAGATATTTATTATTTTTTGTGATTATAATTGGACGTCCTATATACCATTCAGTATTGTCTTGATTGATATTTTTAATCATTTTATTATATTTCATTTTTTCTTCAATATTTTTGTTGATCATGTTAACACCAAAACAACCATCACGTACTATACACAATACTTGATACATTTGAAAAGTATGAATAATTTCTTGAAAAGTAGATTTTTTATGTATTTTTTTCCAATAATTAGTATTGTTAATAACAATTTTGTCAATCATATTATTATATTCTAAAAAAGAATGAATTTCATAAAAAAATACATTTTTTAAAGTATTATTACACGCACGTTGAAGAATGTTGATATTTTTATCACAAATTGCGTTTGATAAAATATTAATTTCTGAATGTTCACTAAATCGATAATTTTTTTTTAATTCGCATATTTTGTCACTAATAAATCTTGATTTGTATGTATTAATTTTATGTAATAATTTATTATTAGTGATTTTTTGAAGATGATCGATCATTTTTGGGCTATAACCGTGATTCGAGTAATAACAAATGTCTTGTAGAATACAACTTGATTCTATTGGAGGTAATTGATTTTTATCTCCTATAAAAATAATTTTGGTTGTTTTTTCGGTTGCGAGAAATATGTTTTCCATCATAAAAATATTTATCATTGAGGCTTCGTCAATAATTAACACATCTAGATTTAATTTATTTTTTTTATGGAAAAAGCTTTTTTGTGATATTTTTTGAATTCCTAATAATTCATGTATGGTTACAGCGGTAGATGGAAGGTAATTTTGCTCTATTTTATTAAGATTTTTCTTAAAAAAATTATCTCTCAACAATTTATTTAAACGTATAACTGCTTTTCCAGTGAATGCTGATAATTGAATTTTAATAGCAACATGTGTAGTTTTTATGATTGCAAAGATAATTTTTAATATAGTAGTAGTTTTTCCAGTTCCAGGCCCTCCTATAATGAAAGTAATATTATTAATTAAAGCAAGAGCAATTGCTATTGTTTGCATGTTTTGTTTTTTACGGAACAAATAATTTATTATTTGATTACAATTAATATGACTTATTTTTTTATTATTATTTTCGTATAATCGTTTTAAAATATTTTCTTCAGATGTCCATATTTTATAAAGATATATTTTTTCTTTAAATAAAACTAATGGTGTTGGATAAGAACCATTTCCAACAGACTTATGTTGTGATATTTTTAATATCCAGTCATTTTTTTTTGATAAAATTTTTATAATGTTTTTTGTTAATGTTTTATTTACATTAGAAAAAAAGTTATTTTTTTCAAAATATGTGATAGGTAGACAGGTATGACCATTCCTGTGCTCATAGCTTATACAAGCTGATACTAACATCATAGTATCATTTGTTTTTGTAATAAATTGCGAAAAATGAAAATCAAATAAATGTATAATTTTTTCTTTTGCGGATTTTTTTAATAAATGCATCATATTCATTTTTTAATTATTCATCTTATGATATTAAAATAGATAATTTTTTAATGAGTAAATAATTTGGCAGGGTATAAAAAATACCATTGTCTTGATTTTTTTTGTTTATCCCTCGTAAGAAAATATAAAAAATACCGCCAAAATGTGTATTATAATTGTAATTTTTAACTTTGTTTTTTAAGTATTTATGTAATGCAATTGCATATATTTGATATTGCACATCATATCGGTTTTTAATAATTTCTTTAATAATATTATTTTTGCTATAAAATTTGTTATTTTCACCTAACCAGTTAAACTTGTAGTCTAAAATGTAATATTTGTGTTTCCATACGAAAACTAAATCAATAAATCCTTTTAAAATACCAGTAACAGGATCAAATAAAAATTTTGGTGCAACATGAGATATTTTGTCAAATGATTGAATAATATTATTTAATTGTTGACTATGTAAAATATTTTTTATTGGAATAAAAAATTCTAATTCTTTTATATATTCTTGCTGGTTTAATTTTGATAGGATAATGTTATTGTGATTTAATGGAATATTAACGAGATCGTTTATACAAGATATTAATGTTTTAGTCCAGTTTATTGAAAAATTATACATGTTTAAAAAATCAGAATACCAATTAGGTTTTTTTAAATACATAAAATCTATTTTTTTTAGCATATCATGTATTAATATACCTGATTTTTTTCCTTCTGGAAAATTATGTATTGTTAATTTTTTTTTATTTTGTTTAATATTCTCGATAAAAAAATTTTCTTTTCTGTATTGATTATTTTTTTTTGTTAAAAATATATTTTCTTTTTTTAGTTGAGTAAAACTTGTGATAGAATAAGTGTATTTTATATCTTTTTTTAAAACACGTCTTTCAGAAAAAAAACATTTTTTTGTACATTTATAATAATTTTTACAATTAATAGTGTCATGTTTAATATCGATAATAGGATAAATACTTAATGAATTGATTTTTTTTAGTAAAATATCATAATTAACATATTTTTTTCTTTTAATCAGATATTCTAAAGCATTGTGATACATTTTACTATTTTTTTCTTTTATCTTTTTTGTTTTGATTATACATGTTATACCTATACTACAATGTACAATTGATCTCGTTAGTGCAACATATAAAAAACGCATATCTTCTGCTAATCTTTCATTATCAGCTAATTCTAAATTTTTTTTTTTGTGTTCTGGATCATAAAATATTTTAAAGTTTTTTTTATCATGATATATAGGCAATTTTGCTGGATGAAAATTAATCATAAAAGGTATCCAAACAATTGGGTATTCTAATCCTTTTGATTTATGTATAGTTACTATTTTAATTGATGTCAATTTATTGATAAATCGAATTTTTTCGTTACTGGAAGAAATGTTTTTTTGAAGAATTTTTTTTTGTAACCAACGCATTAAAGCAGTTTTTTTTTGAACTAAAATAGATTTTTTTTGTAGAATTTCTGCTATATGTAATAAATTTATATTTTTTTGATGTGTTGTTTCTGATTTATTAATTTGAATATTACTTATAATTATGCTCTCAATCACACGAAAAATGCCTGTTTTGTTCCATATTTTATGATATTTATATAATTTTTCTGCAATTAAATATGGATTTTTGCAATTTAAAATATGATTATTCTCATATAAAATTGATTGAAAAATATCAGTTAAAACAGCTTGTTGTAAGATTTTTTTATTTGTGGGATCTAAAATTGATTGGAGCATACATAATAACTCTTTTGCATCATTTGTTTGAAAAACACCATAAGTATGAGATGAATATATTGTATGAATATTTACACTTTCTAGTGCATTTCGTATGATTTTTTCTTCTATTTTATTTTTCACTAATACTACAATATCACTTTCTGTTAATTTTTTTTTTCCTGATTTAGTAACAATTGTAGCGTTTCCTGTTCGTGCGCAATGTAACCAATAACTAATTTCGTTTGCACATTGTTTTGCAATCCATATTTGATATTCTTCTGCGCACATTTCTTTTTTTTTTGGTATAAAAAATCGTATTGCGGTTTGTAGTACACCATGGAGTTTAAAATTCATATTTGAGTTTTTGTAATTTGGCAATATAGGTATGAATGGTATACGTTTAAATATAAACGGATTTAAATAAGAAGAAAACAATATGTTGATACCCCTACACATATTTTCTGATGAACGCCAATTAGTTTCAAGATAATAGTGATTTTGAATTTTATCTTTTGCATATAAATAAGAAAAAATATCTGCACCTCGAAAACTGTATATTGCTTGCTTTGGGTCTCCAAAGAGAAATAATGCTGTTTTTTTATCATTTTTATATATTAAATTAAATATTTTATACTGATTAATATCTGTATCTTGAAATTCATCGATAAATGCTATAGGGTATTGATTGCTTATTATTTTTTGAATATTTTTATTTTTTATCAGTATTTTTAGTAATTTATTTAGCAAGTCATCAAAACCTAATAGTGATTGTTTTTGTTTTTCTTTAAGTATAATTTTTGGGATTTTCCTTAACGCATTCAAGAGAATAATATTTTTTAAAGACATGTTTTTTTTTAATATTTTTTCAGTTTTTATAAAAACAAGATTTTTCAGAGACAAATTTTGTTTTATATTTTTTTCCATATTACTCTTAGTAAAATATTTTAATACATGTGGAATATGATAATTTTTAGTTATAGTGTTTGCCCATATAGTAATATTATTGATCCATTTAGATACGTTTGATTTACTATATATTTTTTTATTAGTCTGAACGTTATTAACTATTTTAAATATTGATGGATGATTTTTCATCCATAATTTTTTAAAATTGTTGATCATATTTATATTTTTCTTATGATGCGCCATTAAAGTAACATTAGACATACTAGTTTTTGTAAAATTTAATGATTTTATATATAATAATGATTGTATGTTTTGTAATAAATATTCAGGATTTTTACATTCTTGAAAAACAATTTTCGCAATTTCTTCCGGTAATTTATAAAAGCAGGATCTCCAAAAATCCTGTGTTGCTTGTATATATAAATTATCTTCATTTTCAATTATTTTTTCTTCAAAAGCATAATTTATATTTAAACTATACGATTGCAACATGTTTCTGCAAAAGCTATGTATAGTATGAATGGCAGCGTTATGGATATTATGATAAGCTTTAAAAAGAATACCAGCAGCGTCATTTTTATCTGTTATTTCATTTAGTAACATAGTAAAAATGTTCTTTTCGTTATTGTTATTGTTCAGACAGGCTAAATATAAGTTATAAATACTATTTTTTATGCGTATATAAAGTTCTTCTTTTGTTGCATTGGTAAACGTTACTACAAGTATTTCTTGTACTAAAAATTTTTTAGCATGTTTTATTTTTTTGTCTATTCCTAGTAACAAACGTAAATATAACAACACAATTGTTGATGTTTTTCCAGTTCCTGCTGAAGATTCGATTAAGTGGATACCATAAGTCGGTATTTTAAATATGTCTAACTTGTATAATTTTTTAGTTTTAGAATACATTTTTTATTATCACTTGTATTTTCTATATTGTAATATTGGAAGTAGCCATTTTTTTGACGTAGCATAAATTTTTTTTATGTTTTTTTTATTGGTTTTAGAAATAATTTTTTTTATGTAACCTTCTTCTTGTTCGCCAGAATAAAAACTATTGCCTTTCCATTTTTTTAAAAAACTATTATATCCTCTTTTTTTTATATCATATTCATAGTGAATACGGTGATTTTTTTTGTCATAAATTTTATCGATCCAGTGTGCTCCTGATTGTGTTAGAAAAATCGGTGTTTTTAATCCATACATATAGCCTTCAATATATTTCAGAAGATAATTATTTGCAATATTTGATGGTATTGAAACGAACGACCAAATTTGTTTGTCGTATCCGATTATTTTACTTTCTCCGGTGTTTCCTAAAATCGAATAGACCAAGTGTTCTAACCATAAAGAGATGCGGTCACTGTAGTTAATTTTCCTTGCTGTCCAACGCAGTAATCCAGTATTTTGTATTTCGCTCAATGTACCATAAAGTTTAAAATCATTAATTTTCAAGTTATATTTTTCTATTTGGCTTTCTTTTTTATAAAAATTGACTAATTTTGCTATGTCGTACATTTTTTGTATTTGTTGTTCTAAAAAAGTTGTACCAAAATAGCCATAAGGTAGTATTCCTGACAGAGTATAGTATTTAAATAAAGATTGAATATTTTGATTTTTTATAATTTTTTTTAAAAATTCAGAATTGATTTTAAATCGATCGAAACTATTAACTGAAAAAGGTTCAGTTGTAATTATAGGTTTTTTTTGAGGATAAATTTTGATATTATGTGCAATATTGCAAAAATATCGTATTGGATGTTGCCAGAATTTAATTAAATTTTTTAAATCGATTTTTTTTGAAAAAAATATTTTTGATGCGTTTTTTATATATAAATTTTTATTGAAAAATTTTTTATTTTTAATTTTATTGATATGATAGATGTTAGAAAAACTCACATTTTTTATTTTGCTAAATAGAAATAGATTATGCTTTTTTTGAAAATGTTTAAAAATTTTTTTTGTATTGTCTTGTATATTTAAATTTTCATCTCCAATAAAGCAAAAATTATGTGAAATGTAATGTAACAATTGATCAACAAATATTAAAGGATATTGTTTAGTATTTTTTTCGATAGAAAAATTAATGTAACTAATATAGAAATATTGTTTAGCACAAGAAAACATTTGAGAAAATAAATAAGCATGTTGTTCATATAAATTAACATCTCCGATTAATGGTTTTTGTTTTAGTAAATTAATATGATTTAAGATTTCTTTTTTAAAACTAATTTGGTTATTATCTGCACCGATAATACATATTACTTTGAATGGTATGTGACATATCATTGATGGATGGCAAAAGTTAATCCCTCCAGGATGCAACTGTTCATTTTTAAAACGATTAATATTATATATAAAATTTTTTCTTAGGATACTAATGGGGACTTTTTTTGTATAATTAGACAATAAACTGTCATAAATCATGTTATTCCATACTTTTTGAATAATTTCAAAAGATTGTTGTGTTGTTTGATTAGTATAAAAAATATCATGAATTAATAGTTTTGGCATTTTATCCCAATATGATAAATTTTGTGAACGTAACAATTTTTTTCGCCACTTATTCAAGATGTTTATGAACTCTGCAAGTTTTCCTATTAATTTAGATCTGGAATTATCAATAAAAGCACTTGTTGTTATGTTGTTCCAAATGTGTTTTTTATGGTTCATAGAAAAACTTAGCATTAATTTTTCAATGCTATAAAACCAAGTATTTTGATTAATTTTTGGTAATGATAAATTGCGTTGATGTTGTTGGTTTACAGCCCATCTGGTGTTTATTTTTTCAATCCAATAATATAAAATATCTATTTCATCTTCTGAAATATCGAAATTTTTTGCTATTTCTGGAATATCTAACAGATCTAGTATTTCTTGATTACTAAATCGACTGATTGACAAGTTTAACATTTTTTTAAATACAAAGATCATAACTTCAGTTTTTTTTGAATATTTTTTAGAAATAGAGAATGGAATTGTGTTTTTATTTTTTAATTGAAATACTGATTTTATATGTGAAATATAATCATCAATAGAGAAGGAAGTAACTATAATGTCATGTGTTTTGATATTGGAATGTTTATTTAGCAAATTTGATAATGTATTGTGTAAAATTTCAACTTCATGTTGTTGATTGCAACAAATATTAATAGAAAAAGAATTATCGCTCGGATCTAATATTTTTTTTTTAAGTTTTTTTGAATATAACAAGATGATAAAATAGTATTTTTTATTTGATTTAATAAATTGGTTTCTTGATAATTTTTAACATAATGTATAACTTTATTATTTTTGATATTATTAATGTTTAATAAGTATATTTTTTCATATTGTCCCCATAATTTTTCTAATGAGTAATTTAATGGATGTATATTTTTTGTGTATGAATGTATTTTAGTTTTTTTACATTTTATAGTGTTATTCCTGCATTTGTTGTTTTTAAATTGTGTAACATGCAAAAAATAAACATGAATATATTTACTGATGATTTCAAAAATTTTTATATATGATGGGCTTAAAGAGAATGAAGAAATAACGAAAATTCGATCAGGTAATTTAATATTTTTTATGTTTTTCGAATGTAAATCTGATTGAAAATATGAAAAGAAATGTGGAAAATGCCAAATAGATTGATTATGTTCTTTGTTTAATCGTATTATTTCTTGCCACATTTTTATTTGCCATAATTGTTTTTTATCAATATTTTTTATATGTTTATTTTGTTCCCATTGATTAATCCAAGATGGCCGATAAATAAGATATTTTTCAAACATGTTAGCCATAAAAAATGCGAGTTGAAATTTTTTTAAGGTATCCTTTTTAGTATTAGAAAAATGAAAAAATATGTTTTTGTCTAGAATTTTCATAATGTTCCAGGTTAAAATAGATGGAGTAAACATATTTTTTATATTCTTTTTAGGATAAATAATTTTAAATAATTTCCACATAAACACATAAGGGTGATATAATTTAAAATGTGCAGAAATCCCAATTTTTTTTGCTATAAACATATTTAAATATTGAAATAAAATTTTATTGTCGTGTATAATAATTTCTTTTTGAAATATGTTATTTAGTGGTTGTGTTTGGATAATATAATATATTTTTCTTAATAAAAATTGAAAATCATTGGATTTATAAATAATAAGCATGACTGCCTCTTATAAAAAAATAACAATTTTAAAAAAAATGAAAAATTTAAAATGTTGTTTTGTGTAGAATATTATTCTAGTTTTTTTTATATAAATAAACATCAATTTGTGAATTTGGAATATTAATATTATTTTTATCTAATGCTTTTTTAAATTGTGCCATTAGATCCCAATATACTTCATTTAGATCGTTATTATTACTCCAACAACGTACAACAAAATTTAAAGAAGATGGAGCAAATTCACTTAATCCAACGATAATATCTCGATCTTTAATAACTCGGTCTTCATTTTCTATTACTTTCTTTAAAACTTTAATGACTAAATCAATATCTGAATCATAAGATACACTTATAATAAATTCATTGCGTCGTGCTGGTTCTCGTGAATAGTTAATAATGTTGCCAGAAATGATTTTGTTGTTTGGTACAACTACAATCTTTCCATCTAGAGTACGCAACATTGTATAAAAAATATGTATGTTTAAAACTGTTCCTGAAACATTTCCTAAATTAACGTATTCTCCAGATTTTAATGGTCTTAAAGTCACTAATAATACACCAGCGGCAAAGTTAGATAAAGAACCTTGCAGAGCTAAACCAATAGCCATTCCAGCTGCGCCTAATATGGCAATGATGGATGTTGTTTGCACTCCAAGTTTTCCTAAGGCTGCAATTAATGTAAATGTAATGATAACATAACGTATTAATGCAGATAAAAATCCAGAAATAGTAAGATCAATCTTACGGGCAATTAATACTTGATTAACTCCATTGGATATTATTTTAGCTACAAACATTCCAACAATCAAAACAAATATTACTGATGTTAAATTTCGCATATATCCAAATAATGATTCTTGATTGTGTATTAACCAGTTTCCTATGTGATTAATATTGTTAATTAAATTTAAATCATCCATCTTTTTTCTCTATGAATATGCATTTTTATAATACATATTTTGTTTTTTTTTTGAAAAGATTATTTATTAGTTTGAAACAGTCATTTTTTATAATGACTCATATATTAAATTTTTATTTTAGATATAAAATTATTACGGAGAATATTTTTTATTTATTCCCCGAAATTAAATTTTTGTAAACAATTTATAATATATTGTATGCGTTTAATTGCTTAAACGATTGCTCTAATCTTATTGACATAGATTTCTGGGATTGTCGAATCCATGTTCTAGGATCGTAATATTTTTTGTTTGGTTGGTTTTTATTATATTGATTTCCTAATTGATTGTGTAAATATTCTTTGTTTTTTATATAAAATTTTAATATTCCATTCCATGCTGCCCATTGAATATCAGTATCAATATTCATTTTAACCACACCATATTTAATAGATTTTTGTATATCTTTTACATCGGAACCAGATCCACCATGAAATACTAAATTTAATGGGTTATTTTTTAAGTTGTTTTTTCGTTGTACATATTCTTGTGATTTTTTTAAAATTATAGGTTGAAGATCAATATTGCCAGATTGATAGACACCATGTATATTTCCAAAAGCAGCGGCAATACTGAAATTTGGGCTAATTTTATTGAGTTCTTGATATGCGAAATTTACATCTTTAGGTTTTGTATAAAGCAACTTTTTGTTTAAATTGGTATTGTCTACACCATCTTCTTCTCCTCCAGTGCAACCTAGTTCCATTTCTAACAGCATGTTTATTTTATTCATTTTGATAAAATATTTTCTACAAACAGATACGTTTTCTTGCAGATTTTCTTTTGATAAATCAATCATGTGTGATGTAAATAGCGGTCGTTTATAAACTTTATAATAATTTTCGCCTTTTTTCAGTAAACCATCAATCCAAGGTAAATGTTCTTTATCGCAGTGATCTGTGTGTAGTATTACAGGTATTTTGTAATTTTTAGCTATTAAATGTACATGTTGTGCTCCAGATATAGCACCCTGAATAGCTTGTTCTTGACAAGAAGAAAATCGTTGTTTATAACCAGCAATAAAAGACGCACCTCCATTTGAAAATTGTATAATTACTGGTGATTTTACTCGTGCAGCTGTCTCTAGAACGGAATTTATTGAATCGGTTCCTATACAATTCACGGCTGGTATTGCAAATTTCTTTTGTTTAGCTAATTCGAATATTTTTCTAGCTTCATCTCCTGTCACAACTCCAGGTTTAATATTATTTAGCATATTTAATATTTTCCTATTACATAAATTATAAATATTTTTAATTGATGATATTATTGTTTATAACGTTCTTGAAGAAGATGGATTGCAGGTAATATTTTTCCTTCTAAAAACTCTAAAAAAGCACCGCCGCCAGTTGAGATATAAGAAATGTTTTTTTTGATGTTAAACATATCAATTACAGATAATGTATCTCCTCCTCCAGCTACGGAAAAACCTGTATTTTCTGCAATTGTTTTTGCAATTATTTTAGTTCCTACACAAAAATTAGGAAATTCAAACACTCCAACTGGTCCATTCCAAATGATTGTTTGGGATGTTTTAAGAATATTAACAACTTTTTTGATTGTTTGATCGCCAAAGTCCATAATCTCTTCATCTTGTTTAATTTCTTCAGGCAATCGAATAATAGATTTTTCAGTTTTACAGAATTTTTTTCCTACACGAGAGTCGATTGGTATAATGATATTATATTTATTTTTTAATTTTTTGGCTTTAGATATGAAGTTTGGTTCGTATAGTGATTTTCCAATATTATGATCAATAGCTAAAAAAGTGTTCGCAATACCTCCTCCAACTATTACTGTGTCTGCAATTTGTGATAATTTATTTAAAACGTTGAATTTTGTTGAAACTTTTGACCCTCCAATTATTGCAGTTACAGGTCGTTTAGGGTTTTTTAATACTGTTTTTAACGCGTTAATTTCTCGAATCAAGAGAGGTCCAGCACATACAGTTTTTGAAAACATGCCTACACCATATGTTGATGCTTGCATTCTATGAGCGCTGCCGAATGCATCCATAACAAATATATCACAAAGATTAGAATATTTTTGAGATAATAAATTGTCGTTTTTTAACTCACCTAAATTGAAACGAACATTTTCTAATATTAATACTTCGCCATTTTTAACTATACATTTATCGAAATAATTGTTAGAAAAATATATTTTTGTATTTTTCATGTGTTTTTTAAAGTATTCAAAAATAGGAAATAGAGAATATTTTTTTGAAAAATGTCCTTCTTTAGGACGGCCTAAATGTGACATAACGATTACCTTAGCTTGTTTGCTTGCAGCTAATTGAATTGTTGGCATAGCCGCAATTAATCTTGCATCAGATTGAATAATATTGTTTTTCATTGGAACGTTTAAATCACTTCTAATTAAAACTCGTTTGTCAGTTATATTTAATTCAGTCATTTTTTTCATTTATTTATATTATCTCTCTATAGATGTTGATTTTTTAAATAATTATTTACCTGTTATGTTGTTTATTTTTATAACAGGTAAAATTAATATTTTTAATTTTTAAACCATGTTCTAATTCCATCAAGAAACATTTGTGTAGATAGCATAATTAAAATTAAACCCATTAAACGTTCTAAAGCGTTTACTCCTTTTGATCCAAACAATTTTAAAAACATACTAGATAGTAATAATATTAAAATTGTCAAAAACCATGCTATTAATAATGATATAATTAAATTAAACATATTATGTAAACATTGATGTGATAATAACATTAATGTTGCTAATAAAGATGGTCCAGCTACTAATGGTATTGCTAAAGGGACTAGAAAAGGTTCTTCATGGATAGCGATATTTGTTTGTTTTGTAATTTCTTCAGTAGGAAAAATCATTTTAATAGCAATTAAAAACAAAATGATGCCTCCAGAGATTGAAACAGTTTCTGTTTTTAGATTAAGAAAAACAAGTGTTTTTTCTCCAACAAACAAAAATAGTAACATTATAATTAATGCAATAAGCATTTCTCGTACGATTATAATTTTTTGACGTTTTGGTTCTAAATTTTTTAGCACTGTCATAAATATTGGAAGATTGCCTAAAGGATCCATTATCAGAACTAATAACATGGTTGTAGAAAATATTTTAGTCATATGAATTTATAATATCCTTGAAAAATTTTGTATATTTTTCTGAAAAAACAGAAACTTTGAAAAATAATATTGTACATATATTAGTATATTTTTTTTTTAAAAAAATTATCAAAAATATTTGTTTTGTTTCTTAGACACCAAACATTTAATATATTTAAAATGAATGCTTTCAATTTAAAATTAAGATAGAATATTTAATGTATATAAAAATTATATTTTTATATATAAAATTTTCTTGCTTGTTCTATTATTTTTTAGGAGATGGAAAGTTTATTATTAAAAATAATTTTTTTAGAATTATTTTTTTAAAATCCATATATATAACTTATGAAAAAAAATGTTGGATTTGTTGGTTGGCGAGGAATGGTAGGATCAGTTTTAATTAATCGTATGCAAGAAGAAAATGATTTTTGTAATATTAATCCTATTTTTTTTTCAACATCGCAGTTTGGAACATATTGTTCTATAATAAATAATGTTACTAGTCATAATGTACAAAATGCTTATGATATTGAGTCGTTACGAGAAACAGACATTATAATTACGTGTCAAGGTAGTGAATATACTAAAAAAATTTATCCTGAATTAAAAAAAAAGCAATGGCAAGGGTATTGGATTGATGCATCTTCTTTTTTTAGAACAAACGATGATGCTGTAATTATATTAGATCCAATAAACTACAATATGATCATGGAGTCTATCAAAAAAGGAATTAAAATTTTTGTAGGCAGTAATTGTACAGTTAGTCTGATGTTAATGTCATTAGGGGGATTATTTCAAAAAAAGTTAGTTGAATGGGTAGCTGTTTCAACATATCAAGCGGCATCTGGTGCAGGTGCGCGTTATATAATTGAATTATTAGAACAAATGGGAATGATATACAGTACAATTTCTAATGATTTATTTCAGTCTACATCTTCTGTTTTAAATATAGAAAAAAAAGTTACTGAAATATCTCGTAGCATGATTTTTCCAAAGAAATATTTTTCTGTTCCCTTAGCAGGTAGTTTAATTCCTTGGATTGATAAAAAAATGGATCATGGTCAAACTCGAGAAGAATGGAAAGGACAAATCGAAACAAATAAAATATTAGGATTACGTTCGCCAGTAATTATTGATAGTACCTGCGTTCGAATTAGTTCACTTCGCTGTCATAGTCAATCGTTTGTAGTTAAATTAAATAAACAGTTGTCCTTAAATAATATTGAAGAAATTATTTCTGAGCATAACCAGTGGGTCAATATTATACCCAATAATATGCAAAATACATTGCAAAAGTTAAATCCTATTTCTGTTACTGGTACATTAGATATTGCTATTGGTCGATTTAAGATACTAAATATAGGAAAAAAATATTTTTCTGCATTTACTGTAGGAGATCAATTATTATGGGGTGCTGCGGAACCTTTGCGTAGAATGTTAAATTTATTAATTAAGATATAATTTTATTTTTTTAGCAAAGCGTTGTTGATTGGAAATGAAAACAATTTAAAACGTTTAGTAAGTATTATACATTATTTATATTTTATATTGTTTACAAATTAAAATTATAATTTTATAATCCTTTTTTTAATAGGTATTTATATGGTGCATTTTTAACTTCCATTTTTAATAGTTTATGTTCCATAAAATAACAAAAATTTGGTATATCTCTTTTTGTTGAAGGATCGTCTGTTAAAATTAATATTTTTTCATTGTTATGCATGTTACGTAATGTTTTTCTAATCATCATAATCGGTTCTGGACATCGTAGACCAAGTAGATTTAGTATGTTTTTACTTTTCATATATATTTTAAAATATTATAAATTATAAAGTGTACACTGTACGTTTATAATGCTAATTAGAATTATTTTTTTTATGAACATATAGTTTTTAATATAAGATATTTTCTATTTTTCTCTAAGTCCATAAATATGCTTATTAACATGGCAATTTTTCGTACCTTTTTCGAATAAATATTGATTTCTGATATTTTTAAAAATTAAATTTATCCATTTAGCGTTTGATTTAATAAATTCAAATTAACAATTAATTCATTTTTTATAATTTAATGTTATTTTTATACACGTTTTTAGTAAAATCACCAAATAAAACAATTAAAATAGTTTTTTTTATTTTCCTAGAGATAAAAATTTTGTCAATAGTTTTTATAATAAAACATAAAGGTTGAAAATGTCCAATTTTTTATTTTGTTAGATTATTAATAGTGGATTTTTATTTTTTTAAATAACTAATTTTAGATGCTGGACAATTTTAAATAGATGATTTTATCATATTTAGTCGATCTATTTTATAGATTTTTTTGAATTTTTATATTGTAGATTATTATTAGGTAAAACACTATTTTTACAGCTGTTTCTTGTACGTAATTTTCCAATGCATCAAACATGACCATAATAAATATGATTAAAGTTTTCATCAAATATTATATACAATTTTGCATTTTTAAAATTAAAGCGTTTTTTTACATGTACATAGAATTAAAGTTAACTTCTTTAATTGCATCCATATAGAATAACTATATTGTTTTTTTATTTTTATTTCTATTTGAACAAGTATTTTAATTGCATAAAAAAAAATGTTGTGATATTGATTTTGGTCAATTTGTTTAAGATGTTTTCTTGTTTCATTGAAAACATATTTATTTTTTAAAATTTTTTTATTTGTAAAATGTTTTTTTCGTTTTTCTATTATTAAAGTTAATAATTTTTTTTGTAAAGCACGTATTAGAATCAATGCATTATATTTTTTTTTATGGAAAATATTTAGGATATATAGAGCTTGTTTTTTATCACAGTTAAATATAGCGTTTATCCAATGATATGCTGAAAATGAAGAAAAGTTAGAAATAATTTTTTTTATATGACGTCTTGTAATTAAAGAATTAGGCCAAATCATCGGCAGAATTTCTAAAATTTTATATATAAAAAAAATTTCTCCTTCATAGTATTTTTTTAATAATGTAATAGCAGTGTTTTCTATATTTATGTTTTTTTTTTGAATTTCGTATTTTATCCAATTATTAAGGTGTGTACTATGTGGAGTAGAGCAGTGTACTACATCAATATTATTTTGAAATGTTTGTGACAATATATTTATCTTAAACCATTGAGACAATTGATTTAGTTTGACAATAACTATAATGTCCGAATTACACATTAAAAATATTTTTTTAATATTTTTCATAGTTTTAGTATTTGACATACTAATTAGGAAATTAATAATTAATATGCTTTTTTTAAAAAACATTGTTTTTTGAGTATAAAAGTTAAAAATTTTTTCCCAATCTTCATGTTGGGAAACGTTTATTTTAATACGTTCTTGAAAGCCAATTTTTTTTGCAAATTGTACAATTAAATCTTGATTATTATTTAATAAAGTTAAATTTTTTCCTACAAGAACGTAAAAAGAATTTATTTTTTTTGATAATTTTTTTTCAAGATCTTCTGAATATATGTACATCATGTTTAAATAATAATTTTTTTATGGTTTACATTTACGTTACAATGACGAAATTTATTACTTTTTTTGGAATATAAATAATATTTTTAATCAAAGATTTTTTTAATTTTTTTATAATAATTATTTGATTTTTTGCATATTCATAAATTTCTTCTTTATTTAAATTGTTAGATATGTTTATAGTGCACTGCTTTTTTCCGTTTATTTGTACGACAATTACATAAGATTGTTTGAGCAGTATTTTTTTATTAAAGATTGGCCACGTTTCATAATCAATACAACTATTTTTATTGAAATATCCCCAAATTATAAAACAGAAATGCGGTGTAAATGGATATAACATTTTAATTACGCACATTAATGATTCTTGCATAATAGATTTATCTTGATCTGTTTCCATTGGAGCTTTTATTAAACGATTTACTAATTTCATAATTGCAGCAATTGCAGTGTTAAATGTTTTTTGATTATTCATATCGTTGGAAACTTTATGGATTGTTTCATGTAAAAAATAACGTAATTCACACTGTTGATTATTTAAATTATTGAAATTTATATTTTTATGAGTATTTTTTATTTGGAAATAATTAAATATTAATGTCCATAATTTTTTTAAAAATCGATGTATTCCCTTAACACCAGATTCCGTCCATTCTAATGATGATTCTATAGGAGCAGCAAACATCATAAACAAACGTATTGTGTCAGCTCCATAGTTTTTAATAATTAATTCAGGTTCAACGCCGTTATTTTTTGATTTAGACATTTTTGTCATACCGGCATAAATCACTTGTTGTCCGTTATTAATATGTGCGGTGATTATCTTGCCTTTGGCATCTCTTTTTGTCGAAACGAGAGATGAATTGACCCACTTTTTTTGAGAATTCTTATCAATTGTATAAAATGTTTCAGCAAGCACCATACCTTGACACAATAAATTTTTTACAGGTTCATCAAACTCTAAAAATTTAAAATCGCGTAGTAATTTATGGAAAAATCTAAGATAAATAAGATGCATAATTGCATGTTCTATTCCTCCAACGTATTGATCAATTGGTAGCCAATATTTTAATGCAACTGGGTTAAGCATGCCAGTATTAAAATTTGGACATGTGTATCTTGCATAATACCAAGATGATTCTATAAATGTGTCAAAAGTATCTGTTTCGCGCACTGCTTTTTCTTGATTAATATAAACTGTATTTTGTTTAGAATGAAAATGAGTTGAACTTGAATTCAAGAAAGTATTTTTTTTTATTTTTTGTAGTAAAACAGGCAAATCTTTTGATGGTATTGGTACAATTTTTTTGTTTTTTAGTGTTGCCATCGGAATAGGAGTGCCCCAATAACGCTGTCTTGAAATACACCAATCTTGTAATTTATAATGAATTTTTTTTCGTATAATTTTTTTTTGAAACAGTATACTTCTAACTTTTTTTGTACTTTCTTCAAAATTTAAACCATTAAATTCTTGAGAATTGTATAATTTTCCTTTTTTTTCTGTAAATAAAGAAGGTGTACTATGTTTTTTAACATCAGCGTTAATGATAACATATTTTATTTTTAATTTGTTTTTTATTGCGAAATTCCAGTCATCTTTATTATGACCTGGCACAGATAAACTTGAAGTAATTCCATAGTTTTGGATGATAAAATTTGTAATCCATATAGGTATCTTTGTTTTTGTGATAGGATGGAGACTAAATTTATTAGTGTTTATACCGTTATATTTATTTTTCTCTATTGATTGTTGCGAGACATTCATATTTTCTTCAAGAAATGTTTTTATTTTTTTATTTTTCTTAGCCAATTCTATAGATAATTTGTGTGATGGTGATATTAAAACGCATGTTACTCCCATTATTATATCCAGTCGTGTAGTAAATACTTTTATTGTTTTTTCACTATTAAATATGTCTAGAGTAATTTCAAATCCTTTAGATCTTCCAATCCAGTTTTTTTGCATGTTTTTGACTTTTTCAGGCCATTGATTTAATTTTTTTAAATCTTGATATAAAGCTTCAGCATATTTTCTTATTTTCATGAACCATTGTGGAATTTTTCTAGTTTGTACTTGGTTTTGACATCTCCAACAACAATTATTTACAACTTGTTCGTTGGCTAAAACAGTTTTATCATGAGGACACCAATAAACAGATCGGATTTTTTTATAAACTAATTTTTTTTTATATAATTGAGTGAAAAACCATTGTTCCCATTTATAATAATTTGGTTTACATGTAGTTATTTCTCGTGTCCAATCATAACTAAAACCTAATGATTTTAGTTGTTTTTTCATGTATTTTATATTTTCATATGTCCATTTTTCAGGATGAATATTATTTTTTATAGCAGCTTCTTCTGCTGGTAAGCCAAATGCATCCCACCCGATTGGGTGTAAAACGTTTTTTCCTAACATTCTGTGATATCTGGCAATTACATCACTAATAGTATAATTGCGAACATGACCCATATGCAATTTTCCGGATGGGTATGGTAGCATCGGAAGACAATAATATTTTTCTTTTTTTGTATCTTCTTGAACTTGAAAAGTTTTATTACGTTCCCAATATTCTTGAACATAAAATTCTATATTTTTAGGTAAATATTCCTTATTCATTAGTTTTCTCTATAAACTGTATTATAAATATTTAGATAAAGTATTTTTTAAAAACATAAAAACGATTAATTAAAAGTATAGATGTTTTTATAGAATTAAATTTATATTTTTTGTATAAAATTTTTAAATTAGATTAATATTATGTTTAAAATAATTGTTTTCAAAATGTTAAATGCGTCATTATAATAGATTATTGTATACAAATCTGTTTTTAGGAATACATTGATGATGTTATAGCTATTTTAAATACATAATTTGAAAATATTAATATTTTTTATATTAAATTTATTTAAGTATTTCTTAATGGAAATTGATTTTCCTTTTATTTATAATATGTGATATTTATGCATAATTTTAATATTTAACTTAGTATGTTTAGTGTTTTCATATTATGTTAAAAATTATTGTGAAGATATACAAATTGTATTACCTTTATAAGGTATTGAGATTATTTTGTTCTGGTATAGTTACATGTATTTGTATTACTTTTCGATTGTCTGCAATAGCGATTTTAAAAAAATAACCATTAATATTGATAATTTCACCACATTTTGGCAAATGTCCAAATTTTTTCATTACTAACCCTCCGATAGTATCGACTTCTTCATCATTAAAATTTGTATTAAATTTTTCATTGAATTCTCTAATTTCAGTTATAGATTTGATTGAAAATACGCGTTTTTTTAATTGTTTAATATTTAATTGCTCTTTCTCATCATATTCATCTGCGATTTCTCCGACAATTAATTCGAGAATATCTTCAATGGTTACTAATCCTGAAACTGCTCCAAATTCATCTATAGTTATTGCCATGTGATGTCGTTTTGAACGAAATTCCCTTAACATACTATCTACGTATTTACTTTCTGGAACAACTATTGCCGGTCGTAATATATCTTTTATTAAAAATAGATGCTTTTCAATTTTTATAAACCGTAGTAAATCTTTAGCAATTAAAAAACCTTCAACATAATTGTTATCATTACTCATAACTGGAAATCTGGAATGTGCAGATGCAATAATAATATCAAGACATTTTTTTAGGTTATAATGTAATTTTAATGTTATCATTTGTGTTTTTGGGATCATAATTTCTTTAATTCGTTTTCTTGCGATGTACATTACTCTTTCTAACATATCACAGGTATCTTGATCAATTAGTGCATTTTGTTCTGAATCACGGATTAACTCTATCAGTTCTTCTCTGTTTTTAGGTTCATCATGAAAAATATGTTGTAATAAAACAGAAAAAAAACCTTTTCTGTTAATTTTATTTAAATTTTTTGAATGGTTGTCGCTCATAATATTCAATTGTCTATTTTCGAACATACTATTCTATTTCTATAATAAAAATGTGTAATTTAAAATATTTTTGTTGAATTTTGTTGACAATATTTCAAGTATTTGGTTTTGGATAATTTAATAATAACATGATTTCATTTTCTGTTTTTTCCATTTTATATGCTTCTTGATGAGTTTGATGATCGTACCCTAATAAATGTAGCGTTCCATGTATAATCATATGCGCCCAATGCGATTCTAGCGTTTTATTATATTGCTCTGATTCTTTTTCTATAATTTTTTTACATAATACTAGATCGCCTAGTAATATACAGTGGTTTTGAATCATTTTGTTTATTTCAAATGATAAAATATTTGTTGTTAGGTTTTTCCCTCTATACATTAAATTTAATTTTTTTATTTCTAATTCTTCAACTATGCGAATAGTGATAATATTAATGTTTTTTTTTTGTTTAAAATAGTATTGATCCATTTTAAAAAATATGATTTTTTTGGTATGTGTTTTTTATTCTTACAATTAATCTGAAGATGTATAATATTATTTTTCATTTATTGTATATTTTTAAACTAATTCTGCTTGTAATGAATGAGTATGTACGTTTTTAATTTTTACATGAACAAATTTTCCGATCATATCAGGTGATCCAGGAAATGTAACAATTCTATTATTTTCAGTTCGGCCAGATAAATGTGTTAAATTATTATTAGAAATATTCTCAACTAAAACAGATTGTATGCTATTAAACATTTTTCGACTCCATGACATTGTTTGTATATTAATACGTTTTTGTAAAATATATAAACGGTTTTTTTTTTCTTGAATATCAATATTATCTTTGATTCTTGCGGCAGGTGTTCCAGGACGAGGAGAATATATAAAGCTAAAGCTCATATCGAAATTGATATTTTTTATAAATTGCATAGTTTGCTGAAATTCTATTTCAGTTTCTCCAGGAAATCCAACAATGAAATCAGAACTAATTTGAATATTTGGTCGTGCAGTTTTTAATTTATCAATGATAGTTTTATAATCTTCAGTAGTGTATGCACGCTTCATTAATTGTAGTATTTTGTTAGATCCGCTTTGCACTGGTAGATGTAAAAAACTAACTAGTTTAGGAGTATCTTTGTAAACTTCAATTATGTCATCGGTAAATTCACGCGGATGACTTGTTATAAATCGAATTCTATCGATACCGTCTATTTCTGCAACTAATCTTAATAATTCTGCAAAATAACAAATTTTTCCATTAAATTTTAAACCCTTATATGCATTAACATTTTGACCTAATAGGTTTATTTCTCTTACTCCTTTCTTAGATAATGCAGATATTTCAAAAATAATATCATTGCACGGACGACTGATTTCACGCCCTCTTGTATATGGTACAATACAGAATGAACAATATTTATTGCATCCTTCCATAATGGAAATATTTGCACTATATCCTATTTTTTGAGAATTAATAAAATGATTAAATTTTTCTAATTTTGGAAATCTAATGTCTACTAATGTATTTCGTTTTTTTTGAACTTGATCAATCATATTTGGTAGTTTATGGAGTGTTTGCGTGCCAAAAATAATATCTACATAATTGGCTCTTTTAAGGAGATCTTTTCCTTCTTGATTAGCTACACAACCTCCTACAGCAATAATTGTCTTCGGATTTTTAATTTTGAATTTTTTCCATCGTCCTAATTGATGAAAAACTTTTTCTTGAGCTTTTTCTCGTATAGAGCAAGTATTTAATATAAAAATATCAGCTCGTTCTGGAATGGTGGTAATGGAATATTTACGTGTTTTAGTCAGCAACATGTTTATGATCGAAGAATCATATTCATTCATCTGACAGCCCCATGTTTTTATATATATGTATTTCATTATTATATAGTCACTTGTTTTTTTTAGAATGTTGCAGTAAGTTTTTATATGGATATTTTACCCTTAATATTAGGATGTGGATTATATCCGATAATATTAGAATCTTCAAAAGCATACTGAAATCACGATTTTATTTTTTTTTGACAATCATCAATTTTGGTAGTACGCGATGTTTTAAGAATTAACATTTTTTTTAATTCAATATGGTTATTTTATAGATGTACGTCGTCAACCGTCCAGAACAATTCTTTAAATTTTAGATTATATTGTTTATGCTATCATATGTATGAGTGTTCTATAATTTGCAATGTTAAATGGTGATCTAACAAATACATTACAAGAACGTTGATGAATCTGACAAATTAGGTATTTATGAATACATAAAATTGAAAAATACACGACGTAGTGATAATGGCATATTATGTATTTAACCGACATTCCAGCTGGACATTACTGTTTTAGGAGAATTAGAATTGTATTGTATTAATTGTAATGTATTTCTCCTTTGATTAATTTGATTTTTTCTGATACATATCAATTTCGCTATTATTTTCTATAAATTGAATTTACATTTCTAGATGTATCAGTCTAATGATTCCAGATTGATATTTTATTTTCATTAGAATATTTAACGTTTGTGTCTCCTTTGCAGAACCATAGTAATTCATAAATGATAGATGGAATATGATATTTTTGTTTTAATTAATGGAGAATCATGATTTAGATTAAATTTCATATTGTAACCAAAAGTAGATGATATTCTTGTTTTTCTTTAATCTTGTTTTGGATGGCTATTTTTAATGATTTTTTTATTAGTTTAATATATTGTTATATAGATTTTATTTGTATGATGATTTTAAGATAATAAAAACACCAGTAATGATCATGGGTATTGATAGTATTTGACCCATAGTGATTATATTTTTAAACAATCCTATTTGTTGATCTGGTTCTCGGAAAAATTCTATAATAATTCTGAAAATTCCGTAACAAATTAAAAATAATCCAGTTGGATTGCCTAACTTTCTATTTTTTCGAGTAAAAATATGCATTATTAAAAATAAAACAACGCCTTCAAAAAAAAATTCGTATAACTGTGAAGGATGACGAGGTAATACACCATATTTTTTTATCAATGGTGTTAATTGTGGGTGGTTAATAATTGTTTGAAGATCTTGATTTTGTGAATTTGGAAATAACATTGCGTATGGAAAATTTGGTGCAATACGACCCCACAGTTCGCAGTTAATAAAATTTCCTAATCTACCTGCTCCTAATCCGAATGGTATTAACGGTGTAATAAAATCAGATATCTCGAATATGTTTTTTTTATTTTTTAAAGATAGGTAAAAAATTGTAACAGTAGCGCCTATTAATCCTCCATGAAAAGACATACCACCTTTCCATATATAAAAAATTTGTGGTATATTTTGAGAAAAATATGAAAAATTGTAAATAATTATGTACCCTAAACGTCCACCTATGCAACAACCTAAAAAAATTAAATAAAATAGTTGTTCAATTTCGTTTTTATTCCATTTCATTTTTTTTTTATTGCAATTTTTTTTCCGTACCACATAATAAATGTAAAACTTATTAAGTACATTAATCCATACCAATAAATCGATATAAAACCAATGGAAACAAAGATAGGACTGAAATTTGGAAAATGAATATACATATTTTAGTATTCCGTTTTAAATAATTATTTAAGAATATAAAAATTATTTATAAAAAATAGAATTATATTTCTAATTTTAGTATTTCTTCAATTGATTGTTGTCGTCGAATAATGCGATCTGTATTATTATCTAATAATATTTCTGGAATTAGTGGTCTTGTGTTATAGTTTGATGACATTGATGCACCATAAGCGCCAGTATCATGAAAAATTAGATAATCTCCAACTTTTGCGATAGGCAACTGTCTAGTTTTAATAGATCCTTTTTCATTTTGCGTAAAAATATCGCCTGATTCACATAACGGACCGCCAACAATAGTATCTATTGTTTTTTTTTGATCAAGATTTCTATTGTCTCCGGGTATAAGTGATATATGATGATAACTACCGTACATAGTTGGCCGAATTAGGTCATTGAATCCAGCATTGATTAAAATAAAGTTTTTGTTTCCCATTTGTTTTACAGCGCGTATTTGCGAGACTAATAAACCTGACTCTGCAACTAAGAATCTTCCCGGTTCAATTTCTAAAGTAACATGTTTTCCGATAAAATTAGATATTTTTTTTCTCGCTGAATTCCATAGTGTAAAGTATTTTTTTGTATTAATAGGTTTTTCATAAAAATGGTAAGGTATTGGCAGCCCTCCTCCAGCAGAAATAGAGGAGATATCTTGTTTTAATTCTCGAACATGTTTTATCATTGATTCACATACTTTTTTCAAGTGTATATAGTTTACGCCTGATCCAATATGCATATGCAATCCTATTAATTTTAATTTATATTTTTTTATGATAGGTATTGCTAATTTTGGATCCCAAATACCGTGTTTACTATTTTCTCCACCTGTATTAGTTTTTTTGCTATGTCCGTGTCCAAATCCTGGATTAATTCGTAGCCAAATATGATGTCCTGGAGAAATTTTTCCTAATTGTTTTAACATATCCAGTGATCCAGCATTTACTGGTATTTGATAACGAATAATTTTATCTAATACATTTTCTTCCAAAACATCTGCTGTAAAAATTATGTCGTTTGTATTTGGTTTAAAACCAGACCATAGTGCACGTTCAATTTCTCCTAATGAAACAGCGTCTACTTTAACGTTTTTTTTTCTCATTAGCTGTAATATGTTGATATTTGAACAAGATTTTTGAGCAAATCGAATAATGTCAAATTGTTGTAGTAGTTTTATTTTTTGATATATAGTATCAGAATCATATATCCAAAATGGAGATGGGTATTTTTTAATTAAATTTTTAATATTTTTTATATTTAAATTACTATTTTGGTTATTTAAAATTTGTGGCATATTTTTCTCGTGTTATTTAAATATTTTAAGATGTTTATAGTGTTTATTATTTTTTATAATATAATTAAAAAGATGACTAAAAAATATAAAAAATGTTTAATAAATCTATAATGGTCGTAGTGTCGGGAATAAAATTACGTCACGAATACTATTTTGATTTGTTAGTATCATAATTAATCGATCAACTCCAATTCCTAACCCTGATGTAGGAGGTAATCCATATTTTAATGCTTCTATATAATTTTTGTCATAAAATATATTTTTTTGAGATTGCTTTTCATTAATTTCAATTTGTTCTAAAAATCGATTTTTTTGATCTTCTGCATCGTTTAATTCTGAAAAACCATTACCAATTTCATATCCAGCAATAAATAATTCAAATCTTTCAGCAATATGTGGGTTAGTATGATCTCGCTTGGCTAATGGTGAAACTGCAATTGGATATTCTGTAACGAATGTTGGTTGAATTAATTTTTTTTCTACTGTCTTTTCAAAAATTTCAGTTTGTATTTGTCCTATTTTCCAAGTATGCTGTATTTTAATATTCATGGATTGTGCAATTTTTTTGATTTTGTCGATATTTTTTAAATCAGATAATTGAATGTTTTGATTAAATTTTAAAATAGCATTTTGCATAGTTAATTTGTCAAAGGGTTTGTTAAAATCAAAATAATTATTGTTATATTTAATGATAGTATTTTTAAAAATTGATTGTGTTATTTTTTTTAGTAAATTTTCTGTTAGATCCATCATTTCTTTATAACTGGAATATGCAATATATGCTTCCATCATTGTAAATTCTGGATTATGACGAGCAGATACACCTTCATTTCGGAAGTTTTTATTTAATTCAAAAATTCGTTCAAATCCACCAATAATCAATTGTTTTAAATATAATTCTGGTGCAATTCGTAAATACATTTCTTTATTAATTTCATTATGATAAGTGACAAAAGGACGTGCATTTGCTCCACCTGGAATATTATGTAACATAGGTGTTTCTACTTCTAAAAATTGATTTTGTACCATGAAATTTCGAATTTCTGAAATAATAATTGAACGTTGTTTAAAAACTTTATATAATTTATTGTTACTAATTAAATCTAAATATCGTTGTCGATATCTTATTTCTTGATTAGATAGTCCATGAAATTTGTTAGGTAATGGTTTTAATGCTTTGTTTAATATTGTTAATTTTGTGCAAAATACTGATAGTTCTTGTGTTTTAGTTTTAAATAGAATTCCTGTAATTCCTAATATATCTCCAACGTCCCATTGTTTAAAATGTTCGTTGTAAAAACTTGATGTTATTTTTTTTGCTTGTACATATATTTGTATTTGATTTTCCATTTCTTGTATTACAATAAATGATGCTTGCCCCATAACTCGTTTTTGTATCATTCGACCAGCAATACACACGCATACATGTAAAGTTTTTAATTCTGAAAAATTTTTATTTTGAAATTTTTGATAAATTTGTTTTAAAGTGATGTTTTTTTTAAAATTATTTGGAAAAGAAAATCCTGTTTTTTTCATATTACTTAGTTTTTTCTTTCTCATGTTAATTTCATGGTTATCATTTCTAGTCATATTAATATTTTTATCGTTTATCATTATTTTTTCTTATATCCCAATTATTAAACTTTGTTCAATAAATTCATCTAAATTGCCGTTTAAAACAGATTGAATATTATTATTTTCGATTCCTGTTCTGAGATCTTTAATTTTTGAACTATCTAAAATATAAGATCGTATTTGATTGCCCCATGTAATATTTGGTTTGTTTTTTTCAAGTTGTTGTTTTTTCTTTTCTTCGTTTTTCATATGAATTTCATGCAATTTTGATTGCATTTGTTTTATTGCTTGTTCTTTATTTTTATGTTGGGATCGATAATTTTGACATTGAGTAATAATGTTTGTAGGAATATGAGTAATTCGGACAGCAGATTCAGTTCTATTTACGTGTTGTCCTCCTGCACCAGACGCTCTGTATACATCAATTCTGAGATCAGATAAATTAATTTTTATTTCAGTTTTATCATCTAGTTCTGGATATGTAAAAACTGAGCTAAAAGATGTATGGCGTCGTTTTCCAGAATCAAACGGACTTTTTCTAATTAAACGATGTATACCTGCTTCAGTTCGCATCCAGCCAAAGGCGTATGCTCCACATACTTTAATAGTACAAGATTTAATACCAGTAACACCCCCACTGGTCTCACTGATAATACTTGTTACAAATCCTTTTTTATTTAACCATTTTAAATACATTCTAAGTAGCATTTGTGACCAATCTTGCGCTTCTATACCGCCGGAACCAGATTGTATGTCTACATAACAATTGCAATGATCGTGTATTTTTGAAAACATACGATAAAATTCAATTTTTTTAATTTTTTCTTTTATGTGAATTATTTCGGCAATAAGATCTTGAAATATTAAATTATCTTCAGTTTCTATTGCTAGATCTAAAAAAATCATTATTTCATTTATTTCTTTTTCTATATTTTGAATAGTTTTAATTGTTAAATTTAATAATGATTTTTCTTGATTTAGTTTTTTTATAATTTTTGGTATATTCCATATTTTAGGTGATGATAATTCTATATCAATTTCTAAAATACGTGATTTTTTTGCATGATAGTCAAAGACACCTCTTTAAATCTTTGATGCGTTTTTTAAAATTAATAATTTCATTATTGATGATATTGATTTCTAACATAATGTGTACTTTTTGTGTTTGTGGAATACAATTTTGATGTCAAGAATATTTGATAATTTAAAAAAATTACGATTACATGTTTATTATTATATATATTTCATTATACAAATTCATGTATTTTGATTAAATTACGCAATTTATTGGTATTTTATAGGAAAAATTATGTTTGCATACATACCAGATCGTCATTTTGTTTATCCTCAAAAAGAATTGTTGTTGACAATAATCCAACTGACAGAATGGTCCTTAGTTCATATAACAGGAGATGATAGTAAAAAGTATTTACAAAATCAATTAACTATTGATTTAAATTTATTGTCAAATAATAACCATGTTTTATGTGCACATTGTAATTTTAACGGAAAAGTATGGAGTACAATGCATTTATTTCATTATGAAACAGGCTATGCTTATATTCAACGAAAAAGTGTATCTGATATTCAAATAAAAGAGCTAAAGAAATATTCTACCTTTTCTAATGTAGAAATTAATCAATTAAAAAAAATTTTTTTGATCGGTATAGCTGGAAAAAATGCGAGGTTATTTTTATTAGATTTATTTGAAAAAGTTCCGAGTAATAAACAATTTGTCATGCATAACTGTGAACAATCAATATTGCGATTTTTGCAGCCTTCTGAGCGGTTTTTATTAATTTTTTCTTCAGAACGATTTACTTTTTTTAAAAACAGTATAGACAAAAAAATCTTTTTTAGTAACAGTAAGCAATGGACATTGTTGGATATGGAATCAGGATTTCCTATTATTGAGAATCAATCAGCACAAATGTTTTTTCCCCAAGCAATTAATTTAGAAAAGCTTAATGGTATTAGTTTACATAAAGGGTGTTTTTATGGACAAGAAATGATCGCACGAATTTTTTTTAAAAAGCTAAATAAGCGTTTTTTATGTTTATTAGTTGGTATAGGTAATATTTTTCCAAAAATAGGCTCTATTGTTGAAATTTTTATAAAAAATAAATGGTGCAAAATTGGTGTTTTACTATATGCAATCCATGTAAAATTTCAAGAAATTTGGATACAAGTTGTTTTAAACGGAATGATCAACAAAAACAGCATATTTCGTATTCGTGGATTAAATAGTATTTTTTTAATACCTAAAAGTTGATGGTTTTTTTAAATGTTATTTTTCTGAAATTTTTTAATGTCTAAAAAATATAAATATTGATATATCATTTTATATTTTTATAAAAATATACTGGTGATTTTAAATTATTATGTCTAAAGGTATTCTATTTATTATTTCTGCTCCGAGTGGAACAGGAAAGTCAAGTTTAATTAAAGAACTGTTAAAAGAAAAATCTTTGCATAATGTTGTAGTTTCTATTTCATATACTACTCGTTTTATACGACCTGGTGAACTATATGGACAGCATTATTATTTTGTATCTAATCAAGAATTTAAAATAATGATTAAAAAGAATGTTTTTTTAGAATACGCAAAAGTTTTTAATCATTATTATGGTACATCACGTGAATACATTGAAGATATGTTATTTTCTGGAAAAGATGTATTTTTAGATATTGATTGGCAGGGAGCGCAACAAATTCGACATATAATACCGGAATCAAGAAGTATTTTTTTATTGCCTCCGTCTAAAGATGCACTCTATAAAAGATTAATAAAACGAGGACAAGATAGTAATGTAATTATTCAAAATAGAATGAAACAAGCAATAAACGAAATGACTCATTATTCGGAATATGATTATTTAATTATCAACGATGATTTTAATCAAGCGATTAATAATTTATTAACTATTATTTCTGCTGAACATTTATGTTTATTAAAACAACAAGATAAGCATAACATTTTAATTTCTAAATTATTGAAATATTGATGTTGTTAAATGTTTAGAAAATATAAAATATGTTATATTTTTATATAATTCTATTAAAAATAGAATTATATAAATAATTTATTTTTTGTAAAGACAATTGACATTTTTTGCTTATTTGTTTTTTCTATATGCTTTCTTTCTTTCGTTTTCTTTTAATAAACGTTTTCTTAGACGTATTGATTTAGGTGTAATTTCAACTAATTCATCATCGTTGATAAATCCAATTGCTTCTTCTAATGTAAAATGAATAGCAGTAGTTAAAATTATCGCTTCGTCAGTTCCAGACGCTCTCATATTAGTTAGTTTTTTTCCAATTAAGCAATTAACTGTTAAGTCATTAGATCGATTGTGTAATCCTATTATTTGACCTTCGTACACTTGTTCACCATGCTCTAAAAATAGTTTTCCTCGTTCTTGCAAATTAAACAAAGAAAATCCAATTGCTGTACCTGTTTTTTTAGAAATTAAAACACCGTTTTTTCTTTGTCCTACATTATTTTTTTGATATGTATCATAATGACTAAATGACGAATAAAACAGACCTGTTCCAGATGTTAAATTCATAAATTCTGAACGAAAACCAATTAGCGATCGACTTGATAATACATATTCAAGGCGAACTCGATTTGTTTTTTCTATGATGATATTTTTTAAATTACTTTTTTTAGAACCCATAAATTGCATAACATTTCCTTGATGTTTATCTTCAATTTCTAAAATAATGTTTTCAAATGGTTCTTTTCGTATTCCGTTGATTTCTTTAGAAATAATTTTGGGACGTGAAACTTCTAATTCAAATCCTTCACGTCGCATATTTTCAATTAATATAGATAAATGTAATTCACCTCGTCCTGAAACAGAAAAAACATTTGCATTTTCTGTTGTTTGAACTTGTAATGCAACATTATGAACAGTTTCTTTTTTTAATCTTTCAAAAATTTGTCGAGATGTAAGATATTTACCTTCCCTTCCTGAAAAAGGTGAAGTATTAACTGAAAAAAACATTTTTACAGTAGGTTCATCGATACTTAATGCTGGCAAAGGTTTGACATAATCTGGATGACATATTGTATCAGAAATATTTAAATTGCCTAATCCTGTAATTGCGATAATATCTCCAGGTATTCCCTTTTGAGTTTCAATTCTTTTTAATCCAACATGATTCAAAACTTTATTTACTTTTGCAGTTCGTCTATTTTGAAAATTATCAATAACTATTACAGAATCATGAGGCTGTATAAATCCTTGTTTTATACGTCCGATTCCAATTATGCCTAAATAGTTATTGTAATCTAATTGAGAAATTTGCATTTGAAATTTTTTTGTCAGATCTACATCAGGAGCAGGTGTATATTTAATAATTGCTTCATACAATGGAGTCATATCTTCTTTCATATTACGGTAATCTGCTCCTGCAGTTCCAAAGATAGCAGAAGTGTAAATTACAGGAAAATCTAATTGTGCATCATTCGCATTGAGATCAACAAACAGATCAAATACTTGATCTATTACCCAATCTGGACGAGAATGAATTCTATCAATTTTATTGACGACCACAATGGGGTTTAGTTGATATTTAAATGCTTTTTGTGTTACAAAACGTGTTTGTGGCATGGGTCCGTCTAATGCATCTACTACAAGCAGCACTGAATCTACCATAGACATAACACGTTCTACTTCACCACCAAAATCAGCATGACCTGGAGTGTCAATAATATTTATAATATAACTTTTCCATTTTATTGAAGTGTGCTTAGATAGTATTGTGATACCTCTTTCTTTTTCTATTGCATTAGAATCCATTATGCGTTCTGTATGTTCTTCGTGTTCTTTGAAAGCACCAGATTGTTGTAATAGTTTATCAAGTAATGTGGTTTTTCCATGATCAACATGTGCTATAATAGCGATGTTTCTGATGTTTTTATACATTCTTTTTCCTATTAAAGATAAATCTTGCAAAATATAGATATATTTAGATTGGTTTTTTTGAGATTATACAAAAAGAAAATACTGATTTTTTTATAGAGATGATTATGTTTTCAATATTAAAAACACTGTTTATCAAATGTTATAATATGATATAGTTTTTTAAAGTATTTTGAGTAATAATTTTACATGAATAGTATTGTTATGAAAACAGTTTTATTTTTACGCATTTTTTTAAAATAGGATTACATTTTGCGTTCACTAAATTATCAAAAAACGTATTTTTTTAATAGTTATTCTAGAATTTCTGATATGCCTTTGAAAAGTAGTATTGAGATTGCTTTCGCTGGTTATTCTAATTCAGGAAAATCCAGTGCTATTAACGTTTTAACTAATCAAAAGAAATTAGCACGTGCTAGTAAAACTCCTGGAAGAACGCAATTAATTAATTTTTTTGAAGTAGTTTCTGGTTTTAGAATTGTCGATCTTCCTGGTTATGGTTATGCGAAAGCTGCTTTAGAGATGAAAAATAAATGGCAAAAAACAGTATATTTTTATTTATCACAAAGAAAATTTTTAAAAGGTTTAGTTCTTTTAATGGATATTAGATGTCCTATAAAGATTTTAGATGAAAAAATAATTAATATGATGATTAAAAACAACATTCCTATATTAATCCTATTAACTAAATGTGATAAAGTAACATTTACTTATCAACAAATTCAATTAAGAAAGGTATATGAAAAATTAAAGACGTCATTGTATTTTTTTAAAATTGAACTATTTTCTTCTACAAAAAAAATTGGTGTTAAACAGTTAATGTTACAGATTAATAATTGGTATTTTTTTAATTATATTACTGATTTTAAATGATAAAGTTACATGTTTCATGTGTTTTAAATTTTATTTTTTATTTTTGAGAATCATATTCTTTGAATGAATCAAGTAATTTTTTAGAGGAATGCAATTTTAAATTTATTTCTTCTAAGGTAATCTGAATTGGAACGTCCAGTTTAATTTTTGCTAGTTCATATGAAATAAATGCAGTTTTTTTATAATTTTTTAATTGAATTGCAATGTTTTTAGCATTGCGAAAAGATAGATTTGGTATTTTTTTTATGTTGTAATAAATGTTCTTAATATTAGAAAATGTTTGTAGTAAATACAATGCTGTTTTTATTCCAATCTTAGGTATTCCAGGAATATTATCTGATACGTCTCCTGTTAATGCTAATAAATCAATTAGCGATTTAGGTCGAATACCATATTTTTTTTGTATTGTTTGCAATGTGATGATGTTATTACTTTTATTTAATACATAAATGTTTTCTGTAATCAATTGTAACATATCTTTATCATCGCTAACAATGAGTATTTCTTCTCCTTCTTTTTCAAATTTATAAGATAAACTACCAATAATATCGTCAGCTTCTACATTTTTTATGGTTAGTGTTTTAATTCCTGAATTTTTGAGAATTGTTAAGAGTGGTGCAATTTGAACATAGAGAGTGTTAGGCATGGGTTTTCTATGATTTTTATATTCTTTAAATATTTTTTTTCTAAATGTATTCTTAGAAGAATCGAATATAATAATAAACTTTTTAGAATCTTTATATTTATTTAAAAGTGAATATATCATTTTAATCATTCCATATATTGCACCAGATGGTGTTCCAGATGCATTTTTAAAATTTGGAAAAACGTAGTAATAACGATATAAATATAAATTTCCGTCAATTATGATAATTGGATTTTTTTTTATATGAATCATGTTTTTAAAATATCAAATAATTTTTATATAAAATATTGCTGTTTGTGTTTTTGTATTTTTTTAATAAATCATGCAAGCGTAACAAGAAAATAGTATTTGCAGTGTAAATAAATTAATTATGATTTTTATAATTATACTGAATAAGATATCATTTTTTATACATTAAAAAATTGATAAGTTGGATATATTTTTCAGGTAATTGATTTTTAAAAATACTTTCTAATCTATAATAATCAATTATGTATTTTCCATTTATTAATATAGTTGGAACATGATATAAATGACATTTTTTAACAATTTGATTTGTTTTTTTTGTTAAGATTTTTATAGACAAACTATTCCAAAACTTATTATAGTCATTTATATTTACTCCAGCTATTTTAAAAAACAGTTCTCTTATATGACGAACATTTTTAATAGTATGAGTTTTTTGAATTCCTGCAAACATAGGCAGCATAATTTTATCTTCAATTTTCATTTTTTGCGCTATGATCCAAGCTTTTGTTAATACATTACTCAGTTTTCCACCTAAAAAATTAACGTGATATGTTTTAATATGTATATTTTTGTTTAAATTTTTATTGATTAAGTTTGAAAAATGGTATTTTTTTTGAACTTCATAACAATATGGACAAAAAAAAGAAAATAATTCTATTATTTTAGGCACGTGTTTTATTTTTGTATGCTTTGTGGTGTATTCTTGTTTATTAGTGAATTCATGTGCTGAAATGTTAAAAGATAAAATTATACTACATAAGATCATAAAGATTTTTTTTTTTTTTTTTTTTTTTTTTTTTTTGATTCTTAAGTATATATTAGAAATATGTATAAAAATAAATGATTTTTTATGTTACTACTGATATTTTTATGTTTTTTTAAATACATGTTCTTTTAAGAATATGAGACGCCATCAAAAAGTACAGATATAATAAATATATCAATGGCATTCTGATTTAAAACATGTAAAATTTTTTTAAAGAATGAAAATTTTTTTAAAGAATGAAAATTTTTTTAAAGAATGAAAATTTTTTTAAAGAATGAAAATTTTTTTAAAGAATGAAAATTTTTTTAAAGAATGAAAATTTTTTTAAAGAATGAAAATTTTTTTAAAGAATGAAAATTTTTTTAAAGAATATGTATGTTAATGTTTGAAATAATTATATTAATGATGCGATTTTAACATATTTTTGTTTTTGGATATATTTTAATCTTTGATGTGAATGGATTTTTTTTAAATATTCAAATATTAATTTTTCGATGTTTTTAAATTTTTAAAATATGTGAAATTTAATGTAATAGTGTTATATTTAATTTGTGTATAAAACATTGTATTTTCAATTTGTATATATGTTAAAAATTATATTTTTTAATTATATTAACAATCTTTCAGATTATCAATTAAAAGAAGTTATGAATGTTATTTTAAGGTATTAATTTTTATTAATTATATATTTTATTATAATCATTTTTTTAAATAATTTTTCCGTGATATGTAAAATTACCAAAAATTACATGTTTTATTGTTTAAAAGTGATAGATTATGTTGTATTGTTATAATATTTTTAACAGAAATAAAGTACAGTTTTTTATAAAAAATTGAAATTTTTTATAAAAAAAATAAAATATGATGAATATTTATAATTTTTATACAATTTAACATACAGATGATCGATTTTTTTAAAATGTGCAATGTAAAGAATAATTTAAATTTAATTTCATTTTTTTAATATAAATATTGATTACATAATTTAAAATAGAATAATATTTGTTTTTACAATAATAATTTGTTAAAATTTTTGATTTTTTTTACACAATAGACACTTTATTTATACAAATCAATTAAAATATTATTTTTGAAAATTTATTTAAAAATATTTGTTAAATTATAATCATATTAGTTATTTTAATGTTATTTTCTTATTTTAATATATTTTTCTTTTTTTATAATTTTAATGGTATTTTTATTTAATGATCGTTTAATTAATATTTTTCATACAATAAAATTTTAAGATAGTTTTACAATATTACATGAAGCAGGTTAAACATTTTACTTTGTGTTTTTAAATGAAATAAAAGTATATATATACGTGATATATTGAAAAATTTATTTTTGAAAACATAATTTTTATATTTTAAATGTAATAGTTATATTATTAACATATTTTTTTATGTAGTATACAAATACATATTTTTATGGTTTTATAGAAACTAATACACTTATTTTATTGTTTATATACATGTGCATGTAATTTTTTAGATTTGATTAAAAGTAATGCATGTAAAACTATTATACAATAGTCGTTATAAAAACTTTTATGTAAAACTATTGTTTTTATTGTTAGTTATTTTTCTATAATATTAATCTAATAATGTAGTGGACAGTATCGCAAAAAAGATAAATTTATATTTTTAGAAGATAAAAATATGTATTATTTTTTAATTACAATGTATACAAAAAAATGTGAATAAAAATAAGCGGTTTAATCTTTTAAATACTAAATATAATGTATATATCTTCTATGATATGCTTAGAATAAAAAATAATTTTTGTAAAATTATTATAGAGAGTATGTAAAAAATATTGGTATAATTTTTTGGTTTTAAAATTTTATTTGCAATTATTTTTAACGTATATTTATTATTACAGGGATATTTTTTAGTATTTAATTATAATGTTTTTATAGAAATTACGTTATTTTCTATGTGATATTTTTTGCGAAAAAAATAAACTGCCAATAAACTTTACGTTGTCGTTTTTTGATAAATTTTTTATATGTGTAAAAATAGTTTTAATATATTTATAGAAAATAGGTATTATATTGAAATTATATTATGATATTGTTCTTTATTTAAATATTAATAAAATATTGATGTTTTAAAAGGAATGAAAATGATATTAATAACCCAATTAAGTATTTTTAATAACAAATGAAATTGTTTTAATTCATAAATAAATAGAAATATGCGTTATAAATAATTTAAGAGTTCATCTTAAACGCATCATGTTGTTTTTTCATTGGTATTAATTAGTACGTGTTCTATATTGAATTTAGTGTAATTATTTAAAAATTAAAGATTTATTGTTAATATTAAAATACTATATTTTTTTATTGATGAGCATCATATGTTTGTATTTTAAAATACAATTTAAAAAATAATAAAAATTTTATGTAACTGATGTTTCTGTATTATATTAATTTTAATAAACTTATATTAATTTTTTAGAAGCATATTTTTTAAAAATTTTAACACGACTGATGTTTAAGTGTGTATTAAACGTTTAATTATATTTTGATTAATTAAGATTAAGATAGTATTTTTACAAGAATAGTTATTTTTAAATGTAATGTATAGTATATTATGGATTAAATTTTTCTACTTTTTAAGTAATAATGATTTTTTGTAATAAGTTATAATATTAGCATTTTTTAGTATTTGATGAAACATTCTATTTTTTAAATAAATGCGTTTCACTTATAACAACGAAATATTAAAAATATGTTAAATTAAATACAATATGTATTAATTAATACTTGGTCATTTTTTTTAAACTGTATCTTAAAAATATCTTGTTTTTTTTCATATTTTATTGAATTAATAAATATTTTAATTACATAATTGATTTTTTATAACGTAAACAAATAAATATTATTTTGAAAAATTTTTTTTAAAAATGTTTTTAAAACATATGATTTATTTATTAATATATAATAGAATTTTTTGAAAAAGAACATAATTTTATATTTTTTCTTTGAAGTTGAGAAAATATTATTTAAATGTTAATAAGTTTTAATTTTATTTAAGAAGAATACATTTTTAAAGGTATTGTGAATATTTTAAAAATGTGCATACATTTATCTATAATAAAAAAAATAAAAATATACAAAAAATATAAAATATATTTTTTAAATTTATTATTGTGTTGTAATTTTTTATATTTTAAAAAATATGTTTTGTATTTTTATACTAAAAATTCTTTATTTATTAAAAAATATTATAATTATTTCTATAAAACATCAAAAAAAAAAGAAATTAAAACAATTATTTGAGTTGTGATAAGAAAGAATTCTAAAAAACATAAAAATTAGTATTATTCATTTATATATTCAATCGATAAATATAATAAATAATTTACCGATTAAAGTTTTATTTAAATTATATTAATTTAATATAATTATGAATTTTTATTTTTTTATTTCGAATATAATAATAACATCTGAAAAATTAAGTCATTTTTTTTAATTTACATTGTTTTAATGTATTTTTTTATTTTTAATACCATTAATTATACGAAAAAATTTATAATTGATGAACATACTAAATTGACTGTAATGAATTTAATTGCACATATTATATGTAATATTTATATACTGACGAAAAACAACACTGTGAATTATATTAAAATTCTTATTTCATTAATTTTTCAATTATGTGTTTATAGACTGTTTTAATAATTATTTAACAGTTATAAAATTATTTTTCAGTGTATTTATTTAATTTGAAAGTTTATTTTTTGTATAAATGTTATAAGTTATTTATGTATTTGGTATAAATATGTAATTATGTCATATTTTGTTATTGAAAATAAATGTATAAATTTTTTATTTTATCTGCATATATAATGTATTATCTAATATATTTTAGTTTTTTTATTTGTTATATATGTATTTTACCGTAATTCAAATAAATTTATAAATTTTGAAAAATATGTTAAATATTGATACTATAAAATTAGTAGTATATTTTTTTAAAAACATTTAGATTCAGCTAAATTTTTTTCTCAATTTATATATGAAAGAAACATTTGTTTCTTTAGGTAAATATAACTAAATTAAAATTAGTATATTTATATTATAAATGTTATTTTTTTGATATATCCGATTTTTTCTATGAATCAATATTTTTAAAATAATATTTAGATCAAAATATTTTTTCAATTATGTTTGAAAAAATTCAAAAAGTACATATTTAGATTATCGAATTAACAGAATTTACTAAATTGATGGTTAAGAACAGATAGTATATTAAATCTATAAATTTTATATAATTTGAAAATGTTTATTGAGTATCTATATTTTTTATTTTTTTTTAAAAAATATATGCATAGATATTTTAAAATATAGATATATTTTTTATTTTATTTTACATTCAAAAAATATGAAATAGATAGATACGTATGAATATATCGATATCTTTTATAAGATCAATTTTTTTAGTATTTTTTTTGAATTTTTATTGATATTTTTTATATTTATAAGATTAACATTGCATATATTTTTCAAGAAATTTAATATTTATTAAAATAGTTGTTTTTAAATTACATAATATGTAAATATGTATTATACAATATAATTCATATAATTATATAAAATCATAGGTGTACTGTTTTTTATTAAATATGTACTATTTTTGTAGTAAAAATAAATTTACTTTTATAAATGTTTTTAAAATATATTAATTTTATCTATTCACGATATTTATTTTTTGTTTGTTAATGTTTTATTTCTTATAAAAAATATTATTCATGTTACTTTGATATAACTATTTTTACATATAGAAAAGTAGATTATTTATTTTGATTACAATTAATAAATATAGTAAATTTAATTGTTTTAATAATTGATAAAATATCATAAAACGTTCAATAACAAAAATAACAGATACACTAATAAATTTTTATAAATTATATGATATTACAGTGTGACATAAGTTACTTATTATATATAAGTATATATTATTTTTAGATTAAAAATATTTTAAATAAAAAATATTTAATATTATATTAATAATATAGTTTTTAAAAGATAACTTATAGTAAATATTTTTTAATTTTAGTTAAATTAAATGTAATAAAAATGTTTTTAACATTAGTATATTATATATATTTTGAGTATTTTATGAAAATATTAAAAATATTTTTATTTTTTATATTATTTTGGTTGCAGTATTCTTTATGGTTAGGAAAAAATGGTTATTTTAATTATATCAAAATGTATAAAACAGTTTTATTAGAAGAACAGAACAATCTTCGTATGGATAAACGAAATGAAAAAATAATTTTAAGAATTAAACAATTGCAAAACAATATTAAACACATTAAGAAAAAATGCATTCATTAAATATTTTTTGTGAATATATTTCAATAATATATGAAAATTAATAATAATACCTTTGTTGAATATACTTTTAAAATAATTATTTTTTAAATTTTAATATTATATAAATAATTTTAGTGTAGTTTAATATTTAAGTCATCATGTTCTTTTTCTATTTGTTTTATCTCTTATTTATTTATATTATTTTATAATAGATAAAAATATGTTTTAATTTAGTATTTTGTGTCAAGAAATAATATATTTTAGATAAAATATTTAAACAAATATTATGCATTTTATTTTTTACAAGTTAAAGCAATATAAGAATTTTAATTTTTGTTAAATAAGTGTAATAGATACTCACATTAAAGTAAATCTAGATTAGATAATATATATTTCTAAAATATTTAAAAAATTTACATGTACTTAATTACATATTTTTAAAATGGATTTATATAACATTATTACTGCATTAAATTTATTTTTTACATAAATATTTTATATGATAAAATGTCATATAATAAATCACTTATTTAGAAGTCAAATGCTAAAATTAAAATGTGATATTAATCAATAAATAATATTGCACGTTAAATTTGTCGTTTTTTAATAATCATGTGTTTTTAGCATATTTTTTAAAAAAATATTAATTTATATCCGAAATAAGACGTATTTACAAAATATGTAAATTTTCTAATAGTAAATTTTTATATAGTTATTTCATAAAGCATATTTTTAAATTTGATCAAGATGAATAATCTAGTTCACAATGCAATTTTAATTGCATATTAATTTAATTGTATATTTAAATTTTTATATAAAAAATGTTATTTTTCAAGAAATTATTTCAAAAAATTTTTATAGAAATATATACTGGGATAACATATTATTCGGTTATGTTTTTGATCATTGATGAGTTTTGAATAATGTTATTTTAATGGAACTATTTCTAATATATGTTAACAATCTTAACGTTTTAAGAAACTTTTTAATTTAAATAGTAGATGTTAATGCAACGAAAAATTATTTTATTGAAGACATTTTTTTTATTTTGTGTATTTTTTATACATAGTGATTTTGCATTAGGTGGTATAATAAGTAAAAAATGTAAATATGAATTAATAAGTAATAGATATTCTCCTAAATTTAACACAAACAATATATCTAAAAATAATATTACTCCAGATAGACATGAATGTTTTTCAATTTTTAAAATAAGAAATAATTTATTTCCTAAACAAATAAAAGTCATCATTCGTAATGAAAATTTTATTGGTTTGTTAAAAAATAAAATGTTTAAAATATTTTATATTGTTAAAAGAGGAGATACATTATATTCTATTGGAAAGAATTTAGGTTATGATTATCGTGAATTGTCCAAAATCAATTTTATTAAAAAACCTAATCATATTTTTATAGGTCAAAAAATTTGGATAAAAGATATTTTTTTTAACACTGCAGCAAACACTTGTTTTTTTCTAAATAAAAATAAAAATAATAAGAAAAAGTATTATTTTTGTAATTTTTTAAGTACATCTTCAAGTATGTTGAATTTCCTTATACAGCATGCGAATTTATTTGATATTTGTTTTACGTGTAAAAATCAATTAAATAAAAAAAATACTATTTTAAAAAATAATCAATTTTTATCTTTTTTTGGTAATTGGACATGGCCTATCCAAGGAAAAAATATTAAATATTTTTATGACTCTAAATCATATGATCAAAAAATAGAAATATTAGGTTATCGGGGGCAACCTATTTTTTCTGTAGAATCTGGAAAAGTAATGTATATCAGTGATGAACTTAAAAAATATGGAAAATTAATAATTATTAAACATAATAATAATTATTTAAGTGTGTATGGATTCAATGATACAATTTTAGTGCATCAAGAAGATAAAGTATATAAAAAACAACAAATTGCAACTATGGGGTTTTCCGAAGAAAATGTAGCTAGATTATATTTTGAGATACGTTATAAAGGTTGTACTATAAATCCGTTGCACATTTTTCCAAAAAATTAATTTAAAAACATGCATTTTTAATATTGTATTAAGCGTAATTGAATTATTAAAATATGTGAGAAACTACATTTTAAAATTTTTTTGAGGTGCTCATTTATTTATCATCTGTTCTTTGAAATCAAAAATATGGACGATTGCATGGTTATTTTTTTTAGTGCGTGTAATATTAAAAAGTGATATTAATAAAAATACGGGATAGATCACAGGTTATTCAAAAATTAAATCCGTGTTCAACCGATTTTATAATCAGTTACATTATTATTATTTAAATAAAATATCTGATTTAGAAAATCCTATAAACGAAATTTTATCAAGTAGATTTAGACATATTTCAGACCTAATCTATCTTTTTTAAATGTTATTGTGGTGAAAACACTCGTACGTCTGGTTACATCTATATTGGATCGGAATGAATGAAGTTATGTTTATTTTGTATCATTTTATTAAAATATATTTTTGTAATTGTATTAATAAATACTAATTATTTTTATTCAGGTTTTTACGCATATATTTAATGTTTCTTGATTCCTATTAATAAGACGTAAAAATTTTATATTTTTATTATTTATTATTGTTAACACATTTTTTAAATAACATAAATTTTGTTTTTTTTAAAAATGGATATTTTATTAGATCATAACATTAATATATTAGCGCATTTTTGTTTTTTTGGAGATAATATAACCCCGGTTTTTTAAAAGAGCATAAAATTCATTGCGTGCTACTAGTTCAGTTTGACATATATATTTTTTTCTAGCACGTGTGTTAAATTTAATAAATTATACATACATGGTTCACTACCAGTAACAAGAACATGTTCAGTTGTCCATTTTTTTTTGAATAGCAAAAAGTATTGTTTTTTGTAATTTGTATGACTCCGCTTTGTGTTTGTATGTTATTTATTTATTATTTGTTTATAGATAGTTTGGTTTTTTGAGAATAGATCCTAGTATGCCTAGTATCGCATTATGAACAATATACTAAACATTCTTATAAACGCATGAAAATATAAATATAATAAACCTGTATAAAAACTTTCACTTTGCATTATCCTAAATATTTTTTCAAATATTTTATGCTTTTATTTAAATATTTTGAATAAAGAATTTATATATAAGAAACAGGCATATGTTAAGAAAATACCTGATTCTTTTTTTTAAAATTATAATTGTATTAGTCAGGAGATGATAATTTTAATATTCAAAATATAAATTTTAACTTTTTAATTTATAGAAGGGCGCTTTTTTTATTCCTAATTGTTCTTCTATTCTAATAAGTTGATTATATTTTGCAGTGCGATCTGAACGACTTACGGATCCTGTTTTAATTTGACCAGCTGATGTTCCAACAGATAAATCAGCTATAAAAGTATCTTCTGTTTCTCCTGATCGATGTGAGATAATAACATTATAATTTGATTCTTTTGCTATTTTAATGGTTTGGAGTGTTTCTGTTAGTGTTCCGATCTGATTTGGTTTTACAAGTATAGCATTTGCGATACCTTTTTTTATTCCTTTTTTTAAAATATTAGCATTAGTGACAAATAAATCATCTCCAACTAATTGGATTTTATGTCCTAGTTTTTTTGTTTGATATAAAAATCCATCCCAATCAGATTCGTGTTGGCCATCTTCTATAGAAAGTATAGAATATTTTCTAGAAAGATGTTCTAAGTAATCAGTAAACTGTTGTGAAGAAAAATCAATTTTCTCTTGTAAGAATTGGTATTTTTTTAGTTTTTTATTATATAATTCAGATCCGGCACAATCAATTGCTAATGTAATGTCTTGTCCGAATTTGTATGGAGTATTACTTATAGCATCTTGAATAAGGTTTAAAGCGGCTTCATTAGATTTTAAATTTGGTGCATATCCTCCTTCATCGCCTACTGTTGTGTTCATACCATTTTTTTTTAATATCTTTCCTAATGAATAAAATATTTCGCATCCCATTTGTATAGCCTGTTTAATACTATTTGCACCAATTGGTTGGATCATAAATTCTTGGATATCAATATTGTTATTTGCATGTTTTCCACCATTAATAATGTTAATCATAGGTACTGGCATAGAAAAAGCATTTGGTGTTTGATTTATCTCAGAAATATGTTGATATAAAGGTATTTTTTTAGATACAGCTGCTGCTTTTGCGGTAGATAAAGATACAGATAAAATTGCATTAGCACCAAGATTGGATTTGTTATTTGTTCCATCTAAATCAATCATAATTTGATCAATTGTTTTTTGATCATATGCATTTTGATTTTGCAATTTTTTAAATATGATTGTATTAATTATTAAAACAGCTTTTTTTACGCCTCGACCCATAAATCTATTTTTATCTTTATCTCTTAGTTCTATTGCTTCTAAAGAACCGGTAGATGCACCGGACGGAACAGAGGATATTCCAATAGATCCATCTGTGAGTCGTACCTCGGATTCTATAGTAGGATATCCACGTGAATCTATTATTTCTCGAGAAATAATTTGGGCGATTTTAGGCATATTTAACCTCAGTGTGTTTTAAAAAAAAAATGGTGTTTTTTCTTGTTCTTTTCTGCTGATTTTACAAAATCTATAAATAGTGGATGTCCGTCACGCGGTGTAGAAGTAAATTCAGGATGAAATTGACATGCTAAAAACCATGGATGATTAGTAATTTCAACAATTTCTACTGTATTATTATGTTTAGAACGACCGGTGACTTTTAATCCTCTTGTTTCTATTTTTTTTAATAAAATATTATTGACTTCATATCGGTGTCTATGGCGTTCTATAATAATATCTTGATTGTATAATTTCCTAGACAAGCTATCAGCGCTTAATTTGCATGGTTGACTTCCCAACTTCATTGTTCCTTTTAAGATAACATTATTTTTTTTAGTATAATTATATTTATAGTTTTTTTTATTTAATGTAGCAATTAAATCAATAACAGGATATGCGCATTGTGGATCGAATTCCGTTGAGTTAGCTTCTTTAATTCCAATAACATTTTGTGCAAATTCTATAATAGCAATTTGCATGCCTAAACAAATACCAAAATAAGGAATATTATTTTCACGTGCATATTGTGCTGATAATAATTTTCCGGTTACACCTCGATCGCCAAAACCTCCAGGAATTAAAATACCATTAAGATGTTTTAATAATTTGAACTTTTTTCGTTCAATTTCTTGGGAATTAATTAGTTGTATGTTAATTTTAATTTGATTTTTCCATCCTCCATGTTTTAGTGCTTCTATGACTGACTTATATGCATCAGGTAATTTAACATATTTTCCAACAATGCCAATAACAGCAGTTTTGTTCGTAATATTTTCTGCATGAATTACCTTATCCCATTCTTGTAAATTCGCTTCTGGAGCGTTTAATTGAAAATATTGACAAATATAATCATCTAATTTTTGATTGTTTAGTTCTTTTGGAATTTTGTATATTGAGTCAACATCTTTTAATGAAATGACAGCGTTTACTGGTACATTACAAAATAAGGCAATTTTTTTTCTTTTTTCTAGAGGTACTGTTTTTTCAGATCGACATATTAGTATATCTGGTTGTATTCCAATTGACAGTAATTCTTTTACGGAATGTTGAGTAGGTTTAGTTTTTATTTCACCTGCAGTAGCTATATAAGGAACTAATGTTAAATGTATATACATAACATTTTTTCTTCCTATATCCACAGCCATTTGTCGAATTGCTTCTAAAAATGGTAAAGATTCAATATCACCAACAGTCCCTCCAACTTCTACAATAATAATATTACTATTTTGTGCGCATAAAATAATTTTTTCTTTAATAGTATTAGTGATATGCGGTATAACTTGAATTGTAGCACCTAAATAATCACCTCGCCTTTCCTTTTTTAACACTTGAGAATAAATACCCCCTGTAGTAAAATTGTTTGAACGTGTCATTTTTTTTCGAATAAAACGTTCATAATGACCAAGATCTAAATCAGTTTCAGCTCCATCTTCTGTTACAAAAACTTCTCCATGTTGGATTGGGCTCATTGTACCTGGATCAATATTTATATATGGGTCCAATTTAATGATTGTTATATTTAAATTTCTTGCTTCTAAGATTGCGCCAAGTGAGGCAGCTGCAATACCTTTCCCTAAAGATGAAACAACTCCACCAGTAATGAATATGTAATTTTTAGTCATGCTAAATATAAAAAATGTTAGTTAAAATTAATAGGTGTTTAATATAAAATTATTTTTTTAATATTTTAATATTAAGCTAAATAAAAATATTTTTATTTCAAATAAAATAATTTTTATCATATTTTTTGTTTTAGATTATCGCGTAAATTCACTGTACGGTTAAATACTAAATAATTTTTTGTTGTACTCATTGTATCTATGCAAAAATAACCAATTCTTTCAAATTGAAAAAAAGATATATGATTTTGATCATGAATATTTTTTTGTATTTCATTTGCAATATTTTTTTCAATAAAACCATGTTTAATAATTAATGATTTTGGATTGATATAAGATAAAAATTCTTTTTTTTGTTCTGGATTTTTCACTGTGAATAATTGATCATATAAACGAAATTCTGATGGATAAGTATTTTTAATTGCAATCCAGTGTATTACTGAAGGATTTTTTTCGTTGTCAAGTTTTTTACCTAAAGTATTTTTATAACAATAACATATTATATTAATAATATTTCCATAATTATCTTTTTCTATTTTTTCTGCTTTAATTATATATGCATATCTTAATCTTATTTTTTTTCCTAATTTTAATCGTTTATATTTTTTATCATATCTTTCTTGAAAATCAGAACGTTCAATATATATTGTATTTGTGAAAATAATTTCATGTGTACCAAGTTCAGGTCTATGAGGATGATTAGGTATAGTGAATATTTCTTCGTGATGACTATGTAAATTATATAAAGATACCTTTATCGGATCTAAGACTGCCATTATTCGTATTGCAGTTTGATTTAGTTCTTTTCTAATGCAATATTCTAACATAGAAAATTGTATTAAATGATTTTGTTTAGTCACACCAACATTTTTGCAAAATTTTCGGATAGAAGATGCGGTGTATCCCTTTCTACGTAATCCAGAAATTGTGAGTAAACGGGGATCATTCCAATCTTGAACTATTTTTTTGTTTATTAGTATATTTAATTTTCTTTTAGATAATAGTGAGTATTCTAAATTTAATCGAGAAAATTCATACTGTTGAGGACATTTTTTAATATCTAAATTTTTTAAAATCCAATTATATAGATGTTTGTTATCCTGAAATTCTAATGTACATAATGAATGAGTGATATTTTCGATTGAATCAGAAAGACAATGAGCAAAATCGTACATGGGGTATATGCACCATTTATTTTTTTTTTGATGATGTTTATCAAATATAATTCTGTACAAAACTGGATCTCGCATAACAATATTTGCAGAATTCATATCAATTTTTGCGCGCAAACATGCTTTTCCTGCAGGAAAATCCCCATTTTTCATTTTTTTAAATAATTCCATATTTTTTTGGATTGTGCGATTTCGATATGGACTGTTTATACCTGGTTTTGTTAATGTTCCTCTATATTGTCGTATTTGATCTTTTGTTAATTCATCTACATATGCAAGTCCTTTATCAATTAAAACTTTTGCGTATTGATATAAAATAGAAAAATATTCAGAAGTATAGTGAGTTTTTTCATTCCATTGATAACCTAACCATTTAATGTCCCGTTTAATAGAGTTTATGTACTTAATATTTTCTTTTAATGGATTTGTATCATCAAAACGAAGATTGCATGTTCCTTTATATATATTTGCTAATTCAAAGTTTAAACATATCGATTTAGCATGTCCAATATGAAGATATCCGTTCGGTTCCGGTGGAAATCGAGTACGAATAAACAGATTATTATCTTTTTTAATATCTTTTTTAATAATGTTTAAGATAAAATTTTTATTATTTTTGTCATTTATAATATTCATGTATTTTTAATATGTTAATTGTTGTAATTTGTGTTATACAAGTAAAAATATATTTTATCGATAAGAATTTTTGTTGATTATTTGATGTATATATTATAAAATTTAAAGGCTGTTTTTTAAAGCTACGTAGCTCAGTTGGTTAGAGCACAGCACTCATAACGCTGGGGTCATGGGTTCAATTCCCGTCGTAGCTACCATTTTAATGCGTGCGGGAGTGGCGAAAATGGTAGACGCACCAGATTTAGGTTCTGGCGCCGAAAGGTTTGCGAGTTCAAATCTCGCCTCCCGTAGTAACAGTGTATTTTAAAAATTTAATAATGGGGTATAGCCAAGTGGTAAGGCACCGGTTTTTGATACCGGCATCCCTGGTTCGAATCCAGGTACCCCAGCCATTCCTAAAACATTTTTCAAAACTATTTCATATAACCATTTTCTTTATACCTATACATTGCAAATGTTAAATGTTTTCAATAGTTATTGATGTTACATTATATTAAACTTTTTATTTATTCAAATCAAAAAATCTATTTATTTATTTTTTTATAGTATTTTTTAAAATTAAAATGAACGTAAGTAAATTAAAAAAAAAAGTTGCATGGGCTGTATTAGATTATATTCATCCTGGTGATATTGTTGGAATAGGAACTGGGACTACCATTTTTTATTTGATTGAAGCATTAAGTACAATAAAAAATGTTATATGTGGAACGGTGTCTAGCTCAGATTATTCTACTAATTTGCTAAAAAAACAAGGAATACGAGTATTTAATTTACAGAATTTTAATTCAGTAGAAATATATATTGATAGTGCTGATGAAATCAATCGTCATATGCAAATGATTAAAGGAGGAGGTGCAGCTTTAACACGTGAAAAAATTATTGCTGCAATGTCAAAAAAATTTATTTGTATTGTAGATCATACTAAAATCGTAGATGTTCTTGGTAAATTTCCTTTGCCTATAGAAATTATTCCGACATCATTGTCTTATATTTCAAAAGAAATAATTAATATTGGAGGAAATCCTCAACATCGCAAAAATATTATCACGGATAATGGAAACATCATAATAGATGTACATAATTTATGTATTACAGATCCGATCTCAATGGAAAAAACAATTAATTCATTTCCTGGAGTGGTTACAGTGGGTTTATTTGCTGCTAGAGGCGCAGATATTGTATTAGTCAGTACTACAAAAGGTATAAAAGTTATAAAAAATAATTTTTATAAAAAATAATTTTTTAAATAAGATCAATGTTTTATATATTTCTTAAACAATATCATGAAATGTTTGTATACAACTAGTCATTTTTAATTAAAAACATGGTAATATAAAAATATTATGTTACTTTAAAAATATAAATTTAGTTTTTATATGACGGAATTGTTTTTTTATTATGAATTTAAATGTTTCAATGGTAACAAATTTATAATATTTAAATTAATAGTGTTCAATTTTCTATTTAATAAAAATAAGGTATATCATGATAATGATTCGTAATTGAAATATTGCATTTTTTGTAAAAAATTTAATGACATTTTTAAAATACATGCAGTATTATCTTAATTACTATTGATTGTTGTCAAATTTATATTTAATATTTTTTACTCTATTATTTTTTATAATTTTAAATTTATCTAAAAATGCAAAGATAACTTTTTTATAGATCTCCAAATTGTACTTGAAGAGCTGTAATAGCTGCAATAGAAGCTGTTTCTGATCTTAATATCCTTGGTCCAATTTTAATTGAAAGAAATCCATATTGAATAATTTTTTTTATTATTTCATCGGAAAAACCTATTTCAGATCCTACTATTATTTTTACATATTTTATTGTTTTTGGTAAATCTTTTAGCGTTAATTGGGAATTAGGATGAAAAATAATATTTATGTTGTTCTTGTTGTTTTTTTTGCACCATAAAAGAATTTGTTCTGGTGGATAAATTTTTGGAAGAACATTTCTTTTGCATTGTTTGCAGGATGAAATTATGATATTTTGCCAATGTTGTATTTTTTTTAAAAAATGCGTTTTTTTATTTTTTAAACAGGATTCAAAAAATAATGGTGTAATAGTTTTTACCCCCAATTCAGTTGATTTTTGAATAGTTAAATCCATATTTTTTTTATTTGATATAATTTGACCTAGATGAATATGAACAGGTGATTCAAAATTTTTATACGTTTTTTCAGTTATCTCGATTAGTACCCTTTTCTTTTTTATTTCAATTATTTTTGCTAGAAATATATAATTAGTATTATTAAAGATTTCTAATTGATCTTGAGTTTTTGCTCTTAATACGTTTTTTACATGATGTATTTGATCTATTGGTAGACAATATATTTGATGAGCATTTAAATGATTTTTGATATAAATTCTTGGAACGTATTTTTTCATAGATTGTATCTTTTATTATTAAAAGTTTATTTTACTACATTGTTTACGTACATATTCATTATGATTCCCTTGCTTTTGGAATATTATTTTTTCTCTTTTACATTCCCATGGAGTTACGGGAAATTCTTTGTTCCACTTTGTAAACATTATTTTTTGTTGTTTGGATAAATAAATTTTGTATTTTTTGCTCATATAAAAATAGGTTCTGGCTATTGCTCCCCGAGCGCGTGCAGGTGGTTCTGCTATTTTTTTCTTAAAATCGATTTTCATTTGACATCGACCATATTGTTGAATATTTTTATCGATTTTACCATACATAAAATTTGATCGATCACTATTAATTTCACCGATAGATGGTTGTAAATTATGTAGGTCAGACGCAATATTTTCGTATTTTTTATTTTCCATACATTTTTTACGTCCTCCTGTTTTCCAACATTTTTCTTTATTACCAAATTGCCAGGCTGGCATTACATGTTCCCATTCGATTCTTGTTGCTCGATTCTTATTTTTTCGTATTTTATAACCACAAGATGACAGTATAGGAATACCTTTTTTTTCTTTCCAAACAATTTTGCATCCGCAATAGAATGAACCTGGTGCATTTTTATGAATTTTAATTGCTTCAGTTTTTGCATAATAAAAACTCTTTATATTATTTGTTTCGTTTTTATGTTTTTTATTCAGTAAAATACAAATTAGAATACTGGTTAAAAAAATAAGTATTTTTTTTATCATTATGGATTTTTATCTATCTGAAAAAGTTAAATTTTTATATAATATATTTTTATTTTTAATAAAAAGATAGTTTTTTTACCAATTTTAATATATTTTTCTTTTTTTTAAAAATTTAAATGTATAAGAATGATATTCTTAATCTTAGTGATATTAATTTTGATATAAGATACATTTTTTATAATAGGTTGTTCAAAAATTTTAAAATACATATATATAAGGTAAACATAAATATGACTGAATATCTTTTTACATCTGAATCTGTTTCAGAAGGACACCCAGACAAAATTGCTGATCAAATTTCTGATGCCATATTAGATGAAATTCTAAAACAAGATGTAAAAGCACGTGTTGCTTGCGAAACTTATGTTAAAACTGGCATGGTGTTAATTGGCGGTGAAATTACAACGACTGCATGGGTTGATGTTGACGAAATTGCTAGAAAAACTATTAAAGATATTGGATATATTAATTCAGATACTGGATTTAATGCGAATTCTTGCGCGGTTCTTAGTGCTATAGGAAAACAATCAGAAGATATTCATCAAGGAATAGACCGTTTAAATCCATTAGAACAAGGTGCTGGAGATCAAGGTAGTATATTTGGTTATGCTACTAATGAAACAGAAGTGTTTATGCCTGCTCCGATTACTTATGCTCATCTTTTAGTTAAAAAACAGTCTGAGTTAAGAAAAAAAAATATTTTATCTTGGCTTCAACCAGATGCTAAAAGTCAAGTGACATTTCAGTATAAAAATAATAAAGTTATTGGAGTAGATACAATTGTCTTCTCTACTCAACATAGCAAAAATATTTCACAAAATGTCTTGAAAGAAGCTGTTATGGATGAAATTATAAAGCCAGTTTTACCAAGTAAATGGTTAACAAAAAATACAAAATTTTTAATTAATCCTACAGGTAGATTTGTAATTGGCGGTCCTTTGGGAGACTGTGGTTTGACTGGTCGAAAAATTATTGTTGATACTTATGGTGGTATGTCTAGGCATGGAGGTGGTGCGTTTTCTGGAAAAGATCCTTCAAAAGTAGATAGATCTGCAGCATACGCAGCTAGGTATGTTGCGAAAAATATTGTCGCAGCTGGTTTAGCTGATCGATGTGAAATACAATTGTCATACGCTATTGGAGTTTCTGAACCAACTTCTATTATGATAGATACTTTCGGTACTGGAAAAATAAGTAATAAATCTTTAATTGCCGTAGTGCGTAATACGTTTGATTTGCGTCCTTATGGTTTGATAAAAATGCTGAATTTATTGCAACCTATTTATCTTCAAACTGCAACATATGGACATTTTGGAAGAAACGAGTTTCCATGGGAAAAAATTGATAAAGTACATGTTTTATCTGAAAAATAAAATTTTATATGTGTGTTTAGATTATGTTTTTCGGAGAGTTTATTTTAGTGTTTAATAAAGATTTTGTCATATTTGCAGTAAAAATCTTTTTTAAAACTATATTATTTGATGTGTTGATTTCTTTTATATAGATAAATACTGTTCTAAAGATAATTGATCTTTTTTTTCTATCTTTTTCTGTTCTTGATGCGATCGAATTGTTTCATTGTTCAAGATAGTTTGATAAATATTCGATCGATTTTTTTTTAGAAAAATATTATGATATTTTTTCGCTAAATCTAATCCTGCTTGTTTTATTCCTGTATTGAGTAATATTTTTAGTAATTGTGCTGAATAGGTTAGTTCTGGATTATACAAAAATGGTTCGATTGCCTTACATGTATTTTGATATAAAATATTATTAGAATTATGATCGAGAATGAACGCAATTTTTTTTAAATCTTGAAATATTTTACATCCAACTTCTGATATTTTTTTTGTTTTTTTTTGTGAGTTAATAAATATTTTTTGATTTGGTTTTCTACCTTCTAAAATAATTTTCTTCCAATTTTTTATAGTTAATGCAAAGTCATTTTTATTCATTTTTGGAGCATCAACTAATGCGCACCAAATTAAAAATAAATCTAATAATAATATTTGGTGTTTATTTATACCGATAGGAGAAAATGGATTGATATCCAAAGAACGTATTTCTACATATTCAATACCTCTATCATTTAGAGCTTCTAATAATGTTTCACCTTGATGTGTATTTCTTTTAGGTCTAATTTGAGTATATAATTCATTTTCTATTTGTAATATATTGGTGTTTAACTGTTTAAAATTTCCAATTTTATCTTTGATTCCGATATTAAAAAATTTTTTTGATGTTGTTGTAAGCGCCTTTTTAAATGATTTTATATATGTTTCTAAGTCATTAAACATAATATCCAAATCCATTATTGAAGTATTAGTATATCCACAATCACTGAGTCTTAAAGAGGTTGCCCATGGTAAATATAACATATTTTCTTTATTTCTCTTAAATGAATGATATAGTGTTTTTGAATTTTTTAAAAAACATGATGGTATTGCTGGTGATGCACCAAATAAGTAAGGAATAATCCATCCAAAGCGGTAATAATTTCTGATTAATTTTAAATATCCTGACGAAATGTAATCGCTTTCTTTTTTAATATTTTTTTCATGAGACCAAAATTCTTTAGGTAATGAAAAATTATAGTGTGTTCCTGAAATTATATTCACTAAATCGCCATATCTATTTTTTAGTCCTTTTCGATAGATATATTTTTTCATGCCGATATTTGATGTTCCGTATTTCGCTATCTTTATTTTTTGAATAGAGTTGTAAAAATATGGAATACTCAAGGGCCACATGAGTTCATTATTGTTTTTTGATGCAGAAAAAACATGTAATTCTTCTAAAAATGTTAATAAATAATCTATGTTGTTGCTGACAGGAGTAATAAATTCTAATAGGTTTTCTGCAAAATCAGTTGTAATCCATTTGTGCGTTAAGGCTGAACCAATTGAATGCGGATGTGAATTTTGAGAAAAAAGACCGTTTTTTGTAATTCTTAACGTTTCACGTTCAATCCCCCGAAAAATTTTGTCTAGTATTTTTGAATTATTTTTTAACCAATTAATTTTTTTCGAGATATCTTGTATCAATTTTTTCTCCTAATTTAAATATTTTTATGGTTGTTGTGATTTTGAAAGAGAAATATATAGAATATATGAAAGATTTGAATGTAATTATATTTAATACTTATTAAATATCAGATATGTTATTTTTTACAAAATTTTATGTTGCATCCGGAAGGATTTGAACCTCCGACCGCTCGGTTCGTAGCCGAGTACTCTGTCCATCTGAGCTACGGATGCAAAAAATATTTATATTGTAAAAATGGCAGTGAGAGAGGGATTCGAACCCTCGATGCAAGTTGTCTTACATACTCCCTTAGCAGGGGAGCGCCTTAATCCACTCGGCCATCTCACCAGACTAAAATTTTTATTTTTTCTATTGTATTTTACGTTTTTTTTTATATAAGTCAAATTATTTTATAATGATTGTAATGCTAATTATATAACATATTAAGTTGCATCTTACTTAACAGGAGTAAGATGCAATATTAACAATTAATTTTTTTTTTGTTTTTTTTCAGATTGAATACGTTGATATATTTCTTCACGATGAACCGAAATTTCTTTAGGGGCATTTATACCAATACGCACTTGATTACCCTTTACTCCTAATACTGTCACAGTTATTTCATCGCCGATTATTAATGTTTCGCCCACTCGACGAGTTAGAATAAGCATTCTTTGTTCCTTAAAATATTAAAAAAAGTACGATTTATCTAATTTTATCATTTTAAAATAATATAAACTTTAGTAAAAACTGTAAAATATATTAAATTGTATGAAATTATATAATTTTAAATATTATTTAAATTTATTTTTAAAAAAACAAACTAATTGGATGTAAATCAAATTTATATTGTGCATATTTTAATTGTTTTTTAATTTTCTATTAATCCACAGTGTAATTTTTTTTAAAATTATATCTAACTTTTTTATATCAGTAGTACCAACTGCAGCAAGATCGTTTTTTCCTCCGCCGTTTCCGTGAGTTTCTTGGATGACAATGTCGATAATACTTTTTGCCGTTATAGAGTTTACTAAATTTTTTGTAATTCCGGAAATCATAGTAAAATGATTATTAACAATATTAATTAATATAATAACTGCATATTCTATTTTTTTTTGTAATTGTTGGACAATTTCTTTTAGTTCTTTATAATTATGGTTATAAAACTTATGAATTAATATTTTTACTCCCTTTATTTCATATGAACAACGTATGATTTTGTTTATTTGATTTATGTTATCTTTGTTTTTTAATTTATCTAGTTTACATGTTAAATGTTTTTGTTGTACTATTAATTTCTGTATTTTTTCTGTTATATCTACAGGGTGAGTATGTAGAATTGAAGATATATTTTGTATTTGATTTTCTTGTTTATGCCAATGTTTTATTGCCATTTTTCCAGTTATTGCTTCGATTCTTTTAATTCCTGATGCTACACTACGATGAGAAACAATTTTAAAAATGCCAATATTGCCAGTTCTTGTGGCGTGGGTTCCTTTGCAAAGTTCGATGGAAAAATCTTCAATAAAAACAGTACGTACAACTGATCTATATTGATTATGAAATAGCGCGATTGCATTTTGTTGTTTTGCATCTTCTAAATTTATTTCTTTAGTTTTTATTGCAATATTATTAAAAATTTTATTGTTTATTATTTTTTCAATTTCATGTATTTGAGGCAACGTAATAGAACCAGAAAAAGAAAAATCAAATCGAAGATGTGTGTCAGTCACTAATGAACCTTTTTGTTCGACAACATTGCCTAGTGTTTTTCGTAGTGTTGCATGTAATAAATGTGTTGCTGAATGATTGTTCTGGATGGATGTTCTTCGCTCTTGGTTTATTTCGCTATAAACACAATCATGTAATTTAATTATTCCAGAATTCATTTTTCCGATATGCCCGATTGTATTTCCGTATTTTTTTGTATTTTCTACTTCGAAATATGCAGTTTTATAGTACAATTGGCCTGTATCTCCTATTTGTCCGCCAGATTCGCTATAAAACGTCGTTCGATCAAGAAAAATAATTCCATGTTCATTTTTACAAATTTCTAAAACTGGTTTTTTATTTACAAAGATGTGTTTTACTTTTGCTGTTATTTTATTTTTTTTATACCCTTGAAATATACAGATATCATTAACAATAATGTCATCATTATAATTTTTATAAAAAGTATTGCTTTTGGATTTAGATCTTTGTTGTTGTTGAAATAATTTATAATTTACGTAATCTATTTGTATTTTTTTTTCTCGACAAATATCTTCTGTTAAATCAACAGGAAAACCAAAGGTATCGTAAAGATAAAATGCTATCTTTCCAGATAAGATATTATTGTTTATGTGTTTAAGTTTCTTATTTAATATTTTTAATCCTACATCCAGAGTTTTAGAGAATTGTATTTCTTCTATTTTCAAAATTTTTTCTATTTCGTAAATTTTATCTTTAAAAAAATTTGCTGATGTACCCATGACTTGTGCAACATCTTGGGCTAATTTATAGAAAAAAATTTTTTTTATTCCAATTTTTCGTCCATGTCTTAACGCTCGTCTAATAATTCGTCTTAAAACGTATCCACGATGTTCGTTTGATGGTTTGATACCATCAGCGATAATATAGGTAGATGATCTAATATGATCAGCTATAATTTTTAAAGATATATGATTTGAATTTGTTAAGTTGCTAAATTTAGATATTTTTTTGATAAGTGTATCGAATATATCGATATTATAATTTGATCGTACATTTTGTAGGACTGAAGATATCCTTTCTAATCCCATACCAGTGTCTATCGATTTATTTGGTAAGGGAATAATATTTGTTTTAGAAATTCGATTAAATTCTATAAAAACAATATTCCAAATTTCGAGAAAACGCTGTGTCTTATTTTCTATAAAATCTGTAATGTTATCTATTGATCCATTTCCGTAATCATAGAATATTTCAGTACAAGGACCACACGGTCCATTATCACTCATTTGCCAAAAATTTTCAGAGTTATATTGGCAATTGTTTTTATCGCCTATTTTGATGATATGTTCAATAGGTACTTTAATAATATTTTTCCATATTTCATAAGTTTCATTATCATCTTTATATACAGAAATCCATAATTTATTTTTTGGTATATTAAACCATTTTTGTGACGTTAATAATTCCCAAGCATATTGGATTGCTTCTAGTTTAAAATAGTCATTGAAACTAAAATTTCCTAACATTTCAAAGAACGTATGATGTTTTTCAGTATATCCTACATTGTCTAAATCATTATGTTTTCCTCCGGTTCTTAAACAACGTTGTACAGTAGCAATTTTAGAATACGTACTGTTTTTTTGTCCTAAAAAAAAATCTTTAAATTGATTCATACCTGCGTTAGTAAAAAGTAAAGTTGTATCGTCTTTTGGAATTAATGAACTGCTTGGAATAATGATATGTCCTTTTGTTTTAAAAAAATTTAAAAAGGATTGACGTATCTCATGCGTTGTATTTTTCATGGAAATTCTTAATTAATTTAAAAATTTAAAGTATTATATATTAATTTTATAAAATAATTTTTTAATAAATAAATGCAGTTTAATAAAAAAATAATTGTCAAAAATATTTTAAATATATTATAGTTTTAAATTAAGATGGTCTTTTTATAATAATTTTAGATTGTATTTTTACTATTTTTTAACTTGTGTTATTTAATTTATTGTAGGTGTATAATTTAATACAAATGAGTACCTAATATATTTAAAAAATTATTTTTATACAAATTTTTATTGGGTACAGGATTAATATATTATGAAATAATTTTAGACGTTAAAATTATTCTGCTAAATTATTAAATAAATATTTATTGTATCAGTAAAATTATATTTATAATAAATTATCTATTAAAAATTTTATGAATATTTATACGATGTAAAAAATTTTATATAATAAATTAGATATGGAAATAATATTTTGGAAATATTTTATTAATTGTTTTAATAATTTTAATTATAATTATTAATTATTTCCATTTAAAAGTTGTTATTTAAAAATTTATAGTAATTATTTTTCATGAAATAAATTACAAGTTGTCTTTTCCTAATTGTTCAATATATATTATTGAATTTATGAATAGCGAGATAAAAATAATATATTTTTTATCATTAAATGTATTATTGTTATTAAAAAATATTTTTTAAAAATTATAAAGGCATGTTGTATTGAAAAAAATAAAATTGATTGCGATTGTTCCATATTTTTTTTTAAAAAAAAGATTAGATCAGGTATTAGTTATACTATTTAAACAATATTCTCGTGTTTATTTAAAACATTTAATTAAATCCAATCAAGTTTTAGTAAATCAGAGAGTAATTAATAAACCAAATAAAAAGGTATTTGGTGGAGAAAAAATTATAGTTTATGTAATTATGGATGATGTATTAGTCAATTTTTCTGAAAACATATCTTTAAATATTATTTATGAAGATGACATAATTTTAGTAATCAATAAACCGCCTGGTGTAGTTGTTCATCCTGGCCCTGGTCATGAATATGGAACAATTTTCGATGCTTTATTACATCGTTATAATAACAGTAAGAATTTACCCCGAGCAGGTATCGTTCATAGATTAGATAAAGATACCAGTGGCTTAATGATTGTTGCAAAAAACCTTTTTTCCTATAATTATTTATTAAAACAAATTAAAGAAAGACAAATTACTCGAAAATATCAAAGTATTGTACAAGGAAATATGATTTCCGGTAATACAATAGATGCGCCAATAATGCGTCATAGCGTACATAGAACACGTATGACTATTAACAATTTAGGAAAAAAATCGATTACCCATTATAGGATAATTCAACGTTTTAAACATTATACTCATATAGAAGTAACATTAGAGACAGGACGAACTCATCAAATTCGTGTTCACATGCAATATATTAAATATCCTATAGTTGGTGATACTGTATACAAATGTATACGATATAATTTAAATTATATCAATTCAATCAATCAATTTCATCGTCAAGCTTTACATGCTCATTATTTATCTTTTTATCATCCTATTAGTCAATCTTTAATGTTTTGGGAAATACCTTTACCAAAAGATATGCAAATTCTACTTAAAGATTTACAAAAGATTTAAAAATTTTTATTATTTTAATAATTTTTTGTTTTTTCGGGTTTATAGATAGTGTATAAAATAAAATACCATAAAATATTTATATTTTTAACAGTATTAATTTTTATATATAATATGTGCGCGTAAATAAATATTCAATTATTTTTGTTTTAATAAAATAATTTTTTAATAAAAATATAATGTTATAATTTAAATTTTATATTTTTAAAATATAGCTTATATTGAAAAATATTTTTGGAGTTTATAATTTTTTAAACCTAATGTATTACTTCGATTGTGTTAAATATTTTTTAAATTAATAAATTTAACATATTTGTGATATCTTATAAAGATTACATATAATTTATATATAGTTGTACATTTTGTATCAAGTTATTTTGACGTGATATGTGTTTATGAAGATGTAAGTCGATTATATATTGTTTTTAATGCCCATTGATATCCATCTAACCCTAGCCCACAAATGATACCGTTGGAAATATCAGATAACCAAGAATGAGAACGAAAATGTTCTCGAGCATAAATATTTGAGATATGAACTTCAATAAATGGAATATCTACTGCAATTAATGCATCCCGTATTGCTATGCTAGTATGAGTAAAAGCGGCAGGATTGATGATAATATAATTAATATTTTTTCTTGCAGCATGAATATTTTCAATCAGAATATTTTCTGAATTGGACTGTACATGCTTTAGTGAAATATTCATCGATTCAGATTGTTTGTATAGATTTTTTAATAAATCTTTTAACGACACATGACCATAAATTTTTTTTTCTCGAACACCTAAAAGATTTAAGTTAGGTCCGTTAATCAACAAGACATTTATTGGTTTTGTCATATTTTGACCCTTTTTAAAAATGTTATTTTTTAAAACGACTACACAGTAAATCATTTAAAAAAACGAATATAATGATTTATTATTTTTTTACAATACACGTTTTTTATTTTCATATTATCTTTTATAATATATGTTTGTCAATTTTATAATTAAGCGAGTTCAAAATGACATTTGATCTAGTTAGTGAATCTTTATTAACTGAGAATAAAATTAAATATGAAGATCTTTGCATTATTTTAGAAGATTTTCAATCTCACAAATTAGATTACGGAGATTTTTATTTTCAATCGCATTTTTATGAATCTTGGTTTTTAGAAAATGGTATTATTAAAGAAGGAAATTATCACGCCGATCAAGGGGTGGGTGTGAGAGCAGTACACGGTGAAACTACAGGATTTGCGTATGCAGATCAAATATCAGTACATTCTTTAAAAAAAAGCACTAAAATGGCTTGCAGTATATTTTCTAAAAATAGTAACAAAAAGATACAATCATTTTCACAAAAGAAAATTATACCCTTTATTGACACCAACAATCCATTAAATTGTTTTTCATATAAAGAAAAAACTGATTTACTATATCGAGCAAATAATTTAGCCCGAAATTTTGATCCACGTGTTATAGAAGTAAATGTATCTTTAACTGGGTCTTATGAAAAGATACTAATTGCTTCTACTGATGGTGAGTTAGTTTCTGATATAAGACCATTAATTCAATTTTCTATTTCTGTTTTAGCTGAAGACCATGGTAAAAGAGAACGAGGAAGATGCGGAGGAGGAAATCGTACTGATTATAGTTTTTTTTTAGAAAAACATGATATTTCTGGAGAAGTTAGAATTGATCACTGGTCTAAAGAAGCTGTTCGTATCGCTTTATTGAATTTATCTTCAAAATCAGCTCCATCTGGTATGTTTCCAGTTGTATTAGGTTCCGGTTGGCCAGGAGTGTTGTTACATGAAGCAGTTGGTCATGGTTTAGAAGGTGATTTCAATAGAAAAAAAACATCAGTTTTTACTAATATGATAGGAAAACGTGTAGCATCAGATTTATGCACTGTTATTGATGATGGTACTATAAAAAATCAGCGTGGTTCATTTAATGTAGATGATGAAGGTGTAATAAGTCAACGGAATATTTTGATACAAAATGGTATACTGAAAAAATACATGCAAGATAAGTTGAATGCACGTTTAATGGGTGTTAGTCCAACAGGTAACGGAAGACGCGAATCTTACGCTTATTTACCTATGCCAAGAATGACTAATACATATATGTTGCCTGGAAAATCTAATTTAGAAGAAATTATATCCAGTGTTGAATACGGAATATACGCTGTAAACTTTTCTGGTGGTCAAGTAGATATCACTTCTGGAAAATTCGTATTTTCTACATCAGAAGCTTATTTAGTTAAAAATGGTAAGATTGTTACACCTATTAAAAATACAACGTTGATTGGTTCTGGATTAGAAGTAATGCAAAACATTATTATGGTTGGTGATGATCTGAAAATGGATGAAGGTATGGGTATATGCGGAAAAGATGGTCAAAATATTCCTGTAGGAATAGGTCAACCTTCTATCAAACTGAAATCATTAACTATAGGCGGAACTTCTTAAAATAAATAAACATGATTTTTAGTAGTTTTAAATTATATATCAATTTAATGCAGTCAAAAAATATATGTTATGACTGCATGTGACAGCACTAATTTTGTTTTATGCGTTCTTTAATGCGAGCTGATTTTCCAGTTCTATATCTTAAATAATATAATTTAGCTTTTTTTACTAAACCTGTTCTTTTGACTATAATTTTTTCAATACTATGAGAATGCATTTGAAATACGCGTTCAACACCTTCTGCATTAGATACTCTTCTTACAGTAAAAGATGTGTTTAAATAGCGATTTCTTTTTGCTATTACAATCCCTTCAAAAGATTGTAAGCGTTTTTTTGATCCTTCTAAAACCCAAACTTGTACTTCGATAGTATCTCCTGGTCGAAAAGTAGGTATGTTTTTTTTAATTTGTGTTTTTTCAATGTTTTGGATAATTATTGACATATATTTACCTTATGAAAATAAATAATATAAAATACATATTATTTTTTCTTAAATTCTCTTTTAAATTCATTTAGTAGTATTTTTTCTTCTGTTTTTAATTTTTTATTTTTTAATAAATCAGGACGTTTTATCCATGTTTTTCCTAGAGATTGTTTTAGTCGCCATAATCGAATTTTGTTATGATGACCAGATAGTAATATTTTTGGAACAGACATTTTTTTTAATATTTTAGGACGTGTATAATTTGGATAATCTAATAAGTTATTTGAAAATGTATCTTCATTTATTGATTGTTGTGTTTTAATTACACCTGGAACGAATCTGGAAACGGCATCAATAATTACCATAGCTGCTAGTTCCCCTCCAGTAATTATGTAATTTCCAATAGACCATTCTTCATGGATTTCATGATCAATGATCCTTTGATCAATTCCTTCATATCGACCACATATAAAAATAATTTTTTTTTTATTAATTAATTCGGGTATTTTGTTTTGTTGAAATTTTATACCTTGAGGTGATAAATAAATAATAGTTGCATTTGGAAACAAAAATTTAGCTTTTTTAATTGAAAAATATAATGGTTCGCAACTCATTAGCATACCAGGTCCTCCTCCATAAGGACGGTCATCTATTGATTTATGCTTATTATTTGAAAAATCCCTAGGATTTAAAAAACTAACATCAATAATTTGATTGTTTATTGCTTTTCCAGTGACTCCATATTTAGTAATTGCATGAAACATGTCTGGAAAAATTGTAATAATTTTAAACCATACAAGAGTTTTTTTGGTTTTTTTTTATTTGTTTGTTCATAATTCAATTCCATTGTACTATGATGATTTTGAAAGTAACATTTATATTTTTTATTATTTTTTTTTTCACAAACGGAATAAGTGTTGTTTCTTTTAGTTTAGATTTTTGATTTTGTATAACAAGAACATCGTTGTTTTTTGTACGAATTAAATTTATTACTACTCCTATATAATGTTCATTAGTATTAAAAACTTTATAACTGATTATATCGTTCCAATAGTATTCTTGTTGTTGTAAAGTTGGTAGATTTGCTCTGTTAATTATGATACTAGCATTAGTAAAGAGATGAATTTTTGAACGATCATCAATATTTTTAACATGAACTATAAAACGATTATTATGTTTTTTCCAGTTATTCACTTGAATATTTGTCCATTGGTTTTTTTTCACAAAAAACCATGGAAGATAATTGAATATTTTTTCTTTTTTTTCTGTGTAAGAAAAAATATTCACCCAACCTAAGATTCCATAAGGTCTACCAACTTTTCCTATTAATACCGTATTAACCGGTTTGCTTATTTTTTTTTTTATAGTCTTTTCTCTTGATAATGTGATATTTTAATTAATTTTTTCACTCTTTCTGACATTTGAGCGCCGTTGTTTTTCCAATATTCAATACGATTTAAGTTCAGTTTTAATGTTTTATCTATTGTTTTTGATATAGGATTAAAATAACCTAAATTTTCAATAAAACGACCATCTCTGGGAAATCGACTATCTGCGGCCACTATTTTATAAAAAGGTCGTTTTTTGGATCCATAGCGTGCTAAGCGAATTTTGACCATATTTTTTCTCTTAAATCATGTTAATTTAAAAAATTAACTTGTAAAATAAATTGAAATCTTGATTATTTAATTTTTTTATTAAACATGTAACATTATTTGAATTGTATAAGCTATTTAAAATTTTTTAGGAAATATATTTTTAATGTTGTTAATAATTTTGCTTATTCCGCCAGATTTAACTTTTTTCATTATTCTTTGCATATTGTCAAAATTTTTTAATAGTTTATTGACATCTTGAATAGTTGTACCAGAACCTGCAGCAATTCTACGTTTTCTTGAACTTTTTATAATTATTGGTTGTATTTTTTCTTTATACGTCATGGAATGTATTATTGCTTCTGTTTTTGCTAATGTTTTTTTATCTGTATTTAATAGTGACATATTTTGAGACAACATATTTTGATGTAAAAATTTATTGATGAAATAACTCAATCCGCTGATTTTTTTTATTTGTTTAATTTGAATTAAAAAATCATTTAAATCAAAATTATGACCCTGTTTTAATTTTGTTGCTAATTTTTTAATTTGCGATGTATCTACTTTTTCTTCAATTTCTTGAATGACAGACACAACATCATGCATACCTAAAATTCTAGTAACTATTTTTTTAGAATTAAATATTTCTAGTTCAGTCATTTTTTCACCGGTCCCAATAAATTTAATTGGTATTCCAGTAATATAACGCATAGATAAGGCAATTCCGCTTCTAGCATCACTATCAGTTTTAGTTAGTATTATACCTGATATCAGTAAGTTTTGATTAAATATTTTTGCCATGTTTATAGAATCTTGACCCATCATTGAATCGACAACTAATAATGTTTCAGCTGGCTTTGATAGATCTTGTATTTGATGTATTTCGTTCATCATTGTTTTATTTATATGTGATCTCCCGGCTGTGTCGATTAACAATGTATCATAAAGATTTTTTTTAGCATGTTGAATTGCAATATTTATTATTTTCAATGGAGTCATACATGTTTGCAATGATAAAAAATCTATTTGGATTGTATGCGCTAATATTTTTAATTGATCAATCGCTGCTGCACGATATATGTCAGTAGAGACTATTAAAATTTTCTTTTTGTGTTTTTTTTTAATCCAGTGTGCTAGTTTTGCTAAACTAGTTGTTTTTCCAACGCCTTGTAAACCGACAAATAATATTATTGTTAGTGATGGTGTTGAAAAATTTAACGTACTATTTTCTTTCCCCATGACATGAATCAATTCGTTTTTGACGATTTTAATGAATTCTTGACCTGGTGTTAAACTTTTATTAATTTCTAGACCAATTGATTTTTTTTTTAAATTATCTATAAATTTTCGTATAACGGATAATGTTACATCTGCTTCTAACAATGATTTTCGTACTTCGCGTATTGTGTCTTTTATATTGTTTTCTGTTAACCTTCCTTTATTAATAATTTTTTTCAAATTTTGCGAAAGACGTTGTGTTAAATTTTCAAACATAGTTATTTACTCGCGTTAAAATAATAATATTTTTATTAACAATATTATTATATTATTTTATATTAAATGGTGAATTGTTTTATATAATATTTTTATATTATTAACAATTTTATGAATATAAATAAAATTAGATAATTTATATATGTGTTTTAACAATTTTTTATATTGATGTGGATAATGTGTTTTTACAAAACAATAATCATTAAAGAGTAACATTAGTATTGAAGATATTTTTTTTAAAATAGTATTATCTTATATTTGACAAGATTAGAGAAAATTATTTTTTAAATATTAATGTAATCAAATTAATTTTTATCATTAACGTTTATAGTGTTACGGTGTATAATCACGAATTTTGTTATATTTGTTGTGTTATTTGTTAAATTTTTGCATAAAATATTCAATCTATAAATTTTACTTCCTATCTTACTTCCTAAAGCGGCATTAGTAATTTCATTATACTTGCAAATTTTTTCCATTGCTGCAGTTGTACTTGTAGTATATCGGATCTGCCATTTTGGAAATTTTTTGATAAAATTGCTGCATTGTAAGAATGGTTGAGGATGGCTATATATTTTTTTTATTTGATTTAGTTCAATTTTTTTGATCGCAAGTAAACAATGATCAATAAAAATATTAATTTCTCCAACAATAAATAAATGTGTTTTTTTTAATAAATTTACAACGTTATGAATTTTACCGGAAGAATTATTGCTGACAGGTAAAATTCCATAATCTGATTGGTTGTTTTCAACAGAAAAAATAACTTCTTCAAACGTTGAACATGGTTTTAGAGCACATTGTATAAAATTTTTTTTTGCATATTTACAAGCAGCTATATGAGAATAAGATCCATTAGGGCCTAAAAAGGAAAATTTGTGAGTAATATATTTTTTTTTATTTAAAAAGATATTTAATAGTTTTTTTTGCATTAATACTGATTCGTTAATTATTAATTGAAATAACTGAATTATGTACTCTTTAGGTAAATCATATTTTTTTCCAAGATCAGTTAATTTAGATAATATTTTTTTTTCGCGTTCAATATCTCTTATTTCTCTTTTATTTTTTATTTTTTCAAATGCAATTTTTAATGATATTTTTTTTCTTTCTGCCAATAATTTAACTATTTTTTTATCGATATTGTTAATTGTATTGCGAAAAATTAATAAAGGATCGTGAGATTTCATTATTTTACCTGTGTAATATATAATTTTTTAATTTATAATATAAATTTTATGTTTTTTAATAAATTTATGTTAATTTTTGTTAGCAACATAAAAAAAAATGAAAAAACATAAATATAGTACTTAAAACTTAATTTTTTAGAATTTGATTGAATCAATAATATTTACTATATCTTATTAAATGTAATCATAGTATTATTTTATAATGTATAATTATATTTTTTAAGAGACTACTTATGAAAACATTTTCGATAAAGTTAAATGATATTAAGAGGAATTGGTATTATATTGATGCAACAAACAAAGTTTTAGGTAGATTAGCAAGCACAATATCTTGTTATCTTAAAGGTAAGCATAAAGTACAATACGCTCCTCACATTGACGTTGGAGATTACATTATTGTTTTAAATGCATCAAAGGTATTAGTTACTGGTAAAAAAAGGATTAAAAAAATTTATTATCATCATACTGGTTATGTTGGAGGAATCAAAGCGTTGCGATTTGAAGAAATCATTTCTCATTATCCAGAAAAAGTTATCCAAATAGCAGTAAAGGGTATGTTGCCTAAGGGTTCTTTAGGTCGAGTTATGTTAAAAAAATTAAAAATTTTTTCAAATGATAATCATAATCATATAGCGCAGTGTCCTCAATTTTTAAATATTTAAAGCGAGGTTTAAAAACATGATTCAAACGTATGGAACTGGACGTAGAAAAAGTTCTTCTGCTAGAGTTTTTTTAAGATCGGGAAATGGACAAATTACTATCAATCAGAGGCCATTAGATGAATATTTTAGTCGCAAAACTGCTTGTATGATTGTACATCAACCGTTAGAATTAGTAAATATGATGAGTAAATTTAATGCTTATATTACAGTTAAAGGGGGGGGTATTTCTGGTCAAGCTGGCGCAATTCGTCAAGGTATTACTCGTGCGTTAATTGAATATGATCAACTGTTACGTTCTGTATTAAGAAAAGCTGGTTTTGTTACACGTGATTCAAGAGAAACTGAACGAAAAAAAGTAGGTTTTCGAAAGTCTAGAAAACGTCCACAGTTTTCTAAACGATAAAATTATTATATATAATTTTTGTTAAGAGCTTGGTTTTTTAATAAACCGAGTTCTTTTGTTTTTTTAAATACGTTTGTATGTCGAAACATAATTTTTTTATTCCTATTTTTCGCATAGCTGAAATAAAGTAATATTTTTTTGTTGTTCCAAATTCGTTGCGTATCATGTTAGTAATATTTTTAATATCTTGTTTTTTTAATAAATCAATTTTATTAAAAATAAACCATATGGGTGTTTTATATAGTTCGATATTGTATTGTTTTAGTTCATTTAAGATAATGAATATGTTATCCATAATATGTGTTTTTTTACGAACGGCAATATCAATAACATGTAGTAAGATTCTGCATCTTTCTAAATGTTGTAAAAATTGAGTACCCAAACCAAATCCATTAGATGCTCCTTTAATAATTCCGGGTATGTCTGCAATAATAAATTTTTCTTGATTAATAACATTTACTGATCCTAATATTGGATTTAATGTCGTAAATGGATAATCTGCAATTTTTGTTTTTGCATTAGACATACTGGTTACTAAAGTCGATTTTCCAGAGTTAGGCATGCCTAAAGTACCTACATCAGCAATTAGTATGAGTATTAATTTTATATCTCTTTTTTCTCCTATAGAGCCCATAGTCATTTTTCTTGGAGTACGATTGATAGAAGATTTAAATCTAGTATTACCGAGTCCATGCCAACCACCTTTGGCGACCAATACTTTTTTTTTATTGTGAATTAAATCACTAATTGTTTCATTTGTTTGATAGTTAATAATTTTAGTTCCTACTGGTACGTTTATTATTAAATCTTCTCCTTTTTTTCCTGATCGATTTTTTCCCATTCCATGCTGTCCATGTGGTGCTTGAAATATTTTTTTAAATCGGAAATCTATAAGTGTGTTTAAATCTTGATTGGCTTGTAACCATATGTTTCCTCCGTCTCCGCCATTTCCCCCATCTGGCCCTCCTTTAGGAACACATTTTTCTCGCCTAAAACTGATACATCCATTCCCGCCGTTTCCTGCAATAACTTGAATTATTATTTGATCAAGAAATTTCATGTTGAATCCATTTATAATATATAATTTGAGAGTCAATATAAAAGTAATAATATATTGTATTTTAAATAAAAAATATAACCCCTTTAAAATAGGGGTGTGTTTTTTTGCAAACATATTAATTTATATGTTTAATATTAATATATGTCTTTTTTTTTAGTCCCTTTTTTTTAAATTCTACTATTCCTGTGATTGTTGAAAAAATTGTATGATCTTTTCCGCATTTTGTATTGTATCCAGGATGGAATTTAGTCCCTCGTTGTTTAACAATGATGCTACCAGATGAAATCAATTGACCACCAAAACATTTTACACCTAGTCTTTGAGCGTGTGAATCTCTTCCATTTCTGGTTGATCCACCGGCTTTTTTATGTGCCATATATTAACCTTTATTTTAAATATTTTTAATATCTGTAATTTTTACATCTGTAAAATATTGACGATGACCTTGTCTTTTTTTATAGTGTTTACGACGGTGAAATTTCACTATTTTAACTTTTTTTGATTTACCCGTTTTTTCAACACATGCTACTATTTTTGCGCCTAGTAATACAGGTGTACCAATTTTAATATTTTTTTCGTCAGCAATCATTAATACTTCATTAAATTCGATTTTTTGTTGTTGTAATATTTTTAATTTTTCTAATCGAACAATATGATTTTTTTTTACTCGATATTGTTTTCCGCCGCTTCTAAAAATTGCATACATAATGCACTCCGATAACTTGTTGTGTTTTAAATGCAGTATTATTTTATATAATATTAAAATCTATTTTTTTATACAAATAGATTAAAAAGTTATGTGTATCACTATTTTTTTATCGAAACTATCAATAAAAATTAGTTATTTAAACATTTTAATATTAGCACCTAATTGATTCAATTTTTTTAGAAATGAATCATAACCTCTAAAAAGATGATAAACATGATTAACAATTGTTGTACCTGATGCGATGCAACCAGCTAATATTAAAGTAGCTGATGCTCTTAAATCTGTTGAATAAACATTTGCTGATACGAGATTAGCAACCCCATGACATATGATAGTATTATCTTTAATATGAATTTTTGCACCCATTTTAATTAATTCGGGAACATATTTAAAACGATTTTCAAATATAGTTTCAGTTATTGTACTTTTTCCTTTAGAAATTGTATTTAACAAAGTAAATTGTGTTTGCATATCAGTTGGCAATCCTGGATAAGGAGCAGTATAAATATTTATGGATTTTGGTTGCTGTTGTGTCATATCTAACTTTATCCAATTTTTTCCGATCGTAATTTTTGATCCTGCTTCTGTTAATTTTAACAGTATACTTTTTAGATATTTTGGTTCAGTGTTATAACAAACAACAGAACCTCTTGATGCGGCTGCAGCAATTAAAAAAGTACCTGTTTCAATTCGATCTGGAATGATTCTATGTTCTCCTCCATGCAATTTAGATACTCCTTTGATAAGTATTTTTTTGCTTCCAGCTCCAGTAATATTAGCTCCTAATTTGTTCAAAAATTGTGCAATATCAATTATTTCTGGTTCTCGTGCAGCGTTTTCAATAATTGTTAATCCTTGAGCTAAAATAGCTGCGCTAAGCACAGTTATAGTTGCTCCTACACTAATTTTTTCCATAAATATATAATTACCTTTCAACTTTCCTGAAATCGAAGCAGTAATACAATGATTTTTTATGACGATTTTCACTCCTAATTTTTTTAATCCGTTTAAATGTAGATTTATTGGTCTATCTCCTATTTTACATCCTCCAGGAAAAAATATTTTTGCTTGACCAAAACGTGCTAAAAGGGGGGATAATATCCAAATTGATGCTCTTATTTTTTTTATTAAATTATGTGGAGGTGTGTAAATGTTTATAGAACTTGTATTAATATATAGTGTTTTTTCGTATTTAATTTTAGCTCCTAAACATATAAGTAATTGTATAGCAACATCAACATCTGTTAATTTCGGAACATTAGTAATTTTTATTGTTTCTCTTGTTAATATACTCATAAATAAAATGGGTAAGGCGGCATTTTTGGATCCAGAAATTACAACATTACCATGTAAAGTTTTATTGCCTTCGACATGTAATTTATTCATGTTTTAATCAATCTCTAATACATATTGATAATAATTTATTACATTATCAGTTTTCAAGATTATTTAAAATATTATTTTTTTTCCATTCGTGACTAGTATAAGTGTAAATTGATATAGCATGAATATATTTTTTTCGAATCATGTCTTGTAAAGGAGTATAGATCATTTTCTGTCTTTCAACTGGTCTAATATTTTTGAATATATCTCCTATAGCGATAATTTTAAAATGATTTTTATCGCCTGAGATATGTACGTTGTCTAGTTTTAATTTCTCAATAAGTAGTAATTTTATTTGCTTTGCATTCATTTCAATACGCTTTTAGTAATATGTTGTCATATTTAAATGTTGAACTGTATTAATAATTAAATAAAAAATAGCATGTATTAATATATTATGATTTTTTTAAAATTTTGATAAATTATTTTTTTTAATTTAAAATAGATAAATTAAGTAAAAACTCTATTTACTTAGAATGATTATAGAAAATATCTTATTAACACAATTGTTTTATGTTAAAAAATAAGAAATTTTTTAGAAAGTATTTTTTTAAATATAAATACATTTTTTAGTAAAAATATTCAGTTATATTTTGCGAACATACTTTTTTTAAATAACATATCTTGTAATTAACTTATAAGATCATATTTATTAATTTTAATAGTAATGCTATTAATTAAAAGTTGCTTAATATTGAATAATATATGTTTATCCTAACTTCTTGTTAAATTTTAACATTCTTTAAAATTTTAAAAAATAGTTTTTTTGATTTTTTTTTACGTTGTATAAAAAACTTATACAAATCACTAAAACATTATGGAGTATATGTATTATGAATTTAATCCCTATGACAGTACGAGGAGTAGAGAAATTGCAAAAAGAACTACAAATTTTAAAAAACATAAAACGTCCACGTATTATTACAGCTATTGCAGAAGCTCGAGAATATGGTGATTTGAAAGAAAATGCAGAATATCATTCAGCTCGTGAAGAACAAGGTTTTTGTGAAGGTCGAATTAAGGAAATTGAAGCAAAATTATCGCATTCTCAAGTAATAGATGTAACAAAATTATCTAATCATGGACGTGTGATTTTTGGATCAACAGTAACTATATTAAATATGAACAATAATACAAAATTTGTTTATCAAATTGTCGGTGATGATGAAGCAGATTTTAAAAAAAATTTAATTTCTATTAATTCCCCAATGGCACGAGGTTTAATAGGAAAAAAAATTAATACTATTGTAACTATATGTACACCAGGTGGTGATGTTGAATATAATATTTTAAGCATTGATCACATATAGTCATTTAATTATGTAAGATATATTTTTTAGATTGAATTTTTAGATAAAATTTTAATAAATTTTTTTATTTTTTTAGTAAACATTTTAATAATAGTGGATATATGATTTTAAAAAGAAAATCAAATAGTTCAAGTCGTTGGTTATTCGAACATTTTCAAGATAAATATGTTCAGGATGCAAAAAAAAATAAAGTACGTTCAAGATCTTGGTTTAAATTAAAAGAGTTAGATGACAGTTATCAATTATTCAGAAATAATATGAATGTTATTGACCTTGGTTCTGCTCCAGGCGGCTGGACACAATATGCACGAAACAAAATTGGTTTAAAAGGGAAAATTTTAGCTTGTGATATTTTACCAATGTTGCCAATTACTGGCGTACATTTTTGTCAAGGTGACATTCGCAATAAAAAAACATTACGTTTTATATTAAATTATTTAAAAAATATAAAAATTCACTTAATTATATCAGATATAGCTCCAAATATCACTGGAAATTCTGCTGTTGATATGCCGCGTATTATCGAGTTATGTAAATCGGTATTAAAAATATCGCGATATATTTTATCCAGAAACGGAAGATTTGTATTAAAATCTTTTCACGGAGAGGGCTTCAATGCATTTTATGAAGAAATTAAAACGTTTTTTTCTAAAGTAAAAATTTGTAAACCTAAATCTTCTCGAGCAAGATCTCGAGAAATATTCATTCTAGCAACCAGATAAATATTTCTTATCTGTGTGGTTTTTTTTAATATAAATATGCAATGAGAGGTTGTTCCCTTGAGTGATATGGTTAAAAACCTGATTTTTTGGTTAGTTATTACAATTGTATTAATGTCAATTTTTCAAAAGTTAAATACAGGTGATGTTAATAGTCATAGAGTTGATTATTCAACTTTTTTATCAGAAGTTAATCAAGATCAGGTCCGTGAAGCATATATTAACGGACGTACAATTAGCGTTATCAAAAAAGACAGTAGTAAATATATTACTTATATTCCTATTAATGATCCAAAATTATTGGATAATCTTATAGTCAAAAACGTTAAAGTTGTTGGTTCTGTTCCTGATGAACCGAATCTTTTTATTTCTGTTTTGATTTCTTGGTTTCCGATGTTATTATTAATTGGCGTGTGGATTTTTTTTATGCGACAAATTCAAATGGGTGGTGGAAAAGGTGCTATGTCATTTGGAAAAAGCAAAGCACGTATGTTGCCAGAAGACCAGATAAAAATTACTTTTGAAGATGTTGCAGGATGTGACGAAGCAAAGGAAGAAGTGAGTGAGTTAGTAGAATATCTTAAAGAACCTAGTCGTTTTCAAAAACTCGGGGGAAAAATACCAAAAGGTATACTTATGGTAGGCCCTCCTGGAACTGGAAAAACGTTGTTAGCAAAAGCTATTGCCGGAGAAGCTAAAGTTCCGTTTTTTACTATTTCTGGTTCAGATTTTGTTGAGATGTTTGTTGGTGTTGGTGCTTCTCGAGTAAGGGATATGTTCGAACATTCTAGAAAATCGGCTCCGTGTATAATATTTATTGATGAAATTGATGCTGTTGGTCGTCAACGAGGCGCTGGATTAGGTGGTGGTCATGATGAACGAGAACAAACTCTCAATCAAATGTTAGTTGAAATGGATGGATTTGATGGTAATGAAGGAATTATATTAATAGCTGCAACAAATAGACCAGATGTATTAGATCCTGCGTTATTACGACCTGGGCGTTTTGATCGTCAGGTAATTGTAGCTCTTCCAGATATTAGAGGAAGAGAACAAATTTTAAAAGTACACATGCGAAAAGTTCCCCTATCCAAAGATGTTGAACCTATGACTATTGCGCGGAGTACACCTGGATTTTCAGGCGCTGATTTAGCTAATTTAGTAAATGAAGCGGCTTTGTTTTCTGCTCGAATGAATAACACAGTAGTGTCTATGTCGGAATTTGAACGAGCAAAAGATAAAATGATGATGGGTACTGAACGAAAATCTATGGTTATGAGTGAGTTTCAAAAAGAATCTACTGCATATCATGAGTCTGGTCATGTTATTGTAGGACGATTGGTACCTGAACATGATCCAGCACATAAAGTGACTATTATTCCACGAGGTCGAGCGTTAGGTGTTACATTTTTTTTACCTGAATCGGATGTACTTAGCGTGAATCGTCAAAAACTAGAAAGTCAAATATCTACTTTATATGGTGGTCGTTTAGCAGAGGAAATTATTTATGGTGTTAAAAAAGTTTCTACTGGAGCTTGTAATGATATTAAAATAGCTACAAATTTAGCTCGAAATATGGTTACACAATGGGGATTTTCAGAAAAATTAGGTCCATTGTTGTATGCTGAAGAAGAAGGAGAAATATTTTTAGGACGTTCTGTAGCAAAAGCACAGCATATGTCAGATGAAACAGCTAGAATTATTGATGAAGAGGTAAAAATTTTAATTGATCGAAACTATAATCGAGCAAGGAATATTTTAAACGAAAATATTGATATATTACATGCTATGAAAAACGCATTGATTAAATATGAAACTATTGATGCATATCAAATTGATGATTTAATGTCAAGACGCGAAGTACGTGCTCCAAAAGGATGGGCAAGCATAAATAAAAAAGATAATTCTTAGAGAACATATCTTAGCAATGCATGATGACTATTTTAAGATTTCTAACATAAAACATATAGTATTATTTCAATATAAAATTGTTAGTTTGATTACTTTCTTATTATTATTGTTTTTTATTAAAATCGTCTTAAAGATAAGATGAAGTTATAAATAAATTATTGCTTCATCTTATTTTATAACAAATTCACTGAAAATGTATATTTAATATTTTTTTAAACGGATTTTATAAATATAAAGTATACATTTCTTATGATTCAAAAATAATCTTGACAACGCATTTAAAATATTTAAAAACGATAGTGCTTATAAAAAAGTAGAATATGTTTTGTAGAATCAAATCTTTTTACAGTTCAGATGAAAAATTATTATATAAAAAGTAAAAATATTTATTTTTTATAAAATATACATAAACTTAGGTTCAAATTTTAATCTGAATTAGGATTGGGTCTTTTAGTAATAAAAAGCATCAATTTCATTAATTTAAAAAAAATAAAATTACTATTTTTTAAAACACAAAAAAATGTGTTCATGTTTTTTAAAGACTTTTTTGAAATGTTTGGATTGATTGTAATGTATGATTATATTAGTTTTGACTAATATTTCTGCATATCATGTTATACTCAATATTGCATTATGTTCAAAATTAAATAGATTTTTATTTCTATTTTTTCAGTGTTATGACATTAATAAAAACTTCATTATAAATAAAATTTTATAATTAAAAGTTGTTACTTCAAAAAACATATATTGACGTAGTGTGTATAGGAACAGTATTAAGTAATTATAGCAAATTATTTAGAAAATACGAAAGATACAGATTAGTCAATTTATATTGTCTTTTAGGGATTGAAAAAATAAATTCAATAGTATTATTGCAGTATTATTACGATCAAGACAGATATGGTATTAGATTTTAAAAAACTAGAAATGTTATTTTATTGAATACATATAATTAATATGTTTATAAAAATGTCAAATAATGAATCTTAAAGTTTTAAAAAATTTAATTATATTTATTTAAGTATAAAAATATAAATAGAAACAGAATTATAACTAGATTGCAGGGATGTTATCAATCATAGAAAATATAATATATGTTTATATAATTTACGCAATGATATTCAGTTTTTAAATTTTTTAAAATGTTTTTTAAAAAACACATATAATATTTATAAAAGAGAAAATATAATTTTATATTTTATAAAATACGGATGATGTTTATGCTAATGATTATACATTTTTTTAAATATCAAGAATAAAATTTTGTATTTTTATAATAAAAAAATTGTTCCGTATTTTTTAATTTGTACATGATATTAAAAATTATATTAAAAAATTGTAATTGTAGTGTTTATAAATGTTATAATTGTTATTAAATCTTGTATTGTATACATAATATATAATATGTTGATCACGTAATGTATTGAATTAAAAATTAATTAAATATTTTCGTAATATTTAATAAATTTTATATTTTATAGATTATTCATCATTTTTAAAATATATAAATTTTTATAAAATGTGATGTTTTGTTTAATTTTTTAGATTTTTTAAAAAATATTATTTTTTATAGAAAGGATTAGTATTTATGTATTTTTTTGTTTTATTTTGTTTTGTTTGTACTTCAGTTATGTTGATTTTATCAATTTTTTTGCATTTAGGACAAGGATTGAACAGTACGATGTATTCCAACATTAAAAATCATGCTAAATTATTTAATAGCCTGAATTCAAATAATTTTATGTTCAATACTGTTAGAATTTTAGCTTTTTTATTTTTTTTTATAGGTATTATTTTGTGTAATATTAACAATCAAGAACAAGATTCAGATTTTTTTTGGAAAAATAGCAATACACAAAAAATAAAAAATGACAATACATCTTTTTTAGATAAATCAATGGTATATAAAGATATACCTAGTTAATTTTTTTGAATATGATGAATAATTTTTATTGATATAATATGAAATTTTTTACCGAGGTGGTGGAATTGGCAGACACGCTATCTTGAGGGGATAGTGCTGTAAAGCGTATGGGTTCAAATCCCATTCTCGGTAAGTATATTGATTATATATTGTATACAATCGAATATATTTTTTTGAAAAATATTAAATATTTTTTTATAAAAATATCTTTTTATTAATTTTTAAATGTTTTAACGTAACCATAATTTAAAAAACCCCGAATTATCGGGGTTTTTTATTAGTATATTTAGAATATATTAGATTTTTGATTTATTTTTATTTTGTGTGTTAAATATGATTTTTACTAATATAAATTTAGTAAATTTGTTATTTAATTATTTTATAACATTATTATATTTAATCTCATAAATATGGGTCGTATTGTTTTATTTTTAAATTTTTATTTAAGGTTTACTAAGATGAATAAAGAAATTTTAGCTGTTGTAGAAGCGGTATCTAATGAAAAATCATTACCGCGAGAGAAAATATTTGAAGCATTAGAAATTGCATTAGCTACAGCAACTAAAAAAAAATACGAGCAAGAAATTGAGGTTAGAGTCAGTATTAATCGAAAAACTGGACATTTTACTACATTTCGACGTTGGATGGTAGTCAACGTAGTCACACAACCAACTAGAGAAATTACATTAGAAGCTGCATGTTTTGAAGGAGCATCAATATGTGTGAATGATTATGTAGAAGACAAAATAGAATCCGTTAGTTTTGATAGAATTACAACACAAACTGCAAAACAAGTGATTGTGCAAAAAGTTCGAGAAGCGGAACGAGCTATGTTAGTCGATCAATTTAAAAAATATTTAGGTCAAATTATTACTGGAATAGTAAAAAAAATTAATCGTGATAATTTAACATTAGACTTAGGAAATAACGCAGAAGCATTAATTTTGCGTGAAGGAATGCTCCCCCGAGAAAATTTTCGACCTGGAGATCGTATTCGAGGTGTTTTATATGGTGTTTACCCCGAATCAAAGGGTACGCAATTGTTTATCAGTCGTTCTAAAATCGAAATGCTTATTGAATTATTTCGTATTGAGGTCCCTGAAATTGGCGAAGAGGTAATTGAAATAAAATCTGCAGCACGTGATCCCGGTTCTCGTGCAAAAATTGCTGTTAGAACACATGATAAACGTATTGATCCAGTAGGAGCGTGTGTAGGTATGCGAGGAGCAAGAGTACAAGCGGTTTCTACGGAGTTATGTGGAGAGAAAATTGATATTATTTTATGGGATGATAATCCTGCTCAATTTGTTATTAATGCTATGGCTCCAGCCGATGTAGTTTCTATCGTTGTTGATGAGGATCATCATACTATGGATATTGCTGTAGAGCCAGGCAATTTAGCGCAGGCTATTGGTAGAAATGGTCAAAATGTTCGTTTAGCTTCGCAAATTAGTGGTTGGGAATTAAACGTTATGACTACGGAAGATATGAAAGATAAATATAAAAAAGAAGCATATATGGCATTCAATACATTTAAAAAATATTTGAATATTAATGATAATATTATTAACGTTTTGGTAAAAGCAGGTTTTTCTTCTCTTGAAGAATTAGTTTATATTCCGTTTAATGAGTTATTAGAAATTGAACATTTAAGTGTAAAGGATGCTGAATTAGTACGAAAAACAGCTAAAAATGCATTGGTATTGAAAGAATTAAACGAAAAGAACGATATTAATGATAAAAAAATTGAAAAAAGATTATTAAATATCAATGGTATGAATGAAGAGTTAGCTTCTAAATTGGCGAAAAAAAATATTTTTACCTTGGAAAAATTAGCAGAGCAAGGGATAGACGATTTAGTTGACATTGAAAACTTAAGTTCAAAACAAGCTGGATTATTGATTATGACTGCTCGTAATATTTGTTGGTTTGAAAAAAAAACTTAAACATAGGAGGCAAATAGTATGCCAGATATAAGTTTAAAAGATTTATCTAATGAAGTTAAAATTTCAATACAGAAATTATTAAAAAAACTGTCTGATATTAATGTTATTAAAAATGAAAACGATTATATTAGTCCTACAGAAAAAAAATTTTTATTAAAGTATTTAAATAATACCAAAAAATCTATTTCAAATGCGTGTGTTGTACAAAGAAAGACGCGTAGTATGTTAAATGTTTCTACTTTACATGGTAAAAATAAACTTGTTCAGATTGAGATTAGAAAAAAAAGAACGTACATGAAGAATAATACATGTGAAATAGAAAATATGTCAGATTCGAATACAGCAGTCAATAATTTAAAAAAAAAGCGATTTTTATCACAAAAAATAAAACATGATCACAATAATCATACTAGAATGTCCGTATTACAGGTAAAACATATTAAAACTAATAACATAAACAAACTAAATGGATTGAAACCAACATATCCTATAAAGCCAGATATTAAAAATTGTAAATTTAAAAGATCTACTGAAAGAAAAAAAAATACGTTAAAATTACAAGATAATACTAAAGAAAAGTCTGAAACATGGAAATCAACACCAGAAGAAAAAACAAACTATCGTTTAAAAAAATTTATACATAAACGTCAATTAGTTAATCTAAGCTATCCAGAAATAGATACTAGAAAAAAAAAACATAAACGAAGTATAAAAAACTTGTCTCAAAAGAAAAATAATAAATATCTTCATAAGAGTAAATTACATAAAGAAGAAGCATATCACTTTTCTCGAAATAAAAAGCATAGTAAACAAAAAAATAATTCTATCGTTTTGCAACAAGTATTTAAAAAGCCTAAAGTTAATATTAATAGAGATGTAGTAATTAGCGGAACTATTTCTGTTTCAGATTTATCGAATAAAATGGCTGTAAAAAGCGCTGAAGTAATAAAAACTATGATGAATATGGGCATCATAGGAAATATTAATTATCTTCTTGATCAAGATGCTGCGCAATTAATTGCTGAAGAAATGGGTCATAAAGTTATACTAAATAACGAAAATAAATTAGAAGAATCAATTATGCAAAATCGTGATATAGGAAATAGTATTGCTGTTACCAGGCCACCTATAGTGACGATTATGGGCCATGTTGATCACGGTAAAACGTCTTTGTTGGATTATATTCGCTCTACAAGAATTGCATCTAATGAAAAAGGGGGTATTACGCAAAGAATTGGCGCATATCATTTTAATACAAATTTAGGCGAAATTACGTTTTTAGATACTCCTGGACATTCTGCTTTTACTGCAATGCGATCTCGAGGTGTTCATGTTACTGATATTGTAATTTTAGTTGTGGCTGCTGATGATGGGGTTATGCCTCAAACTATTGAAGCAATTCAGCATGCACAAGAAGCGAATGTACCAATAATAGTAGCTGTTAATAAAATCGATAAAATTGATTTAGACATTGATAGAATTAAAACTGATTTAACTAAGCAAAATATTCTTTCTGAGGAATGGGGAGGCGAAAATATATTTGTGCCAGTTTCTGCTAAAACCGGGCAAGGTGTCAATCAATTATTAAATGCAATTTTATTACAAGCGGAAATGTTAGAATTAAAAGCAATATCTACAGGTATGGCAGAAGGTGTAGTCATAGAATCTTTTCTTGATAAAGGTAGAGGACCTGTTGCAACAGTATTGGTAAAAAAAGGAACGCTGAATAAGGGGGATGTGATATTATGTGGTTGTGAGTATGGTCGTGTAAAATCTTTACGCAACGATGTAGGACATGAGGTAAAATTTGCAAAACCTGCCATTCCAGTAGAAATTTTAGGATTATCGCAAGTACCTGTTTCTGGAGATATAGTCACAGTTGTACAAAATGAAAAACAAGCTAAAGAAGTAGCATCTTATCGAAAAAATAAATATCGAGAAAAAAAATTCGAAAGTAACAATAGATTTAATTTAGATAAATTATTTGAAAATTTTAATAAAAATAATGTATCAGAATTAAAAATTATTCTTAAATCTGATGTTCAGGGTTCTTTAGAAGCCATTTCTAGTGCATTGCTGAATTTATCTAATTCTGAAATAGAAATAAATATAATAAGTTCTGGAATAGGTGAAATTAGCGAAACCGATGTATCTCTTTCTTTGGCTTCAAATGCTATTATACTAGGTTTTAACGCACGAGCTGATTGGTCTGCAAAAAAAATTATTGATGCAGAGAACGTATATTTTCGTTCTTATTCGGTTATTTATAATTTAGTTGATGAAGTTAAATCTGTTATGACAAATATTTTGTCGCCAAAATATAAACAAAGTGCTATTGGTTCAGCGATTGTTAGAACTGTGTTTAAATCTCCTAAATTTGATGTTATTGCTGGATGTATGGTGACAGACGGTATAATTAAACGCAATAAGATTATTCATGTTTTACGTGGAGATATAGTTATATATAAAGGTGAATTAGAATCTTTGCGCCGATTTAAGGAAGATGTGTATGAAGTGCGACATGGTATGGAGTGTGGAATTATAATAAAAGATTATAATGATATTTGTGTTTCAGACGTTATAGAAGTGTTTGAAATGAAAAATATTAAAAGAGTACTATAAAATATAGTATATTTTTTATAATATTTTTAATTAAGAATGATAATTATGAAAAAATCATTTGATCGATCGCTAACAGTTTCTCAAGAATTACAAAAAAAAATTGCTATTATTATACAGCGTTCATTGAAAGATCCACGTATAAATAAAATAATTACAGTTTGTGCAGTACAATTGTCGCAAGATTTATCATATGCTCGAATATTTATTGGTTTATTTGATGAACAAGACAAAACTAATACAAGAAGTATTCTCAGTGTTTTAAATAGATCTACTAATTATATTCGTAAATTGTTATTTAAAAGCATGCGGTTGCGAATTGTACCAAATCTTATTTTTGTATATGACGATTCTTATTTAAAAGGTACTAGAATTGCGAATATATTATCGCACTTGAAAAGATAACTAGAACAACGTTAATTTACGATTGAATTAAAGGAATTAATAAATGTTTTTGCGTAAAAAACGAGATGTTCATGGATTTTTATTATTAGATAAACCTACAGGTATATCTTCTAGTCATGCGTTGCAAAAAGTTAAATATATTTTTCATGCAAAAAAAGCTGGGTACATTGGTACATTGGATCCTCTTGCAACAGGCATTTTACCAATTTGTTTTGGAGAATGTACAAAATTTTCTTTTTGTTTAACACAATCAAGAAAACGGTATTATGTAATTGCAAAATTAGGAGAAAAAACATCTACATTAGATAGAAATGGTGTGATTTTAAAAAAACGGCCTATTTTGTTTACATCGTCTCAATTAAATTCATCAATAAAAGAATTAATTGGTTTAATTGATCAAATTCCACCTATGTATTCTGCAATTAAATATAATGGCGTGCCGTTATATAAATATGCACGCCAAGGGTTAACAATTCATCGTAAAAAACGACAAGTATTTATATATAGTATTGATTTTTATAAAAAAAATAATTTACTTGCGTGTGAAATATGTTGTTCAAAGGGCACATATATTCGTACGCTCATTGATGATTTAGGGGAAAAGTTAGGTTGTGGCGCGCATGTCATATCTTTACGTCGTTTGCAAATATCGACTTATTGTGTTTTGCAAGCAATAAAATTAGATAATTTGTGCAAATTTTTAAACAAAAATTATAATGAACAAGTGAATTATTTTAAAGGTATCGATCAATTTTTAATGCCTATTGATAGTCCTGTATCTTGTTTTCCTGTAGTTTATCTTTCAAAAAAAATGTCAAATAATTTTAAATTAGGACAGACAGTACTAGTTTCATCTATCATGAAAAATAGTTTAGTACGAGTTGTAGATGAAAATAAATCTTTTCTAGGAATAGGAAAGATAAATTCTGAAAAATTATTAATTCCGTATCGATTAGTATCGATATTGCATAATTCGGTGTTTTGATTAAATTAATTTTCGCGCGATATTATTTTTTTAAATTATTTTAGTTCATCATTAGTTATTAGCATGTTTATTTTAAATATATGGAGTTTTTTTATATGTCTTTTGGACTAATTAACACAAAAAAAGTTATTTTTCAGTATTCCAAAAGTGAAAAAAATACTGGAAAAATAGAAGTTCAGGTGGCATTGTTAACAAACCAAATTAATTATCTTCAAATGCATTTTTCTAAACATAAGAAAGATTATTGCAGTCGTAGAGGTTTGTTGAATATGGTGTCTAAACGTCGAAAATTATTGAATTATTTGAAAAAAGAAAACATATCTCGTTATACGAAGTTAATTGATAGTTTGAATTTACGACGATAAATATTTTTTATTATATGGTTGGTTAATAAGTTACCGAAACAAATTTTTTTAAAAAGGGCGTCAGGCCCTTTTTTTACAAAAAAACATAATTAAATTAATCAAGAATATATTTATTATTGTATAGATTTTATATTAATATGTGTCAAAAATATGGTGTTTTAAAGTATTAATTTATAATTCATGAAAAATTAGTCTTATGCTAAGGATATTATTTTGCTAAATCCCATTGTACGTAAATTTCAATATGGTCAATACACGATTACTTTAGAAACTGGTATAATAGCTCGTCAAGCTACTGCAGCTATTATGGCCAGCATGGATGATACTGCAGTTTTTGTAACTATTGTAGGACAAAAAACAACATATACAGGGCAAAAATTTTTTCCACTTACTGTAAATTATCAGGAACGAACATATGCAGTTGGTCGTATACCTGGCGGTTTTTTTAGAAGAGAAGGTCGTCCCAGTGAAAACGAAATATTGATTGCACGATTAATAGATCGACCTCTGCGTCCGTTATTTCCAAAAAATTTTATTAATGAAATTCAAATAATTGTTACAGTGGTATCAGTTAATCCTCAAATCAATCCAGATGTAATTTCTATTATCGGTGTATCAGCTGCTTTAAGTATATCTGGTATTCCATTTTACGGACCAATTGGTGCTGCTAGAGTAGGGTTTATTAAAGATAAGTACATTTTAAATCCAAGTAGTGATGATATGAAGCACAGTAATTTAGATTTAGTAGTTTCTGGCACTCAGAATGCAATCCTGATGGTAGAGGCAGAATCAAAAATATTAAGCGAAGAAAATATTCTTGGCGCTATTATGTTTGGGCATCAACAACAACAAGTAGTAATAAATAATATTCGTTCTTTTTCAAATGAAGCAAGTAAAACACCTTGGGTTATGTCTTATTCTGAGATCAATAAAGCGTTAGAAATGAAAATTATTGCATTATCTGAAAAAAATATCAGTACTGCTTATTTAATTTCTAATAAACAAGATAGGCATGCAAGATTAAAATTAATTAAAGAAGAAGTAATTAGAATTGTCAGTGAAGATAATACTATTGACATTGCTGAAATAGAAATTATTTTACAAAAAATTGAAAGACAAATTGTACGAAAACGTATATTAAATAATAAAATTCGTATTGATGGTCGAGATAAGGACATGATTCGTGCATTAGATGTTCGAACAGGCGTATTGCCGCGTACACATGGTTCGGCTTTATTTACGCGTGGAGAAACTCAATCTTTAGTTTCCGTCACCTTAGGAACTTCACGAGATGCGCAAAATTTAGATGATTTGTTAGGGGATAGAATCGACAACTTTTTATTTCATTATAATTTCTCACCTTATTCTGTAGGTGAAATAGGTATAATAGGTTCTCCTAAAAGACGAGAAATAGGACATGGTCGTCTTGCTAAAAAAAGTCTTTTAGCAGTAATGCCAAAAATAGAAGATTTTCCTTATACTATTCGAGTAGTTTCTGAAATTACTGAGTCTAATGGTTCTTCTTCTATGGCTTCTGTTTGTGGAGCATCTTTAGCATTAATGGATGCTGGTGTGCCAATTAAATCTGCTGTTGCTGGAATATCTATAGGATTGGTTAAAGAAAAAAATAAATATGTTTTATTAGTCGATATTTTAGGTGACGAAGATCATTTAGGGGATATGGATCTTAAGGTATCTGGAACAGAACATGGTATAACAGCATTGCAAATGGATATTAAAATAGATGGTATTAATAGCGAAATTATGCATATGGCTTTAAATAAAGCTAAATCAGCACGATTGCATATTTTAAATGTTATGAATCAAGCTCTAGATTCATTTAGACAAGATATTTCAAATTTTGCGCCGAGAATTTATATTATCAAAATAAATCCTGAAAAAATCAAAGACGTGATTGGAAAAGGTGGATCTGTCATTCGTATGTTGACCGAAGAAACTGGTACAATAATTGAGATTGAAGACGATGGTACTATAAAAATTTCTGCAAATGTTCGAGAAAAAGCACAGCACGCTATTCGAAGGATTCAAGAAATTACCGCTGAAATTGAAGTTGGTCGAATTTATACTGGAAAAGTGACTAGAATTGTGGATTTTGGAGCATTTGTATCTATTAATCTTGGTAAAGAAGGATTAATTCATATTTCTCAGATTTCTAAAAAAAGAGTAAATAAAGTTTCAGATTATTTAAAAATCGATCAGATAATATCTGTAAAAGTATTAGAAATAGATCGTCAAGGTCGATTAAGACTGAGTATTAAAGAAATTGAAAATTTTATTATTTCCAATAAGACAATAAATAATGATATTATCTGATATAATTATATTGTTGTAGGAAAGTATTAGTTTAATTTTTTTATTTTTATTTAAAGTGTATTTTGTTTAAAAAAACATAGATTTATATTGTATCAGATAGTACCATATTAATGGTATAAATTAATATTTATAAATATATTAATTGTAAAATATTATAATAAATCATTTTTTTTGAAATTTAATAAATATTTTTTTTATAAAAATTAATTTCTTTATTTAAATCATTTTTAATTTGAGCCGGTTCACACTTTTCAATGAGAATAAATTTATATTTTCATTATGAGCTATGTAGACTGGCTAATGTAACTTAAAAGGCATATCTATTGCATGACTCATACTGAAAGCACATTTTCTTTTCTTGGTTTAAACTCCTTTCTCATTCAATCATTGAGCGAAATGGGATATGTTAAACCTTCTCCTATTCAATCAGCTTGCATTCCCTTATTATTAAATGGATGTGATGTTTTAGGAATGGCTCAAACTGGAAGCGGCAAGACAGCTGCTTTTGCTTTGCCATTGTTACACAATCTTCGAATTGAACTAAAATCTCCTCAGATTTTAGTTTTAGCTCCAACAAGAGAATTAGCAGTTCAAGTAGCGGAATCTTTTTCTGCGTTTGCAAAATATATGATTGGAGTTCTGATTTTGCCGTTATATGGCGGACAAAGATATGAATTACAGTTAAGAGCATTACGGAAAGGTCCGCAAATAGTTGTAGGCACACCGGGCCGTTTATTAGATCATTTGAAACGGGGCACGTTGAATCTTTCTAATTTACATGGATTGGTTCTAGATGAAGCCGATGAAATGTTACGGATGGGATTTATAGAAGATGTAGAAACAATTATGGCACAAATTCCAAAAGATCATCAAACAGCTTTATTTTCTGCGACTATGCCGGAAGTTATACGTCGTATTTCTAAGCGGTTTATGAAACATCCTAAAGAAGTTAAAATACAATCTAATGTTACTACACGCCCTGACATACGACAAAGTTATTGGATGGTATATGGACGAAAAACAGATGCGCTAATTCGTTTTTTGGAAGTCGAAGATTTTTCTGCAACAATCATTTTTGTTAAAACTAAAAATGCTACTTTAGAAGTTTCTGAAGCACTGGAACGTAATGGATACAATAGTGCTGCATTAAATGGTGATATGAATCAAGCGTTACGCGAGCAAACATTAGAACGATTAAAAAACGGTCGATTAGATATTTTGATTGCTACAGATGTTGCAGCTCGTGGTTTAGATGTAGATCGTATTAGTTTTGTGATTAATTATGACATTCCTATGGATGCAGAATCTTATGTGCATCGTATTGGTCGAACAGGTCGAGCAGGTCGTGCAGGTCGTGCATTATTGTTTGTTGAATATCGTGAACGTCGTTTATTGCGTAATATTGAACGTATTGTTAAACAAACAATTTCAGAAGTACATTTGCCAAATGTTGAATTATTATGTCAAAGACGCCTTGATCAGTTTGCTAAGAAAGTGCAACAGCAATTAGAAAGCAAAGATTTGGATCAATATAGTGCTTTATTAGATAAATTATATTCTGCAGATGATTTAGATATAAAAACTTTCGCAGCTGCTTTATTAAAAATGGCTCAAGGTGAACGTCCGTTGATTATCGCACCGGATGTAAAAAATCGTTCATTTCGTGAATCATTTTCAAAAAAATACTGTAATAATCGGATTGAAGATCATAACTGTAATCATCGTTTTCGTCGTGATCGGAAAGCGATCAGAAATTTAGATATATATCGAATTGAAGTCGGTCGAAATGATGGAGTGGAGGCGCGTCATATAGTTGGAGCTATTGCTAATGAAGGTAAGATTCATAGCCGTAATATTGGGAACATCAAATTATTTGCATTTCATTCAACGATCGAGTTGCCTAAGGGATTATCTAAAGATTTATTAAAAAATTTAATTTGTACGAAGATTTTAAACAAATCAATAAATATAAGTTTATTACCCGGTTTTAAAATATATGAAAGAAGAATAAATAATCGCACTTTATTCAAGAAAGATAAAAACAATCATTATCGTTATCATGCTCGTCGTGTAGATCAATCTAATATCTCTAAAAATACTTTAAAGTCGTCTTTTTTTCGTCGTAAAAGTGTATAAATTTTTTATTCAGTTTTCTATGCCGCTTTGCGGCATATTGCATGTTTTGAACTAAGCATGATTGATTAATTAGTTGTATTTTGTAATAAAATTTATGTTTTATTTTGTGCAAAAGCTATAGCATCGATTTCTATTTTTGAATTTTTTGGTAAAGCTTGCACTTCAATACAAGATCTTGCAGGAAAATGAGACATATTTTTAATAAAAAAATTTTCATAAATTTTATTAATAGCATTGATTTTTTTTAAGTCAGTTGTAAAAATTGTCATTTTAATGATATTTTTAATTTCTAAATTTACAGATTTTAAAATATTTTTGATATTTTTCAGTACTATATATGTTTGATCTTCTATTTTATCTGGTATTTTTCCTGATATAATGTCAATTGGTATTTGTCCAGATAGCATGATTATATTGTTAATTTGTATTGCTTGAGAATATGGCCCAATCGGTTTAGGTGCGTTTTTTGTATGAATTATATGATTCATTTTTTTCCTTTTTTATAGTGATAAACTTGTTTAATCAAAATTGTAAAATAGTTTCTTTAGGAAATTCTTTTTCATAATATTTACATTTTAAGTTGATACAACTATAATTGTCGCACTTAAATATAAAGCTAAAATTAATAAAATTATCGTGACTGATACAATTATTATTTGGACAAAATAAAATTCGATCATTTTTTTAAGAAAATTTGAAAATGTTTTTTTATAAGATTATATTTCTTAATATAATTTACAGTAGCATAGGGAGAATAAATTGCTAACTGATTTATTTGATCATGACTTAAAACGTGTCATCAATTTTTATTATATCTTTAGTCTCTAACTTTCTAGACGGCAGATTCAATCCTATAGTGATACGTTCTTTATTTTCTGTAAATCGAAATAGAAATAACAATTTAAAACTGATATAAGCAGGAATATGATCACCAACACTATCAGATTTAATTGTTTCTACTTGTAACTTATGTGTTTGCATATTTTTCATTTGATTAATACTAACGATAAAATTGCTTGACGAGCATAAATACCGTTTGCTGCTTGTTGAAAATACCATGCATACGGTGTATGATCAACATCATAGTCTATTTCATCGATACGAGGGAGTGGATGTAATATTTTTAAATTTTTACGAGCATTTTTTAAAAATTTAGCATATAATATGAATTTTGATTTCGTATTTTCATATTCTTTTGAATCTAATCTTTCTCGTTGTATGCGAGTCATGTACAAAATGTCTATTTTAGAAATGATTTCTTCAATTTTATTATATCGTTTCCAGACAATATTTTTACTGCATAACATGTTATTAATATAATTAGGCATCATTAATGCGTCAGGTGCAATAAAAAAAAATTGATTATTTTCAAATTTAGCCAGTGCTTGTATTAATGAGTGTACTGTTCTTCCATATTTGAGATCACCAACCATGGCAATATTTAATGCATTAAGTCTATTTTGTGTTTCTTGGATTGTGAATAAATCCAATAACGTTTGTGTAGGATGCTGATTAGATCCATCTCCAGCATTTAGTATTGGTATTCCATTAGAAAATTCTGAAGCTAAACGTGCAGAACCTTCTTGAGGATGTCGAATAATAATAGCATCAACATAAGAACTAATTACAGAAATGGTATCTGCTAAAGTTTCACCTTTCTTTTTCCAAGAAATATGTCTTCCATCAGAAAAACCAATTATTGAAGCTCCTAAACGATGAATTGCAGTTTCAAAAGATAAACGAGTTCGCGTTGATGCTTCAAAAAAACAATTTGCAATAATTTTGTTTTTTAATAAATTTGGTTGCGGTGTTTTTTTGAACATGGAGGAGTATTTTAAAATGAGCTCTAATTCATCACGTTCGAGATCATTGATGGAAATAATATTTTTTTTATACAGAGAATTTCTCAATTTTTATTTTTCCTTAACTACTGTAGAAAAGATGGTCTTACAAACTTTTCAGAATATAAAACTCGAGAAAGATATTAAATTTGTATTGTAAAATTTAAAAAAATTTTATAGTTTCGTTTTCAAAAATTCTAAATACAAGTTTTTTAAAATTTGATTTCTTGAATTAAACTGGATAAAAGCAGAGCTTTTATTGTATGTAATCTGTTTTCTGCTTGTTCAAAAATGGTTTTTTGATGTTTTTTAAATACATTATCGGTAATTTCCATACCATTTTGAAAGTCATATTTGTTTAATATAGATTTTTTTATGTAAATATTTTTATTATGTATAGCAGGTAAACAATGTAAAACTTTTACTTCGGGGTTATTAGTAATATTTAACATGTTATCATTTACTTGATAATCTTTTAACAGTTGTATTTTTTGATTCCAGTTTTGTTTTGGTTCGCCCATTGAAATCCATACGTCAGTATAAATGAAATCTACATTTTTAACACCTTCGTTAATGTTTTCAGTGCATATAATTTTTTCTTGATTTTTTTTTCGTTTGTTTTGACATAGAAAAAAGAAATGTTTTTCTGGCCAATATTTTTTTGGTGCAACTAGACGTAAATTTAAACCTAATAATGATGCAGATTCTAATAAACTATTGCCAATATTGTTTCGCGCATCTCCTACATATGCACATGTAATTTCAGAAAATGTTTTTTTTGGAAATATTTCTTTTATAGTTAATAGATCAGCTAGCAGTTGTGTAGGATGAAATTTGTCAGTTAAGCCGTTCCATACCGGAACTTGTGAATGTTTTGATAAGATTTCTATTGTATCGTGATCATGACCGCGATATTGAATTCCATCGTATAAACGTCCAAGAACCTTGGCAGTGTCTTCAATGGACTCTTTTGTTCCAATATGTGTACTACCTGGTCCAAGATATGTAACATTTGCTCCTTGGTCAAATGCAGCTATTTCGAAAGCGCATCTTGTTCGCGTTGATTCTTTTTCAAAAATTAGAACTATGTTTTTTTTTGTAAGTAATTGTGTTTCTTGATTATTTTTTTTTCTTTTTTTTAATGTGTGAGATAATTGAAGAATGTCATTTATTTCTTTTGAAGTAAAATTTTGTAATCTTAAACAATGACGTCGATAAAGATGGTTCATAATAAAATCTCTGTAGTAAAATTTGTATTCTTATATTATGAAAATAATAGTAAAAATAAAAGTATTATTTAGTATATAATATTCATTATAATTTTTGAGAAAAAATATTATTTTTGGATTGTCTTGGAATAAATATTATGAAATTTTTGGCACAAAAGTATAGTTTAAGTACAGAAAAAGTAGATTGCATTATAATTGGTATTTTTGATTCAAATGAATTGACTGATTCTGGTAATTATTTAGATAAATGTAGCAATGGTTATATTACATCTTTGATTAAATTAGGTGATATAACTGGAAAAATAGGGCAAACGCTTTTATTATATAACATACCGCATGTTTGTGCTACAAGAATATTATTAGTTGGTTGCGGGAAAAAAAATACAATTAATAAATCTTGTATTAGAAAAATATTAATATCTAGTTTTAATTTCTTAAAACTAATGCCGATTAAGAAAATCATTTGCACATTGTCAGAATTAAATATTAAAAAAAATAATACATATTGGATTGTGAGGTGTATGATTCTTGCAATACAGGAATCATTATATAAAATACGTAAGATCAACGAACAGGAACAACAAAATTTTGATGTATATTCAATCGTATTTCATATTTTTAATGAAAACAATTTACCATTAGCCAATGATGCTATTAAACATGGACTATCTATTGGTCTTGGGATTACATACGCAAAAAATATTAGTAATTTGCCTCCAAACATTTGTCATCCTTTGTATCTATCCTATCAAACTCGAGAATTTGAAAAAAAGTATAAAAAAAACGTTACTGTAGAAACAATTGATGTTAAAGAAATGAAAAAATTAGGGATGAATGCATATTTATCTGTTGGTCAAGGATCAAAAAATAAACCGATTATGTCGGTAATAAAATATTCTGGAAATAATGTTATTGATAATCAAGTGATTGTTTTAGTAGGCAAGGGTTTGACTTTTGATTCAGGCGGAATATCTATTAAATCATCAGATGATATGGACAATATGAAATATGATATGTGTGGCGCTGCTGCTGTATATGGAGTATTAACTATGGTTGCTGAACTGCAGCTACCATTAAATATAATAGGCATTTTAGCAGGATGCGAAAACATGTTAGGTAGTGGTTCTTTTAGACCAGGTGATATTTTAACGACTATGTCAGGTAAAACTGTTGAAGTATTGAATACTGATGCTGAAGGGCGTTTAGTTTTATGTGACGTATTAACTTATATAGAACGTTTTTCTCCAAATACAGTTATTGATATTGCGACATTGACTGGTGCATGTGTAACAGCTCTTGGAGAATCGATTAGTGGTCTTTTTTCAAATAATGAAGAATTGGCTGAAGAATTAATAATTGCTTCGAAAGAATCTAATGATAAAATATGGCGATTACCTTTATTTTCAGAGTATCAAAAAGAATTAAAATCGAATTTTTCAGATTTTTCAAATATTGGTAAAGGAAAAGCAGGAGCGATACATGCAGCTTGTTTTTTATCTTATTTTACAAAGAAATATCATTGGGCACATTTAGACATTGCTGGAACAGCATGGACATCTGGTGTATCCAAAGGGGCTACAGGTTGTCCTGTTGAATTGTTATGTCAATTTTTATTAAATCGATTAAATTACACATGTTATTAAAAATATTACTATAGGTATATTTTTTAATATTATTACACAAACGATAGTAAATTCAAAAATACAGATAAAATATAATGGAAAAAACTTATAATCCTAAAAAAATTGAAGAATTTTTATATAATTTTTGGGAAAAAAATGGTTTTTTTAAACCAAAATATTTAAAAAAACCAACATTTTGCATTATGATGCCACCTCCAAATATTACCGGTAGCCTGCATATGGGTCATGCATTTCAACAAACTATTATGGACATAATTATTCGTTATAATCGCATGCAAGGAAAAAATACTCTATGGCAAGTAGGAACAGATCATGCAGGTATTGCAACTCAAATTTTAGTTGAACGAAAAATATATATACAGGAACACAAAACAAGACAAGATTATAGTCGTCAGGATTTTATTAAAAAAATTTGGACATGGAAAAAGAAAGCAAATAATGTTATTACGAAACAGATGCGTCGTTTAGGTGTTTCTGTTGATTGGCAACGTGAAAAGTTTACTTTAGATCCAGATATTTCCGCTGCTGTAAAAGAAGCATTTATTTTGCTATATCAACAAAATTTAATTTATCAAAAGAAAAGATTAGTGCATTGGGATTCAAAATTAGAAACTGTAGTTTCAGATTTAGAAGTAGAACATCGATCTGTCATAGGAAAGATGTGGTTCATTCGTTATCCAATTTATATCGAAAATACATTTAAAAAATGTACTAAGTATATTGTTGTATCCACTACTAGACCAGAAACAATTTTAGGCGATACAGCAATTGCTATAAATAAAAAACATTTAAAATATAGTAAGTTTATTGGAAAATATGCAATATCCCCTTTAACAAATAGAAAAATCCCTATTATTGAGGATGAATATGCTGATTTAGATAAAGGGACTGGTTGTGTAAAAATTACTCCTGCACATGATTTTAATGATTATCAGGTAGGATATCGTCATAAATTGCCTATGATTAGCACTTTTACATTTGATGGAAAAATTAAAAATTTTTCTGAAGTATATGATTATAAAGGTAAAAAATCAAATTTTTATGATTCTTATATTCCTTTACAATTGCAAAAATTAGACATTTTATCTGCGCGCTGTAAAATTCTCGAATATTTAAAAAATTTAAATTTAATAGAAAAAGTTGAAGAACGCAACATCACTATTCCATATAGTGAACGTAGCGGTATAATTATTGAACCTATATTAACAAATCAATGGTATTTAAAAACATCTAAATTATCTCAAGAAGCAATTAAAAGTATAAAAGATAAAAGAATAAAATTTATACCCAAACAATATGAAAACATGTTTTTTTCTTGGATGAATAATATTGAAGATTGGTGTATATCTCGTCAGATATGGTGGGGTCACCGTATTCCTGCATGGTATGACAATAAAAAAAATATTTATGTTGGTAAAAATGAAAAAGCAATACGTCAACAATATTCTATACCCAAGAATATACAATTAAATCAAGAAAATGATGTTTTAGATACCTGGTTTTCTTCTGGATTATGGACGTTTTCAACATTAGGTTGGCCTAAAAAAACTAGATTATTAAAATTATTTCATTCAACAGATGTTTTAGTAAGTGGATTTGATATCATTTTTTTTTGGATCGCAAGAATGATCATGTTAACTATGCATTTTATAAAAGATAAAACTGGACAATCTGTCGTTCCATTTAAACAAGTATATATCACTGGTCTAATTCGTGATGAACATGGTCAAAAAATGTCAAAATCTAAAGGAAATGTAATTGATCCATTGGATATGATAGACGGTATTTCTTTGGAATCGTTGATTAAAAAGAGAACACAAAATTTGTTGCAACCAAGTATGTCGCAAACTATTGTAAAAAATACTATAAAAACGTTTCCCTTAGGTATTGCGCCAACAGGAACAGATGCATTGCGTTTTACTTTTTCCGCATTAGCTGCTAATACACGTGATATAAAATGGGATATGAGTAGGTTATTAGGATATCGTAATTTTTGCAATAAATTATGGAATGCTAGTCGTTTTGTTCTTTTAAATAGTCAAAATCATAATTTTTCTTGTATCGTTATTAAAGATGAGATGTTATTAGTCAACAAGTGGATTCTTTCAGAGTGTAATGATGTAATAAAATTTTATCGTGTATCGTTGGATTCATATCGTTTTGATCTTGCAGCAAATGTTTTGTATGAGTTTATTTGGAACATTTTTTGTGATTGGTATTTAGAATTTGTGAAATCTATTATTTGTACATGTTCCGAACAAGATATATATGATACTAAGAATGTTTTAATTCATGTTTTGGAAGTATTACTAAAGCTTGCTCATCCTATTATGCCGTTCATTACTGAATCTATTTGGCAACGTGTTAAATTAATTAAAAAAATTAGCTCTAAAACTATTATGTTGGAACCTTTTCCAAAGTACGATGTGATGTTATGTAATAAACAAGCATCTTTATATGTCAATTGGATTAAAAAAATTGTTGTTTTTATAAGAAATACTAGATTAAAAATGAATATTAAAACGAATAAATTACTATCGTTATTTTTATTTAAAACAACGGATCAGCAGAAAATTATCATTAGACACAATATGTTGTGGATTAAAAAAATCGCGTTTTTAGATCATATTGTATTACTTAAAAAAACGTATACTTGTAAATTAGCTATAAAACATATTATTGATGGATCAGAAATTATCATTCCTATGATAAATGTATTGGATAAAGAATTAGAAATAATAAAAATTAAGAAAGAATTAAAAAAAATAGGTTATAGAATATTCAATCTTAAAAAAAATATATCAAACGTACAATTTTTACGTTATGCTCCAGAAAAAGTTGTTTTGCAAAAACAAATGCAATTAAATGAATTAAACACATTGTATACGCAGTTATCAGAGCAAATGAATATTTTTAAAAATATGAAAAAATAGAAAATATTTGTTAATTATATTTATTAGTATGTGCATTTTAAATATTGGGACATTTAAAAATTTTACAATATTTTGTTATATAAGAGATTTTTTGATGTTATTTTTATATATTTTTATATAAAATAAATTTTTTTAAAATTTATTATAAGGAATGCTATTTTAATGTCTAATTTACATAATATGATATCTCGAAAAGAATTAAAAAAGCGTATGTTATTTACAAATGAATTACGATTAACAATATCTTTTTATAAGTATTTTTTTATTAATAATCCTCAGTATTTTCGAGATGAAATTTATAAATTTTTTTTTAAACAACATGTTTTAGGTAGAGTGTATGTTGCGCATGAAGGTATCAATGCGCAAATAAGTGTTTTTCAAAGATCATATCATGTGGTGAAAGAGTTTTTATATTCATTACATCCATCATTAAGAAATTTACGTATTAATAAATCATTAAACAACCGTGCAAGATCGTTTTGGTTGCTTTGTGTTAAAGTGAAGAAAAAAATTGTTCAAGATGGTATTTGCAATCCCTTATTTGATCCAAATCATGTTGGAGAATATATTCAAGCTGAACAAGTGAATGCTATGTTAAATGATAATGAAACAATATTTGTTGATATGCGTAATTCTTATGAATATGCCATTGGTCATTTTGAAAAAGCTATAGAAATCAAAAGTATGACGTTTCGTCAACAATTAAAAGATGTAATTCAGTTAATGCAACATGCTAAAGATAAAAAAATAGTTTTGTATTGCACAGGTGGCATACGTTGTGAAAAAGCCAGCGCTTGGATGATTTTTAATGGATTCAAACATGTTTACCATATTGAAGGAGGTATCATTAATTATGTACGTACTGCTAAAAAAATTGGTTTTCCGATTTTATTTAAAGGTAGCAATTTTGTATTTGATCATCGTATGTGTGAAAAAGTTTCAGATGATGTTTTATCACATTGTCGACAATGCAAAGAACCTTCAGATAACTATGTAAATTGCAATTATGATCCATGTCATTTATTATTTATTCAATGTAAATATTGTTCAATTAATTATAATCACTGTTGTTCTGTAAATTGTATGAAAAAAAATATTTCTTGAAAAAAATATTTTTTATTTTATATCGAATTTTTTTTTTCTAAATTTTCCCATGTTTCAAGTGCTACTTTCAGATTTTTTTCTTTCTGACGTAAATTGTTTAATGTTAGTAAAATTTTTTTTTGGTCCTGTTTAAAAAAATTTAATGTATTTGTTTTTTCTTGTAATTGTGTAATATCGTATTCCAATTGTTCTATTTCATTTATTATTTTTTTTAATTTATGTTTAAAACATTTATTTTTTTTTTGTAATTTAAGTATATTAAGATTGTTTTGATTATTTTTTAATTTCAATGTAGTTTTGTAGATATTTTTTTTTGTAGTTGGTATTTTAAAAAAATTATATTGACCTATATAGTCAATAATGGTTCCATCTTTTTGAAATAACCAATACTTATGTACTGTTTTTTTAATGAATTCTTTATCGTGACTAACTATTAAAACCGTTCCTTGATAACTAATAATAGCAGTTTCTAATAGTTGCATGGTATTTAAATCTAAATCGTTTGTAGGTTCATCAAGGATTAAAACATTGCTTGGAGTTAAAAATAACTGTGCTAACAGTAATCTGTTACATTCTCCACCGGATAGTGTTTTAACTAATGATGTTAATTGATAAGGTTCAAATAAAAAACTTTTTAGATAACTTACAAGATGTATTTCTTTCCCATGTAAAAAAATTTTGCCATGACCATAAGATATATTATCAATAATAGATTTGTTAGGGTCTAACATTGATCTATTTTGATCAAAATATGCTATTTTTAGTTCTAATTTGGAATGTATTTCTCCTGTTGTTGGTTGGATTTTTTGTGTTATTATTTTTAATAATGTACTTTTTCCACATCCGTTGTCTCCGATTAGTCCTATTTTATCACCATGTTGAACAATGGAAGAAAAATTATTAATAATTATTTTATTTTTAATATAAAAAAAAATATTTTGTAGTTTAAAAATGATTTTCTTTCTGTAATTTTCAATATAATTAATATTAATGTGCGTTAATTCTTTTTTTTCTTTATAATCTAAAAATTTTTGTTTTAACGTTTTTAAATTTTTTACCCTGCCTTCATTACGTGTTGTACGTGCCTTAGTACTTTTTCTAAGCCATTGTTCTTCTTGTTTTAGTTTTTTATCGAATAATTTTTTTGTGATTTTTTCAATACGACAACTCTTGTGTTTTAATTTTATAAAATTTTGATAATCGCCAGGCCACGAAATTAATTTACCCCGATCAAGATCTATAATACGAGTACATACGTTTTGAATAAAAGATCTGTCATGTGATGTAAACAATATACTACCTGAAAATTTTTTTAAAGTTGTTTCTAGCCATGCAATTGTATTGATATCTAAATGATTAGTTGGTTCATCAAGTAATAAAACATCTGGTTTTCCTATTAATACATGCCCTATCGATGCTTTTCTTAATAATCCTCCAGAAAGATGAAATAAAAAATCGTTTTTTTTTAATTTTAATTTTTCAATTATCGCATTAACGTCTGCAATGGTTTTTACATCTATTTTTTTTTTATTTGCATTTTTTTCTAATAATCCTGAAACAATAAAATCATATACAGACATATTCACATTTTTTGGATGTTCTTGTTTGAGAAATGCAATTTTTATATCTTTTTTGTAAATTACATGACCATGATCTAAATCTTGCGTTTTATTAATTACTTTTAAAAGTGTAGATTTTCCAGCACCATTATTTCCTATTAAGCAAATTCTTTCATTGGCATGAATATGTAATACGGTTTGTTTAAATATTTTTAGATCATTAAATGACAAATAGGCATCTTTAATGCTCACTAGAGACATAAATTTTCAGTCCTTAATGTTTTTAAAAAATTTTTAAAGAAATATTGCATGTGTGATTATTTTTCATGAGGCGAAATATATTGAGAATGTATTGCTTATATTTTTCGTTATTTAAATTTTAGATTCTGGTTGTAACATTATTAAAAGAAAGATTTTAAAAAGTTTTTTTTGAACATGTTGTATATATATAAACTTTTTTGGTTTGATTAAGAATTTATAGTTTTTTCATAATTTTTATAAATGTTTTAAAAAAATATTTGCATGAATTATTTATAGATATAAAATAAACAATTGTTATATTTTTATATGTATGACAATAAAAAAATTGTTTAAATTGAAAACATGATTTTTTGAATGTTTTTTAAAATATTTTAAGAGAATGCATTTTGATGTTGTTTTTATGATATTTTCATATATATTTTATATTTTTATAATATTTTATACAAATATAAATTTTTATTATTAAATTATTTATCTTTTTAAAATAACAATGACTTAATTACATAAATTATGTATTGAAAATTATATAATACTCAAGATATATATTCAATATATTATATTTTTAATAAATTTAGAGTACTACAACTATCGTTGAATAATACGTTTGTTTAACACGATTAAAACTTTTTTCATTTTATACGACAATATCTTTATTTAAATTAGTATTTTATGTTGTATATTAAAATATTTTAGCAATATGTATTTCTGATTTTAGGCAAGTTCTTGTATTATTAAAGATAATAAACTGTATTTTCACATATTGTCAGATAAAATTTTATATTGTTTTGTTTAGTGAGTTTTAGAAATGCTAAAATTAATAGAATTTGTTTTTTTACATTTGATTCAGTTGTAATCATATTTTTTAAAATTTTGGCATTTTAAAATACAAATATATTTTTTATGTTCGAAAATATATAATATTACTAAAAATTCAAATCAAGACATTACAATTTTTCGATAATATTTTTGATTAATTTTGAACCATGATATATTAAACCAGAACATATTTGTATTAATGATGCACCTGATCACATTTTTTCTTTTTCTGATGTTGTAGAATTAATTCCACCAACACCAATAATTGGAATTTTACCTTTGAAAATTTTTGATAATAATAAAATTGTATTTGTACTTTTTTTGTAAAGGTACACCACTTATACCACCTTTTTCGATTTTATCATTTAAATTAAAAATTAGTGGTCTATCTAATTCTAATGTAGTATTTATTGCAATGAATCCGTCTATTTTACGTTTAATTAACTGATTTGCGACATGACGTAATTCTTTCTGTGATAAATCTGGAGACATTTTAATCACAATAGGAGTATATTTAAAATATTTTTTATACATTTTTATTTGTTTTTTTTACTTGACTCAACAAATCATTAAGTAATGATCCATGTTGTAGTGTTCTTAGATTTTTTTGTATTTGGTAAAGAAATGTTAATTGTGATATAACTAGCATATATATACACTTTTTCTATGCATGTCAGATAATCATAAACTGCATTTTGAATACTTGTTGTGTGATTTTTTCCTATATTAATGCCAATGATTCCTTTAAAATGAGATTTTTATATTTTAAATTAAATTATCTATACCAAGATTATTAAATCCCATTCTGTTAATTATTCCTTCCTCAGAGTCTATTCTAAATAATCTTGGATTAGGATTGCCGTATTGTGGTAATGGTGTCACTGTACCAATTTCAATAAAACCAAAACCTAATTTTGATAAAGTATTTATGTATTCTCCGTTTTCATCTATCCCAGCTGCTACACCAATTTTATTATTAAATGTTAATCCTATGCATATTGTTTTTTCATTGTTTTTATTATTACATAAAAAATTTATTAAGTATTGTGCTTTTTTGGAATTTAAGTATTTTAACGTTAAAATATGAGCTTATTCAGGGTCAATTAAAAATAATAGTTTACGAATTAAATTATACAACATTATAATTCTTTATTCATTGCAATTACATTTATAGAATATAATTTAACATATTTTCTGACATATAAATGTTACATGAGCGGAATTGAAAGATTATTTTATATACATCATATTATTTTTTACACATAAACAAATGCTTTTTTAAAATATTTTTTATTAAAATATATTACGTATATTTTTTATTTTTTTATAAAAATGTAATTTTATAAGATAATTTTTATGTATTAACAACGCGTAAAACAAAATAAAATATATTATGAAATAACATAATTATTCTACAATAACAATTGTACTTGATACTGATGCATACAAATTTTATAAATAGCAATCTATGTTTTGCAGTTATAAAAATCTTCATGTAGTTTTTGAGTCGATTGATTTAGAATCAAATATTTTAGGTTACTATTTTTTAATTTTATTGCAATAAAGAATTAAAACGATGTTTTATATTTAAGTAATAAAAAATACATGTATTTTCCTTCTTTTCTATTTTTTAAGCAAGAATATTTTACATTGGCTCAAGAAATTTCGCTATAATGTTTTGTAGGCAAACTAAATAATTATTACGGTAAACTAAATATTTGTGTAAGTGAATTATAAAAAGTAGTGATTTTATGAAAATCACCGATGTTGTTTTTAATTAGTAAAATTTATCATAGTCACTTTTTTAGAACTTATTTTTGAAAATATTGTATAACATTTTATATGAAAATTTACAATGTTTTTTATTAAATAAAAAGTTAGATTGATCGCATTTAAAAATTATATATTTAGTACTAGAAAAAGATTTTCATATAGTGCATACAGCTTTGATCATTAAAATACTATAAGAAAACTGTTGTTTTAAATAGGGGTACGTAATTATCATATAATTCGTATATTAAATTTATCACCATTACACACTCAAGGATATGAATGGTTTTAATTTCATTAACAGATTAGTAAAAGTTTAAAATATAGTCAAATTTTAGAATTAAAAATACAGTTATATCAATATGAAAATCATTTATCTTTTTTGAACAGATTTTTATTTTAATAAGCTTATTTTCAAATTATTTTAATTATTTTGTTATAAAGTCATTCGACATAATTCTATAGATCCAATAAAATAGAATGAAAAAGAATGACGATATTACAAAATGTTAGGAATTAATCCACGTACTAAAATTTATTTTTCAGACAATTTAAAATTTTAAAAAATTATATTTATTTATAAAAAATCTAAAAATAAAATAAACATTATTTTTGAATCAGAAATAAAAATAAACGTACGATATTATATGTATGAAACCTTTGAATACTGTTGTAAAATCAGTCAAACTCAATAATAAACTGATAGATAAAATATCTGATAGTTTTGGAAAAATATGTCGTGTAGATCAAAATTTTTTAAACTCCCTGCGTACAGAATTTAATATTTTTTAAAAATAACGGATATGTTAATTTTTAGAACAATCTATTTGATATATAATGTACAAGGAAATAATTTATGAACATAGTGTCCGTATCAGATATATATAAAGACAATATCACAGTAAATAGTTTAATTACTGTATGTGGATGGATACGCAGTCGTAGAAACTCAAAATCTGGTTTTTCGTTTCTTTCAGTTTATGATGGTTCGTGTTTTTATTCTATCCAAGTTATTGCTTGCAATACTTTGAAAAATTATTATGAAGAAATTTTAAGTTTGACAATTGGGTGTTCTATAGTAGTATTTGGGCATTTATCCTTATCAATTGGAAGTGAGCAAAAATACGAAATTGTATCAAAAAAAATTACAGTTTTAGGCTGGGTAGAAAACGCAAATACTTATCCGATGTCTGCAAAAAAACACAGTATGGAATATTTAAGAGAATTTTCACATTTACGCGCCAGAACAAATATTATTGGATCAATAGCTCGAATAAGACATAATGTATTTCAATCGTTACATCATTTTCTTCACACACGGGGTTATTATTGGGTTCCGACACCTGTAATTACAGGATTGAATACTGAAGGAACTGGTGCAATGTTTCGTGTATCTACATTAGATGTAGAACATACTCCTAAAAGTGAAAATGGCACCGTAGATTTTAAAAAAGATTTTTTTGGAAAAGAATCTTTTTTAACCGTTTCGGGTCAATTAAATTTAGAAACATATGCTTGTTCTTTATCTAAAGTCTACACTTTTGGACCGACTTTTCGTGCAGAAAATTCTAATACAAGTCGTCATTTAGCAGAATTTTGGATGTTAGAGATTGAATCTGCTTTTTCAGATTTAAATGAAATATCTGATATTTCTGAGTGCATGTTAAAGTATGTATGCAAGTCACTTTTGAAGCATTGCCAGACAGAGATTTGTTTTATTAGCAAATATTTTAACAATGATACAATTCATCGTTTAGAAAAATTATTGGTAGTAGATTTCGTGCGTGTTGAATATAAAGAAGTTATAAATATTTTATTACGATTTAAAGAAAAATTTAAACAATCTGTTTTTTTTGGTGTTGATTTATCTTCTGAACATGAGCGTTTTCTTGTAGAGCAATATTTTAAAATTCCTATAATAATTAAAAATTATCCGAAAGAATTAAAAGCGTTTTATATGAGATTAAATAATGATAATAAAACAGTTGCAGCAATGGATTTATTAGTTCCAGGTGTTGGAGAATTAATTGGCGGCTCTCAACGTGAAGAACGAATTTTGATTTTAGATCAACGTCTGTTAGAATCAGGTTTAAAAAAAGAAGATTATTGGTGGTATCGGGATTTGCGTCGTTATGGAACTGTACCCCATTCAGGATTTGGAATGGGTTTTGAACGTTTAATTTCTTATGTGACTGGTATCTCAAACATTAGAGATATTGCTCCGTTTCCGCGAACTTCAAACAATTTTAATTTATAATTAAAAATTTTATTTTTGTTAAAAAACAACATCAGAATAATTTAAAAAGTTGTATATAAAATATTAATTAAAGTTTTATTGACTAAAAGGTAGTATAAAAATTATGATTAATCGTAAATCGTTGGCAGTTATAATTCCTATGTTATTAGCTACTAGTAGTAGTACAGTGAATGCTTTAGAATTGTTAAACAAACATGGTAACAAACTTGAGTTATATGGTAGCATAAATCCTAATCGCGAAGCATCTCATAAAGCTTCATCAACTAAAATTAATTCGCATGATGATAATACAAACGCTATTGTAGGTTTATCCGGAAATATAAATATTACCGATAATTTATCCAGTTATGCAGTGGTTGAATATGGTACTAGTTTTTTTGGACCTGAAGAATTAATTAATAAACAACAACCTAATACTATACGATTAGGATATGCTGGTTTTAAATATGGATCCTGGGGTTCTATAGATTATGGTCGAAATTATGGCATTATGCACGATGCAGAAAAATTTGTACAACGTACACCATATATTCATGCAGATAGTTTGTTTTTAGATAATGACAATTATATGCTTGGTAGAAATAATAGTTTATTTACTTATCGCAACGATGATGTTTTTGGTTTAATAGATGGTTTAAGCTTTGCTGTTCAATATCAAGATCAAACTAAAAATAGATCAGAATCTCAACAAAATCATGCTGGATGGGGTGCATCTTTAAAATACGAAAGTGATTTAGGATGGGCTGCAGTTGGTACTTTTTTTAGCTCTCAAAAACCTCAAACATTAAGTCGTGATAAAAATATAAAAAATAAATTAGTAAATGCATATGGATTAGGTTTAAAATATAATAATGATAATTTATATTTCGCGGCATTTTATGGGATTGCAAACAATGTACAACCATCTCAAAGCTATATAAACCATTCATTAAGTAAATTATATATTAACAAAACACAAAATGTTGAAGCGATTGCAGAATATAATTTTCATGTTGGATTTTATCCATCTTTAAGTTATGTGCGTTCTGAAGGTAAAAATTCTAGTTTAAATAATGCATCCGATATTAATATTAGTTTAGAAAAAGAAATTAATATTGCTACTCGTTATGAACTAAGCAAAAATATTTCTACGTATATGAATTATAAAATTAATTTGTTAAAGAAAAGCGAATTTGTCAAAATTAATAAAATTCCTACAGATAATATTATTGGAGCAGGGATTGTATATAAATTTTAATACAGTTAAAGTATATATATTTTTGTAAAAAATTTTTTATTTTTTGTTACAACTTTCTACTGATTTATAAATAGTTAATATTTTAATATATTAAAAAATGTTTTTTAATTATATAAATTTCAGTAGAAAGAACATGTTTCTATATATAAATTTTAATGTAAAAATATCATACGAAATAAATTTTTATCTTTGAAAATACTATTTTTCCTGTTTGAATGGATATCAGTTGTATTTTTAGTAAAAATGGTTGATTTTTCCTAAAATATGATTGTAAAGATAATAGTTTATATGTTTTTTCAGGATAATAAAATAATGGTACTTGTATTTATTGGAGTATTATTATTTTTCAATCCTATTTTTTTGGTTTATCAAACATTTTTTGTGAAAAAACGATGTTTTTAAGGAAATTTTTTGATTTATTTTATCATTTGTTTTTTTTAATATTAATATTATTTTTTATCTAATAAAATAAAAAACAGTAATTTATTTTTAGAGAACGTAATATTGCGTTCAGTATGTAACATATTTAAAATGACATTTTCCTATTGCAACATTAAGTTTTACATGCTTGAATTGTTTTATTTATGGATACGTGAGTATTTTTTTTAGAATGATGTTTATATTATGTATATAGGAACAACTATTTACTAGAATTATCATAGAACACAAGATAGGAAAATAATTTATTCATTTTTTATTTCCTGTAATTTATAAAATATTAATATTTATTATATTAGATTATTGATAAAGCACATAACAACATAAATATATTTTTAATATAGTGCTATTAACTTTTCTCCTCCAAGCAAATGCATGTGTAAATAGTTTATTTCTTGACCACCATTTTTATTACAATTAATTATTATTTTGTATCCATCTTGACTGATTTTTGCACTTTTTGCAATTTTAATAGCAGTATAAATCATATGTTCTAGAACATGTTTATTAGATTTATCAATTTTATTTAATGATTTAATAAAAATATTTGGAACAATTAGTATATGTATTGGCGCTTTAGGTTTAATATCTTTAAAAGCAGTAATAATTCTGTCTTGATAAACTATGTCTGCTGGTATTTTCTTATTTATAATATCTTGAAAAATTGTATGATTTTGCATCAATGGAATTTCTCTTTTTTATCTATAAAGTGGTTTGCAATTATATTAAATAATTATATGTTTGTTATAAAATTTTAATTTTTATTTATTTTTTGCACGGAAGTTAAATATTCATCTATTTCAGTTTTAATATTTTCTGATCGTGTTCCAAAAACAATTTGTACACCAGTACCTGAAATGACAACGCCGGCTGCACCAAGACTCTTTAAATGTTTTTTATTAACTTTAGATGTTTCTATTATAGTTACTCGTAATCTTGTAATGCATGCATCTAGATTGATAATATTATTTTTTCCACCAAGCGCAGTAACAATGTCAGGTGCTATTTCTCGATTATTTTTAATTAAAATGTTATTTTTTTGTTTTTCTCGACCAGGTGTTGGAACATTAAAATGAATTATGAAAGTGTAAAAAATTACGTAATACAAAAATCCATAAAATATGCCAATCACAGGGAAAAGAAATATTCGATGTCCATTTCCACTAAGTATTATAAAGTCTATCAAACCATGTGAGAAACTTGTTCCAGCACGCATATTTAAAAAAATACATAACGGAAAAGATAAACCTGCTAAAATAGAATGAATGATATATAATATTGGTGCAACAATAATAAATGAAAACTCAATAGGTTCAGTAATACCAGTTAAAAAAGATGTTAATGCTGCAGATATCATAATACTACCGATTTTTTTTTTGTTTTCTTTTTTTGACGTGTGCCAAATAGCTAATGCTGCACCTGGCAGGCCATACATTTTAAATATAAAACCTCCCGATAAATTACCTGCAGTAATATCACCAGCCATGTATCTTGCAATATCACCATGAAAAATTTGTCCTATAGAATTAGTGTATTCTCCAATTTGCATTTGAAAAGGTACATTCCATATATGATGTAATCCAAATGGAACTAATGCACGTTCGACTAAACCATATAAATAAAATGCAAGTATAGGATTTTGATATGCTGCCCACTGAGAAAAAATTTGAATGCTATTACCAATAGGTGGCCATATTATAGATAATATTATTCCAATTAATATTGAAGATATTCCGGAAATAATTGGAACAAATCTTTTTCCTGAAAAAAATCCTAAATATTCTGGTAATTGAATACGATAAAATTTATTAAACATATATGCCGCAATTGATCCTGCGATAATTCCACCGAATATACCAGTATCGGAAAGATGTTGATGTTGTATATAATCAATGTTCACATGTAAAATTATTGGTTCAATCGCAGATAACGTTTGAATTAAAATACCATAAGAAACAACTGCTGCTAATGCAGCAACACCATCGTTTTTTGTAAATCCTAAAGCAACACCAATTGAAAAAATCAAAGGCATATTATTAAAAATAGAACCACCTGTTTGCGCCATAACTTGAGAAACAATGTTTGGTAATATTTCAAATTGTGCAGACCCTATTCCTAAAAGTATTCCTGCAATTGGCAGCACTGAAACAGGAAGCATTAATGATTTTCCAATTTTTTGAAGATTTGAAAATATATTTTTGCACATCTTATAAAAACTCCAAAATATATGTAGGTTTTGAAATAGACTATTTATAATATACATACTTTATAAGTTGTATTGATATCTATATCAATTAAGAAACACGATTAATTAACAATTCAATTACATTATTTTATTACATTTAAATAATGTATAAAAATTTTTTCTTGTAATGTATGCTATTTTTTTTAAATCTATTTTTTTTATGAAAGCGATTTTTTTTGCTATTTCAAACAAATATGCTGGTTGGTTTTCTTTTCCTCGATACGGTATTGGCGTTAAATAAGGAGAATCTGTTTCGATCAATAATCGATCTAATGGTATTTTTTTTGCTACTTGACATATTTTTTCATTATTTTTAAAAGTAATCATACCTGAGAAGGAAATATAAAATCCCATATTTAATAGTTTTAATGCGGCATTGTAATCTTCTGAAAAAGAATGGAGTACACCACCGCATTTTGTTGCATGTTCTTCTTTTAGAAGTTGAATAACATCATGGATCGAGTTTCGCGCATGTATCACAAGAGGTTTTTTTAAATGAGTTGCAATTTGAATATGTATTCGAAAGAAATCTTTTTGAATATTTTTTGTTTGAGATGAATAGTAATAATCTAAACCGGTTTCGCCTAATGCTATGACATTTTCTGATGTAGATAACTTTTTAAGTTTTTCACTTATTTTATCTAATGAAAAAAAATGATTTAATTCTGTTTCACATTTTAAAGGATGAATTCCGCAAGAGTAAAAAATAGACTTAGATTTTTTAAATAAGTTTTTTATTTTGTAAAAATTGTTAATAGATGTTGATATTGTTAAAAATTGTTTTACGTGATTTTTATATGAATTATCTAATATATCTTTTATGTTTTTGTCTAATAATACACATTTTAATTGATCAATATGACAATGGGAATCAATAAAAAACATAATTTTAAACTCCTTTGTATATTTAATATTCAAGTTGAATCAAAAATTTGAATTTTGCTCCCATAAAAGTAACTGTTCTGTTAATAATAATTCATAATTTATTCCAGGAATATTTAAGAGTCTGTATCGACATAATAACCAATTCTGAATACTTTTATATAAACATAATGATGTATAATTTTCTGAAAAAAAGTTAATTAATTTTACGTGGTCAAGATTTGTTAAAAATGTATTTTCAGATATCTTTATTTTCATTGCATCTAACAATAATGAGCATATCCAAAAAATTTTTTGTATACAATGATTGTTAAGAAATTTCGGTAAAATACCTAATAAATTTTTTTCTTTAAATGCATGCTGCAAATCTTGATAAAAATTTATTCTTTCAGTATACAATTTTGTAGATATAAATTTTTTTGCAAATATAGGAGAACCATCATGAAGACGTAGTGCTGTTAAGTTGATGATATTATTTTTTTTAGTTTTGTTTTTTAACCATTCTAAACTGTATTTTTCTTTTGGAGAAAATAATTTATAAATCAGACAACGACTATTTAAAGTGGAGTATAAATTATTTGCGTGATGATAATCAATGAGAAAAAACCAAGTGTTTTCTGGTGGTTCTTCAAGTGTTTTTAAAAATGCATTAACTGCAGATTCTGTCAGTTTTTTTATATTTGACAAAAAAATAATCTTAGCGCCACCTTGTTGTGAACACATGAAAACTTTATGATTAATTTTTCGAATATCATCAACATGAAAGACACCATTGTTTGAAGATATAACATTATGCCAATCAGGATGATTTTTTCCAGACATTAATTTGCATCCATGACACTTAAAGCAAATATTTTCTTTTTCTGGATCAAGACACAACAACCACCGACTGATAAACCAAATTAATTGAGATGCGCCAATTCCGGGTTTTGTACTTATTAAGATAGCATGATGAGCTTGTTTTATCATATGTTGATAAATAATATTTTTATAGGCTTTTTTGAGCCAGGGATATAAATTCATATAACTTGTTGTTTTAACCAATTGGATATTTTTTCTGTAATTTTTTTGTTAACATGAATAATATTTAAATTAGCGTTAATTTTTATAGTGTTACGATCTAATTTTATGTTTTTTAAATAACTGTTTCTTGTTTTTTGAAAAAAATTTAAAGATCTATTTTCTATATGATCCAAATAATGACGACTTTGAATTCTCTTTAATCCAACTTCAGGAAGTACATCCAAATAAATAGTTAAATCTGGAACAAAATTACCAAGTAGCAAAATTTTTATCTTTTTTATTATATTAGTTTTAATGCCCAACCCACCGCCTTGATAAGCTATAGAAGATAGATCATGACGATCAGAAATTACCCACATTCCATTTTTTAATGCAGGCTTAATGATATTTTGAATTAGTTGTATTCTTGCGGCATACATTAATAATAGCTCTGTTTCTTTGGTTAATATTTCTCTTGGAGATTTGTTAATGATTAATTCTCTTATTTTTTCTGAAATAGGAGTGCTGCCAGGTTGACGAACTAAGATAACATTTTTAATATTATGTTGTTTCAATATTTTTTTAATGCATATACAAGCATTAGTCTTACCTGAACCTTCTAAACCTTCAATGACAATAAACTTATTTTTTATCATTATTTATTTTTAAAATATTCAAATGATTTAATTAGATCTTTAAAAATTATTTTTATGAAACAATAATTTAACATATGTAAAATATTGAATCGTAAAAAAATATTATTATTGTGATGTTTAAGTATTAAACTAACAATTATGACGACGTTTAATATAATCAATTGCATGTTGTATAGTATTAATTTTTTCAGATTCTGCGTCTGAAATTTCAACATCAAATTCTTCTTCAAGGGCCATTATGAGTTCCACTATATCAAGTGAGTCAGCACCAAGATCTTGCATAAATAAAGAATGATTAAAAATGTTTTCTGTTGTAATATTTAATATTTTAGAAACAACGTTTTTAATACGGTTTTCAATATTGTTCATGTTATAAATCTCGTAAAATTAGTTAAAAATAATGATATTTTATTAATATTATAAAATTAAAATAATTAAATTAATATAATGTAATTCACATCATGTCATATACATACCACCATTTACATGCAATGTATGACCAGTGATATATGATGCTCCTGTAGAAATTAAAAACATAACTGCGTTAGCGATTTCTTCAATTGTTCCTAATCGTTTCATAGGAATATTAGATAAATGTGTTTGATATTGTATTGGATTTAATGTTTCTGTCAAATGTGTTTTTATTAGACCTGGTGAAATGATATTAACAGTAATGCCTTTTGCAGCTACTTCTAATGCTAATGATTTATGAAATCCAATAAGACCAGATTTCGAAGCGCTATAGTTTGTTTGTCCTATATTTCCTGTATGTGCAATAACAGAACTAATTGTAATAATACGCCCATTTCTTTTTTTAATCATAGATCGAATAATATATTTTGTTAGATAAAATATTGATGTTAAATTAATTTGTATAACGTTTTCCCATTGTTGATTGGTCATTTTTACTAACAAGTTATCTTCTTTTATACCTGCGTTATTAATTAAAATATCAATTGAACAATTGCGTTTATGAAGCATTTTTATTGTATTTTTTATTGAACGAACGTTTTTTATGTTCAAGATACAACCAAATCCTGTTTTTTTTAAATAATTGTCAATAATGTTTACTCCGTGTTGAGTAGTTGATGTACCAATCACCTGAATGCCATGATTTGATAATTTTTGTGCTATTCCTTTTCCAATGCCTCGATTTGCGCCTGTGACTAACGCAGTTATTTGATTAGTATTCATTTTTTTTTGTATTAATTGTATTTAGCGCTATTAAAAAGTTTTTTAAGTTACTGGTATTGCATGATATAATATTTTTTTTCATTTTGTTTAGATTAGTTAATATTTTATTTGGTCCAATTTCTAACATTATAGATACTTTTTTAAATGTTATAAAATCTATAATTTCCTTCCAACGTACAGTATTATACATTTGTCTAATTAACGCATTTTTTATTTTATGACTGCACATTTCAGATTTTACGTCAACATTATTAATAACTGGAATTTTTGGTTTTTTAACGTTAATATTTTTGAGTAATATTTTTAGTTTTTGAGAAGCGGGTTTTAGTATGTTACAATGTGCAGGTATCTTAAGATTAATATCAATTATATTTTTAGCTCCACGTTGTTTGCAGTATGCGCTAACTCGATTGACAGCATGATAATCACCAGATAATACAATTTGATTTTTTGCATTAATGCTAGCAATAGATACAATTTCATTTTTTTTTAAATCTTTACAAGCAGTTTTGATAATTTCTTTGTTTGTTCCAATGACAGCATGCATTAAAGAGGATCGATTTTGAGCAACTTTTTGCATTAATTTGCCACGTAAAAAAACAATTTTTAATGCATCAGAAAATTTTATAGAATTTGCGCAAACTAATGCAGAATATTCTCCTAAACTGTGTCCAGACATGTATTTCGGTGATTTAATACACAATTTTGACCAATAGCGATAAATTGCAACAGATGATGTTAATATTGCTGGTTGTGTATATTTGCTGATTGCTAATTTTTTTTTTGGCCCTTCTTGTATGATTTTAAATAAGTCAATATGAATGTTTTGTGATGCTTCATCAAATGTTTGTCGAAAAACGTGATCGTGTTTAAAAAAAGAAGATAACATTCCTACGTATTGCGATCCTTGTCCGGGAAATAACATTGCAAACATAGTTATTTTATTCCTTATAAAAGTTTATCTAATATGTTTAATATAGTGCTTTTAAACAAGCACTATCATTTTTTATTTTTTATATAACTTTCTGTCCTTTATAATATCCGTTGCAAGTAATATGGTGTCGAATATGTGTTTCGCCAGAAAATTTATCTATAGAAATAGCTGACTCTATTACAGCGTGATGTGAACGTCTCATACCTCTTTTAGAACGAGTAGGTTTATTCTTTTGAACTGCCATATTTTTATGTCTCTTAAAATTTTTAAATAATAAATAATATATTGATTTATTAAAAGGTTTTAAAAATAATTTTGATATTTTAAATGTGAATATAAAATACAATTTATATAAAAATTATATCATAGCATTCAAATATTTTTGAAATTTTATCTCTAATGGGGCAGTTATTTTTATTTTTTTTGCATTTTGAGGATGTGTAAAATGAATTTCGGAAGCATGTAATAACATTCTATTTATCTTTATTTTGTTGTTTATATTATTATCTAGATCATGCTGTCCGTAACGGGTATCAAATAATATTGGATGCCCTATATGTGAAGTATGCACTCGAATTTGATGTGTACGACCTGTTTTTGGAAAGATATCTAATAGCGTGGTTCTAGAATATTGTTTGTTAATTTTAAAATAAGTTTCTGCGAATTTTCCTGTTTGTGCAATAAACACTTTTTGTTTTTGATTATTAAACAGTTTTTTTTTTATCGGTTGAGAAATTTTTTTAATATTTAATGGCCATAATCCGTGTACTAAGGCTATATATTTTTTTTGTATATTATTTTTTCGAAATTGTTCGTGTAATGATATCAAAGCAAGACGTTTTTTTGCGATCATTACTATTCCAGACGTTTCACGATCGATTCTATGCACGAGTTCAAGAAATCGGTTTTTTGGATAGCACTGTCTAAAAAATTCTATAATTCCAAATTTTAACCCACTGCCTCCATGTACTGCTATTCCTGATGGTTTATTAACAATTAATAAAGATTCATCTTCGTATAAAACGTGATTTAATAATATATTCTTAGTTCTTTCTAAAATAAAAATATTTCTTTTTTTATAAGGAACTTGTATTGGGGGAATATTTAATATATCGCCAATTTTGAGTTTATAAAACGGTGCTATTTTTTTTTTGTTAACGCGTACCTTTCCTGTCCTTATAATTCGATAAATCATATTTTTAGGAGCATTTTTAAATTTCTTATGCATAAAATTATCTATTCTTTGATTTATCATATCTTGTGTTATATGTAAAATAGATTTGGGCAGTGTTTTGTATATCATTGAAAACATCTCTATTTTTAAATTTTTTATTTTTTGTTTATTGTAAAGTATTTTTTTTGCAAATATATTGATATTATTGTTAAAAAAGTATTTTTTTATGTTAAATCATATGCAAAAATTTTTATATTTTTTCTAAATAAAAATTTTTCATTTTATGTTTATTCATTTTAATGAAATATTTTTAATAATTTCAATATTTTTTATATGTAGAGTAAAATTTATTTTTTTGTTGAGAGTAATTTAATTTGATTTTTTAAAAAAACTTATTTTTATAAATATTTTAATAAAATGTACAATTACATTATAAAGATTTGTTTTTTATTATTTTATATTTTCTGTAGATGTGTTTACTTATTTATAAAAATAAGCGAGAAAACGTTATAATGAAAAGAATGTTAATTAATGCAACTCAACAGGAAGAATTGCGTGTCGCTCTTGTTGATGGTCAGCGTTTATATGATCTTGATATAGAAAATTTAAGATCTGAGCAAAAAAAATCGAATATATATAAAGGGAAAATTACTCGAATTGAACCAAGTTTAGAAGCAGCTTTTGTGGAATATGGAGCAGAAAAACACGGTTTTTTACCATTTAAAGAAATATCTAATCATTATTTTTTAATTGATTGTATAAACATATCGAATTTAAATATTCAAAGTGTATTAAGAGAAGGTCAAGAAATTATTGTGCAGATTAGTAAAGAAGAACGCGGCACTAAAGGTGCAGCTTTGACTACTTTTATAAGTTTAGCTGGCAGTTATTTGGTTCTTATGCCTAATAATCCTAAATCTATTGGGATTTCAAAAAGAATTGAAGGAAATGATAGAATAGAATTAAAAAAAATATTATCGTCTTTAAATATTCCTAAAAATATGGGCGTCATTGTTCGAACGGCTGGATTAGGTCAGTCTATTACATCTTTACAATCAGATTTATCATTGAGATTGCAGCATTGGAATATAATACAAAAAACAGCAAAAAATCGATCTGCACCGTTTTTGATCTATCAAGAAAGTAATGTAATTGTAAGAGCGTTTCGAGATTATTTAAGTCAAGATATTGGGGAAATATTAATTGACAATCCTGCTATGCTAGATTTTGCGCGTGAGCACATTGCATTTTTAGGTCGTCCGGATTTTGTTAATAAAATCAAGTTATATAATGGAACGATACCCTTGTTCAGTTATTTTCAAATAGAAACACAGATTAGTTCGGCTTTTCAAAGAAAAGTGCGTTTACCGTCTGGTGGTTCAATTATGTTAGACAGCACAGAAGCTTTAACTGCTATCGATATTAATTCTTCTCGTTCGACGCGTGGATCAGATATTGAATCAACTGCATTTAATACTAATCTTGAAGCCGTTGATGAAATTTCTCGTCAATTGCGATTAAGAGATGTAGGTGGTTTAATTGTTATTGATTTTATAGACATGATACCTATTAGCCATCAACGTGCAATTGAGTATAGATTACGTGAAATTTCGCGTTTAGATAGAGCTCGTATTCAAATTGGTCATATTTCTCGGTTTGGATTATTGGAAATGTCTCGACAAAGATTAAATTCTTCTTTGAGGGAATCTAGTTATCATGTATGTCCAAGATGTTCAGGATCGGGAACCATTCGGGATAACGAATCATTATCTTTATCAATTTTACGCTTAATAGAAGAAGAGGCGCTAAAAGAAAATACACATGAAGTGCATGTTATTGTACCTATAGAAATTGCTTGTTATTTATTGAATGAAAAAAGAGAAGCAGTAAACGCGATTGAAAAACGTCAATCTGGTGGAAAAACTATCATTATTCCAAATAAAAATATGAAAACTCCGCAATATTCTATTTCACGCATAAGAAAAAATGAGGCGTTTCATACAATTAGTTATTGTTTATCTAAGATCTCAAAAAGCAAAGTGCATAATTTTAGCAAAGAACAGCGACTAGAAAAAAAGAAAAGAAAAAAATTACATTTAAACAATTTTATTTATTCTAATTTAAATATTATAAAAAAACATCAACAACAAGACAATATTTTTAAAAAAAATAATTTTTATAATATTCTCACAACAATATTATCAAATATTAGTGATAATGTATTAAAAATCATTATTGGTATAAAAAAATTTTTTTTCGTTAAAAATATATTTTGTAAAATTGATGTTTTTAAAAGAAATATTTTTCGTGATAAAAAAAATATAAAATTTAAAAAAAAAATCAATGATTTAAAAATCAAAAAGATTCATTTAAAAAAAAATGTATTTTCTTTAAGTAAGTATGATAATGAAACATTATTATTCAATATTTTTAAAAATTATCAATTAGTTTTTTTACATACATATATTAAATATTTTTTTTTAAAATATTTATATTTAATATTAAAAGAACAAAATTGTTATTCATCTATATGTTTCAATTATATGACATTCCATGAGAATAAAAAACGATTTTTACGATATGCAGAACAGTATTTATTGCGTAAATGTACTTTAAAGACACTAAACATAAACAATAAAACACAATATATTAATTACAATTTTCTAATTTATAAAAGAAAAAAAAAATTCAAAACTAATGTATATAGCATAAAAGATTTTTTTATAAACCAAATATTTTCAAATAAAGTATGTAATGATTGTGATAATTTTTCGTCGTATAATTTAAAAAAAATAATTTTTAAATTTCATGTTAATCGATTTTCAGAATTAATCACATTTTCAATTGTTTTATTAGAATTAGAATTTTTTGAAGTTAAAATAATATTCTTAGATGAGCTATTCATGCAATTAGAGAAGTGTCATTTTTTTAATAAAAAAAAAATTAATATTATTTATCAAAGGAAGCAATTTCAAATAAGAAAAAATAAAAACTTGTTGTTGAAAAATAAATCAATGTATATAAAAAATATTTCTTATGTTTTTGATTATAATGTGATTTTAGAAAAGTATATTTTGAAACACAAAAAATATATTTTAAAAATTATTCACTATCAGTATGCATTTAAATGCGCAAAACAAAATATTTTTATTTTAAGAAATCAAGCATTTCTTTTGAATTGTTTAGAAAAAAAATTAATTAAAAACAATCAATCAAGCGCTCCTGTAACTAAAATTTCTAATAATATTATTTTTAATCGGACTAAATTTCTTGTTCATTCTAAAAAATTTGTTTTCACATCTAATATAAAAAAAAATAATGCTGCAGGAGCGCATTCTGCAACTAATTTTTCTCATTTTCCTATCTCAAATCTGAAATAAAATTATTATTTTATTTTAAAAATCAAGATAAATATACGCATTTTTACATTAAATAAAATAAATTACTGTATTGTTTTCTCAATAACCTTTTAAAACCTATAAAAAATAAAAACTTACTTAGGAATAAGTAAGTTTTTATTTTTTATAGGTTTTAAAAGGTTATTGAGAAAATTAGCTATAACATTCAACAATTTCATTAAAAATTTTTTCTGCTACTTGTAATACCTTAACGCTCGCAAGATAGCATTCTTGTTGATAATTCACATCTTGATAGTTTTTCTCAATGCTATCAGACATAGATATTTTTTTATTTCGCAATATTTCAATCATATTTTTTTTAAAAGGTAATTTTTCTTCAATGGCATTAGATTTATCAAGTATGGATTTATGAAATTTTTTATATGCTTGTTGAATAGTTCCTTCATCATTAATTAACACACCGTGATTTAAATGTGCTATGATTCTAGCTTCATTTTCACTTATTTGGTCGTCATCGTCTTGTGATGCAATTTTTAATAAATCACTATCTTGATTGTTTGACAATTCTAAATATTTTAATGTTTTTGAAAATGGTTTAATCATGTAAATATCACCATCAGCAACAGCACCATGTGATTGAAACACAATTCCATCAAACATCATAAACGCGTATTTGCTGTCTTGATATATATCAGGGCGAAGTATGGCATGATCGGATAATCTTGTGATTTTCCATGTATTATCTTTAAAATAGAGAATGTAATCACTATCTTTAGCGCTGCTAGTAACAAGCCAGTTTGCGGACAGTGATGGAGAAGATTGATTAGTGGAACTGGCAATAATTTCTGGATTAAAAATATAAAAAACCTGTTTTCCGGTATTGCCGAATGCATTATAACCTAAATTATGATATCCATTAATACTATCAGTAAAATTGATTGTTAACTGTCCTAACTTATTTTTTGCATTGTTTAATTCTTCTCGACGGAATCTTAAAAGAGCTCCTAGAGAACCATTAGGAATCGTATATTCTATTTTTTTAACTTTATTTTCAAGACTGTCAAAATAACCGACATTAATATATTGATCATCTGATCGTGAAGTAAGAGAAATCAAATTTTGTTTTTTATCATTATCTATAATGCATAAGCCGTTATTTAAATACAATTTATAACTATCATGTGTTTGAACAACTTTTACACCAATTAAATCGTTTAATTCATCAACTAGTTCATCTCTTTTTTCAATTAAAATATTAGATAATTGTACACTCGGAGAATAATGTATATCAATATTTATATCTCGTATTTGATCAATTAAAAAATTTGCCCTTGTAACAATTTTAATAACAGATTCTTTAATATCTTTTTCAAAATTTTGTAATCTTATATCAAAATCTTTTAAAGAAAATATAATTTCTTTTAGCTGATTTTTCATACTGATGTTATCAGCATTTATATCATTTTCAGTGATATCGTTTTCTATTTTATCATATAAAATACGAATCAAATCATTAAAAATATTAGATTTTTCGCAAAATAAATCGTCTAATTTTAATAATTGATCAATTGTTGTTTGTTCACCTACAACTTGTGCGCTAGTCTTTCTTTTTTCTTCATTAATAAATGTATTATAATCTTCATATATTTCTCGAACTTTTATTGCAGTATTTAAACTTTCATCTTGCTTTGTATTTTTTATCGATATATCTGTTGTAGGATTATTTGACTTGCGATCATTGGTTTTATTAATAGTTTGATCAATGATAGTTTTTATTGTGTTTATACTAGTCATTGCTGTATTTAATATAGAGGTCATGTTTTTTCCTGTTTATAAAATATGTTTAATAATCATATATTACTATAAGACGCATAAATCACGTTTTGTTATTTTCTAGCATTGGATTAAATTCTAATTGTGCAAGAATAGCATTTTGTAATCCTAATCCTTTACTAGCAATTTGTTGAGATAGATTTTGATCAAATACATCTGTATATAATCTACTTTGATTATTGTCAAACAAATCGTTTTTTAATAAAGAATTTCTCATATTTTTTAATAACATTTGAATAAATATAGACTCTACTTCCTGAGCAATTTTTAAATAATTCTTGTTCGAATGATGATGTGTTTGAAATTTTATTTTGTGCATTGACTGAATTGTATCATTAAATATATTTTTAGATAAGAAAAATAAATTATTTTTCATTAAACAATCTCCAATTTAGCATGTAAGCAACCAGCCATTTTCATAGATTGTAATATAGACATTAATTCATTAGTTTTTATGCCTAACGAATTTAACGCGCGAATAATATTGTGCAGATTTATGTTGTTATAATATTCATTTATATAATTATTATTTATAGTATTTTTTAGGTATGCTTGTTTTTTTCCTGATTTCGGAAATGTAGTTGCAAGATTTAAATTATTTATTTTATCGTTTGTTTTATATACTATGATAGATGTATTACCGTTTGAAACAACGCATGATCCTAATTTTACTCCTTTATTAATAACAATAGAACCAGTACGTGCATTTAATATAACTTTTGCCTCTTGTGTCGGAAGAGAAATATCTATATCTTGAATTTTTGACAACATGTGTACCTGAATTTTATTATTGTTTGAAGTAGTAATTTGTATAATTTTAGAATTAATCGGTGTTGCTGTATCTGGATAATGCTTATTTATCATGTCACTAATGCGTTGTGCGGTTCTAAAATCTTCTTCATTTAACTGAAGATTGATAATTTTATTTTTTCCGAAACTGTTGTTTATTTCTCGTTCAATAATTGCTCCGCTGTGAATTTTACCAGAATTAATTTGAGTAGATCTCATAAAATTAATATTTCGTTGCAAACTATTTTTTTCAGGTACTAATATATTACCTTGTGCAATGGCATAAATTTGATTATCAACACCCTTTAAAGGTGTCATTAATAGTGTTCCACCTCTTAAACTTTGAGCATTTCCTACAGAAGATACTGTAACGTCTATTTTTTCACCAGAACGACTAAATGGGGAAATCGTAGCTGTAACTATCACAGTTGCAATATTTTTTAAATACATGTTACTATTCGTTGGAAGCGTTAAGCCTAATTGTGATAACATGTTATATAATGCTTGATTTGTAAAAGGTGTTTGTATCGATTGATCGCCGGTTCCATCTAGTCCTACCACTAATCCATAACCAATAAGTTGATTATCACGAATTCCTTGAATACTGGTTAAATCACGAATTTTTTCGGCACGTACAGATAACGAAAATATTAAAAATATGAAAATGATCGACTTAAGTAATAGTGTTATTTTATACATAAAACGCCTTTTTGAACATTTTTAAAAAATGCAATGTAAAAATATGTAATTATATTCTTCAGTACATGTTATAGTCATAGAAAATTGTTTTATTATATGAGAATTTTATTTTATCTCATAAAAAATAAATAATATTCTTTATGAGATGGAATACAATAATTAAAGATATTGTATGTAAATAAAATTGATTTTTTTAAAAATATTTATACAGGAGAAAATTTTAAAAATAGTTTTTGTAGCCAACCCATATTTTTAGCGTCGTTAGTAGCACCATTACTTAAATATTCAATATGAGTATCAGCAATTTGCGTAGATGAAATTAAGTTATTTTTATTAATATTATCAGGATTAATTATTCCCGAAAAACGAATAAATTCTGTTTCATGATTAATAAACACTTTTTTATCACCAACTACACCTAAATTTCCGTTGGGAAAGATTTTTTGTACAGTTACTGCGATAATTCCAGTAAAACTATTTTTAGCAGAATTATTTCCCTTTCCTGAAAAAAAATTTTTTCCCGTTCCATATAAACCCATTTTATTAGTGTTTAAATGAAAATCTGTCATAGGATTCATTTGATTTGGAATGTTTGCTAATCCTATATCTAAATTTCCGTTGCGCGCATGATTAGAAAAAGAGCTGTTGCTTGCGTTTATATTTTCTTGTAAAACTATTGTTATAACATCGCCAATGGTATGCGGATGATGATCTTCAAATAGAGAGTGATATTTATAATTTTTAGAATTTGCGTTTTGAAATATTGAAGAATTTATAGTATTGTTATCAGCATTAGATTGTATATCTTCTATAACGTCAGGCATTAAAGATGTTTGATCAATAGAAGAACAACTTTGCATGCTTAATAAGAAAAAAATAATAAATAAGCGCTTAATGTTACAAATAAATAACTTTATCACAAAAAAGTTATCCTTAATAATGGATGTTGAATATATAAAATATTTTAAAAAATTATAATTGAGATAATTTTTGTAGCATTTGATCTGATGTATTAATTGATTTACTGTTAATTTCATATGCTCTTTGTGTTTGGATCATATTTACTAATTCTTCAGCAACGTTAACATTAGAAGTTTCAACGTATCCTTGGTATAACAAACCTGTTCCATTTAAACCTGGGAAGGTATCAATTGGCATGCCTGACGCTGGTGTTTCTTGATATAGGTTTTCTCCGATATTTTCTAATCCTGAATCATTTATAAAGCTAATCAAATTTAATTGTCCTACTGATATAGGTTGTGTTTGACCTTGAATAGATACAGTTACCACTCCATCTCTTGCAATATTAATATTTGTAGAATTTGATGGAATATTCATTTCTGGCATAATAGGAAATCCACTACTGGTTACTAGTTGTCCGTTTTGATTAATTTGAAAAGACCCATCTCTTGTATAGGCAACGTTTCCATCAGGTAATTGTACTTGAAAAAAACCTGGTCCATCAATAGCTATATCTTTTGATGAATCTGTTTTTAATAAATTTCCTTGACTATGAACACGTTCAGTTGCTACTGGTCGAACTCCTGTTCCTAACTGTAATCCCGATGGAAGAATGGTATCTATTGATGAATTTGTACCGGCTTGCCTCATAGTTTGATACATTAAATCTTCAAAAATGGCTCTTGAACGTTTAAAACCATTTGTACTTACATTAGCTAGATTATTAGAAATCACATTCATATTAATTTGTTGTGCATCTAAACCGGTTTTAGAAATCCATAAGGATGGAATCATGTTTATCCCCTTTATTATTGACTGTTAACATTAAGTAATTGATTTGCGTATTCTATATTTTTATCACACATAGAAATAATTTTCATTTGAATGTCAAATTGTCTTGCATTGGATATCATATCAATCATATTTTTTGTTGGGTTAACATTGCTACTTTCTAATGTTCCTGATTTTATTCTTATGTTATTATCATGATTTAAATTTTTATGTTTATAGGATTTTATTTTTTTGTTGAAATAAAACAATCCATTTTTTCTTTTTAAAAGGTTATTGTCAGAACAACGTACTAATTTTAATGCGCCAATTATAATATCTTTAACATCTTTTGTTGTTTTATTGATTAAAATAATTTTTCCTGTGGATGAAATTTTTATATTAGAACCATTTGGTATACTGATATCACAATTATTTCCGACTATTGGGTGATTTTGAATTGTTAATTTGCCATACTTATTAATTTTAATATGACCATTTTTAGTATATGCTTCTTGACCGTGAGAATCTTTTACTACTAACCATCCATTATTTTGTACAACACAATCTAAATTTCTTTCAGTATAGTTTAATATACCTTGAGAAAAATTATAGTATTCCTTTACTTTTTCTTTGTCTAGCATATTTGTATTATTATGATTTTTATTAATAATATAATTCAGTTGTTCTTTAAATCCGGTAGTGGAAATATTTGCTAAATTATTAGATATAACAGCTTGTTTGTCCAATAATTGTATAGCAGTGATCATTGCGTCATTTATGGCATTTTCCATGATAATTTTTCTTTTTAACAAATAAATTATTTTAAATTTATTAATGTGTTAATAATTCTGTCTTCGGCTTTAAAAGCTTGTACGTTAGATTGATAATTTCTTTGTGCTACAATCATATTTATTAGTTCTTTGTTTAAATCTACGTTAGAAGATTCTAATGTTTTACTAGTCAATACTCCAAAATCATCTTGTCCAGCTGTTCCAATTTTTTCTTTTCCGGAGTTTGCTGTAGCAGACCACATATTACCACTTTCTGGTTGTAGTTTTTCTGGATTAATAAACTTTGATAAAAATATTTGGCCAATATTTTTTACTTGTTGATTAGAATATGTTGCATGAATTTTCCCATTTGGTAGTACATCAAATGTTTTTAAAATGCCCTTTGGATATCCATTATGAGAAAAATTTATTGCAGAGCTTGGAATGTTTATATCTTCAATAGTGCCTGTTAAATCAAGACTGAGATTTTCATCATATTTTGGATCTTTAGTATTAATCTTAAAGTTAGCATTAGAAGTTAACTGACCATCATTATTAAAATTTATTTGAAAATTGTTGTTTTTGCTGTCGATAGATGAATCGTTAGATTTTATTTTGACGATCCATGTATTCTTATCGCTTGGGTTAAAAGAAATGTTGATTTTTTCTGACTTGCCTTGTTTATTTAAAATGAAAATGTGTGTTTGATAATTTTCTTCGTTTGACAAATTTTCATGTGAATTATTTTCATTTTGAATTGGATTGGCATGTCTATTTAATGTTGCTGCTAAAATGATTTTAGATGTTGGTTTAGCCTGCAATATATCAGCATGCTTTAAATTAATCGGTTCTAATTTAGATATGGGTTGATCATAGTCTAAAAAAGGTGTATTTATTCCAGTTAAATACATACCTTGTGCATTTATAATATTTTTATCTTTATCAAGAAAAAATTGACCATTTCTTGCGTAATAGACATGACCTAAAGAATCTAATATACGAAAAAATCCATCTTTCGTAATACCTAAATCTAAATTTCCTCCAGTTTCAATTAACGTTCCGTTGTTAAAATTTTGAAGTATGCTAGATATACCAACTCCAGATCCAAATGTATTATGAGAATACAAAGAATGATCAGCAATATTATAAAAACAAGGACTACTTGATTTAAATCCTATGGTAGAAGCATTGGCGATATTATTAGATATAATGTCCATATGATTACCATTTACAAGTAAACTATTGATGGTGACTGTGCTTGACATAAATTTATCTCTTTTATTATATAATTATGTAAATTAGTTTTTTTATTTTAAAATAGCGCGAATTTTCGAAAGTTTTGTATTCCCTAAAATACCCAGATCAATTATAGGATCACCGGAAACTGTAATAATGCTATTTACTAAAGCTTCATTTAATATAGAAACGGGAACTAATTGTTCTTTGTTTGCCGCTTCAACAAAAACATTATATCTTCCTGTTGACGTATCTTCATTATTTAGATTTTTTCCATCCCATTGAAAGATATGTACACCTGGTTGTACATTTTTAATATTTTGTAAATGTACAATATTGCCATTATTATCTTTTACTTGTATTTTTACGGTTGTCGCATAACCGATTAGTTCTATACCAAATTTTGTTTCAATACCGTGAGTGTGTATCATTTGCGTACTCGGTATCATAACACGACGTCCAATTAATGAGGATACTTGAACATTGCGATTTTTTTGAATTTGATTAGAAACATTATTTACTGCATTATTTAATTTGTCGATTCCTATTGCTGAGTTAATTTGAGCTAATTGAGATGTAAGATCAGTATTTTTAATGGGATCAGTTGGATCTTGATTTTTAATTTGCGCAATTAATAAATTTAAAAAATTCTTTTGCAAATCCAATGAAGTAGAATATTTTTTTGCATCGTTATATACTGTTTCAATAAAACTGTTATGTTCATGTGTGTTGACATCGATAATGCTCATTTTAATCTCCTTTAATCATTTATAGTTAGTGTTTTCATGATCATTGTTTTAGCAGTTTTTAATACTTCTACATTTGCTTGATAATTTCTCGATGCTGATATGTTGTTTACCATTTCAGAAATAGGATTAACATTAGATGACGTAACATAACCTTGTTTATCAGCTGTTGGATTGTTAGGATCATAAAATATTTTTATTGGGTTGTCATCGTTAATAACATGTGATATTTTTACTCCTCCGGTATATGAATTTATAATAGGATCAAACTGGAAAATTATTTTCTTTCCAATATATGGATAAAACTTTCCATGTTTATAAGTAAAACTATCCATGTTAGCTAAATTGCTTGCAATTACCTCTATTTTTTTTGATTGTGCAATCATTGCTGAATTTGCGATATCTAATACATTAAGAAAAGACATATTTTTTATCCCTGTAATACCTGTTGAATATTTTTGATATCATTTTTCATAAATACTAAAATTGATTGATATTTTAAGCTGTTTTTTAAAAAATTCACTCTTTCATAGTTCATATCTACTGTATTTCTATTAGACTTGATCTGCTGTTGAATAACAGGTTGTATATTGTAAAAAAATGTATTTTTTACTTTTGGATTTAAATGGCCAGAAGATGTATGTTGCAAATTTATTTTTTTGTAATTTTTGCTTGTTTGATTTATCACGTTTTTTAGCGTTTCCTTAAAATTTATATCAATCGCGTTGTATCCTGGAGTATCTACGTTAGCAATGTTTGATGCTAATATTTCTTGTTGCTTGGAATATAAATTTAACATATTTTGATTAAAGTCAAACATATGGTTAATTTTTGTGAACATATTCGATCCTTGTGAAATTAACGGTAAAATATACAGACAAAATAAGTTTTTTATTTTTTCTCTTTTCGTATACAGGTTTGACGAGTATTTATACATACATTTGTTGATAAAAATGTAATGTATATAGACATAAAAAAATAAAATGTGTTTTATTATACCTGTATTCAATATTTTGTTTCAAGGAAATGATGACATAATGTGTATACAAATGTTTTAAAACGTTATAAATGTATTTTTATAATAATTAAAATTAAGGAAAAAATAATACTAATGAAAATCATGATTTACTTTTTTTTGTTTTTTTTACCTTTAGAAGTTCATGCAATTAGTTTAATTGATCAATTGAATATTTTTTTTAAAACCGAATATCCTAAAAATAAAAACAATATTGATATAATTATACACACACCATTAAAAAAATATGTCTCTTGTAATAAACCTCGTTTTACGATCATAAATAGTTCGAATAATTTTAGTTTATTTAATATTTTATCAATGTGCGGTACACACAAACAATATTTAAAAGTTGAATTGCATACGAAAAGAGAATATGTCATTTCCAGCAAAAAAATTTCTAAGGGACAAAAAATACGAGAATCAGACTTAAAAAGTGTGATCGGACGTTTAGATATGTTGCCACATCATGTATACTTAAAAAAACAGGATCTTGTTAATAGTATTAGTGCATGTGATATTTTACCACTTCAGCCAATTACATCTTTTATGACGCGGCCTTTTTGGTCAGTAAATGCTAATCAACAGGTTGCTGTAATCATTAATGGTATTGATTTTCGAATTATTACTCAAGGAAAATCGTTAAATAATGCTTTTATCAATGAAAATGTGCGTGTAAAAATAGAAAACGGAAAAATTGTTGATGGAGTAGTTAGTAAAGATAGAGAAGTGGTTATTAATTTGTAATAATTAAAAAATTTTTTATTGCTGTAAAAAAATATTTATGTAAATATATTATAATAAAAATTATATTTTTAATAATAAAATGAAAAAAATAATAAAAATACTAGAAAAAATAATGTTTCATCTGTCTATGTTAGAAGATATATTGCATCAAGAAAATAAATTGCTACATTTAGATTTTGACAAAAGTCTTCTACATGTTATAAAAAAAAAAAAATATTATTTCAAGAGTTTTATATATTAAGTGAAACGCGATGTTTATTAGAAAAGAAATATAATGTTTTTTCACCTTATTTATGTATTGATCGGTTGAAACATAAATGGGATAACATCGTTATTAAATGTCGTTATTTAAAAAAATTAAATTTAGAAAATAAAGTGCTTTTGAATAAAAAAATTTATCTTAATCAGCGTTTTTTAGAGTTATTTGATTTTCATAAAAATGAAGTTATTTATGATTCGCATGGCGAATTAACAAAATAATAAGCACGCATGTGAATAACGTATAAAATGTTTAATTTTTATCTTTCAAGCGACCAATTTAATTTTTCCTTCTCAACATGGAATAATTACATCGTTATTCAATTTAATTTTTTAAAATTTTATATGGTTTTTTGATAATTGTAATAGTTTCTTGATTTATAGGTAAATTATAAAAATTAGGACCGTTTCTGAACAAAAAGATTGCAAATGTTTTAAGGTATTCATTTCTTCCAAAATAGTTACGTAAGATAAAAAGGAAGAGGGTGTGTTAAAGATACCATCGCAACCATGAGTGTTAATTGTATCTTTGTTAAAATGTGGTGCTGTATCGCTTCCTAAAAAAATGCTTATCGCCACTTGCATGGCGTGTTTTAATGTTCTTTGATGTGTATTTTTTTAAAATCGGTAAACAAATAAAAATATGGTTGAATACCTTTTGAAAATATGTTGTTTCTATTACATATTAAATGATGCGGTGTAATCGTACCTCCTAAATAAGAAGAATTGCTATTTCTGATATATTTAACATATTCTTTAGTAGTCACATGTTCCAAAACAATTTTTGATTTTGGAAATTGTATACGTATATTATTCAAAATATTTTCAATAAATTTTGCTTTTCTATCATAAATATCGATTTTTTTATTCATGTCTTCATCATGAATTAATAGTGGCATACCAATTGCTTCCATGCATTGTAAAATATGAGTAATACAACTAATATTTTTATACCTCTTGTTGAATTCGTTGTAGAATACTGAGGATATCATTTTGCAGCGATAAAGATTTTTTGCTGAAACCCTTTTTCTAGATCTTGTAAATTTGTAGTATCAGTTAGGTAATAAGTCATTAATGGTTGAAATCTTTTTTTTAATGGCATAGATTTTAGAATTCTATTACGATAAGCAAGACCTTTTAAACAATTTGTAATAGGATTTTTAAGATTTGGTATAATTACTGCTCTCTTATAAAATTTTCCAGTATATTTAATTACCTTTTTAAGAATTTTTTCATTTCGTAAATGTACGTGCCAATCATCAGGTTGTATTATCGTTATTTTTTATACATTTATGTTTTCACATTTTTTTGTAAGATACATAGAATTAAAATAATATGTTTTCACAGACGTTTAATAAATTTTAACATATATTGAAATATTTAAGTATTTAAAAACTTTATTTAATTATATGTTATTTTTATCATAGATAATGTTTAAAATAATCATTTTTTATTTATAAATTTAATTGGTATTTTAACTATTTAAAATTCATGTTTTTTAAAGTTTTAGGTTATTTTGGAATGAATCTTTTAAAGTCTTTAATTTCAGTTGGTTCAATAACTTTGATATCTCGTGTATTAGGTTTTTTTCGTGATGTTCTAATAGCTAAAACATTTGGAACGTCTATGTTTACTGATGCTTTTTTTGTAGCATTTAAAATTCCAAATTTACTGCGTCGCATTTTTTCTGAAGAAACGTTTTCGCAGGTATTTATACCTGTTTTAATAGAATATAAAATTTTGTATAACAAATATTATATGAGGAATTTTATTTCTTCTGTATTTGGTTTAATTATTTTTGTATTGTCTGTTTTTACAGTATTAGGTATGTATTTTTCACATTCTTTAATTTTAATTACTGCTCCAGGATTTACTGCATTTTCTGAAAAAGCAAAATTGACTGAACATTTGTTAATTATGATTTTTCCTTATGTTATTTTAATTACTTTAACTTCTTTTTTTTCATCTATTTTAAATACTTGGAATTATTTTTCTGTGTCTGCATGTGCTCCAATTTTTTTAAATTTAAGTATAATTTTTTTTTCTGTGTTTTTTAATTCTATTTTTAATCCCCCTATTTTTTGTTTGGTTTGGGCTGTTATAATAGGAGGAATTTTACAATTTTTTTATCAATTTCCATTTTTATATAAAAAAAATATATTGGTTATGCCGAATTTGTATTGGACAAATCCAGGATTGCTAAAAATATTAAAAAAAATAGGACCATTAATTTTAAATGTGTCTATGACTCAATTGTCTTTAGTTATTAATACTATTTTTGGTTCATTATTAAGCCCAGGAACAATATCTTGGATGTATTATGCTGATCGATTAATAGAATTTCCAATAGGTATTTTAGGTGTATCTTTAGGTACAATTTTATTTACATCTTTAACAAAAAGTTATAAAAATGGTATCATGTCAGAATATAAGAAATCATTAAATTGGGGTTTAAAAATTGGTTTTATGTTGGCTTTGCCAAGCTCGATTATATTATTTTTTCTTGCTAAACCATTGATTATGATTCTTTTTCAATATGGTAAATTCACAGAACTTGATGTTTTAATGACAAAAAAAATATTAGAATCATATTCCTTGGGTTTAATATCGTTTATTTTAGTTAAAATTTTATCTTCAGCGTTTTATGCTTATGAAGAAATTAGTATTCCAACAAAAATTTCAATTATAACTTTGTTATTAGGACAATTAATAAATCCAATTTTTATTTTTTATTTCAAACATACAGGGCTTGCTTTGTCTGTTAGTATGTGTAGTTGGATCAATTGTCTGTTTTTATATTTAAAATTACGTGAAAAAAATGTGATTAATTTTGAATACAGCGACATAATGTTTTTTTTTCGTACAATTTTATCAACATTGATAATGACATTAATTTTATGTTTAATGTTATATATAATGCCGTCTTGGAATATAGGAACTGTTTTTAGTAAAATAATACGCTTATGTTTTATTTGTATTGTTTCAGGAATAGGATATATTAGTGTATTAAATATTTTAGGTACTCGATTATCGCATTTGTCTTATAATATATTAAAATTATAGTGAAAAAATAATATTTCATTTTTAAAAAAATAAAAATTATGAAAATCATCAATATAATTCTGTGTTTTATAAAAAAATATTAAAATTAAATCATGCTCTATATTAATAGAGAAATTTTTTTTACAATTTATTTAACCAATTCAATGATTTTCATAAGAATATTTGATTTTTTTAATTATTATATTTTATATAACAATGGAGTTTAAAATGAAAAAAATAGCTTTTTCTATCACGTTGTTATTAGCAAGTTGTGTATGCTTTGGGCAAGAAGTAGAAAAAAATCCATGGTACTTAGGTTTGAGCACCGGATTATCTCGTTTTGATCTTTCAGAAAATAATATTCATAATTCTAACAACATGAAGTATACTTTTTTTACACGTGATTCTATGGAACCAAGTTTTAGTACATTTTTAGGATATGAATTTAATCCATACTTTTCTGCTGAATTAGAGAATAATTTTAGTGGATATTTTTCGCATTTATTTTTAAAAAAAAATACAAATAAAAAAAGTATGCAATCTAACAGTGTGCAACTTTTAACAAAATTATCATATCCAATTACTCATTCATTGCACGTTTATACTAGATTAGGTGGGGCATTATTTTTAGATAATTTAGTTTCCAAAAACAATAAAATAACATTTTTGAATGTAAAGCAATCATTGTTTCCTAGTGCTTCTTTAGGCGTGGAATATGTTTTTAAAGATAGATTTATTACTAGATTGGATTATAATTTAAAAAGTAACATAAAAAATATGTCTGACATATCTGTTAAACCTACTATACAAGGAGATGCGACTTTATCATTTGGATGGAAATTTGGCGGTCCTAATAGGGATAATTTTCCTGTTTTTCACAGTCATGAATTATTGAAGCAACAATATGTTACGTTGAATGAAAATATTAATTTTCCATTTGATAGCACAGCATTAAAGTATAATGCCTATGATAAATTAGAAAAATTAGATAAAAACATAAAAAAAATGAATTTAAAAAATATTTCTGTTGTGCTATTAGGGTATACTGATAGAATTGGAACTGTGAAATACAACAAGAAATTATCTGAAAAACGTGCTAATACGATTAAAAATTATTTAACGTCCAGAGGGATATTAAAAAAAGATGTGACTGTTCAAGGACTTGGAAAAACACATCCACTAACTGAGAAAATTTGTAAAAATATAAAAAATAAATCTTTATTAATTAGTTGTTTATCTCCAGATCGTCGTGTAGAAATTAAGGTTTTATCTTATAAGTAAAAATTTATGTTTTTTTGGAGAGAGAGGGATTCGAACTCTCGGACGATTTCTCGTCTGCGGTTTTCAAGACCGCTGCCTTAAACCACTCGGCCATCTCTCCAATAAAAAAATATATACTACTTTAATATTTAGTTAATAATAAATCATTATATTGTTCTATGTAAAGATAATTTTTCATTTTTACATGAATAATTTTTACAAAAATTTTATTTGTAATTTAATATTTTTTTTTTTATAATAGAAATAAGATCAGGCGTGTTGACAGATTGGATATGTAGCGGATTGCAAATCCGTATAACCCGGTTCGATTCCGGGATACGCCTCTAGCATTTTATTTTTAGCCCGGATGGTGAAACTGGTAGACACAAGGGACTTAAAATCCCTCGGCTTTATAGCTTTGCGGGTTCAAGTCCCGCTCCGGGTAAGATAAGATTTATATCAAGTAAAAATTAGTTTAAAAACGCTTGATAAATTTTATATTTATTAGTTTTTTCAATAACAAAACATTTTTTAAAGGTTTTTTTTAAAATTGAGCTGTAATTATAGCAACTGTTAGCAACAAATCTTAGTTCTCCGTTGAAATTTAAATATCTTATCGATTCATGTATTATTTTTTTTGTTATATTAAAATTTTTTTTTAAATCTTCGTGAAATGGAGGATTAGATATAATTAAATCAAATCTTTCAAATATATTCGAATACACATCACTTAATATCACCCTTCCATCCAATTTATTTATATTCAATGTCGATTTACTACATGTTAATGCAAATATACTGTTATCTATTAAAGTTAAATTTGCATAAGGTGAATAATGTAATAAAGATATAGATAAAAAACCTGATCCACAACCAACATCTAAAACACTTCCATTAGTTTTTTTTGAAAAAGTAGATGCAAGTAATTGACTTCCTATATCTAATTTTTTATGGCCAAATACACCTGGTAATGATTTTATAAAAAAATTTTTCCACGCATGTATTTTAAAATGTTTATTTAAAGTAAATTTAATATTTTTAATTAAAATACCAAAAATTAAAATGCAATGTTTTGCATTATCTATTTTTTTGAATATGACATGTTCTTTTAATATCAACAGTGCGTGTTTTACACCGCTAACATTTTCTCCAACAATAAATATTTCAGTATTAATTGTAAAAAAAGATAATAAATGTGTTAATTGAAACTCCGCTTCAGATTTATCTTTAGGCCAATAATAAATTATTGTGTTATAGTTTTTTGTTTGTTCTCGAGATATAAATAAACTACTGGATACATTAGTGTGTTTATTTTTATCTTGTTTTTTTAAGTTAATATGAAAACTGTACTTTTGAAAATGTATTTTTGTCTTGATAGTTAATAATAAATTGGGCAAATTATCTTGTATATTTCCTGAAAAAAAAATATTTTTTTTTTAAAGATATTTTGGTGACGTAATATCATTTGACTACTTTTTGAGAATAACAAAATTATGATAATCCTTATATCGTTCTAATACATTTAAAAATCACTCTTTTAAATTTAAAAAATAGAAATTGTTATCATATATAATTTATATTATAATTTAATTGAATAACATTTTATATGTATATCAGAAAATATTGTTGAGAAATACATATGCATAAAACATCTATTAAATTTACAAGTAGCGATTTTACATTATTGGTATTACATTTAAATAATTATAACATAGATATTATTAATCAATCATTGTATAAAAAAGTTCAAGAATACCCGCAATTTTTTAAACGTGCTCCAATTATTGTCGATGTTTCAAAGTTACACTGTTTAGACAATTGGGAAAATATACAAAAAATTATTCTTACTCATGGTTTTTTTATATTAGGTGTTAGTGGATGTAAAACTGCTGATTTTAAAAAAAATATTATAGATTCAGGATTACCCGTTATTTCTGAAAAAATAAAAATACATAAAAATTGTCATGTAAAATCTATTTATCGTACCCCTGTTATTTTTGATAAAGAAGATAAAGATAAAAAGAAAATAATAGGAAAAACACATATTATAGATGTACCTGTCCGATCAGGACAAAAAATTTATGCAAAACATTCTGATTTAATTATCGTAAATAATGTTAGTGCTGGAGCAGAATTAGTCGCAGATGGCAACATTCATATTTATGGTGTTGTTCGAGGAAGAGTACTAGCGGGAGCAAACGGAGATACTACAAGAAAAATATTTTGTACAGAATTATTTGCAGAGTTAGTATCTATTTCAGGTGAATATTGGCTATCAGATCAGATACCAACAGAATTTATCGGAAAATCAGCGCAAATTTATTTAAAAAATAAATTTTTGACTATAAATGCACTTCATTAAATTGTTATTTTAAGGATTTTTTATATGACACGGATTATTGTAGTAACTTCAGGAAAGGGAGGCGTAGGAAAAACTACTTCAAGTGCAGCTATTGCGACAGGCTTAGCCAAGAAAGGAAAAAAAACAATTGTTATAGATTTTGACATTGGATTAAGAAATTTAGATTTAATTATGGGGTGCGAACGTAGGGTAGTATATGATTTTATCAATGTAATTCAAGGTGATGCTGTACTTAATCAAGCATTAATTAAAGATCGAAAAACAAATAATTTATTTATTCTTCCTGCTTCCCAGACACGAGATAAAGATTCTTTAACACGGGTAGGTGTAGAAAAGGTATTAACTGAATTAAAAGAGATGAAATTTGATTTTATTATTTGTGATTCACCCGCAGGTATTGAAACTGGTGCAGTTTTGGCAATATATTTTGCAGATGAAGCTATTATTACTACTAATCCTGAAGTATCTTCAGTTCGAGATTCTGATCGCATTTTAGGTATTATTTCTTCTAAATCAAGAAGAGCAGAGCAAAACAAAAAACCTATGAAAGAATATCTTCTTTTAACGCGTTATGATCCTATGCGTGTAAAAAAAGGAGATATGTTAAGTATGACAGATGTTTTAGAAATTTTGAGAATACCAATAATTGGTGTTATTCCAGAAGATTCTGCTGTCCTCCGATCTTCTAATCAAGGAGAGTCGATAATATTAGATAACAATTCAAATGCAGGACATGCTTATTGTGATACTGTTAATCGTTTGTTAGGTGAAGAACATTGTTTTCGTTTCGTTCAAGAAGAAAAAAAAAGTTTTTTACGACGTTTATTCGGGAGATAGATATGTCTTTATTGGATTTTTTTTTATCCCGGAACAAAAATACTGCTGATATTGCGAAAAAAAGATTACAGATTATTGTTGCAGAAAAGAAAAGGTGTAAATATGAGCCGGATTATTTTCCACAATTAAAACGTGAAATACTATCTGTAATTTGTAAATATGTTAATATAGAACCTAATATGGTAACAGTTCAATTAGAACAAAAAAACGAAGATATTTCTATTTTAGAATTAAATATTATTTTACCAGATTAAGTAGATATTTAAAAATATGCATTTAAAAGAAATAATTTTTTTTAAACAATGTATAATTTTTAATTTCGCTAAAATATAAATACAATCCATACTGAAGTATATTTTATTATTTTAGTATAGATTGTATTTTTTAAAATATGTTATGCAAGTAATTTAAATTATTTGTAATATTGCTAAAAAAAATTTTGTTTTGAATATTTAATAATGCAAACGGAATTATATCTTTTGCGTTTGGTGAAAAAAATTTAGCTTGATTTTTATATAATATTTGTTCGTATTTACAGTCTTTCCATCCATGTCCAACAATAGTCCATACATCTTTTTCATTTTTAATTGTATTTTTCAGAAGTGATTTTTTTAATAACGATTCTGTTCGTTCGCCTATCCAAAAGGATTGATTATCTTTTATATATTTTGCCCAGTATACTTGTTTAACATTTGCATTAATAATCACAATGATTTTATCTTTTTTATATTTTCTCCAAGCTTTTTCTGCCATAATTGCTAAAGTTGATACACCAATTATTGGAATATTCAATATAAGAGATAAACTTTCTGCAATACCTGATGCGATTCGCACGCCAGAAAAACTACCTGGTCCTTTTGTAAACGCAATATAATTTAATTCTGTTAAAATAATATTACTTTGAATTAAAATCTTGTGAATCATTGGTAGTATTTTTTCTGTATGTTTTTTTTGAACATTCTCCGAAAGAGAATAAATACATTTTTTTTTATATATTGCAACTGAACAGTAATCTAGTGCAGTATCAATTGCTAAAATTACACTATTCATGTTTTATTTTTCAATTTTTATTGATTTGTTTTAATATATCAATATATTATGTTTTTAACAATAATATAAAATTATTCGCATGTTTTATTTTTTTTAACAATTCGAACTAAATCTATGCGATATTCTGTTGCTTTAATGATATGAAAATAATAAGAGTGAATATGAATAATCTCTCCAGGGAGTGGTAGTTGTCCCTTTTGGGATATTAAGAGTCCACCGAGAGAAGCGCAATGATTTTCTTGAACTAATTCTTCAGTATTAAGTAATTGTTGCAAAGAATGTAAGTCTGTTTCACCTTTAACTAACCAACTATTATGTTCTTTTATAATATCTGGTGTTTCATCTGCATCTGGAAATTCTCCCGCTATTGCTTCTAATACGTCTAACGGTGTGATTAATCCTTGTATTACACCAAATTCGTTGCTAACAATTACAAAACTACCTTGAGATTGACGGAGCACACCAAGTAGATTAATCGGATCGAGAGTGTCTGGAATAATAATTGGGGGTATTTTAGAACAAAAATTGTATATATCTATTTTTTTTTCAATAGCTATTAACAATTCTTTAGCACGTACAATTCCTATGATTTCATCTATTTCTCCCATACATACTGGAAATAAACTATGAGGAGTATCTAATAATTGCATTCTAATATCATGAGCGTTTTTTTTTATATCTACCCAAGATATCTTTCTTCTTGGTGTCATAATACTTCTAATAGAACGACCTGATAAAGTAAGTACACCATTCAGCATATACCGTTCTTCATCTTTGAAAATTTCCATGTCTTCTAATATTTGATGTGATGTATTTTTTTGATTTTCTTTATCTTGTATATTTATTTGCGTGTTTTGTTTTTTTTCTTTAATAATTAACCGTGAAATCATTTCTGCTACTCTTTGTCTCATTGGTTTTCGAGATTGACTTTTTATAAAGTTATAGCGAGCTATTTGATTAAAAATTTCTATTAATACAGAAAAACCTATTGCTGAATATAAATAGCCTTTTGGAATGTAAAATTTTAGCGCTTCTGCAATTAAATTAAAACCAATCATTAGTAAAAAACTGAGACATAAAACAACTACGGTTTGATGAAGATCAACAAATTTTGTTAATGTTTTAGATGCAAATGACATTAAAATTGTTGCTAAAATAACTGCTATCATCATAGTTAGTAATTGATTCATCATACCAACAGCTGTTATTATTGCGTCTAAAGAAAACACTGCATCTAATATAACTATTTGTGTAATTACTCCCCAAAATCCAGCATAATTTTTACTTTCAGAGCGATCACAATCATGATATTCCAATCTTTCATGTAATTCTATTGTTGCTTTAAATGATAAAAATAAGCCACCACTTAATAAAATTAAATCACGAATTGAAAAAGTAAAAAAATTGTTTTTTAAAATTGGCGAAGTAAGAGTGACAATCCAAGATATTAATGATAATAACGCTAAACGCATTATTAAAGCTAACCCTATTCCGATTAAACGCGCTTTGTCTCTTTGATTAGAAGGCAGTTTTTCTGATAAGATAGCTATAAAAATTAAATTGTCGATTCCTAAAACTACTTCTAAAAGAATGAGTGTTAATAAACCAGCCCAGTTCGATGGATTTAAAAAAAACTCTATCAGATAAACTCCGTAAAAAAATAAAACAATATTATGTTGAGTTTTGTATAACAATGAATATTTAAGTTAAAATATTATGCATTTATTTTGTTTGTTTTTTTTAATACTAAAAAATATTTTTATAAGAAAACGGCTGAGTGTATTAATTATATTTAAATAAAGTTAAAATCTAATAAGAATCAATTTTCTTAAGATGTTAAAGACATTTTAATTATTTTTTTTATTGTATTTACGAATGTTATTTTTAAATACATATTTACAAATTATAATTTTAATATATAACACACTTTGTAATGAAAATCAGATTTTATATCATGTGTGATAATGATTCAAAAAAATTTGTCAACGAAACTTTGATGTTTAGAAGAAATAAAAATGAGTCTTATCAATTTTTTTATTTTAAGGAGACTGGTTTGTAGTTTTTAATAGTGATGTGATTTTTTTAATTTTTTGTTTTGACTTAAAAATTTATGTGTTCTTCTTTATAATTTTATAATTATATTTATCACATCTAAATTTTTATTTTTAGCATTATAATACCGATATGATATATTAATTTTAAAAAAAAAGCAAGCGCATATTGATAATATAATATCACTAAAATAAATGACATTTTCTCTTAAGAGAAAAATTATTTTTATTTTTCTATTAAGAGAGATTGTTCTCTACATGTATCTTCTATTACGTAGTGCTTGTATTCTTTTTTCTAAGGATGGATGAGATGCAAATAATTTTAGAAATTTGCTAGATCGACCATGAATACAAAATGCAATCATGCTATCAGATTCTTGTGGTTCAAGATTAATTTTTAAACGATTTAATGCTGCAATCATTTTTTCTCGACCGACTAATTTAGCTGAACTTGCATCAGCATAAAATTCGCGATTTCTGGAAAACCACATTGTAATAATACTTGCAAACACGCCAAAAATTAATTCTAAAATAGTTGAGATAAAAAAGTATGTTAAACTGTTATTGTTTTCCAATATATTGTGTTCATCACGATTACCTGAGATGACATTACTAATTATTCGAGAAAGAATGCGAGATATAAAAATCACAAATGTATTAACTATTCCTTGAATTAAAGTCATAGTAATCATATCGCCGTTAGAAATATGACTAATTTCATGTGCTAAAACTGCTTCAGTTTCATGACGTGTCATATTTTCTAATAATCCTGTTGAAACAGCGATTAAGGCTGAATTCCGACGCGCTCCTGTTGCAAATGCATTAATACTAGAGGTATGATATATTACTATTTCAGGTGTTTTAATGCCTTTTTGAATGGATTGCTGGTGTACAGTATTAATCAACCAATTTTCTATTTCATTACAAGGATATTTTATTATTGTACCATTTATGCAACGCAATGCAATCCATTTTGATAAAATTAAGGATATGATGGATCCACTAAAACCAAATACACTTGATACAATTAATAAATTATAAATACTATTGGTTGTCATTCCGGTCAAACTAAGAATGCAGCCAAATATTAACATAACTGCAAGATTTGTTAATAAGAAAAGAATAATACGTATCATAATAATGTTTTCCTAAAAAACGATCGAAATATTTATAATTGAATATGTTATTTCTTAAGGTGTATATAACAAATAAATGTACAACATTATATGAATTTTTAAGTTTAGTTTTAAGCTAACATAGTTAACTAATTTAAGTCAAGATGAAGGAAACATCTAAAATTATTTTTTAATAGAATTATGCCAAGTGCGATGGTCGCGTGTCATCATCAAATCTGCTGCTTTTGGACCCAAAGTTCCAGATTCATATAGTTGTAGTATGCAACTTTTATTTTTTTTCCAAGCATTGATGATAGGATCAACCCATTTCCAAGCAGCTTTTGCTTCTTCATAACATACAAATAGTGATTGTGTGCCTTTCATACTATTTAGTAACAACCTTTCGTAAGATTCAACTGGATTTTTAACTGTACTTTTTTGAAAATATTCACATATCATTTGATTATTTTCTAATGTATATTCATGTTCTAATCCTGGTTTTTTTTTAGAAAAATACATCTTAATGCTTTCATGTGGTTCTAGTCGTATAACTAATTTATTTTCTGACAAATTGTAATTTTCATGATTAAATAAATGAACTGGTATGTTTTTAAATACGATAACGATTTCAGAATATTTACAAGTTAAGCGTTTTCCAGTTCTTAAATAAAATGGAACGCCATTCCATTGTGTATTTAGAATATCAATTTTAATACATACAAATGTTTCTGTTACACTATCTTTATTTGCGTTTTGTTCTTGTATATAGGAAGGAACAAGTTTTCCGGAAATTGTCCCTGAAGAATATTGCCCCCGAACAGTATTGACATTTATGTTTTTTTCATCAATTGGTTTCAAATTACGAAGTATTTTTATTTTTTCATTCCTAATACTATCAAATGTTACATGATCAGGTTTTTTCATTGCAATAATTGTTAGTATTTGAAGTAGATGATTTTGAACCATATCTCGCATTTGTCCAATTTTATCAAAATAATTCCATCTTTCTTCAATTCCTATTTCTTCTGATACAGTAATTTGAACATGATCAATAACTTTGTTGTTCCAATTGTTTAAAAAAAATAAATTAGAAAATCGTAAAGCGATAAGATTTAGTATTGATTCTTTTCCAAGATAATGATCAATTCTAAAAATTTGAGACTCTAAAAAGTATTTTGAAATTTGATTATTAATTTTTTTAAATGTTTTAAAACATTCACCTAATGGTTTTTCTAAAATAATACGTGCTGGAACAGAATTTAAATTAGATTTTCCTAATCCTATAAAAATGGAATTAAATATATTTGGAGGTACTGCGCAATAATATATAATAGTATTTTTTGTTTTATTTAATATTTTTTTTAATATTAAAAAATCTGATTTTTTATGTACATCAATATTACAAAAATATAAACGAGCTTGAAATTTGTCCCAAACATCATTGTTAATATTTTCATGCAAAAAAGTTTTAATGGCAGTTTTTACAATTTTTACATAATCTTTTATATTCCAATTAGCACGACCTGCACCAATAATGCGTGTGTTTTTATGTATTTTTTTGTATTTTTCTAACTTATACAACGCAGGCAATAATTTTCTTTTTGCTAAATCTCCCTTAGTACCAAAAATAACTAAATCGCAAGCATGATTAACATCAATAGTCATAATTTTCTCTATTTAAAATTAATATGTAAAATTTTATGTTTTAATGTAATTGATTGTAAATAGTTACATTAAATATTCGTTTTCATTTCTAAAAAAATATATGCATTTAGAATTTTTTAAAAACAAATGTAGTATGTTAAAATAAGTTTTTCATTTTACTAAATAACGTAATAAATACAAATAAATATTTTATGTCGTTTACTGAATTTATTTTATATATAATAAATATGTTTATAAAATTTTTTACTAGAAAATATAGTTGATTTTTAGTTAAATAATTGGAGATTGCTTATGTCAACTCGTTTAAGAAGAACTAAAATTGTAGCTACGCTAGGTCCTGCCACTGACATAGATAATAATCTTGAAAAAATAATTCGTTCTGGAGTTAATGTACTTCGACTAAATTTTTCACATGGCGCACCGCAAGAACATAAGTTTCGTGCAAAACAAGCAAAAAAAATTATGGATCATTTAAATTGTTATATTGCTTTACTTGGTGATTTACAAGGTCCTAAAATTCGCATTTCTAAATTTAAAAAAAATAACATTTTTTTAAATATTGGCGACCTATTTGTATTGGATACTATGTTAGGAAAAAATCTTGGAACAAAAGAAAGAGTTGGTATTGATTATAAAAAATTACCGAATGATGTAAAAAAAAATGATATTTTATTATTAGATGATGGCAGAATACAATTGCAAGTAATTGATGTCACGTTATGCGAAATATTTACAAAAGTTATTATAGGCGGGATATTATCTAATAATAAAGGTATTAACAAATTAGGTGGAGGATTATCTGCTAAAACATTAACTAAAAAAGACAAAAAAGATATAATACTTGCAGCAGAAATTGATGTTGATTATTTAGCTGTTTCATTTCCAAGATGTGGAAATGATTTAAAAGAAGCTAGAAGATTAGCTATGAAATCTGGTAGCAATGCTAAAATTATTGCTAAAATAGAACGTGCAGAAGCTGTTATGAATCAAAGTGTAATTGAAGATATAATTTCAGCATCTGATGCTGTCATGATTGCTAGAGGTGATTTAGGAGTTGAAATTGGTGATTCTGAATTAGCAGGTATTCAGAAAAAGATTATTAGAACTACTAGAAAATTAAATAAGATTGTTATTACTGCAACGCAAATGATGGAATCCATGATTACTAGCCCGTTACCTACTCGTGCAGAAGTAATGGATGTTGCAAATGCTGTTTTAGATGGAAGTGATGCAGTTATGCTATCAGCAGAAACAGCATCTGGAAAATATCCATCTGAAACTATTATAAAAATGGCCAAGGTTTGCCAAGGAGCAGAAAAAGTGCCTAGTATTAATGTATCCAAACATAGAATTAATGTACAATTTCATGATATTGCAGAAGCTGTTGCAATGTCAGCTATGTATGTAGCTAATCACTTGAAAGGTATCAGAGCTATTATTACAATGACAGAATCAGGAAAAACTGCACTTATGACATCTAGAATTACATCCGGGTTGCCAATTTTTGCTTTGTCTAAACATAAAAAAACGTTAAATTTAATAAGTCTTTATAGAGGAGTAATTCCAATATATTTTGATAGTAAAAATGATGGTTTTAAGGCCGCTCACGAAGCAATTGCTCTTTTGTTAAACAAAGGTTTTTTATTTATCGGCGATTTAGTTATTATTACCCAAGGTGATGTAATGAGAAAAACAGGCAATACAAATACCAGTAGAATTTTAAAAGTTATTTAAATTATATTCAACATTTATGTAAATATTAAAAATAATTTATTTTAAAAGTTGTAATATTTTTTTTGCGTGATTTAAATAAGTAATTTTTTCTTTCTCAGTTAATTTATTAGAAAATGTAAATCTTGAATTTTCAGGATTTACCGCATGATTATCGATCCAGACTTCATAGTGTAAATGTGGACCAGTAGTTCGTCCAGTATTTCCTGATAAAGCAATTTTTTGTCCTATTTTAACAATGTCGCCTAATTTAACTAAAATTTTTTTAAGATGCATATAACGTGTCATATATTTATGTTTACTTTTTAATGTAATATGCCAACCAGATATATTATCAAAACTAGATTTAACGATTTTCCCATTGTTTGCAGCTAAAACTGGAGTTCCTTGTGGCATTGCTACATCTATTCCTAAATGACGCGTAATTTTATGTGTGATAGGATGTAAACGATGTAAATTAAAAGGTGATGAAATACGATATTTTTTTAAAAAATCATAATTTACAAAAATTGTTTCTCGATTTAAACCATTTTCATCATAAAAATAACCGTTTAATGCATGTATTGCATAATATGTTTTCTTTGCATTATTTAATTTAATTCCCAATAGTAAATTTTTTGTTTTTTCATCTTTAACATTGTTTTGTTTGTTTATGTCATTTAAAAAAATTAAACTAAGTGAACTACCGACATGTAGTTTTTTCCAATTTATTTTTCCAGACATAGCGTCAATGATATTTTTAATATCGCATGGATTCAATCCAAATTGATATGCAGTTTTAAAAAAATTAGAATTTTTTTTAATCAAGATCTTTTTTTTAAGAAATGTTCTGTTTAAATATTGTTGAGTATCAAAAAATTGATCATCTTTTTTTTTTGTAATTGAACTATTTTCGAAATTGTATAAAACATCATATATGTATTTTTTCGTGCAGCGAGTAAAATTAATGTAATTTTGATTGTTAGTATTATAACTATACTGAATAACATGATGTGTAGCATTTTTTTGTTTTGATTCATTAAAATTTAAACATGTTTTATTTCTATGATATTTCAATTGTGATTTAATTAAATAGTATTTTAAAGCATATGCGGGAGCAATATGACAGATTAACGATAATATTAAGATTATAAAACTATAGAATATTATTAAAATTAACTTATAAAAAAAAGACATACGATAATGCTTCAATCGGATGATCATACTGATATTTTTCACTTTTCGTTCCTTTAAAATATTTATGAAATAAATAATTTGTAAAAAATAGGATGTTATATAGTAATTGCATTTACTTATCTTATGTACAATTTTCGATATTATACTTTAAATAAATTAAAAGTTTTTAAATGTTTAAATTTTATGTAGTTATATAAACGATGTTATTTTGAAATTCAATTGAATTGCAATATATTAATCATTTTGTTAAGATTTGCTATTGATTAAATATGTTAAATCATAATTAGAAAATATATTTTACATGTTTAAAAAGATCATGTATACCTAATGTAAAAATATGTTATTATTTTTGTATATGAAATTTAATTAAATTTATTATGTGTGATAATAAAAAATTTTGTTTTAAAATGTACTGTATATTTTATTTTTCAAGATTATATTAATCAATTCAAAATAGATAATAAAATTGACACAATATAATAGTTTTGTTAGTAATATTTAGACATAAAACGCAAGAATTTTTTTAAAAACGTTAAATGTGATATATTTGTATAGTAATAATTATAAAAATATATTTCTTTAAAACATTTTTTTCGATAAAGTATCTTTAATGGTGATTTTTTATATTTATATTTCAAAAATTGTTTTATAATATTAATATCAAAAATTATATAAAATAATATTTCTTAAATTATGTTAAAATTAGTTGAATTAAGTAACATTTGTGTAAATTTTTCTAATCGTTCAGTTTTGACTAACGTATCTTTTTCTTTATTTTCTAATCGTATTCTTACCTTAATTGGACCTAATGGTGCGGGAAAATCGACTTTAGTACGTGTTATTTTAGGATTGATTAAACCTAATTTTGGTACTGTAGTTCGTTTTTCTAATTTATCTGTTGGTTATGTTCCACAAAAATTATTTTTTAATATTTTATTGCCTATTACAGTTGAACGTTTTATGAAATTATCTAAAAACGTACATAATAAAAAAATATTGAATATGTTGAAACGGGTTAAAGCAGAATCTTTGCGATATAATCAATTACATCAATTATCCGGTGGAGAAATGCAACGAGTTTTATTGGCTAAAGCGCTATTAAAAAAACCAAATTTACTTGTTTTAGATGAATTAACACAAGGTGTAGATGTTATGGGAAAATTATTTTTATATAAGTTAATTAATGATATTCGAGATGAACTAAAGTGTTCTATTTTGATGATTTCGCATGATTTGCATTTTGTTATGGCCAAAACAGATGATGTTATTTGTTTAAACAATCATATTTGTTGTTCCGGTTCACCAGAAGTTGTATTTAAACACTCAGAATTTATGTCCATGTTTGGTGCACACACGATACAAGAATTAGCTTTTTATCATCATTATCATGATCATACACATATTTTTTAAAATAAAAATTTTTTAAAAGTGATGTTTAATATATGTTTGAATCAATTTTTCCAGGATGGGTAGCTGGAGTTTTGTTTGCTTTAATTACTGGTCCCTTAGGTTCTTTTGTAATTTGGCGTCGAATGTCATCTTTTGGTGATACTCTATCGCATTCTTCTTTTTTAGGTTTAGCAATATCTTTTTCTTTTAATTTTAATTCTTTTGTCAGTATTTTCTTATTAATTAGTATTATTGCGGTAATATTAGCATGTTTAGAAGAATTGTTGCCCATTTCATTAGACACGATATTGAATGTGGTATCGCACAGCTCTCTATCATTAGGGATGATACTTATTAGTTTTTTATCTTCCACTAAAAAAATAGATTTAAACAATTATTTTTTTGGTGATTTACTTAAAGTAACAGTATTTGATTTGATATTAATTACTATAGGAAGTATAATTATATTAAGTATATTAATATATCATTGGAACGACATTCTAACAACTACGATTAACGAAGAATTAGCAAAAATAGATGGTATTAATCTGTTGTATATTCGATTAATTATAATGTTCATGATATCTTTAAGTATTTCTATAGCGATTAAGTTTGTAGGTTCGTTATTAGTGACATCGTTATTAGTTATTCCACCCTCTACAGCACAACATTTTTCGAAATCGCCAGAAAAAATGGCATTTTTTACTATTTTGATAAGTATTATATCTATTACAGGAGGAATATGTTTATCTGTTTATTATAGTATTCCATCTAGTCCGGCTATAGTAATATTTTCAACAAGTATTTATTTTTTAAGTCATTTAAAAAAATATTTTTTTTAAAATTATGTGTTAAAATTATGATTTTTTTTTAATTTTATTCCTAATTCAGATAATAATGTGTTTTCTATTGTACTTGGAGCATCAGTCATAAGACATGATGCTGATGTTGTTTTAGGAAAAGCAATAACATCTCTAATATTTTTACTATTAGTCAATAACATTACAATCCTGTCTAGTCCTAAAGCAATTCCTGCATGAGGTGGAGCACCGTATTTTAACGCGTCTATTAAAAATCCAAACTTTTCATTTTGAATTTTTTCTGTCATTCCAAGAATATTAAATACTAATCTTTGTATTTTAGAATCATGAATACGAACAGAACCACCTCCAATTTCATATCCATTAATTACAAGATCGTAACTGTCTGAAATAGCGTAATGAGGGTTTTTTTTTAGTTGTATTTTGTTTATATTTTTTATAGCTGTAAAGGGGTGATGTACTGCATAAAAATTTCCTGACGTATCTTTTTGAAACATTGGAAAATCAACAATCCATACTGGTTTCCAGCTATTTTCTTGAGTAATTTTTAAGTCTTTTCCTAATTTTAAACGTAATATGTTAAGTGCGTTATTCGCAATATCTTCTTGATCAGCTATAAAAAACAATATATCACTATTTTTTGCTTTGCTTTTTAATAATATATCTTTTAATACATTTGCATTTAAAAATTTTTTTATTGAGCTATATACACCGTCTATACCAAGATCAATATTTTTTATTTTAATAAAAAATAGTTTTGTTGCATGGTGTTTTTTTATGTAATTTACGTAATATTCAATTTTTTTTCGACTAAAATAATTGTCATGAGATATGCATAATAATCCAATTCTATTTTTTTTCTTGATATTTAAATTAAAAAATAACACTTGTTCACTTTCTTTAAAAATATCAATTATATCAATAATTTCTATTGGATTTCGCAGATCTGGTTTATCTGATCCATATCGTTTTAGTGCATCATAAAACGATATTTTCGGAAAATTCAATATTTTATAATTAATTATTTTAAACCAAATTTTTTTTATTAGTTTTTCAATTAATTGACGTACCTGCATTGCTGTTGAAAAAGACATTTCGATGTCAATTTGTGTAAATTCTGGTTGTCGATCAGAACGCAAATCTTCATCGCGAAAACATTTTACTATTTGATAATATTTGTCTATACCAGAAATCATTAATAATTGTTTGAATATTTGTGGAGATTGGGGTAGTGCGTAAAATTTTCCATTGTAATTACGACTGGGAATTAAATAGTCTCTAGCTCCTTCTGGTGTAGATTTTGTGAGAAAAGGTGTTTCAACATCTAAAAAATGTTTTTTTGTTAAAAATGTTCTAACCAAAAAAGTAATGTTACTTCTTGTTTGCAAATTGTTTAAAACGTCTGTACGACGTAAATCCAAATAACGATATTTTAATCTAGAATCATCGTTATTAGTGTTATTTAAATAATGTAATGGTAGTGGTGATTCAGAGGTATTTAAGATTCTTATTTTATGTGCCACAACCTCTACTAATCCGGTATCAATGTAGGGATTTTGATTTTTTTTATGTCTGCTCTGAACAATACCGGAAATTTGAATACAAAACTCGTTTTTTAAATTTAATGCTGTTTGAAAAATTACATGATTTTCAGAATTAAAAACTACTTGAACGATACCGGTATAATCCCGGATATCAATAAAAATTAATTGTCCTAAATTACGTATTTTGTTAACCCAACCACATAATGTTATGATTTTATTTACATGAATTTCTCTTAAATGTCCGCAATATTTAGTACGCATAAATTCTCTGAATTAAAAGTACTTTTTTACATTGATAAAATTAATGTTTTCTTTAAAAAATATGTGTATATAATCTTATTTTCAAAATTCAGTTTTTAAAAAATCAGTATATATTTTATGATAGATAAAAAATACTGTTTTCGATCATTTTAACGACTTCTAAAAATAATTCTACCCTTAGTTAAATCGTATGGTGTTAATTCGACTGTAACTTTATCTCCTGTTAATATTCTAATATAGTTTTTTCTCATTTTCCCTGAAATATGTGCAGTAATAACATGTTTATTGTCTAATTCAACACGAAACATAGTATTCGGTAAAGTATCTATTACTACTCCTTGCATTTCGATATTTTCTTCTTTTACCATTATATGCTCGCTAGTTTTACATTTCTCATCAAAAAATTTATTACATTATATCTGACATGATTAATTTTTAATAGTGCTCATTTTATAATAAATTCGCTAAATATTTTTCAGCATCTAACGCTGCCATACAACCACTAGCTGATGATGTGATAGCTTGTTTGTATACATGATCTATTACGTCACCAGCAGCAAAAATACCTGGAATACTTGTTTGTGTAAAATTTCCATGTTCTTTATGCATTGTTTTAATATATCCATTTTGTGTTTCTATTTGGTTTAAAAATATATCTGTATTAGGGACATGTCCTATAGCAATAAATAATCCTGATATCTTAATTTTAAATGTTGTTAAAATTTTTGGATTCGTTTGCATAACTAATATTTCTGTAATTCCAGATGAATCGCCAAATATCTCTTTTACATTACAATTAAAATAAATTATTATTTTTTTGTTTTGTATTTTTTTTTTTAATCGCTGAACAAGAATTTTTTCAGCGCTGAATGTTGATCCACGATGAATCAAATATACTTTGTTCACTATATTTGATAAGTATAATGTTTCTTCTATTGCAGTATTTCCTCCACCAATTACGGCAACATTTCTATTCCTATAAAAAAATCCATCACATATTGCGCATGTTGAAATACCTTTTCCCTTAAAAATTTTTTCAGATTTTAATCCTAAATAACGTGGGTTTGATCCAGTTGCAATAATAACTGAATCTGATATATATTCATTTTTTTCTCCTGTTAGACGAAACGGGTGGTTTTGAAAATCTACTGAAATAATGTTATCAGAAATCATTGTTGCATCGAATTTGCAGACATGTTTATGCATACGTTTCATTAGATCTAAACCAGTAATATCGTTAATTTCACCAGGCCAATTTTCAATTTGATCAGTATTAGTAAGTTGACCTCCGATATTGGTACCAGTAATTAGAATTGGATTTAAGTTAGCTCGTGAGGCATATATAGCAGCAGTACAACCTGCAGGTCCAGATCCTAAAATAATTATTTTACTATTTTTAGTAATTTTCATTTTTTTATATTTTGAGAAATTTGTTAATTATATATGTAATGAAAAATTATGTCAAAAATAGTATTAAATTTGTTTATCTTTATAATTTAAATATTGTTGCAATATTTATAGTTATTTAAAAATATTGTATCGTAGTTCAACTGATATAACATATACTAATAAATATATTTATTATATTAATTAGTATTTTTTATAACTGAATTTAATTTTTAGTAAAAATGAAAAAATCAATGCATTTCCTATAAAAAAAGTTATCATAATGTTAATTCTATTTAACAATTAATTAAGCGATTTTTTATATTTATTTAAAATGAAATTTTTATTAATATATATTTATTAATTAACTGTGTTAAAAACACACGATTTAAAAAACTAACTATGAAAATTTACATTTTAAATTTTATGATATTAAAATTTAAAAACAACTATTGTTGACAAAACTATTATTACTTCTTGTTTTTTTTAAATAATATCAAATATATTTAATTTTTTTATATTTTAAACAACAATACTAATTAAAATTTTAAACATTCTATTTAAAATTATTAGTTTATTATTAAAAACATATTATGTTAAATCCTGATTTATTACGTTACCAGCTATCTGATATAGCTCAAAAATTGTTAAAAAAAGGTTATCAATTGGATACCAAAGTTATTTTTTCGATGGAAAAGACACGTAAAATTTTACAAATTTATACTGAAAATTTACAACGAAAACATAATGTTTTATCAAATATTTTTCATAAAAATAAAATCGTTAAAATAGAAAATAAAATTTTGAAAAGTGAAATTATTCAATTAAATCACATTTTAAAAAATGCTCAAATACAATTGAATGCTTTACGTAAAAGTATTTTTGAGTTCTCTATGTCGATTCCTAATATTCCTGCGGATGAGGTACCATTAGGAAATGCATCAATCTATAACAAAGTTATAAAATATTGGGGAAAAAAAAGACAGTACAATTTTACTATTCGAGATCATGTTGAACTCGGAAACAAATTAAATGAATTAGATTGGAAATCTTCAGCAAAAATATCAGGTTCACAGTTTACTGTCATGAAGGGAAATATTGCTCTTTTACATCGTGCTCTTGGTCAATTTATGTTAGATTTACATACTATGAAACATGGTTATATAGAAACATATGTTCCATATTTGGTAAATCGTGAAACATTATTTGGGACTGGTCAACTTCCAAAATTTAATGATGATTTATTTCATGTTAGTTCAATTAACAAACATAATCTTGCATTGATTCCTACAGCAGAAGTTCCATTGACCAATTTGTTTTGCAAGCAAATAATTGATGAAAATTGTTTGCCTATAAAATTAATCGCTCATACTCCTTGTTTTAGATCGGAATCTTCTTATGGAAGTCAGTCGCGGGGGTTAATTCGACTACATCAATTTGATAAAGTTGAGTTAGTGCAAATTGTACAACCAGAAAAATCTATGGACACTTTAGAACAATTAACTGAACATGCTGAAAAAGTATTAGAATTATTAGAATTGCCATATAGGAGAGTGCTTTTGTGTGCAGGAGAAATGAGTTTTTCCTCTGCAAAAACTTATGATCTAGAAGTTTGGTTTCCTTCTAAAAATAAATACAGAGAAATTTCATCTTGTTCAAACATGTATGATTTTCAAGCGCGTCGTATGAAATCACGTTATCGAAAAAATTCTGACAAAAAAAATATTTTTGTACACACATTAAATGGTTCTGGTTTAGCAATTAGCCGAACATTAGCAGCTGTTTTAGAAAATTATCAAAACTCTGATGGTCGTATTAATGTTCCAAAGATATTGCAAAAAAAATATATGCAAGGTTTAAAATTCATCAATTAATAATATATTTTTATATATAATCATTGGTAAAAAGCATGAGAAAAATTTATAATTTCAGTGCTGGCCCGTCTATGATTCCAAGAGACGTAATTGTTCAAGCACAAGTAGAACTACAGAATTGGAACAAACTCAATTGTTCTATTATGGAAATTAGTCATCGTAGCGAAGAATTTTTACAAATGGCATCAGAAACGAAACAAGATCTTAAAGGTTTATTAAACATACCAGATTCTTATGAGGTATTATTTCTTCAAGGAGGTGCTAGAGGTCAATTTTCTGCTGTTCCTATGAACTTATTAAAAGGATCACAGTGTGCAGATTATATAAATAGTGGATATTGGTCTAATTGTGCAGCAATAGAAGCAGAAAAATATTGTATACCTAATATAATACCTATTATACAAAAAAATCATTCACAAATTTCATTGTTACCTATGTCTCAATGGAATCTCCGAGAAAACTCAGAATATGTTCATTATTGCCCCAATGAAACTATACACGGTATTGCTATTTACGAAGAACCAAATTTTCATAATAAAATAATCGTTGGAGATTTTTCATCTGTTATTTTATCTCGTTCAATTAATATTAAAAATTATGATTTAATTTATGCAAGCGCACAAAAAAATATTGGTCCTGCAGGAATTACGGTAATCATTATTCGAAAAAGATTAATTAGACACACCTCGAAATTATTACCCTCCATTTTAAGTTATAAAACAATGTTAAAACATAATTCTATGTTTAACACACCACCTACTTTTTCCTGGTATTTGTCTGGATTGGTGTTTAAATGGCTAAAAAAACAAGGCGGAATAAAAAAAATAGAGCAACTAAATCAAATAAAATCAGATTTATTATATAAAAAAATAGATAGTAGTGATTTTTATTTTAATAAAATAAATAAAAATAATAGATCGCAAATGAATATTACGTTTCATTTATTACAACCTAAATTAAATAGTGTTTTCTTAACAGAAGCAAAAAATTCTGGATTAATTGGTTTAAAAGGCCATTATATAGCCGGAGGTATGCGAGCTTCTATTTATAATGCAATGTCGTTAGATGGTGTTCGATCTTTAATAGATTTTATGTCATATTTCGAAAATCGATATGGATAAATTTGATTTTGCATTTTGTGAAATTCTAAATAATATTTTAAAAATAGAGTGTGTATTTATTATGCAAAAATCTTTGATTTTAAAACCGGTGTCTTACGTATCTGGAGAAATTGATTTACCCGGTTCAAAAAGCATCTCAAATCGAGTATTGTTGTTATCTTCTTTATCTACAGGCACCACAAATATAAAAAATTTATTAGATAGTGATGATACTAGATATATGTTAAATGCTTTAAGGCAGTTAGGTGTTATTTATCATTTATCAAATGATAAAAAAAATTGCTGTCTTGAAGGTCTTGGTCAACCTTTTAAAATTTTGAAATCAATTACATTACATTTAGGAAATGCAGGTACGGTGATGCGTCCACTTGTAGCAGCATTATCTTTAAAAAACAATAATACAAATTATGTAGTATTAACAGGGGATAAAAGAATGCATGAACGACCGATTAAACATCTTATTGATGCTTTAAAATCTGGCGGAGCATGTATAAAATATATACAAAATATTGGATATCCCCCAATATATGTATATGGAGGGTTTACCGGTGGATCAATTGTTTTAGACAGTAGTATTTCCAGTCAATTTTTAACATCATTGTTAATGATTGCGCCTCTTGCTTTAAAAGATAGCACTATAACTATAAAAGGGAAACTAGTATCTCGACCGTATGTTGATATTACACTTAATTTAATCAAAAATTTTGGTGTAAACATTGAACATAATGACTACCAAACATTTTATATACGAGGTCAGCAAAGGTACTACACACCTGGTAATTATGTAATAGAAGGTGATGCTTCATCTGCTTCGTATTTTTTAGCTGCAGCTGCTATTAAAGGTGGTTCAGTTACTGTTACTGGTGTTGGAAAATCAAGCATTCAAGGCGATATAAAATTTTCTAATATCTTAGAAGAAATGGGGGCAAAAATTTTTTGGGGTAATAATTTTATTACATGCACTCGCTATCAATTAAAATCAATTTCTTTAGACCTGAACTATATTCCAGATACCGCGATGACTGTTGCAATAGTATCATTATTTTCTCAAGGGACAACAATTATTAAAAACGTATATAATTGGCGAGTTAAAGAAACTGATAGATTAACTGCAATGGCAACAGAATTAAGAAAAATTGGTGCGATAGTTCAAGAAGGGAAAGATTTTTTATCTATTACCCCTCCGACAATCTTTAAATATGCAAATATTAACACATATAACGATCATCGTATAGCTATGTGTTTTTCTCTTATATGTTTATCAAATACTGGTGTAAACATTATTAATCCAGATTGCACTTCAAAAACTTTTCCAGACTATTTTAAGAAGTTTTTATCTATTGCCAGGTATAACTAATTTTTATAAAATAAAACATTTTGTGTTTATTTAGAGTATATTAAAATAAATCTTACTTATTTTTAAATACAGTTTCAAGAAAATAAATAAACTTTTAGATAATATATAAATTAAATTATTCTTATATTGTATAAATATATGCAGTATACTAATTGAAGAAATGAAACATATTAGTACATAAAGTGTTTGAAAACATGGTTTTTATATAATCATATTGCATTTTAAATGTATTTTTATCAAAAAATTTTATATATGAAATATATTTTTATTATATAAAAATCTCGATTTAAAAAATATGAACACTTACTAAAACATGTTTAAATTACTTACTTAACTTTTTAAAGATGTATCGCAAAACAAGATAATTAATTTTTATTTTTTCATGCTGAAAAAATATAATGGAATAAGTTTTAATATTAGTCAATACTACTGAACTAATAAGTATCATTTTTTTTAAGTCATTTTTAAACAAAACGAAAAAATATAGTTTTTATGACTAATGATGAAATTCTTAGATAAGGATTATTATAAGATGTGTATAATAATATCATTTTAGCATGATGCCAAAATGAAAATTAAATAATAATTTTTCGATATTACTAATATGAATGAATCTTTTGCAAAATTATTTGAAGAATCATTAAAAGATATCAAAACCCGACCTGGTTCAATTATTCGGGGTACTATTGTTTCTATAGAAAAAGATTCGGTATTGGTAGATGCGGGTCTGAAATCTGAATCAGTAATTCCAATCGAGCAATTTAAAAGTGTTCAGGGCATTGTAGATATCAAAATTGGTGATCAAGTTGATGTAGCCTTAGATGCCGTTGAAGATGGTTTTGGTGAAACAATTTTGTCGCGAGAAAAAGCTAAACGTCATGAAGCATGGTTAGTATTAGAAAAAGCGCATGAGCAATCTGAAACAGTAATAGGAATTATTAATGGTAAAGTTAAAGGCGGTTTTACTGTAGAGTTAAATGAAATACGTGCGTTTTTGCCTGGTTCTTTAGTAGATATCCGGCCAGTTCGAGATACCATGTATCTTGAAGGAAAAGAATTAGAATTTAAGGTTATAAAATTGGATCAAAAACGTAACAATGTTGTTGTTTCACGTCGTGCAGTTATTGAATCAGAACATAGTGCTGAAAGAGATCAGTTATTAGAAAATATTCATGAAGGAATGCATATTAAGGGAGTAGTAAAAAATTTAACTGATTATGGAGCGTTTGTGGATTTAGGTGGAGTAGATGGTTTGTTACATATTACTGATATGGCGTGGAAACGAGTAAAACATCCCAATGAAATAGTCAATGTTGGCGATGAAATTCATGTAAAGATTTTGAAATTCGATAAAGAAAAAATACGTGTATCTTTAGGATTGAAACAATTGGGAGAGGATCCATGGACAGCTATTTCTAAACGTTATCCAGAAGGTACAAAATTAAATCATGGTCGTGTTACGAATTTAACCGATTATGGATGCTTTGTGGAAATTGAAGAAGGAGTTGAAGGATTAGTACATGTATCTGAAATGGATTGGACCAATAAAAATGTTCATCCATCTAAAGTGGTTTCAGTAAACGATATAGTAGAAGTGATGATTTTAGATATTGATGAAGAACGTCGACGTATCTCTTTAGGTTTAAAACAATGCAAAATTAATCCTTGGAAAAAATTTTCTGAAACTCATAATAAAGGAGTACATGTTATTGGCAAAATAAAATCCATTACTGATTTTGGTATTTTTATTGGTTTAAATGGCGGTATTGATGGATTAGTTCATTTGTCTGATATTTCTTGGACGCTACCTGGAGAAGAAGCAGTAAAAAAATATAAAAAAAATGATGAGATATCTGCAGTAGTACTTCAAGTAGATTCAGATCGAGAACGAATATCTTTAGGTATAAAACAATTAAAAGAAGATCCATATAATTCATATGTTGCAAATTGTAAGAAAGACGCTATTATAATTGGAAAAATTAAATTTTTTGATAAAAAACACGCAATCATCCAATTATCGAAAGATGTTGAAGGTACTGTAAAATTTTCTGATATACCAGATTCATATCGAGAAGAATTTATAAATCAATTAAAAATTAATAATGAAATTTCTATAAAAATATCAAATTTTGATCGAAAAAATAGAATAATTTATCTTATTTCTCATTATGAAGAAGTAGAAAGAAAAAAAGATGTCGCAATTAATAAAAAAACTGAAATACATGATGAAAATTTTTCAAACGTTATGGCAGAAGCTTTTAAAGCCGCTAAAAATACTGAATAAATTTATATTATAATTGATTATCGTTTTTAAAAAAATAAGTTCAATCTTAATTACATTTTAATTAAATTTAAGAAATGTATATAGAGGATTTATGACAAAGTTAGAATTATTTGAAAAACTTTCTGAACGCAGAATTCCAATTTCAGATCAAAATATTAAACATGCTATAAAAGAAATTCTAGAATATATGACAATCTCATTAGTACAGAAAAGAAAAATTGAAATCAGAGGATTTGGTAGTTTTTCTTTACATTATCGATCTTCTCGTTTTGGTCGTAATCCAAAAACTGGGAATAAAATACAATTAAATAGTAAATATGTTCCTTATTTTAAACCAGGAAAAAAGCTGCGCGATCGAATTAATATAAATAAATAACATGATATAAGCAAATTAAATAGAAACTAAGCTGATATAATATTTTTATACAGGCTTAGTTTTTTATAAATTTTGATTTTATTATAATTAATAAAAGCAGCATTTATTAAGAGAAAAAAATGAAAAGCAAGTTGATTATCGCTAATTGGAAATTAAATGGAAATATAAAAAAAATTACTAGTTTTTTAACCGTAATGAAAAAGTATTTATTGAATCGTCCTACAAAAAATACTATTGTTTTTGCGCCGCCTTCTATCTATTTAGATAGAGTATGTAATAATATTTATAACACCAATATTTTTCTTGCGGCGCAAAATACTGATGTTCATTTAGAAGGCGCATTCACTGGTGAAATTTCTCCTCTGATGCTTAAAGATGTTGGAGTGAAATATGTTTTAATCGGTCATTCTGAAAGACGTATCATGCATAATGAGACCGATAAAATTATTGCAGAAAAATTTTGCATGATAAAAAAGTTAAATTTAATCCCAATCTTATGTATTGGCGAGTTTGAGAAACAAAAATATAAAAAAACAGAAAAATTTTTAGAAAATCAATTAACTCATATTTTTGATATTTTAGGAAAAACAGCCTTTAGAAATACAGTAATTGCATACGAACCAATTTGGGCTATTGGAAAAGGTATATCAGCAGATCCTGAAAACGTGCAATTTATTCACTGTTTTATAAGAAATTATATTAGTCAACACGATATAATCAGCGCTAAAAATCTCATGATTCAATATGGAGGTTCTATCAATCAAGAAAATGCAAAAATGTTTTTCAAACAAAAAGATATAAATGGCTTATTAGTCGGAAGTGCATCGTTAATACATGAAACGTTTATAAAAATTATAGAAGCATCAAATGTAATTATTTAATTTCTTTTAAATTAAATGAATGTCATTATAAATTTTTTAATTTGTCGGGGTTTTATATTGAATTGATTATTCAAAATAATCTTTTATAACTAAAAGGTAATGTATTTATGTTTTTTACTATATCTTATTTTCGTTTATTTTAATTAAGAATTCAATTAAAAATAAAAATATTCACTCATATTTTAGTGAAAAATTACTTACAAAAATAGTATGAAAATGAATATTTTAAAATAATATGAATATATATTGATATGTGTTTAAATAAACACATTTTTAATTATTTTATTTAAGTTCTTGTACCTTGTGAATCGTTTTTATATAAAAACATTTCTAACGATATATCTCAAATTTCATATTTAAATTTTAAGAGATATGTTCAATATTTTTTATTTTAGATAATTAAAATTATATATTTTTATGATGTTCAAGCGCCGGAAAACCGGCACTAATTTATATTAGTATAATTTTTTAGCAATATTTAACCAATCTTTTTTAAAAATACGTTTCATTCCCTGTAATGTATTTGTAATATCATTACAAACCATTTTATCATTGTTTATACCGACACATTTACCCTGATGACCATTGACTAATAACTCAACAGCGTACGCACCCATTCTAGATGCTAATATACGATCATATGCAACAGGAGCGCCACCACGTTGAATATGACCTAAAATAGTAGCTCGAGTTTCTCGTTGTGTTTTTTTTTCTATATATTTTGCTAATTTTTCGACATCGCAAATATATTCTGTTATTGCAACAATGGCATGTTTTTTCCCTTTTTTTATGCTTTTTTTAATTTCCATAACCAGTTCCTTTCTAGAATAGTTTATTTCAGGTAATACAATAAATTCGCATCCTCCTGCAATTGCTGCTGCTAATGTTAAATCTCCACAATATCTTCCCATAACTTCTACAATAGAAATACGTTGATGTGAAGAAGAGGTATCGCGTAATCGGTCAATAGCTTCTACAACTGTTTCCAAAGCTGTAAAATAACCGATTGTATAGTCCGTTCCTGATACATCATTATCTATAGTGCCTGGTATACCTATGCATGGAACATGCATATCAGTAAGTTTTTGAGCTCCTATATAAGATCCGTCTCCTCCAATAATAACAAGAGCGTCTATGCATCTTGCTTTTATATTTTCAATTGCAATAGAACGTATTTCATGTTTGCAAAAGTCAGAAAATCGTGCTGATCCCAGAAATGTTCCTCCTCGGTTAATTACATCGGAAACGCTGTATCGATCAAGATTAATCATGCGATTTTCATATAAACCTAAGTATCCGTCATAAATACCAAATACTTCTAATTTTTCTCTAAGCGCTGTTCTTACTACTCCGCGAATAGCAGCATTCATTCCTGGAGCATCACCTCCACTAGTCAATACTCCGATCTTCTTAATCATGCGCATCTCTTTTAACTGCGTAAAATATATTTTTTGTTTTTTACTATAATTAATAATATTTGGAACTTGTATTTTAAAAATGATTAAAAAAATATGTATAAAATGTTATACATAAATATAATTTATATTTTTTAATGTCATAAAATTTTTAAATTATTTTAAATAGTACCATTTAATTGGTTCATAATTCTCATTAAATTCTAAAATAATAGGAATAGCAGTAGGAATGTTTAGATCTATAATGTCGTGGTTGTTTATGTTATTTAAATATTTCATTAGTGCACGCAAAGAGTTTCCGTGTGCAACAATTAATATATTTTTATTTTTTTTTAGTTGAGGAAAAATAACCTCTTTCCAATAAGGAACAACACGTTTTTCAGTCAGTTCTAAACTTTCTCCTAATGGAATATTTTTAATTTTCAAATGAGAATAACATTTATTAAAACCTGGGAATCGCTTATCTGTAATTTTAATTTGTGGCGGAACAACGTCAAAGCTTCTACGCCATAATGTAACTTGTTTTATTCCATATTTTACAGCAACGGCATCTTTGTTTAGTCCTTCTAATGCTCCATAGTGTCTTTCGTTTAAACGCCATGATTTATTTACAGATAACCAAGATTGGTCTAATTCGTCTAAAATATATCTTAAAGTATATATTGCTCTTTTTAATACGGATGTATAAGCTAAATCAAAAAAAAAATTTTTATTTTTCAGTAGTATAGCGGAAGATTTAGCTTCTTGTTTGCCTTTTGTAGTTAATTTTATATCATGCCATCCAGTAAACTTATTTAATTGATTCCATTGACTTTCTCCATGTCTGATTAAAACTAATTTGATATTTTTCATGTTTGTCCTAATTAATTTTTACTGTTATAAAAATATTTATATATTCATATAATGATATTTTTAAAATAGATATATGTTCTTATTATAAAAAGTTAATTATTTTTTAAACATCAATTAAAATGCGATTAAAATCTTCTAATATATTTTTAATTGTAGATAAAAAATTTATAGATTCTTTTCCATCAATTAAGCGATGATCATAGGATAACGCTAAATACATCATCGGAAGAATAGTAATTTTTCCATTAACTGCCATTGGACGATCATGAATTAAATGTATACCTAATATTGCTGTTTGAGGAGGATTAATAATTGGGGTAGATAGTAATGCACCAAAAACTCCTCCATTAGTTATTGTAAAGTTTCCACCTGTAAGCTCGTTTATGTGAATATTATTTTCGAATCCTTTAATAGAAAATTCCTGTATTTTTTTTTCTATTTCAGCCATAGACATACTATCAGCATTTTTTAGAACAGGAGCAATTAATCCTCTTGGAGTAGAAATAGCAATATTAATATCAAAATTTTTATAATAAACTATATCGGTTTTATCGATATAAGCATTTATTTCTGGAAATTTTTTTAACGCATAAACAACAGATTTCACATAAAATGGCATAAAACCCATTCGTATACCATGTTTTTTTTGAAAAATTTCACCGTATTTTTTTCTTAAAAGCATTATTGATTGCATGTTAACTTCATTAAACGTTGTTAACATAGCAGTGTTTTTTTGACTTTCTAATAACCGTTCCGCGATTCTTTGTCGTAATCTGGTCATTTTTACTCGTTTTTCAAACATGTTATTTATAATATTATGATTATTGGTATTGAAAAAAAGATTTTTAGATGCGTTACTTTCTGAATTTTGTTGAATGGTATTTGAAACATGTAAGTTTTTAATATCTGCTTTATTTTTTGTCTTTTCGATTGAAACACGTTTCGCGTTTTTAATGTTTTTTAATCGTCTTATGGAGGGGCTATTATAATAATTGTTTTTATCTAAATTATGTTTTTGTTTGTTTGTTGTTGTTAAATCTTCTACATTTTTTTTAGTAATATTTATTGTATTTGTTTGTGTTGTATCTAAAATATTATTTTTTTTTTGAATTATGCCAAGTATTTGTTGTGATTGAACGATTTCTCCTTCCTTTTCGAAAATTTTTATCAATATACCATTACAAGGAGATGATACTGCCAACATTATTTTATCAGTTTCAATATCCACTATATTATCATTTCTATATATTTCACTTCCAATTGTTTTATGCCATTTTGATACTGTAGCGTTATTAACAGATTCTGGCAAATCTGGAACAAGAATATTAATAGTTTTCATGTTTTATCCTACTTTATATTATGATATATTTAATGCATTGTTAATTAATTGTTCTTGTTGTTTTTTATGAATACATAAATGACCTACTGCAGATGCAGCAGAAGCAGATCGGCCAATATACTTTAAAGAAGTGTGAGATGGTAAAACTTCTATTAAATACTCTTTAATATAACTCCACATACCTTGGTTATATGGTTCTTCTTGACACCATACATATTCTTTTACATAAGAGTATTTTTTTACAATTTTTGCAATTTCTACATATGGAAATGGATATAGTTGTTCAATACGTATTATGATAACATTATGAATGTTTTTTTTACGACGCATAATTAACAAATCATAGTATATTTTCCCAGAACAAAAAATTAATCGAGTATTTGATTTTTCAAATTTATCTATTTCATCAATAACTTTATAAAATTTTCCATATACAATATCTTGCAAAGAAGAACTAGACATAGGATGTCTTAGTAAAGACTTTGGAGTCATAATAATTAAAGGTTTACAAATTTTTTTAAATATTTGTTGCCTTAAAATGTGAAATATTTGCGACGATACTGTAGGAATGCATATCTTCATGTTTTTTTCTGCGCATAATTGCAGAAATCTTTCAATTCTTGCAGAAGAATGTTCAGGACCTTGACCTTCATAACCATGAGGTAAAAGCAACACTAAATTTGAATTTTGATTCCATTTTTGTTTTCCAGAACTAATGAATTGATCAATAACAATTTGTGCTCCATTAGAAAAATCGCCAAATTGAGCTTCCCAAATAGTTAACGTTGAAGAAGATAACAAAGAATAACCATATTCGAAAGCTAATACTGCTTCTTCTGATAAAACAGAATCCCAAATTTGAAATCGCCCCTGCTCTGAGCTAATATGTTTTAATGGAATATAAATAGTACCGTTGCTTTGATCATGAATAAAAATATGACGATGAAAAAATGTGCCTCGACTAATATCTTCTCCAGACAAACGACAAGACGCACCTGATTGAAGAATTGTAGCATAAGCTAATGTTTCTGCTGCGCCCCAATCAAATAATCGTTGACCCTGTCCCATTTCTAATCTGTCTTGATAAATTTTTTGTACTCGATGGTGTATATCGATATGCTCGGGAAGAGTGTTTATCTTATAAGATAAATTTTGAATATTTGAGAGATTTAATGATTGCACAATGTTATTTTTTCGATCATTTAATTTTACAATTGCGTCTTGTAAATCAATATACTCATTTTTTTTAAAGATATTGATTCCGTTATCTAATTTATCAAGGTATTTGTTTTGAACATTTTTATTATAATCTGATGTAATTAAATTTTTAGCAATTAATATATTATTGTATATTTCTCTTAAAGTAGCGTGATTATTGATTTTTTTATACATAATTGGTTGTGTAACAAAAGGTTCGTCTATTTCATTATGTCCATGACGTCTATAACAGACTAAATCTATAAAGACATCTTTGTTAAATTTTTTTCTAAATGCAAGAGCTAATCTTATTACAAAAATTGATGCTTCTACATCGTCTGAATTTACATGAAATACAGGTGCTTGTATAATTTTTGCAATATCTGTACAATATTTGCTGGAACGTAAATTTTTTGGATTTGACGTGGTAAATCCAATTTGATTATTAATAATAATATGAACGGTTCCACCTGTTTTATAACCGTCTGTTTGTGATAAATTTAGTGTTTCTTGCATTACTCCTTGTCCGATAACTGATGCGTCACCATGAATATTAATTGGTAAAATTTGATTTTTTTCTAAACATAAAATATCTGTACATGAACGAGCTAATCCAGAAACAACTGGATTAATTATTTCTAAATGAGATGGATTACATGCTAAATATAGAACGATTTCTTTTCCATCTTGTATTTTTACGGCTCCGCCCATATGGTATTTTACATCACCACTGTAATTTTTAATAATATTAATGTTTGAAAATTCATCAAATAACACTTTTGGATTTTTATTCAGAATGTTCACTAGTACATTTAATCTACCCCGGTGCGCCATACCTAAAAATATTTTATTTATATTATTATTTTTTGCATATCTAATGGTTTCATGTAGTATTGGAATTAATATTTCTGCTCCTTCTAAAGAAAATCGTTTAATTCCAGGAAATTTTTTTCCTAAATATGTTTCTAACGTCTCTGCATAGGTTATTTCGTTTAAAAAGTTTATTTTTTCTGCATCACTTAAAGAATTTTCACAAAAAAAAGATTCTATATAGTTTGAGATCCAATTTTTTTCTGACGAATCATCAATATACATGTACTCAAATCCGATAGAACCACAGTATGTTTTATATAAAAATTTATACATGCTTAAAACATTCATGTTAAACATAGAACTATTATCAAATTTTTTTTTAACAATTTTATATAATTCTGTTTTTTGTAAATTATAAAATGAAAGTTTTAATTCTAATACATCTTTCTTTTTATCCATTTTCAGAGGGTCAATTGAAGACAATTGATATCCATATGTTCGAAATGCATGAATAATACAATTAATTTTTTGATTTAAGATGTTTTCGATATTTTTATTTGAAACATTAACGTCACAATTTATATTTTTTGAAAAATGCATATTTTCTGCATTTTTTTCCATGTTTGTAAAAATAGAACGCCATTTAACATGTACGGATTGTGGATTTGTTAAAAAATTTTTATATATTTCTTCTATATAATTTTGATTTATCCCTGACAACCAGGATGTGCGTAACCAATGATTTTTACTATTAATATTATTCATATTTTTTAAAAAGTGTTTTTTATTTAAATAACATAAAAATTAGCGAGTGGAATAATTGCTTAATTTATAAGAGTTTTTTGATAAATTCTCAAGAAAATGTTTTTTTATAAAAATATTTATACATTTTTATATTTAACATTGCTTATTTTTAGCAATGTTAACAATACAATTTATTTTTTAAATAATTGAATTATTATTTTTATAAACATGTATTTTTAAATAAAAAAATCATGCAGGATTATGAATATCAACAAATGTTACATCAAGATGATGTTTTTTTCGCAACCAAATACCAAGAGATTTAATACCATCCCTCTCAGTAGCATGATGCCCTATCGAAAAGAAATGCATACCTAATTCTCGTGCGATATGAGTTGTTTCTTCTGAAATTTCGCCAGATAAAAAAGCATCGATTCCAAATGTATGCGCTTGATTTATAAAATTTTGACCCCTGCCACTGCACCAAGCAATACGTTTAATGTATAATGGAGCATTTTCGTGTATGTGTATAGGTTTTTTTTTAAATTCTTTTTGTATTATACGCGCTAGTTCAAAACCAGTAATCCGTTTTTTTACTGTTCCCCAAAATACATATGGTAAAATTTTACCTTGTAAAGAAATATTTAATTTATTGGCTATTTGTGCGTTATTTCCTAATTTTGGATGCATATCCAACGGTAAATGCCAGCTATATAGATTAATATTGTGTGAAAGTATTGTTTTTAATCTTATTCTTTTCATATTATGTATACATTGTGGTTCGTTTTTCCAAAAATAACCATGATGTACTATTATAGTATTTGCATGAAAAATTAATGCTTTATTTAATAGTTCCTGGCATGCAGTTACACCAACAACAATTTTTTTTATTGTTTTTTCTCCTTCAATTTGTAAACCATTAGGTACAATATCACTATATTTCTTAGAATCTAGTTTTTTATTGATGATTTTTTCCAAAAGAAAATTTTGCATGTATTTTCACTTATTTTTATATTTTTATCTTAATGTGAGTTAAATTTAATAATATTTTTTCTCTAGTTTTTTGTTGATTTAGAAAATAAATGTAGTGATATTTTTTCAACTAATCATATGACATGTAGATACAATGATCAAATATATTTTTAAGCGAAATATATTATAAACTCGAAAACATACCTAATATATTAATGAATTTATATAGAATGTTTTCTATGAAAGAAGATTTGTGTATGCTATAAAACTTATTTTTTTTACATCATAAATTGTAAAATTAATTATTTTAACAATCTTTATGAATATGTATTTTATAATTAAAATTTTCTTATTTTTTAAGCAAACAACTAATGAATAGTTGTATGATTTTAGTAAAAAATATAATTTCTATGATTAACAAATACGCGTTTTCGTCAAATTTAATTATTAATTTTAAATAATTTTAAACATTATATCAATGTGATATTATTCAATAATATTTTTGATATCACATATTATTAATCCTTTAACAATAAAATATTTTTTAAAAATTAATACACATTTAAAAATACTTATTGCACATATTTAATTAACATCCATGATATTTACTAATATTTGCATTTTAATTAAATTTAATTGAATTTAAAAAGTTTAGATATACAGTTTTTTCAAATTATTATCTGTTTTAAGAATTTAAAAAATTTATTATGAAAACTATTAAACTACTGCATTTTACTTTGATAATATAATTATATTACCGATGATATAATTTTAATTTCAAATAAACAATTTTGCAGAATATATAATTCCATAAATAGATAAAATAGAAAAGATCAACATAAAAAATAATTTTTATTAAAAATACTAGTAATATTAAAAAAACAAAAAATAAATAATATAATTGTTTTATATTGTAGAAAAGTATTATTTAATAACAATATATTAAATGATTTATTTATTTTTATTTATAAATGACAACATAAGTGCTTTGATGTTTTTATATGTATGTATTATGAACATTATGATTATTTTTTACACAGAATAAAAAAATTAAATTGCAATTTGATATTAATTTAAATATTTTTAACGTAAATTTAATATATATCAGATCAAATTAATCACATTTATAAATAATATGATCATGTTAAAACATATTACAGTTTGTTTAATATTTTTTATGTTTTATATTTTATTTAAGAAAATTTTGTAATTGCATATGTCCTTAATTCTCATATTGAATGAATTTATATATTTATAACAATGCTCTTATGCATTTAAGATAATAGTAAAACTATTATTTATTAATTAAATAATTATTGTTTCTGAAAATATGAATTTTATATAAATAAATATTTTTTTTAGTAAAAGGTAAATTTTTCGATTGTTTTGACTATAGGAATAAAAATGAACAAAATCGGTATTTTTTTCGGAAGTGATACTGGAAATACAGAAAGAATAGCAAAATCAATTCAAAATAAAATAGGAAAAGACGTTTCTATATTATATGATATTAGTAATTCTACAAGAGCAGATATTGAAAATTTTCAATTTTTGATTTTTGGAGTTCCAACTTGGTACTATGGTGAAGTGCAGTGTGATTGGGATGATTTTTTACCTATATTAAAAAAAATGACATTTTTAAATAAAACTATAGCATTATTTGGTTGTGGTGATCAAGAAGATTACAGCGAATATTTTTGTGATGCAATGGGTGTATTGTATGCAATTTTAAAAAAAAATGGTGCAAAAATAGTTGGTAAATGGTCAACAAAGGGATATAATTTTGAACATTCTAAAGCGTTGTTTAATAAAGATTATTTTTTAGGATTAACATTAGACGAAGATCGACAGCCAGAAAAAACCGAAAAACGCATTTCTAAATGGATCAAAGAAGTTTTTATGCACTTTCAATAATAACATAATTATTGTAAATCATATATTTTTATATCATTAAAAAATATAAAAAAGTAATATGTGTATAAAGATAAATTATTTTAATTCTTTAAAAAGTATATCTAGAAATCATTATCGAAAAATTGTTAAAAAAAATAACGTGCGTTCGTCTTGTCTTGGATAAAATATTTGGACCATATATAAATTATCGTGGTTAAATAAAAATGGATCGCCGCAGGTTGCTATCTCAAAAATTACAATCAATTCAACTAGTATTAATATAATTAAATCTAAAAGTTTTATTAATTTATGTTAATAGTTTTATTAAGTAAAACTTTTTTATTACATAAATTTTTCTAAAAATTAAAAAACGATATTGGTGCTTATGTCATTGGTAAAGTATTTGTTAAAACATTTAAATTAAATGATATTCAGGATGACAACACATCTGAATTACATGGAATTTGTACAGATAATTTTAGCATTTATATTATATCATATAAATATAATAAATCATGTCTTGTTAATTCTACTAACAGAACAATAGTTAAAGAATATTTGTATGTTAATTTGTTTAAATCTACTTGTCTAATTACTCAACAACCTGATTATATGTCCATAAAGATTATATACTGGACTAAAAATTGAGCATGCTACTCTATTGCGTTATTTGATATTTTTTAGGATCTATAACAATTTTCATAAAACATGCGTAGAGCGAATTTTTATTGACGTTGACAGCACATGTGTCAACCGCATGAACTAAAGCGTATATGTAAGATATATGTATAGAACGGACTGATTTAATCCTTGGCATAATAACACAATTTCTTATCTAATTTAATTAGAATAGCAAGACAATAGATATATTTTATTTAATTAATATAATTTATGTTAAAAAATATAAGTAGCAGTATTAAGCAAACTTAATACTGCTATATGTTATATTTTATAAATAAATACTTTTTTATTATATCAATTTAAATATATCAAAAAATTATTTTGATAGATAAAATATAGTGACATTTATATTTTTAAAATAATTATTTTGAAATAAGTGAAACTAAGTCAAGAACTTTACTAGAATATCCTGTTTCGTTATCATACCATGCAATTAATTTAGCAAAATTTCTATTTAAACATAATCCTGCTTGAGCATCAAAGATTGAAGTACATTCTTGACCATTAAAATCCGATGATACTACGTCTTCTTCAGTATATTTTAAAACATTTTTCATTTTGTCTTGTGATGATTGTTTAATAACTTCACAAATTTCAGTATAATTTGCTGATTTTTTATAACGTACTGTTAAATCAACAACAGAAACATTAGATGTAGGTACTCGAAATGCAATACCAGTTAATTTTCCTTGTAAATTTGGCAAAATTTTACCCACAGCATTTGCCGCTCCAGTAGATGCAGGGATAACGTTTTGTAGTGCACTTCTACCTCCTCTCCAATCTTTACAAGTAGCGCTATCTACAACTTTTTGAGTCGCTGTACTTGCATGTACTGTTGTCATTAATCCTTCAATTATACTAAAATGATCGTCAATTATCTTAGCTAATGGTGCTAAACAATTAGTTGTACAAGAAGCATTAGAAACAATGTTTTCACCTTGATATTTATGAAAATTTACACCTCTGACAAACATAGGAGTATCATCTTTTGATGGTCCAGTTATAATTACTTTCTTTGCTCCAGATAAAATATGTTTGTAAGCTGTTTCCTGTGTAAGAAAAAGACCAGTAGATTCAATTACAACATCTACCTTTAAATCACCCCAAATTAATTTCTTTGGATCTTGAATGGAGGTAATTCTAATTTTTTTATTTTCAATTATCAAGTGTTCTTTATCAATTATAATTTTTTTATTAAAAAGACCATGTGTCGAATCATATTTTAACATGTATGCTATATATTTTGGTTCAAGTAAATCATTAATAGCTATAATTTCTATATCTTTACGTTTTTGAGCAAGACGAAATAACACACGACCAATGCGACCAAATCCATTAATACCTACTTTAATAGTCATTATTTCCCCGTTTTAAAAAAAAGATGTTTGTTAAATATAAAATTTTTGATTATAAAAGATTTATTTTATTTTTGTATGAATAATATTTATTTAAAAGACGATTACTTATAAGATTGATATTATTTTAATATTTTATTTGGATGAATTTTTGAAGCGTAGTATGCTGGATACCAGTTTACAATTATTCCGATGATAACAGTACTTATAAAAATAAAAACAATATCTAAAAAATCTAATTTTAACGATATGAAATTATAATAATATACGCTATCGAATAATATATTATTTTTAAAGTATGTTTTTAAAATAAACATTATTTTACTATAATTTAGTATAGTAATTGTACTAATTAATATACCGATTACATTGCCAAAAATAATGTAACTTAATCCATGATATAAAAAAATTGTTTGAATTAAAAAATTACTTGCACCAATACTTCGTAATATAGCAATTTCTTTCGTTTTTCTAAATATTGTTGTAATTAAAATGGATACAATACTAAAACATGAAATAATTATCAATAATAACAAAGTAAAATAAATAATCATTTTTATAGTTTTAATATTTTGATATATATTTTTATAAACTTGTATCCAATTATAAGAAAAAATAGGAGAATTTATTTCTTTTTTTATTTTTTTTAGAACATTGTCTGAATCTAAAGGATGAAACATATGTAATTCAATAGTTTTAATGTTGTTGTTGACATTAAAAAATTTTTTAAAAAAATTAAATGGTAAAAAAACAGTATTAGAATCTAACAATCCGTGTTCGTGAAAAATAGATTGCACTTGAAGAGAAAAATATTTCAGAGAAAAATCTTTAGATTTTTTTTTCGAATGCAGAAAAATTAAGTGTATCCAATCATTTTCTTTTATTGAAAAATATTTTGACAAATCTGAAGAAATAATAATGCGATAATTACCTTTTCTATTTCCAGTAATATTATTTTGATTAATATGATGACGAAAATTTTTTTTTAGATATTTTTGATAATAAAAACTTTTTATATTAATTAGTTTGATTTTTCTATTTTTAACTAATAAGCCATCATGAACAATATATGGTTCGGCATACATAATATCTGAAGAAAATTGTAATTTTTTTACTATATCTTTCCAATTTAAAAAAGATTGATTAGGTATTTGAATAATACCATGGGGTATGCTAGACAAAATAGTCGTATTAATTGATTCTTTAAAACTATTTAACATGCTAAAACTAATTATTAGTACAAATATACTAAAAGATACTCCAAAATTTGATAGTACTGAAATAAAAAAAATAGAGTTTTTTATTATACGAAATCGTTTAGCTATTAAAATAGGTAAAAAATTCATTGAATACACATCTATATTAATTGCGATAATTAAACAATCGTTGATTTGTCATTTTAAATACGACAGGTATTTTTTGCACAAACAAGGAATCATGCGTCACGATTAAAAATGTTGTATTTAAATTTTTGTTTAGTTGAAAAATTAAATTAATAACAATATTAGAATTATATGAATCTAAGCTGCCAGTGGGTTCGTCAGCAATTATCAAAGAAGGATTATTAATAAATGCACGTGCGATAGAAACACGTTGTTTTTCACCGCCAGATAATTCAGATGGATATTTCGTTATCTTATTTTCTAAATTAAACTTTTTTAACATTTCATATGCTATTTTTTTTGATTCGTTCATGTTTTTTTTACTAATCAACAAAGGCATGGCAACGTTTTCTAATACATTAAAATCCAATAATAAATGATGAAATTGATATACAAACCCTAACTGTGTATTTCTTATTTTTGCTATTTGATTTTCTGACATTGTCATTAGTGATTGACCATTGAATAATACATCTCCAGAAGTGGGCTGATCTAAACCACCAAGTATATGTAATAACGAACTTTTTCCTACACCTGATGGTCCTATAATAGCTGCAATTGAACCTCGCTTTAAACTAAATGAAATGTTATTTAATATATTATAGTTTAATTTACCATTTTGATAAGACTTATTTAAGTTAATGCACTGTAATATAATATTATTCATATGTTAATATTTTTGCTGGTTGTATTTTAGTTGCTTTCCAAGATGGATATAAAATAAATATTACTGTAATTATCATAGATATGATATTAATATAAAAAATTTGCCATGGCGATACCAAAATAGGAATGTTTATATTTCCGAAAATAACATGCAAAAAAAATTCTAAAAAATGATGTTGTAAAATTAAAAAAATACTAATTATTGTTCCTAACACATTTCCAATAATAGTAAAATTCATTCCTAACATAAAAAATGTTAGCATGATATTCCGTGAAGACAAACCCTGCGTTTTTAATATTGCGATAGTATTTTGCTTCTCTATAATAAATAAAAAAAGCGTGATTACAATATTAAAAATAGCTACGATAACAACTAAAAAAAACAGTATAATCATAACATGTTTTTCAATTTTCATTGAATTAAATAATTCACTTTTTTTTGATTTCCAATCCGAGATAAATAAATGATGCTTGAAATGTGTTTTATTGTTCACATCTGTAGAAATTGGATTTTTTAACCACAATCTCCAACCGCTAATATAATTTTGAGCATAATGAAAAAATTTCATACAATCGTTTTTATTAATAAAAATTTGATATGCGTTAATTGGATTAGAAATGGAAAATATTTCAGTTACTGTAAAACTTTTTTGATTAAAAATGTTTCCTAAAAAACAATTTTTTTCGTTTGATAAAATAATAAGCTTAATTTTATCACCAATTTTAATTTTCAATTTTTTTGCTAACATTTCATCTATAATACTATTATTTTTTCCAGAAGAGATCTTAGAAAAAACATGTTTTATGTTATAACTTTCAATGTTATTGTAATTGCTAGAATCTATACCAAATATTTTTGCTGAAAAAACTCCTTGATTACTTTGTACAATTGCTTCTTTAGTAATAAAATCAGAAATTTTTTTTATATCCATATGTTTCAAGATTTTTTTAGGAAATTGCGATTTATTAACATATTTAATTTTATTAGTGATCACTGCATGTGGAATAAATGATAAAACATTTGTTTCAAAATAATTTTCGAATCCATTCATCATAGATGATATGATAATAATTGAAAATATAGAAATAGTAATGCCTATAATAGATAAAAAAGTAATAATTTTTTGAAATCTGGAAAAATTAGCATTCCATAAGAAATTAAAACTAATGAAAACAAATAAGGGCTTATGCATGAATGTATTAATTTTTATTAGGGTTTTACATAATAAAATTTTTATATATTTTAATTTTATTTTAAAGAAATAAATACATTATGTATCTGTGCATAAGTAAAAATATATTTTTAGTTTTTAAGTATGCACACACAAATTTATATATTTTAAATAACATAAAATTTTTATGAAAAAGTATTTATTTTTTTCGTCTATATACTTAAAAACAACAATTATATGAAAAATAAAATAGTTTTATAATCATGTAGTTATAAAATATGCATCATATTCTTTACATTTTTCTGAATTTATTGAAATAAAAAAACATGTTTTTATTTAAATAAAAAAATAATTATTATAAAAATATCTATATAGATATCTTGCTTAAAAAAACTTATCGTAAGAAATTGACTATTTACAAGGATTTCTTTAACAAGATAACAAATATAAATAAATAAGTAAAATTTTATATTATTTATCTTTTATGTTATTAGTAAATAACTGCTTGATTGCAAAGAAAAATTATATTAATGATTTTTATTAAAAGTAATATTTAATATATTTATTTAAATTAAATAAATCAATACATTTTAAAAAAATGTATATCTATTTTTTTTAAAATACATTTTCTATTCGTAAAAATATAAAAATCTCTTTCAAAAAACGCAAAATTATGGAGGGATGAGAAATATTTATAATGCTAATAATGAAAATGTTTAAAAAAATTATAAAATTGTTATAATTATTTTTTTATTTTACAACCAAAAATTTTAAAATTTCTGAGTATATTTTTAATAGGATAAAAACATTTAACAGTACAATTTTTAAAAAATATTTACAGAAAAATAAAATTTTTGAAGATATATATAAAACTAAAATTTTTAAATATACGCGATACAAATATAAAAATAAATTTTTATTATTTTATATAAAAATATTTTTTATCAAAATGATTAAAAAAGAAATGAAAAAAAATAAAAACACAATTAATTTTAACTATAAAAGATTACCAAATTTTTTTATGGGTTCTTTAAATCTAAAAAAATTAAAAAAAATACTGTTTTTTCTAAATTCTTTCTTAGGTAAAATAATTTTTTTTATTAACACACAAAATTTGCTAAAAACAATTTTAAAACTTTTGCATGATAATCATATTTATCCAAAACACATTCAAAATATTATTGAAATACATCAAAACTATAATCATTTTTATATTATAGGAAATATTAATGACAGTTTTTTAGACAAAAAAAATAATCTTTTATGTATTTGTGAAAAACATTTATCATATTCTGATTTTGATACGCATGATATTTTTAACACTAAAAAAAAAATACATATTAATTCAAAATTAGATCATAATTTATCTAATTTTCATTTAAATGACCCTATTGTACATATTGAACATGGAATTGGAAGATACCAAGGATTAATAATTATTAAAACTAAAAATATAACTTCTGAATATTTAATTATTTCATATGCAGAAGATGATAAATTATACGTCCCTGTATCATGTTTACATCTTGTATATCCTTATACAGAAACTTCAAAACAATATGCACCATTACATAAATTAGGCGGAGACAAATGGAATAAAGAAAAAAGAAAAATTAAAAAAACAATATGTGATCATGCAGCAAAATTATTAGATATTTATGCACATCGAGCATTGAAAAAGGGATTTTCATTCAAAAAAAATATAGCAGAATATCAAATTTTTTGTAATAATTGTCCCTTTGAAACAACTATCGATCAAAATAACGTAATGAATGCCGTTTTAAAAGATATGTGTAGTTCGATACCGATGGATCGATTAGTTTGCGGTGATGTAGGTTTTGGAAAAACTGAAATTGCTATAAGATCTGCTTTTCTGTCTGTTTTGAACAATAAACAAGTAGTAATTTTAGTTCCAACTACTTTATTAGCACAACAACATTTTGAAAATTTTAAAACCCGATTTTTTAATTGGTCGATAACAATTGATATACTATCTAGATTTTGCAGCAATAAAGAAAAAAGTGCAACGTTAAAAAACATTAAAACAGGTATAACTAATATTTTAATTGGTACACATAAACTTTTAATTGAAGAAATACAGTGGTATGACCTTGGATTATTGATCATTGATGAAGAACATAGATTTGGTGTAGTACATAAAGAAGCTATTAAGAAAAAATATTCAAATATTGATATATTAACATTAACTGCAACTCCTATACCCCGTACTTTAAATATGGCTATTACTGGTATAAAAAATTTATCAATTATTTCTAAACCTCCAGACCAAAGATTAACTATTAAAACTGATGTTCAAGAGTACGATTGCTATTTGGTAAAAAAAGTGATTTTACGCGAAATATCAAGAGGTGGACAAGTATATTATATATATAATAAAGTAAAAAACATTCATAGTATTGCTGTGAAATTACAATCATTAGTTCCAGAAGCTTGTATTAATATTGGTCATGGAAAAATGAGAAATACTGATTTAAAAAGAATAATAACTGATTTCTATCATAAAAAATTTAATGTGTTAGTTTGTACCACTATTATTGAAAGTGGAATTGATATACCTAAAGCAAATACAATTATCATTGAAAATGCCGATCGTTTTGGATTATCTCAATTGCATCAATTACGCGGTCGGATTGGAAGATCTCATCATCAAGCGTATGCTTTATTCCTGGTAAATAGTTTTAAAACTATTAGTATAGAAGCTAAAAAAAGACTTGATGCTATTGCATCTGTAAATAATTTTCATGGGGGATTTTATTTATCTAATCAAGATCTTGAAATTAGAGGTACAGGTGAAATTTTAGGAAAAGAACAAAGCGGACATATGAAAAACATAAATTATTCATTATATATTAAATTATTAAAGAGTGCTATGGAATTTTTAAAAAATCAAAAAAATCCGTCGTTAAATCAATTAATAGAAAAACCATTAGAAGTTGAGTTACATGTACCATCTTTGATCCCAAATGAATATATTTCAGACATAAACGTACGATTATTTTTTTATAAAAAAATTGCAAATAGTAAAATTATACAAAACTTAAAACAAATACAATATGAATTAATTAGCCGATTCGGAAAATTACCTGATTTTGCAAAAAATTTAATTACAATTTCAAAAATTAGAATAATAGCGCACAATCTAGGAATTAAAAAAATTACGTCCAATAAAAATACAGGAATCATAGAATTTAATAACAATAATAAGATAAATATAAAATATTTAGTTAACTTGCTACAAAAAGAACCAAATTTTTGGAAAATAAAGAATGCAATGACACTGCAATTTATTTATGAATCAAACGACGATAACTCACGTTTAAAATGGATTAAACAAACATTAGAAAATTTTACAAAAAACATATTGTAGATATTTTCGCAAAGTTAATGTTATGTATTTTTTTAACAAATAGTTTTACTAATAAATTTATTAGTATTTTTTTATAACAATATTCAAATTGTTTATTATAAAAACTCAATTAAAAAAATCATTTCTAGGAAAATAGTATGAAAAAAATAGTTTATATTTCTAATTCGGATTGTGAAAATATAGAAGTATGGGAATTAAACAAAAATGGAAAAATGAATTTAATTCAAAAGATTAACACTTATGGTAATGTTCAGCCAATTTCTATTATAAAAAAGCATAATTTATTATATGCAGGTCTTCGCCCTAATAATAGGATTGATGTTTATTCAATAAACAACAACGGATTACTAAATAACACGAATACCAGTTTTATTCCTGGCCCTCCAAATTATATTTCTTTTGATCAAGACGAAAATTTTTTATTTTGTAGTTCATATCATAAAAATTGTATTAGTGTTAGTCCTTTAAATAAATATGGTATACCTCAACAACCAATACAAATCATACATAATATAAAAGGCTGTCATGCAGCTAAAATGAATCATAAATATAACATATTATTTGTTACTTCGCTTAAAGAAGATTGTATTTATTTTTATTATTTAACTGAATTTGGAATATTAAAAAGCACCAATCAAACACCGATTTATACTCAGAAAAAATCGGGTCCGCGTCATCTTGTTTTTCATCCTAACTATAAATTTATGTATACTATTAATGAATTAAATGGAACTATAGATGTATGGAGCATTACTAATGAAGGTAATCTAATAAAGATAGAAAACATACAAAATATAAATATTTTAGATTGCCAAATCTCTCAGTCGTATTGGTCTGCTGATATTCATATAACTTCATGTGGTCGGTTTTTATATGTTTCTGACCGAATTTTAAATACTATTTCTTTATTTCATGTTAATAAAGACAATAAAAAACTCATTTTTTATACAAGTTATGTTACTGCTGAACAGCCCCGCTCTTTCTGTATTGATACAGACAATTGCTTATTGATAGTGATTGGGCAAAAATCTAATAAAATAGTAATATATAGTATTTCTGAAAATACTGGCGAACTAACTAAATTAAATTCATATAAAACTAATATAGGAGCATTGTGGGTATTAATACATAATATAGTTTGATAAAATTAAAATTTATAAAAAATCTATTTTTTAGATAAATAAATCGTCATAATCTAAAGATTTTTTAATGGCATAAATCAGTTTATTGAGTTCGCATAAGCTGATAATATATGGTGGTATAATATAAATTAATTTTTTAAACGGTCGAATCCAGACGCCATTCTCAACAAAAAAATTTTGCATTTTAGAAATATTTATTGCGCAGATACACTCTACAACACCAATAGCACCCAAAATACGCACATCTAAAACACGGTGATGATCAATTAGTGGCAATAAGTACTTACAAAGTTGTTTCTCAATATTAAATACTTGCAACTGCCATTTATTTTTTTGTAATATTTTTATATTAGCATTAGCAACTGCACATGCTAATGGATTTCCCATATATGTAGGTCCATGCATAAAACAACCTGGTTGACTATCTCGAATAGTATTTGCTATATTTCGTGAAGTTAAAGTTGCTGCTAAAGTCACTGTACCTCCAGTAATTGCTTTTCCGATACATAGAATATCTGGAACAACATTAGCATATTCAAATGCAAAAAATTTTCCTGTACGTCCAAATCCAGTTGCAATTTCATCAAATACTAATGGAATATGATATCTATTACATAAAATTTCAATTTTTTTTAAAAATGTAGGATGATAAAAATGCATACCACCTGCACCTTGAACTATAGGCTCTAATATAACACCAGCAATTTTTAACGCATTTTTTTTCCATTAAATTTTGAAAAGATATCAAGTCTTTCGAATTCCAGATTGAATGAAAAGAAGATTTTGGCGCTTTTGCAAAAAAATTTTTTTGAAAAAAATTATTGTATAATTTATGCATAGAGTTCATAGGATCCGATACTGACATTGCAGAAAAAGTATCACCATGATATCCATTACGAATTGTTAAGATTTTTATTCTTTTTTGTCCTAAAGCTTGCCAGTATTGTATTAACATTTTTATTGCTACTTCAATTGCGATAGAACCTGAATCACAAAGAAAAATACAATCTAATTTTTCTGGAGTAAGAAAAATTAATTTTTTACATAATGAAATTGCTGCAGGATGTGTAATTCCGCCAAACATAACATGAGACATTTTTTTTATTTGTTTTTTTAAAGCTTGATTTAATATAGGATGATTATATCCATGTATTGTAGACCACCATGAAGACATTCCATCAATTATTTTATGTCCATTGCTTAATTTTAAATACACACCCTGAGCGGATGTTACAGAATAACAAGGTACAGATGACATGATAGATGAATAAGGATGCCAGATGTGTTTATTATCAAAAGATATGTCGGATTGACTCATGGTTATTTTTTATATAAATATATTAAATAAGTTATTATAAACTTTTACCAATACAAAATCATAAATTTTTTGGAGATAAAATGAAAAAAAATTGGACTTTATCGGAAACAAAGGAGCTTTTTAAAAAACCGTTCTTTGATCTTATGTTTCAGGCTCAAAAAGTACACCGAAAATATTTTGATCCTAATGCAATACAAATTAGCACTTTACTTTCAATAAAAACAGGATCTTGCCCTGAAGATTGTAAATATTGTCCTCAAAGTTCTAGATATAAAACTGGATTAAAAAAAGAATCATTATTGAAAATAGAAGATATTCTCAGAGAGGCTAAAAAAGCAAAAGAATCGGGTTCTAGCCGCTTTTGCATGGGAGCTGCTTGGAAAAACCCAAAAAATAAAGATATTCCTTATTTAGAAGAGATTATTAAAAAAATTAAAAAAATGGGAATGGAAACATGTATGACATTAGGTTCTCTAAATCATTTTCAAGCTGAAAAATTATTTCATGCAGGTTTAGATTTTTACAATCATAATCTAGATACGTCATCTAATTTTTACAGTCATGTCATTACTACGCGTACTTATCAAGAACGATTAAACACGTTAAACATAATACGTGATGCTGGTATAAAAATTTGCTCAGGTGGCATCATCGGTTTAGGAGAGAAAACTCAAGATCGTATGGAACTATTAATGGAATTATCAAATCTATCTATTCAACCAGAAAGCGTTCCAATCAATATGTTAGTACAAGCACCAGGAACACCTATGGAAAAAAATACCGATGTTGATCCCTTTCAGTTTATTCGAGTTGTTGCAGTTGCTCGTATTATGATGCCAAAATCATATATTAGATTATCTGCAGGTCGTCAAAAAATGAATGATCAAACTCAAGCGATGTGTTTTATGTCAGGTGCAAATTCTATTTTTTATGGATGTAAATTGCTCACTACAAGCAATCCAAAAGAAATAGATGACATACTTTTGTTTAAAAAGTTAAATTTATATCCAGATTATAAAAAAACAAACAATGCAAAAAATCACAAAAACGATATTGGTTCTTTGTCACTTCCTATGCAAGTAGATCAGTATCATAATGCATTAAATTCACAATGTTAAAAACATTGATATTCCTGATTTATAATATAGAGATTTATCGTTCTTTTTTATAACCAAATTAATAAATGCGATTTAAAAAGTATTTATACTGATGTATTATGATTTTATAAAAATAAAATATAATACTTATTTTATAAAAATATACTATAAAATAGCACATATTTTTGTTTAATTTTATAGTGAAATCACCTATTATATCTGATAGGTGGTTAACATGATATTCTTAAAAATATTTAGGTTATAAAATTTAATGATTAATTTTGAGTTAAATCATGATTAAAAAATTTTTTGTCACTGGTACAGATACTGATGTTGGAAAAACAATCGTAAGTGGTATTCTATTAAAAAAAGCTACACAATATGGATATAAAACAGGAGGATATAAACCCATATCATCAGGTCATTATAGTTACAAAAATTATTCTTATAATAAAGATGCGGTATTACTAAAAAAAAATAGCTCTATTAAATTAAGTATTGGGGAAGTAAATCCTATTACATTTTTTGAATATGCACCACCGCATGTTTTAAGTTCTTTGCAAGGTTTGATTATTCAAAAACAACATCTTTCTTTAGGACTAAAAAAAATTGCAAAAAAATGCAATTGGATAATAATAGAAGGCGTAGGAGGATGGTATACACCATTTTCGTATAAAAATACATTTTCAGATTGGGTAAAAGAAGAAAAATTAACTGTTATAATAATAGTTGGAATAAAATTAGGATGTATCAATCATGCAATTCTTACAGAAAAGGCAATTCTTTCCGAGAATTTAATATGTGGAGGATGGATTGCAAATAATATATTTCTAGAAGATGAATATAATTTATATTATATTCAAACCTTGTTAAATTATATTCAATCTCCATTATTAGGTGTTATTCCATATTTCAAACATGTAGATAAAATTAACACCAGAAATATAAAAATTCAGCTTCCACAATGAAATACTACGTAAATTTTATAAAAAAATGTTTTTATATCATTAATATAACTGTTAATAAAGATAAGTAATTTGTTGTATTCGTATATATTTCTAATTATATACAGGATATTTCGAGCAAAGATTTAAGACTTTATTTTTAATTTTTAAAGCAATATTATCATTATTTATATTATCTAATATATCAATTATCCAACATGCTACTTTTTCAACTTCAAGCTCTTTAAAACCTCGTCTTGTGACAGCAGCTGTGCCAATGCGAATGCCAGAAGTGATAAATGGACTATTTTTATCATTAGGAACAGTATTTTTATTAACGGTTATATTAGCTTTACTTAATTGAATATCTGCATCTTTTCCTGTAATTTTTTTATTTGATAAATCTAATAAAAATAAATGATTTTTTGTACCCCCAGAAACAATCTGGTATTTTTTTTCTAAAAAGATTTTTACCATTGTTTTTGAATTTTTTAAAATTTGTTTTTGATATTTTGCGAATTTCGGATCTAAAGCTTCTTTGAAAGCTATTGCTTTAGCAGCAATCACATGCATTAAAGGACCGCCTTGAGAACCAGGAAAAACCGATGAATTTAGTTTGTTATAAAAATTGTTGTCACCATTTTTAGCAAGAATAATCCCTCCTCTAGGTCCTGCTAATGTTTTATGTGTTGTACTTGTTACAACATGAGCATAATCTATTGGATTAGGATAAATATTTGCAGCTATTAAACCAGCAACATGAGCAATATCTACTACAAAAAATGCATTTACTGTATTTGCAATTTTTCGCATTTTTTTCCAATCGCAAACACCTGAAAATGCTGAAAAACCGCCAATAATCATTTTTGGTTTATATTTTTGAGTTAAAAAAAATAATTGTTTGTAATCAATTTCACCATTTTTATCAACTCCATATGGAATGACATGATATAATTGTCCTGAAAAATTTACAAGAGAACCATGTGTTAAATGGCCACCGTGTGACAGTTTCATTCCTAAAACTGTATCACCAGGTTTTAGCAAAGCTGTATATACCGCAAAATTCGCTTGTGATCCAGAATGAGGTTGAACATTAACATAATCAGCATTAAACAACTTCTTTGCACGATTAATAGCTAACTGTTCAATTGCATCCACATATTTACATCCTCCATAATAGCGTTTTTTAGGATAACCTTCAGCATATTTATTTGTTAATTGTGAACCTTGTGCATTCATAACATAATAACTAGCATAGTTTTCAGATGCAATTAATTCTATATGTTGTTCTTGTCGTATTTTTTCTTTTTCCATTTCTGACCAAAGTTCTGTGTCATATTCAGAAAATGAGAGTGTGCTGTTGAACATGTTTCCTCTGAACAATTAGATAATATTTATAAAATAATGTTTTTATTTAAAATAGAAAATATGTACTAAAATACAATTATGATTTTTTAAAAAAGTGATTTATTTTCAATAAAAATTCTTTTTCTAAAAAAAGAAATTGTTTTTTATTGTTCAAATCCCTAATTAACAAATGTGATTGTAGATGTTTTTTGAAATCAACTGTAACAATTAGACGTGCTGAAGAATTGATAGCATGCTGTGTATTATTCTTAATCGACGTGTTTGAAAAATTTATAAATATTTTTAACCATGGATGTATATCTCTAATTTTTTCAGATAATTTTGCAGCATAAAATTTATCGTTATTTTCTATGCAAATAATAAAAATATCAATTTTTTCTGTTTTTTTAGAAATTACATTTAATGATTTTACTAATAAAATTAAACGTTCCATACCAATTGCAAATCCTATAGCAGGTGTTGTAGGGCCGCCCATATTTTCCACTAAGTTATCGTATCGCCCCCCAGCACATACCGCATTTTGCGATCCTAAAGTTTTGCTTGTCCATTCAAAAATTGTATTATTATAATAATCTAATCCTCGTACTAAATATTGATTATGTTGATATTCTATTCCAAGCAAATTTAACATATTACATAAATTTTTAAAATGCTTATAAGAAAAATGATTAATATATTGACTTAACAATGGTGCATCTCGCAAGATTTTTTGAACATCTTGATTTTTGGAATCTAAAATTCGTAGAGGATTAATATATAATCTTCTTTGGCTGTCTTTATCTAATAAATGTTCATATTTCTTTAGAAAAGCGACTAAATCATGTTTATATCGACGGCGATCTTCTAAGCTACCGATAGAATTAATTTCTAAAACAACATTTGAAATTATACCTAATTTTTTCCAAAAACGATATGTTAACAAAATTATTTCTAAATCTATATATTCTTCTGTTATTCCAAATACTTCAACACCAAGCTGATAAAATTGACGATATCTCCCCATTTGAGGTCGTTCATATCGAAACATTGGGCCTAAATACCAAAATTTTGTATGTTTTGTATATAATAAATTATTCTGTATTACCGCTCTTACACAACCTACAGTACCTTCAGGTCTTAAAGTTAAACTTTTTCCATTTCGGTCATTAAAGGAATACATTTCCTTCTCTACAACATCCGTAATATCCCCAATAGATTTTTTAAAAATCAATGTTTTTTCTAACAATGGTAATCGAATTTCTAAATAACAATAACTAATTAATATTTCTTTTAATTTTTTTTCAATGTCATTCCAAAGATTTATTTCTTCTGGAAGACAGTCGTGCATTCCTCTAACTGATTTAAGTATTTTTTTCACTATAGTTCTCTTAATGACGCAGCTGATAATAAGAAAATAATTGAATATTGTTTTAGAGGATCATTTAATCAATCTTGTTTGTTTCGAGCATTCATTTATATATTTTATCACTTTTATTACACATTTTTTATTATATGTTCTCTCTATAATATAAAATATATTTTTAGATTTTTTAACGATTCCAGTATTTTGTACATTTTTCAAATGATAACTATATATTTGATAGTTAATGCATTGAAAAAAGTATTATATTTTTTGATTTTTCTCCTTTAAAGAACATTAGAAATATTAAATTTTTTATAAAATTAATTAAATATATAATAAAATTCAAATTTTTATATCTAATAATATGTTGTTTTTAAAAAATCATAACTTAGTTTACATTATTTTAAAAACTATAGAAATACAATGTTTATACTATGTTTTTAATATTTTATTATAATAGGCAAAAAATATAAAAAAAATTTGTTCTATTTATGTTTTAATTGCTATTTTTATATTTTTAGTATGGAAAATTTACATTATTTATTTTATACAATATAATTATCTTCAGTAAGCAGAAAATATTTAAAAAATTTACGAGCCAATATTAAGTGTTTAAAATTATAAATAATAAATATGTGTATTGTGTTATGTGATACTTTTATAAATATGTCAGAAATAAGAAAGTAGAATATTTTTAAAATATAATATTTTAAAATCTAAAATTAAATTTAAAAAATATGATATTTACATATTTTTATGTTACAAATGATTTTTTTGCATACTAAAGAAATAATGTTTTAAAAAATTAGCTATATTTAAATATTTTATTAAAAAATATCATAAATAAAATGTACACTCAAATTAATTATAATATGTATTTTGAGAATTTTACAAATTCTTATATTTTATTTGAGATGTAGAAACATATGATATTTGAGTGTGATTTTTGATAAAATAGAACTCATTTTTTATGTTTTTCATTTTTATAAATTATGAATTGTATTATGATCAGTACAATTCTATCAAGATTAATATTTTTTAGATAGGTATCGCGTATTTTCTTTTTTAAAAAATATCATATTTTTATTTGATTATTATAAATAATTTATTTTGTAATTACAAACAAGAATAATTAATTAATTTTTGAATTCAAAATTTTTGTCATATTTAATTTTTAATTAAATAGGTTGGTATGCAGTAATAATATTTCCATTTAATTGTCCGCATGCTGCATTTATATCTTGTCCTCTATTTTTTCGAATAGTTGTTACAAATCCCTTACTTCGTAAAATATTTGCAAATGTATTAATTTGTTTTTCTTTGCTGCATATAAAAGATGCATTTTTAAAAAAATTCCAAGGTATTAAATTAATCTTGCTGGGTATTTCGGATAAAATATTTGCTAATTGTCTCGCATGTTCATTGGAATCATTAATACCGTGCAACATAACATATTCTATTGTTATGCCTCCATAATTAGCATTTGAATTTTTTAAATATTTTTTAATTGCTATTAAAATAGATTTAATGTTATATTTTTTATTAATTGGCATGATTTGATTTCTAATACAATCATTCGGAGCATGTAAAGACAGTGCTAAAGAAATATCAATTTTTTTACTTAATACTTTTAATGCTGGAACAATACCAGACGTTGACACAGTAATTTTTCGCTTTGATAGACCAAAACCATATTGATCTAAAATTATATTTAGTGCAGGAATAAGATTATTTAAGTTTAACAAAGGTTCTCCCATTCCCATAAAAACAATATTTGTAATTTTACGATACGTTTTTTTTTTATTTAATCTTTTCATTGCTTGTAAAATCTGAGCTATAATCTCAAAAACATATAAATTTCTTTTAAAACCCATTTTCCCAGTTGCGCAAAAAGTACATTTTAATACGCATCCTATTTGTGAAGAAACACAAAGCGTAGCGCGTGTTTTTTCAGGTATATAAACTGTTTCTATTTTATTATTATTCAGAGACATAATCCATTTTATAGTTCCATCACAGGATATTTTTTCTTCTGTAAACGATGGTGCAAAAATATAGGATCGTTCATGCAGTATTTTTTTAAGCTCATTACTGATGTTGGACATATCATTAAAATCATCGCAATGATATTTATACATCCATTGCATAATTTGTTCTGCAATAAAACTTTTTTGTTTAAGAGTAGTAAGAAATAATCGTAGTTTTTGACGATTTAAATTTAATAAATTAATCTTAGGGCTAGAGATATTTAATGTATTCATAATACTTTCCATTAAAATTTTTTAAATCATTAGTATAAAATATTTTATTATCAATTAAGTGTTTTTTGATACGGCACTAAAAGATTGTTTTTGTAAATAGAAGTTATTCTATGTAGTTTTTATATAACTATTTATTAAGAATGTTAAATTCTTTTAAATTGTGATACTATTTAAATATGTTCGACATTGTTAAGGAAATTTAATGCACCCCATGTTAAATATTGCTATTCGTGCAGTACGAAAAGGAGGTAATTTTGTAATACAAAACTATGATACACAAAAGTTTTTTAAAGACGATATTCAGAAACAACAAATTTTTATTAAAAATATTATAAAAAAAACATATAAAATTATTAGTGAAATTATTCATAAAGTGTATCCTAATCATATAATTTTAAATAAAGATATAGATCATATTTCAAAAAATATTAAAAATCCAATTTGGATAATTAATGAATTAGATGGAAAAAAAAATTTTGTTAATAAATTTCCACATTTTTGTATCTCTATTGCTGTAATTGTACGAAATAGTGTAGAGGTATCCGCGATATATGATCCTGTAAGAAATGATTTATTTACCGCAACAAAAGGACAGGGATCACAATTGAATGGTTATCGAGCTAGATGCAGTAATACAAATACATTGTCTGCAGCAATAATAGCTGCTAATTTACCCAATGATATCAATCATAAATCATTATTTTATCTTGAAATATATAAAAAATTTATGTTACATGGAATTTCTTTTAGATGTACCGGATCTTCTATTCTCGATTTAGCATATGTTGCATCAGGTAAAATAGATTGCTGTTTTTACTATAATTTAAATGCTATCAATTTTATTTCAGGTAAATTGCAAGTTCAAGAATCAGGTTGTTTGATCAGTAATCTTAAAAAAGAACATCAAAATATTAATTACAATGCTATTAATTTAATAAGTAATCCAAAATTTATTAGATTGATCACTGACAGTTTAAAAAAAATTAATAATTAAAAATTCTTGTTATTAAAAAATATAAATTTTACAAAACAAATGTATATTTTCAAGTATTAGAATATTAAAAAATAAATATTTATTTTTTTAATCACACTGCTATTTTTATTAATTATATGAACATCAGTTTTTTTTAAATCATGTCATCATTGTATTCAAAAATAAAATAATATATTAGTATTCAAGCATCTCTTTATTTTCGTTTTTTACGCATAAAATTTATAAAATTAAAAAAATATTTTATATAAAATTTTCCTAGAAAATATTAGGTTTGTGCACTGTATACATTTCAAAAAACTGAAACATAAATAAAAGTAATTCTGTATTTTAATACAGGATATCGTCTATTTTTTTAATAACAATTTTTGTATAATTTGTTTTTTTAACAACATGATATATTTGTTATTTCAACCTCTGCATATTTGTAAAACATTTTGACTTATATATTTGAAAAAATATTTTTTTAATTTTTGATAGTTTAATTTTTCTTTAAAATAATAACTATTTTTTCGTTATGTTTTGTCATGAATGACATTTTTATTTAAATTTTTTAAAAATGTATATATAATATTTTTTTATTTTTTTAAAATATAAACATACCTTAAAATTATTATGATGATAAAAAATAATAAATTTTGTTCACAGAGATTTAGTGTCTTTGTTTTAATTCATTTTCAAAAATAATAATGTATGATCTAAAAAATGTTTTTAGATGTTATTATAACGTATTTTTTATTATTAAATATGTTTAAATCAATAATTTATCACATAATGTTAATTTTATAAAATATGTTGTTTATATGTATTATACAAATTTTTAGTTAATCAAATTATTCACAATATATTTTGTATTATTAACACATATATTCTAAATTAGAATCATGAATTTAATATTTTTATGCAAATTATACCTAAAAATAAGAAATAATTTACTTTTCTCGGCAATTTTTGAAGTTTTGTGCAATTAAAATATTGCTTTTACATGAGCATTTTACTTTTTATTTCAGATCATTTTTCGGTATTAAAGTTAAAAAAATTCCAAAAAATAATGGTATTATTAACCATAATTGATGAAATAAAATAGTATTTTGATAAATATAATTTTCTAAATATGCAGATATAAATGGAAAAACTAAAAAAACAATAGAAGCATAAAAAGTACTAATTTTTTTTTGCAAATAAAAATACGATAAAATTCCAAATACTCCAGAAAAATCTCCAAGGTATAATAAAGCTAAAATAGACTTATCAGAAAAGTTGTTAAAGTGAGGATGCTCTATAAAAAAAGATATGATAGATAAACATATTCCAGATATTAAGGACGGTAATGCATTGAAAGTAATTGCTGAAATATTAAGACATCTATTTTCACACTCAGAATAAATCATCGCATGACTAAATAAAGCTAAAAGTAAAGATAAAATACCCTGCCATTGAAAAAAACGTTCTGATTCTAATTCGATTAATAAAATAATAAATAGTGTAATTAAAGATACCATTACACCAATTTTTTGTATTAACAACATTTTTTTTTTAAGATAAAAATATGACACAGTTAAAACTGCTACGGGCATGTTTGCAAAAATAATAGAACTAACAAATGAACTTACATAAATTCCGCCGTACAACATTAAAGTAAATGGTATAGAAAAATAGAAAATAGAAATAATCAACTGAAACCATCTTTGACCATATGGAAATAGCAGTGGTGTATTTTTAAAATAAGCAAACGCAATTAATATAGGAGAAGATATTAAAAAACGTATTCCAGTCGCAAAAAATGGAGGAATTGTTTCTATTGCAATTTTCATAGCAATCCATGTCGTTCCCCAAGTAAAAGATATAAAACAAAATAATAACAATATTATTATCCTATTCATATTCAAATCCTCTATATGCATGAAAATATATCATGAAATAATCATTTCTCTTGTTTTAATAAATAAAATTTGCATTGAGCTATTTATGTCAATAAATTATTATTAAAATTTATTAAAAAATTAATATTAATATGTTTTTATATTCAGAAAATAAAGAGTATTTTTTAGTAAAAAATTCTTTTAAGGTAACATATGAAAAAAATTTTAGAGAAAATCGATAAATTACAATTTTTAAACCAAAATGAAAGTTACCAATTATTTAAATTTATAACTTCTAGAGAATTAAAACGGTCGTTTTTAGAATCAATATTAATTAAAATGCATAAACGTGGTGAATCCATAGACGAAATAATAGGAGCAATACACTTTTTTTCAGAAAATATGCAATTTTTTCCAAGTCCTAACTATATTTTTTCTGATATCGTTGGAACGGGTGGAGATCTTAAAAATACTATAAATGTTTCAACTGCAAGCTCTTTTGTAGCATCTGCATGCGGATTTAAAATTATTAAACATTGTAATCAAGGTATATCAAGTACATGTGGATCTGCTGACCTTTTAAAAAAATTTAATATTGATTTAAACGTTTCTGCAAACGCTTCCCGTCAATGTTTAGAAAAACTAAATATTTGTTTTTTATTTGCTCCTAAATATCATCATGGCTTTCAAAATGTAAATGTTGTTCGTAAATTTTTAAAAATTCGAACAATCTTTAATATATTAGGTCCTTTTCTTAATCCAGCTAAACCGTCTATAATTTTAATAGGTGTATATAATAAAAATTTTATGATTCCAGCAATTGAGATTTTAAAACAGTTAAAATATAAACGTGCTATAGTTGTACATGGTAACAACACTGATGAAGTCGTGTTATGGGGAAAAACGTATGTTTCTGAATTAAATAATAGTAATATTGTTTCATATAAGTTAACACCAGAAGATTTTGGTCTTAAAAATTATACCAATCCTATTTTTTTTCAATCTTCACCAGAACAAAATTATTCTATTATAAAAAATGTTATGCAAGGACAAGGTAGTGCGTTTTATGAAGAATTAATCGCAGTGAATGTTGCAATGTTATTAAAATTATTCGGAGAACATGATTTAAAAAAAAATACACAGCTAGCATTAAACAAAATTCGTAGTGGAGATGTTTATCAACACATTATAAATGTTTCGCATGCATTGAAAGAAAAAAAATATGAATAAAACAAAACTTACAAAGATTATATCAGATAAATATAATTGGATTGTATATCAAAAAAAAAAGAAACCGTTAGTTACTTTTCTAAATAAAATAACAATAAATACTCGTAATTTTGATCACGCTTTAAATAAAAAAAAACTTGGTTTAATTTTAGAATGTAAAAGATCTTCTCCATCTTTAGGCGAAATCAGAAAAGATTTTAATTTGATTGAAATTTCTAATGTATATAAAAAATATGCTTCTGTAATTTCTGTTGTTACAGATGAAAAATATTTTTGGGGGAATTTAAAATTTATTAAAATAGTTCGCAAAAATGTTCCTCAACCAATTTTGTGCAAAGACTTTTTTATTGATGCATATCAAATTTATTTAGCTCGATACTACCAAGCAGACGCAATTTTATTAATGTTATCTATTTTAGATGATCAACAGTATGCACAATTTGTTAAAATTGCAAAAAAATTAAATATGGGTGTTTTAACTGAAGTAAGTAATCAAGAGGAAGTGAAACGTGCTCTTAAATTGAATGCGAAAATTATTGGCATTAATAATCGTAATCTGCATGATTTATCTATTGATTTAAATAAAACTTGCTTATTATCTAGATTAATTCCAAATAATATAACTATTATTAGCGAATCCGGAATAAAAAAATATCGTCAAATTAAACAATTAAAAAAATTTGTACATGGTTTTTTAATTGGATCTTATTTAATGTCTAAAAAAAATTTAGAAACAGCTATTCGATCTGTAATATTTGGAAAAAATAAAATTTGTGGATTGACTCGTTCTATTGATATTGAAATTGCCGAAAAATACGGTTTTATTTACGGCGGATTAATTTTTGTACATAATTCCCCGCGAAATATTACACATAAACAAGCAAAAAATATTCTTATAAATAAAAAATTAAAATATGTTGGCGTGTTTCAAAATGAAAATATTAAAATTATTGCAAACATTGCTGAAACGTTATCTTTACATGCAATACAGTTACATGGATTAGAAGATCAAAAATATATTAATATTTTAAGAAGAATATTACCTGCACAAATCAAAATTTGGAAAGTTTATTCCATTACATCTACATTTCCAAATATGAATTATATTAATGTCAATAAATATGTGTTTGATGCTTGTAAAACAAAAAATCGCACACCTTTTGATTGGTCAATTTTACACCATAAAATCCTAGATAATGTTATTTTAGCAGGTGGAATTGATTCAAAAAATTGTATTTTAGCTTCTCAACTGAACTGTTCAGGATTAGATTTAAATTCTGGTGTAGAAAAATTCCCGGGCGTGAAAGACGAGAATAAAATTAAATTAATTTTGAATCAATTAAAATATTCTTAATTTTTTAAATGCATTATAGGAAATAATTTATATGGGTTTACTTAATCCTTATTTCGGTGATTTTGGAGGCATGTACGTACCTCAAATCTTAATGCCTGCTTTATATGAGTTAGAAGAACATTTTGTATCTTCAAAAAATGATCCTATATTCAAGAAAAAATTTTTTGATTTGTTAAAAAATTATGCTGGACGACCAACACCGCTAACACTGTGTAAAAATATAACTAAAAATACAAAAACACGTATCTATCTTAAGCGAGAAGATTTATTACATGGCGGAGCACACAAAACAAATCAAGTTTTAGGACAAGCATTATTAGCTGTAAAAATGAAAAAACAAAAAGTTATCGCTGAAACAGGAGCTGGTCAACACGGTGTAGCTGTAGCAATTGCTTGTGCATTATTGAATCTAAAATGTAAAATTTATATGGGTGAAAAAGATATTAAAAGACAACACCCTAATGTTTTTCGCATGCAATTAATGGGAGCAAACGTGATATCTGTAAATAGTGGATCAGGAACGTTAAAAGATGCATGTAACGAAGCCTTGAGAGATTGGTCAGGTAATTACAAAACCACTCACTATATGATTGGAACAGCAGCCGGTCCTCACCCATATCCTACCATTGTACGCGAATTTCAAAGCATGATCGGTCAGGAAGCAAAAAAGCAGATTTTAACACAAGAAAATAGATTACCAGATTCGGTTATTGCATGTGTTGGTGGAGGATCTAATGCAATTGGCATTTTTCATGATTTTATTAAAGATCGAAAGGTAGATTTAATTGGTGTAGAACCAGGCGGTCATGGTATCAATACAAAACAACATGGTGCGCCATTAAGTCGGGGTAAAACCGGAATTTATTTTGGTATGAAGTCATACTTGATACAAAATCAGGAAGGCCAAATTCAAGAATCTTGGTCTATTTCTGCTGGCTTAGATTTTCCATCTGTTGGGCCTGAACATGCATGGTTAAAAAAAACTAATCGCGCTAAATACGTCTCAGTAACTGATAAAGAAGCTATATCTGCTTTTAAAATATTATGTAAAAAAGAGGGAATTATTCCTGCATTAGAATCTTCACATGCGTTAGCATATGCATTAAAATTAATGAAAAATCATCCTCAAAAAAAACAAATTTTTTTAGTTAATCTTTCTGGAAGAGGTGATAAAGATATTTTTACAATACATGATATTTTAAAAAATAAGGAAAAACACGATGGATCGATATCAGAAAATATTTAAGCAATTGTTGTTAAAAAAAGAAGGTTGTTTTGTACCTTTTGTAGTAATAGGTGATCCATCTATAGAGATATCATTAAGAATTATAGAAACGTTAATAGTAAACGGCGCAGATGCTGTAGAAATTGGTATTCCATTTTCAGATCCATTAGCTGATGGACCTACTGTACAACGCGCAAATTTGCGTGCTTTATCAAACCAAAATACACTTGCATCGTATTTTACAGCATTAAAAACAATTAGAAAAAGATTTCCTGACATACCTATTGGCATTCTAACATATGCTAACATTATATACAGCCAGGGCATTAATAATTTTTACTTACAGTGTTATAATTCTAATCTTGATTCTATATTAATTGCAGATGCGCCTATCGAAGAATCAGATATTTTTTATCAAACTGCAAATAAATATAAATTAAATTCTATTTTTGTATGTCCTCCGGATGCTAATGACGTTTTTTTGCATAAGCTTTCCTTATATGCAAAAGGCTATATTTATTTGTTATCACACCCTGGCACAACTGGAGTAAAAAATGATACCAAATGTTTACCTAAAGATTTTATAAAAAAAATAAAAAAATATAATTTTATTCCATTATTACAAGGTTTTGGTATTTCTAACACCCGACAAATAAAAAAAATATTGTCTTCAGGGGTATCTGGAGTCATATGTGGATCGGTAATTATAAACATAATTGAACATTATTTAAACAAGGAAAAAAAAATGATTAATGAAATAAAGAATTGTTCCATCATTCTAAAAAATGCTACAAAATGGCATAGTTAGTATTTAAATTTTTACACATACTAAATTGTACTTGTTTTAATATAGTTAATTCGTAGTCTTCAGTATAAATGGTTCTATATTTTAAGAAATATGCTACTCTAAAATAATATGTATAATTTTATATTAATATATAATGTTTCAAAGGAGTATATATGTCTATTACGATAAACGCACTACGTCATGATACATATTATTTTTTTTTAAAACAAATAAAAAACATTCTATTTATATCTTTAGCGATCGCTTGTATCAATATAACAATTGATACATTTATTCAGCCAGATGTACATATTATGTCTATAATAGAAGAAAAAAATTTTATTAATTCTAATTCTTTATTGGATTTAATAAATAATATGAATCAAGCAGAAAAATACGAATTGTTTAAATATTCGATATTAAAGATTATTATGTTATTAATAAGTAAAACATTGCTATTAGGTGGAATTATTACTTTAATTCTATCTTCATTAGAAAAAAGAAACAAACCAATTACTTTTTTAGTATATTTTTTATACAAATTTATACCAAGTATATTTATTTTAAATTGTTTGACTGCTATTATAATTCAATTAGGTTTTATGTTTTTAATTATTCCTGGGATTTTGCTATCAATATTGTTATCTTTATCACCTATTATATTTTCATTCAAAAAACATGGATTAATAGATTCAATGTGTTCTAGTGTATACATTTCTTGGAAATACATAAATATTATAGGTCCAAGTATATTGTTTTGGATGATTGGAAGATTTTTTTTAACAATTATTTTTTCTAATTTTTGTTTTTTTAACAAAAACATTATTTTTTTTATTTTAAATATAAGTACAAATATGCTATTTTCTTTTCTAATTGTATATTTGTTTCGCTTTTATATGCTTATTTCGCGTACTTAAAAATAATAAAGACATTTGGGTTTTTCATATGAAACACATATTAAATATTTTACCAATGTTAATTTTTTTTATATTTTACAAATATTATAATATTTTTGTTGCAACAGGATTGTTAATTTTTATATCAGGTTTAATATGTTTGTATGATTGGATTATTAATGATTTAGTAGACAAAATTAATTTATTTAGTTTTATTACTGTTTTTATATTCGGTATTTTAACAATATTTTTTCATGATAGTCAGTTTATAAAATGGAAAATTACAATAATTTATTTTATATTTTCTATAGCATTATTTACCAGTCAATATTTTACAAAAAAACCCATAATACAAAGATTTTTAGATACTAAAATAAAACTTTCTGATATAGATTGGTATAAAATAAACTTTTTTTGGGGATTATTTTTCTTATTGTGCAGTATTTTAAATACTTATATAATGTTTTTCTTTTCAGAAAGGGTATGGGTTAATTTTAAAGTATTTGGTTTTTCGATTTTGACGTTTTTATTAATACTAATAACAAGCATATATATAAATTTCAAAATTCAAAAAAAATAAATACATCATATATTATATTCAACAAAATAAGTGAAAAGTTAATTATGTCAAAAAAAAAAATTTCCCCAGGGAGAAATTGTATTAAAAATTTTAACCATGTCTGAAAATATTAACTCAAATGGCCATATATTCGGTGGCTGGGTTACATCTCAAATAGATATGGGAGGTGCAATTTTAGCAAAAGAAATATCTGGCGAAAAGGTAGTTACTGCACAAATAAAAAAAATTATTTTCTTAAAATCTATAGCTGTTGGCGATCTTTTTATTTGTTATGCTCATTCTACTAAAATTGGAAAAAGTTCAATTACAATAAAAATTGAAGTATGGATTAAAACATTGAGATCTAAACCATCAGGGAAATTTTATCTTGCAGCAGAAGCAATTGTAATTTATGTTGCTGTTGATTCAACAGGAAAACCTCGTGAACTATTACCTATGAGTATTATTTAAAAAATAATAACAAATGAAAGTACTATATAACCAGAAATTTATTCAAGAAAATCAAAAATTAATAATTGATTATTAAACAATAAAATATGAACTATATTTTCATTAATTTTAAACCACATGAAAATTTTAGTAATAACATATAAATAAGAATATTGTATATTGAAAAATAATTTAATTTTTCGTATAAATAGTATATGACGGCTTTATATTCAATATTTTATTTTTTATATATAAAAATAATATTGCTAAAGTATAATTAAAAATCTCTATTAATATATGTTTGAAAAATTGTATTATTTATAAAACATCCTATTTTTGATATTTTACACATAAAATTTATATTTTTTTAAAATATAAAATATTTCGTAAAATATTAAAAAAAAATTTTAAAAATTGCAATAGGACTTTCAACGGATGAACATTTTTCATTACATGATTAAATATATTATATTTTTAATATATTGGTTTTTGATTTTTCGTATTACTATTCAAATTTTAATTAAACGTCGTAGTATATCTACTTCAACGTCTTGGATTTTAACTATTTATTTTGTTCCTGTTTTTGGTTTTTTATCTTGGTTTTTTTTTGGTGAATTATATTTAGAGGAACAACACAAAAAAATCGCAAACAAAATTTGGTCTACATCAAATATATGGCTGTCTAAATTAAAGTCTTGTAAAGATATTTTTCAAAAACATAACAGCGTAGTAGCTACAGCTGTTTTCCAGCTCTGTAAAAATCGACAGGGTTTGCTCGGTATTAAAAGTAATAATCTTAAATTATTAACAAATACTCAAGAAATTATGACTATCTTAATACGCGATATAAATTTAGCACAAAAAAATATTGAAATGGTATTTTATATTTGGAAACCAGGCGGTATAGCGGATGATGTTGCGATGGCATTGATTGCATCAGCTAAACGGGGCATATACTGTCGATTAATGCTTGATTCTGCTGGCAGTTCTGAGTTTTTTCGTAGTCCTTGGGTAAAAATTATGAGAAAATCTGGTATTGAAGTTGTAGAATCTTTGAAGATTAGTTTATTATGTCTTATTTCAAGACGTATCGATATAAGACAACATAGAAAAATCGTTTTGATTGACAACTATATTACATATTCTGGAAGCATGAATTTAGTAGATCCTTGTTTATTTAAACAATATTTAGGAATTGGTCAATGGGTTGATTTAGTTACAAGAGTTGAAGGCCCTATAGCCATTGCTATTGGTATTATATATTCATGTGATTGGGAAATTGAAACAGGTCGTAAAATTTTACCAAATTTACCGGATATTAAAATAGAAAAACATCAATTTTATCAAAATACAAGTATTCAAGTCATTGCTTCTGGTCCAGGTTTTCCTGAAAACGTGATTCAACAAGTATTATTAACTGCGATTTATTCTGCTCGTAATGAGATAACAATAACCACTCCCTATTTAGTACCTAGTGACGATCTGTTGCAAGCAATCTGTATAGCATCTCAAAGAGGCGTCACAGTCAATATTATCATTCCCTTGTATTATGACTCTATCTTAGTAAAATGGGCCAGTAGAGTTTTTTTTACCGAACTATTAGATGCAGGTGTAAAAATTTATCAATTTAAAAATGGAGTGTTACATAGCAAAAGTATATTAATAGATCAAGAATTAAGTTTAATTGGAACTGTAAACTTAGACATGAGAAGTCTGTGGTTAAATTTTGAAATTACTTTAGTTATTGATGATAAAAATATTGGAAAAAAATTAGACTATATACAACATCAATACATTTCCAATTCGAAGTTATTAGACAAAAAACATTGGATAATGCGATCACTATGGAAAAAAATATTAGAAAAAATATTCTATTTTCTCAGTCCATTATTATGAATAATAGATTTTTGTATTTTTTATAAAAAAGATGTTTTTTCTATTTATATCCAGATAAAAAAATGTTTTTTTATATAAATGTTTACATTTTTATTTATATAGATCGAAACAAATATAAAAATTTATCTATAATTTTTAATTATAAAATATTATAAACATTGATGTGTAAATTAAATGTTTATTTTGAATGACATTAAAACTATGAAATCTATAAAAATAGATCTAATTATTCAAATTAGTAATTTTATAATTAATAATACAGTTACTATATAAATAGTATTTTAAGTTTTTTTAATAAAACACCATTGTACAATCAAATAATATTTTTTATAAATATTATTTTACATTAAATAATAAATGTCCCATTTTTTTAGCTTTAGTTTTTAAATAACTAGTATTTTTAGAATTTTTTTTTGCAATAAGGGGCACTCTTTCAACAATATTCACTCCGGAATTTCTAAGCATTTTGATTTTAAATGGATTATTTGTTAATAATCGAATTTTTTTTACACGTAATATTTTGAATATATCTGCACATAAGGAAAAATCTCTTTCATCAGCAGAAAAACCTAGTTTTTGATTTGCTTCAACTGTATCTAAACCTTGGTCTTGTAAAGAATAAGCCTTGATTTTGTTAAGTAATCCAATGTTTCTACCTTCTTGTCTATGATATATTAATATACCACTACCTTCTTTAGCAATTCGTTTCATTGCCATTTCCAATTGAATACCACAGTCACAGCGTAAACTAAATAATGCATCCCCTGTTAAGCATTCTGAATGTACTCTAGATAAAACAGGATGTTCTGTTTCTACATTCCCATATACTAAAGCAATATGGTTTTTTCCACTCTTATTCTCTTCAAAACCAAATATCAAAAAATCACCCCAACGTGTTGGTAAAATCGATTTATCTATTTTGGTTAATTGCATATATTCTCCAAGGTCAAATTTAATATGTTTAAAACTAATAATACATTATTTTTATTACATACTATAAATTATAATCAATCAATTAAAAATAAAAAATAATTTTCAATTTAAAAATCACTGCATAGATTTTATAATTAAATCTAATTTTTTAATTGGATCTATAGACATTGTAATTGATCTACCAAGAACTATATAATCTATTTTGTATTTTTTCGCTTTCTTAGGCGAAATAACGTTTTTCTGATCATATAATTTATCTTCTATGTCTCTAATTCCTGGAGTAATAATTTTATATTTTTTTCCAAGTAAACATTTTATTTTTTTTGCTTCTCGACCTGGACATACAATACCATCTAAACCGCAATCTTTAGACAACCTTGATAAAATAAAAATATACTCAGATAATGACATATGAATACCTATTTCCCTTAATCCGTTTTCTGTTAAACTAGTTAATGCAGTTATAGCAATTAATAAAGGTGCGTTTTTAAAAGATTGTAATGCTTTTTTTGCAGACATTAGCATTTCTCTTCCTCCAGAAGCATGCACGCTTAACATCCATACACCTAAATCTGCTACTGCTTTCGTAGCATTAAATACAGTATTGGGAATATCATGAAACTTTAAATCCAGAAATACATTAAATCCTAATTGATGCAATTCTTTTACAAATTTCACACCTAAAATAGTAAACATTTCTTTTCCAATTTTTAAATAAAAAATAGATGGATTAAGTAATCTTACTAATTTCATAGCTGATTTTTTATTACAAAAATCCAGTGCAATAATAATTTTTGGTATATTTAAAAAATTAGGATGTAACACACCGCACCTCTAGTATATAATATATTAATGCAAACTATTTTTTCAGTCTATTTTTCATATAAAATTTAACAATTATACATAATATTATACAATATTTGTAACTATCAATTCATTTCAAATTATTATTTGAATTCACTTTTTAAAAGATATGCAAGATTGAACACTCGCGTGATATGACGAACGTACAAAAGGACCACAAAAAGCATTGACAAATCCAATAGACAACGCTTCTTCTTTTAAATGCTGAAACTCTAAAGGCGGTATATATCGTTGAACTGGAAGATGATGAATACTAGGTTGAAGATATTGTCCAATAGTTAACAACGTAACTCCACTAGAATAAAGATTTTTCATGACCTCAATAATTTCTAAATCAGTTTCACCAATCCCTAACATTAAACCTGATTTAGTTGGAATATGAAAAAACTTATTTTTAAAAGATTCTAGTAAAAATAATGATTTTTTATAATTTGCACCAGGTCGAATCTGTTTGTATAATCGGGGTACGCTTTCAATATTATGATTGAATACATCTGGTAATGATGATGCAAAAATTGATAATACTAATTTTATTCTTCCTCGAAAATCAGGAACTAATATTTCAATTTTAATCGTTTTTGTTTTATCTCGAATGGCTTTTATACAATTAGCAAAATGTTTTGCACCGCCGTCATATAAATCATCGCGAACTACTGATGTAATAACTACATAATTAATATTTAAATCATATACTGTATTAGATAATTTTTCTGGTTCATGAATATTTACTGAATCTGGTCTACCATGAGATACTGCGCAAAATGGACAATTTCGTGTGCATTTTGAACCAAGGATCATAAATGTTACGGTACCATTATTAAAACATTCAAATAAATTTGGGCATTTTGCTTCTTCACAAACAGAATGTAAATTGTTTTTTCTTAAGATACATTTCATATCTCTTATGCGAAACGTATCAGTTGGTATTTTTACTTTCAACCAATCTGGTTTTTCTAGCTTATTTATTGAATGTAATATTCTTTTAGTTGGAATGACATGTGGTGTTATTTTTCTTAAAAAAAAATCTTGATTTTTTTTCATTAAATTTATCGTCTTCATTAAAAATAAAAATTAATAATGTATATTACTAAACATAAAAGTTTATAGATGTTTATTATTGATAAAATGTACAGTACATTTTTTATATTATCTTTTTAAAGATACTTATATTATTAGCGCGATAAAACATTTACAAAGGTTGCGTCGAAAAACTTAGATAAATTTTGAATTAACACTTTTCTTACATCTTTTATTTGAATGTTTGGATAAAAATTTTGTATTTGTGTCATTTGGATATTTTTATCTCCACATGGATAAATATAACTAAACGGTGTTAAATCCATGTTAACATTTAATGCTAAACCATGTAATGTTGAACCATTTTGCACTCTTAATCCTAAAGAGCATATTTTTTTTTTGTTCACGTATACACCAGGTAATAAATTTTTAATATAAGAATGCAGAGAAAATTTTTTTAATGTTTCTACAACTATTATTTGCATAATTTTAATTAAAGTACGAATCGAGATCTTTCGACGCCTAATATCAATCAAAAAATATAATATTTGTTGCCCAGGTCCATGGTACGTAATTTGACCTCCTCTATTAGTTTTTACAATTGGAATCATATTAGAAAATATCATATTTTTTTGTGTTTGCGATTGTCCTTGAGTAAAAATTGGATAATGCTCAACAAACCAAATTTCATCAAATGTATGTAAATTACGTAATGTTACAAAATCATTCATTTTGACAAAAGTAGTAAACCAATTTTCTAATCCTAAATTACGAAAGTAAATTATCTTGTTATTCAAAATATATCCAATTTTTCATATAAATATATAAAAAAATTAATATGTCAGTCCTGGAAAAATTGATCTTAAACTTGTATTAATCAATTCTATTCCTAACGATATGAGCAGCAAACCCATAATTCTTGTGATTATATTAATACCTGTTTTTCCTAAAATTTTAACTACACATGGAGCGACTTGAAAACATGTCCAACACAAAAATGAAAATAAAAAAATTACTATACTACATCCAAATAAGTTTATCCAAGATGGATAATAAGTACTCCAAACAATAGTTGAACTGATAGCTCCAGGTCCAGCAATAAGAGGCATAGCCAACGGAACTACACTAATATTATTTAACGATTCTTGTTTTTGAGTATCTTGTTTTGTTTTAACCGAATTTATAAATTGTCCACTAATCATTTTAAAAGCAAGACTAACAATTAGTATTCCACCAGCAATACGAAAAGAATCAATTGATATTCCAAAAACACTTAAAATATGTTTTCCAAAAAATAAAGATATGAACAAAATCAATGCTACAGACATATTTGTTGTCAAGTTTGTTTTTTCTCTTTCTATAATAGACTGATTGTTTGTCATAGTTGTAAAAATAGGAATCATGCCAATTGGATTCACTAACGCACATAAACTAACAAAGAATTTTATATATATAGATAAATCAAAAATTGAAATATTCATATTATACTCCTAATTAGTATTAAATTTTTATAATTCATGAAAAGATTATTTTTTTGACTAGAAAAATTTTTATATATGAATATCTAATAATCAGTAAAATATTTTTAATATTTTAACTTAGCCACTATGCTACGTGTTTCTAATTTCACATCAAATAAAGTTACTTGAATTATATCAGACACTTTATATAACATAATATTTTTAATAAAAATTTTTCCCAATTCTTGATCAAAAATTATTTCTTCTCGATTATAATGTATAAAAATGCCAGGAATAAAAACACTAGCACCATTTTCTAACAGTTTCGCTCGAACTCCGTTCCTAGTGATATCAATAATTTCAGCATTAAATGTTTTATTTGTAAATTTTTCATGTTGTAAAAATAAAGTATATAACCAATCTGAAACATCTCTTTCAGCCATTCTATTACGACGTTTTTGCTCTAATATTTTTAATTTAATTGTTTCTGTTGGTTTAATAGGTATTTCGTTTTTTATTATCGATTTTAATAATCGATGATTAATTATATCACTATACTTACGAATAGGAGATGTCCATGTTGCGTATTCTGACATTCCTAAAGCAAAATGAGGGCCGGGTGTGATACTAAAACTACCAAAAGACTGAAAACGACGTACGCGACTTTCAATATATTTATTTGACAATATGTTTAATACGCGTCTTAAATTGCAAAAACCTTTTAATGTCATTATTTCTTGTACATTAAAATTTAAATTATGTTGCTTTAAGAAAGAAACTACATTTTCTGCATTAATGTAATCGAATCCAAAATGTACATTATAGATTCCAAATCCAATATTTTTAGATAAAAAATTTGCTGCTGAAATATTTGCAATGATCATTGCTTCTTCAATAATTTTGTGTGCAATACGTCTTTTTTCAGCCAGTACATCTATTACCACTCCAAATTCAGATAATTGAAAACGATATTCTAAATTATCTTTAAACAAAACTGCATTTTTTTCTCGCCATATTATGCGTAACAAACATAAATCATGTAATAACAGTATTTGCTGCTCGATTGATGGTGTAGGAGGTATCCATGTTCCGGATTTTTCAATCCAATCTGAAACATGATCATAAGATAATTTAGATTTAGACTTAATCCAAGATAAAAAAAATTCAATATTGTTTGAAATATTGCCGTCTTTGTTAATTAAAACACGACATACAAGAGCAGGACGACGCTGATTTGGGTTTAACGAACATATGTCTTCAGACAAAACACGAGGTAACATAGGAATGTTAAGTCCTGGAAGATAATTCGTAAATCCTCTTTTTAAAGCGATAATATCTAATTTACTTCCGTGCGCTATATATGCTGTAGGATCCGCAATAGCGACAGTTAAACAAAATCCACCGTCTTTAATCTGTTGAATATGAATAGCATCATCGATATCTTTTGTATTTATATTATCTATAGTAATAAAATCTAGATCTGTTAAATCTATTCTAGTATCATGCTCTTTTAAGACAAGATCATTTTTTGTACACAGCGGTTCCTGTTTTTCAAGTTTATGATGTGCTAAAGTTACCCACCAAGGTATTAAAAAATTGTTTTTCTCTGCAATAATTTCAATTAATTCTGCATAAAAAATATGATCGCCCCTAAGTTTATGTTTTATAAGTTTAGCTACAGCCCAATCTCCATTCTGGAGTTTATTTAAATAATTTGAATTTGTTTGACATACAATAAAATCTTTGAAAAATGGATAATCTGGCATGATAAATAATTTATTATTTTTTTTTTCAATAGTGCCAACAAATCTATTTAAAAATGGTTCAATTAGTTTCTCAGGTTCGGCTATTTCTCTATCTTTTTCTATTTTTAATAACGCTATTATTTTATCTCCATGCATAACTTTTTTCATGTTTTTTGGAGGAATAAAATAACTTTTTTGTGGATCAGTTTCTAAAAATCCAAATCCTCTTGCAGTACTTTTTACTATACCTTCGATACGAGGTGTTTTAGCATGCAAGTTTTTTTTTAACTGTGTAAGTAATGGATTGTTTTGAAACGTCATAATAAAATCCAATTGTAATAGTATAAAATTAATAATTTTATATATTTTAAATTAAAATATATAACTTTTTTAAAAATAATCATAGATATCTTGAAAAGCGCTTTTTTATAAAATCTTTATTTTTAATAACATTGAATATTAAAAATATTATGTTATTAAAAATAAGCATTTCGTAAATATGAGAAATAAAAGTATGAATACAAAATAAATTATAAATTATTTATATCACTAAAAATGTTTACGCCATTATCTACATAAATTACTGAACCAGTAATACCATTTGATAAATTAGATAATAAAAACGCAGAAATATGTCCTATGTTTTCAGAAAGAGTGTGATTTTTTATTATTTCTGATGATTCTGAATACGTTTTTATTTTTCTAAAATTCCTAATCTGATGCGAAGAAATCGTTTTTATCGGTCCTGATGATATTGCATTTACACGAATATCATCTTTCCCTAACGTATAAGCCATATAACGCATATTTGCTTCTAATGAAGCTTTTGCTAAACCCATAACATTATAATTTGGCACAACTTTACAAGAACCTAAATACGATAAAGTTAATAATGAGGAATATCTATTTAACATGTTTCTACATGCTTTAGTTAAACCTAAAAAACTATACGAACTAATTTCATGTGTAATGTTAAATCCTATTCTGCTAGTGTTTTGAATAAAATCACCTTTTAAGTGATCTCTGGGACTATAAGCGACTGCATGTACCAATCCATCAAATGTTTTCCATATTTTATGTATATTGAAAAATAAATTTTCAATACTTTTATCTTGTGACAAATCACATGAAAAAATAAACTTAGGACGCATAAAATCTACTAAAGATTTTATTTTTTTACTTATGTTATCATTATAACACATGAATCCTAATTCTGCTGTCTGAGCATACATTGCTTTTGCAATACTAAAGGCAATTGATCTAGAATTCGAGATACCAGTAATCAAAATTTTTTTATTTTTTAAAAATCCCATGTTAACACTCAATTAAATATGATATTTCATATTAAGTTATAAATTATTATTACTTTTTTTAAATATTGCACTGCTTGTTTTGCTGGATGTTTTTTTTTACGTATTTCAAGAACATCTGTGTGCTCATAGAATTTATCATAGATATTGCTGATTTCTTATTTTTAGCGAATATTTTTAATAAAGCACTAGCTCCATTAACATATGACACAATAGTTGCATATTTCATAGTTTCACGATTTTTGATACCATATAAATTTTTTTTTTGTAAAAATTTAATATAATTTGTCCCTATATCAATATTTTTTTGTGGATTATATAATATTTGCACAGATGGCTGACCGGATCTGCCATGTAGTCGATATACTTCTAAGCCAGACGTAGAAGGTTTAATTTGCATTAATCCAACAGCATTAGAACGGCTTTTAGCATAAGGATTTCCAGAAGATTCAGCATAAATGATAGCTTTTATTAACTTTGCATCAACATTATACTGACATGATGCTGCTTTTATTAATTTATACCAACGACATATAGAATTTTCTATTGCTTGTTTATCAACAAAATATCTTGTTTTTATATGATGTTCTGTATTCGAAAATTTTTTACAACCAGATAAAAGTATTAAGAAAAGCATTATTTTCCCCAATGTCATGAAATATCTTGCTCCTTATATATTAGTAAAATTAATAACAAAATAATTAAACAGAACATTTATTATATATTTTTAAAATAAAAAAAATAATGATTATTTTATTTTATTAACTATTTCAATGGATCCACCAATATAATTAACAGGTGTCATAGATTTTAATCGTTTTTTTTCTGATTCTGGAATGTTTAAATCAGAAATAAACTTGTTAATAATACACTGATTAACTTTTTTTCCTCGAGTAATTTTTTTAATTTTTTCATATGCATTTTTTATGCCATATCGACGCATAACTGTTTGAATAGGTTCAGATAAAACTGACCAATTAGCATTCAATTTTTTTAACAGTTCTTTTTTATTAATTTGTAATTTACCTAGACCTGAGATCGTAGAATGATATGCAATAACAGAATAAGCGATCGCCACTCCTAAATTTCTTAGTACTGTAGAATCACTTAAATCACGTTGCCACCGAGAAATAGGTAATTTTTCTATCATATGACGCATTAATGCATTTGATACGCCTAAATTTCCCTCAGAATTTTCAAAATCAATCGGATTAATTTTATGCGGCATTACTGAAGATCCAATTTCACAACTTCTAGATTTTTGATGAAAGTAATTTAATGAAATGTAACCCCAAATATCACGATTAAAATTAATTAATATTGTATTAAAAATTGACATACAACTAAAAAATTCCGCAATGTAGTCGTGGGGTTCAATTTGTGTAGTATATGGATTCCACGCAATGCCTAACATTGTTATAAACTCTTGACTAACTGTATGCCAATCAATTTTTGGATAAGCAGCTAAATGTGCATTATAATTTCCGGTAGTACCATTGATTTTACCTAAAATTTTAATTGATTTTAGTTTTTTATATTGTCGCTGCATACGATAATAAAAATTAGCAATTTCTTTACCCATTGTTGACGGTGTTGCGGGTTGTCCGTGCGTTAAAGACAATAAAGGAATATTTTTATACTTAAGTATTAAATCCTTTAAAATTATTATCATTTTTTTCCATAACGGTAAAACAACTTGAACACGAGCATCTTTTAACATTAAAGCATAAGCGATATTATTAATATCTTCTGATGTACATCCAAAATGTACAAACTCTGTAATTGATTTTAAACTTTTGATTGCAGATACTTTGTTTTTTAAAAAATATTCTATAGATTTGACATCATGATTAGTAATTTTTTCTATATTTTTAATATTTTTTGCGTCTATCTCACTAAATTCTTGAACAATTTTATTAATTAAAACAATATCGTTGCGTTTTATGCATTTAATTTCTAAAACCGAAGACATGCTAATAATTTTTTTTAACCATTCGATTTCCACATATAGTCGATACTTTAAAAAACTAAATTCACTAAAAATATTTCTTAATGACATGGTAATATTACTGTATCGACCATCAATTGGCGAGATAGCTGTTAATACTGTTAACACCATAAGGTTATTTTCCTAATTTTGACAGAGATATAAAAGCTATTTTTTTAAAGAACATAAAATTATTTTTGCATGTTGAACAATATGACATCTATAAGCTATCAAATGTAATTGATTACCACCAAATTGATTCCATAGAACGACAGATCGGATACCAGAAAATAATAAACATCTAATTTGATTTTGTATCTCTACATTACGTAAAAATATTTTAGTACCATAAATTTTAATACGTGAACCTAATGTGCTAATAATATCTAAATACAATTGTGACAATTGGCTAGCTAAAAAAATCATATCATTATTAATACAATACTCTTGAGATATAGTACGTATTCTTTTTTTTAATTTATAAATAGACATATGATTTCTTTTTAATTTTTTTGTAATAATTATTATATTAAAAATATATTTAACTAATTCAAAATACGCATGTGAAAATTTCGAAAAAGTTAGTACAGAAACTAACGTTTTTAATCCAATATTAAGATTTTTCTCATCATTTCCATATATTTCAATTACAGAAATAGGATCAATTTGCAATATACTTCTCATGCACGTTTGTAAAGATAAGTGATCACACTTTCCAAATTGCGCCAATTGTTGCACTAGGTATGCCGATTGAAATAAGCCTGCTAGTGATAACGTGATTGGATATATTTTATTAATAAAATATTCTCCTTTATTTGTCTAAAAACTATAAAATTATAATGGTAATCTAAGTTTAATAATTCCACCGCCTACACATATTTCTTTTATATAAAAAACTACTGATTGTCCTGGCGTTATTGCAATTACAGGAAAATGAAATAATACTTTTACACAAAAATCATTTATGTATTCTACATTACAAGAAATATCTTTTTGAGCATATCGCGTTTTCACCGTACAAGATAATGGAAAAGAAATATCATGTGGATTAATCCAATTTACACATGTAGCGATAAGACCAATGGACATGAGATATTTATTATGTAAACCTTGCTCTACAATCAACAGATTATTTTCTATATTTTTATCCACTACATACCATGGTAGGTTCTTCTTCCCACGTAATCCGCCAATTTTTAACCCTTTTCTCTGACCAAGAGTGTAATAATACGCTCCATCATGTTGACCGATAATTTTCCTATTTACCGTAATAATATTACCAATTTTCTTAGGAATATACGTACTAAGAAAACTTTTTATATTTCTAGGACCAATAAAACATATACCAGTAGAATCTTTTTTATTTGCAACTTTTAAACCAATTTTTTTTGCAAACATTCTAATTTGCTCTTTTCGAAAATCACCTATTGGAAATAAGATTTTTGTCAGCTGCATACTTTTTAAAGTGTATAAAAAATAACTTTGATCTTTATTACAATCAATTCCCCTAAGAAGAACATTGGTGCCATTATACTTTTTAATACGTGCATAATGACCAGTTGCAATATAGTTTGCTTGAAGATTTTTAAACGCGTAATTTAAAAATAATTTAAATTTGATTTCTTTATTACATAAAACATCAGGATTAGGTGTATTACCTTTTTTATGTTCATCTAAAAAATGTTGAAATACTTTATTCCAATATTCTATAGAAAAGTTTATTTTATGAAGACGTATATTTAATTTTTTACAAACATCTTCAGCATCTGATAAATCTTGAGAAGAACGACAGTATTGTGCATTATCGTCTTCCTCCCAATTTTTCATAAATAAACCCTCTACCTGATAATTTTTACATTGTAAAAACCACGCAGATACTGATGAATCTACACCTCCAGACATAGCAACAATAACCTTTTCTTTATTTTTTATCATAATAAATAATTTTTATATTTTTAAAACATACAATTTTTTTATTTTAAAGAAATTAATAATTGATATTTTATCGATATATATTTTTTAAAAAATTAAATATATATTATATATTATATACAAATATAATATACATAAAAAACTAACTTAATTTAAGAAAGTTCAAAAAAAAATGAAAAATATAAGAAATTTTTCTATTATTGCGCATATTGATCACGGAAAATCAACTCTATCAGATCGTCTAATACAAATATGCGGTGGCTTACCTACACGAGAGATGTCTAATCAAGTATTAGATTCTATGGATTTAGAACGCGAACGAGGTATTACGATTAAAGCACAGAGTGTATCGATTGATTACAAAAATAAAAAAAATGAAATTTTTCATTTAAATTTTATAGATACACCTGGTCATGTAAATTTTTCGTATGAAGTATCGAGATCGTTATCTGCTTGTGAAGGAGCATTATTAGTTATTGATGCTAGTCAAGGAATAGAAGCTCAAACATTATCTAACTGTTATACTGCATTAGACATGAACTTAGATATTGTTCCAGTGTTAAACAAAATCGATTTACCTCATGCACATCCAGAAAAAATTGCACAAGACATCGAAGATATTATTGGAATTTCTGCATTAAATGCAATACAATGTTCTGCCAAAACAGGACAAGGTATAATATCGTTAATAGAACGTATTATTACTGATATTAATCCTCCTAACGGGGATATGTATGCTCCTCTACAAGCATTAATTATTGATTCTTGGTTCGATAATTATTTAGGAGTAATATCGCTCATAAGAATTAAAAATGGTATTATATCTAAGAAAGATACCATTCAAGTTATGAGCACAAAAAAAACATATATTGTACATGAGTTAGGCGTTTTTACACCAAAAAAAGTTAGTCGAAATTGTTTATCATGTGGTGAAGTAGGGTGGATCATTTGTGGTATTAGAAATATTCATGCAGCACGTGTTGGTGATACATTAACAAATTTTAATAACCCATCAAAAATTACTTTAACAGGCTTTAAAAAAATTAAACCGCAAATATATGCAGGTTTTTTTCCAACAACATCGAATCAATATGAAGTATTTAGAGATGCATTAGACAAATTAAGTTTAAATGACGCCGCATTAATTTATGAACCTGAAAATTCTGCTGCGCTAGGATTTGGCTTTCGATGCGGATTTTTAGGTTTGTTACACATGGAAATCATTCATGAACGTTTAGAAAGAGAATATGCTCTTGATTTAATCTCAACAGCTCCAACTGTTGTGTATCAAATAGAATTAACAGATGGAAAAATAATGTATTTAGACAGTCCTTCCGACTTACCTGCTTCAAATCAAATTAAAAATATTAAGGAACCGATAGCTGAATGTAACATTTTATTGCCATCTAAGTTTCTTGGATCCGTAATAAAATTATGTGTAAACAAAAGGGGTATACAAATTGATATGATATACCATTCAAATCAAGTATGTCTAAAATATAATATACCTATGAATGAAATAATACTGAATTTTTTTGACGAATTAAAATCAGTATCTCGAGGCTATGCTTCATTAGAATATGATTTTAAATGTTTTCAAATTTCAAAAATAGTTTGCGTAGATATTTTAATCAACTCAAAAAAAATAGATGCATTGACTGTTTTGTCACATTATAGAAATGCACAATATCAAGCACGTATAATTATTGAGAACATGAAAAATTTAATACCCCGACATCAATTTGATATTTCTATTCAAGCTTCTATTAATAATTCTATTATTATTCGTTCTACTATTAAACAATTAAGAAAAAATGTAATATCAAAGTGTTATGGTGGTGATATTTCTAGAAAGAAAAAATTATTACAAAAACAAAAAGATGGAAAGAAAAAAATGAAAAAAATAGGAAACGTGTATATACCTAAAAGTGTATTTCTTACAATTTTAAATATTCAAAAAAAATAAAAAAGGACATAAAATGGCTGATATTTTAACCATATTTTTATTTTCAGGGACTATACTTACTGGAGTACTCTGGTTATTTAATTGTGTGAAACGTATAATAAATTATTTTCGTCAAAAGAAAAATAACAATAATTATGCACATAAAGACAATTTATCTCATTTGAAATACGAAAATCGCTATTTAACATATTTAATATCATTATTTCCAGTATTTTTTTTAGTATTTATAATACGTTCTTTTATTTATGAACCATTTCAAATTCCTTCTGGATCGATGATGCCAACGTTATTAATAGGAGATTTTATTTTAGTTGAAAAATTCTCATATGGTATTAAAGAACCCATCACACAAACATTATTGTTTCGTAATCATCTTCCAAAACGAGGTGATATAGTGGTTTTTAAACATCCTATACAAAATAAAATAAACTATGTTAAACGAATTATAGGCTTACCAGGCGATAAAATAAAATATGATATACACAAGAAGCGTATAAAAATCTACCCTAACTATCTCTCTAATTACATACATTCTAAAAAATTACCGATTGTTTACAAAAAAATTAAACTAAGTAATTTTGTGCAAAAAATACATTTTTTTAATCCTAAAAATTCTATTAAAAAAAACAAAATATACAATTCGTTACATCTTGATATTACTGAAGAAAATATCAACAATCACAAACACCACATTTTATTATTACATCACATTAGTAGTAATGTAAAAAATTATTATCATCAAAAAGGTTTGATGAAGTTTACATGGATTGTACCTGATAATCAATATTTTGTAATGGGAGATAATCGTGATAATAGTTTGGATAGTCGTTATTGGGGATTTGTTCCAGAAAAAAATTTAGTAGGAAAAGTTGTTAAAATTTGGATGAGTTTAGATAAAAATGAAAATGAATGGCCGACTGGAATACGAGTGAATAGAATTGGTAGTATTAATTAAAACATAACAATCAGCATACAAAACATAATTATTTTTTAATTTAATTTTATATATGTTTTAAGTTAATTATTTTTTAATTGTTTATTATTTCAGATGTGACTAATACATTATTAAAATTGGTATAACATGAACTATCTTGTCAAAAAAAAAATACAAAAAATATTGGGATATAATTTTGTTCATACAGATCTTTTAAAACAAGCATTAACACATCGTAGCGCAAGTACCATTCACAATGAAAGACTTGAATTTTTAGGCGACTCTATTTTAAGTTTTGTGATCGCAAATGCTTTATATCAACATTTTCCATACATCAATGAAGGTGATATGAGTCGCATGCGAGCAACTTTGGTACGGGGAAATACGTTAGCAGAAATTGCGTATGAGTTTGATTTAGGAGAATATTTACAATTAGGTCAAGGAGAACTAAAAAATGGAGGATTTCGTCGTGAATCTATATTAGCTAATACGGTAGAAGCGTTAATTGGTAGTATTTATTTGGATAGCAATATTCAAACAGTAGAAGAATTAATATTAAAGTGGTATGAAAAACGTTTAGAAAATATAAGTCCTGGTGACGTACAAAAAGACCCAAAAACACGTCTTCAAGAATATTTGCAATCAAAACATTTATCTTTACCGACATATTTTGTAGTTGAAGTATATGGTGAAGCACATAATCAATTGTTTACTATTCATTGCGAGGTTAGTGTGATTTCCACGTATTTAACAGGGATAGGTTCAAGCAGAAGAAAAGCAGAACAAGATGCTGCACAAAAAGCTTTAAAAAAATTAGGTGTAGAGTGAACATTCAAAAAAAATATTGTGGACATATAGCTATTATCGGTAAACCTAACTCAGGAAAATCCACATTAATTAATTCTATTATTCAAGATAATATTTCTGTTGTTTCTAGAAAAAAACACACTACACAAAAAAATATAATTGGTATTTTAACAGAAAATAATTGTCAGTACATTTACTTAGATACACCCGGTGTAATTTTTTTTAAACGACATGATCATATTTCAGAAAATATAAAACATATTTTAAAACAGATAAAACACTCAATATTAATAATATTTGTTTTAGATCAAATATTTTGGACAGAACAGGATGAAACAATTTATAAAAATATAAAAAAAAAAATATTCCGATTATTGTATTAATCAATAAAATTGATAAAATATCTAATAAAAACACTATTTTACCTTATATAAATTTTTTAAAAAAAAAGATAATTTTTATTGATATTATTCCTATTTCAGCAAAATTTGGTAACAATGTTTCTGTCATCAATAAAATTATTAAACCATTTTTGCCTGAATGTAATCATATATATCCTAAAATTTATACTACAGCAAATTCACATTTTTTTACAATATCTGAAATTATCCGTAAAGAATGTTTATTATGTTTAGGAGATGAACTACCTTCAATCATCAAAGTCAGCATTGAATCATTTCAAAAAATGAATGTTGGCGATTGGAAAATTAGAGCTATTATACATGTTGACAATCTTGGACAAAAAAAAATTATTATTGGACATAAAGGAAAAAACATAAAAAAAATTAGCATGTTATCACGGTACAATATAAGAAGAAAATTTAATAAAAAAATTCATCTTTTTTTATGGATCAAAATAAATATTTAATTTTTATTAATAAAGTATTGTATTTAATACTATAATTTAACTTTAATTTTTTTAAAATTAGTTAAAAATTGAAATTTTTAACTAATTTTAAAAATATAAAAATTATCTAAAAATTAGGAAAATTAAAAACATGTCTATTATAGGAGTAGGAATTGACATTATAGAAATTACACGTATTCAACGTATTTTATTTAGATTTGGATATAAATTTATAAAAAAAATTTTGTCTAAAAATGAAATAAAAAAATATGTCATAACTAAACATTGCATACAGTTTATAGCAAAAAAATTTGTAGCAAAAGAAGCCGCTCTAAAAGCATTAGGAACAGGTATTCAATTTGGTATTTCATTTAATCAAATAGAAACTTATCATAATCATCTCGGTAAACCAAAATTACGTTTTTTAAAAAATGCATTAAAACAATTAGAAGAAATACAATGCAAATCCATTCATATTAGCATATCTGATCAAAATAAATACGCATGTGCTATAGTTATTTTAGAAAACTAGTATTCCTTTTTTTTTGAAAAAAATTAGTTAGTATTTTAGAACATTGTTTTTGCATGATATTTTTTGTAATTTTTAAGTTAATCTTTTTATTATATAACACATTTTTATTTAAAAATTGATCATCTATTTTTTTAGAATTAGCGCCAAAAACCAAACGTTTTATTCTACTATGTATAATTGCTCCCCAACACATTGTACAAGGCTGTAAAGTCACATATAATGTCGTGTCTAGTAATCGATAGTTTTTAATTTTTTTTGCTGCATTTCGTAACGCTATAATTTCAGCATGAGCGGTAGGATCATGTTGATTAATAGAACTATTCCACCCAACTCCAATAATGTTTTCTTTCAAAAGAACGATTGCACCGATAGGAATCTCCCCTTGTTTTCTAGCATAATATGCATATTTTAAAGCAATTTTCATCCAATTTGTATCTTGTTTATATATCATAAATTGATTTGTAATAAATTACTTATTTTGTTTAAGTATTCTTGATTTTTCTTTTGACCAGTTGCAATTTTTTATTTTTGTTCTTTTATCACAAATATTTTTTCCCTTTGCTAAACCTATCTCTAATTTACACCAAGACTTTTTCCAAAAAAAAGATAATGGAATGACTGTATATCCTATATTTTTTATCTTAATCGACAAAAAATTAATTTCACGTTTGTGTAACAATAACTTTCTTTTTCTAGTTGAATTAAAAAAAGAATAATTTGAAATTGTACATAAGGGTTGAATAACAGAATTACAGAGGTATATTTCATTCAGATTATTTATAATATAACTTGCCGAAATGTTAATATTTCCCGATCGAATTGACTTAATTTCCCAACCCTTTAAAACAATGCCAGATTGAAAAACTTCTTCTATAAAATAATTGTAATATGCTTTTTTATTAACAATTATTTTAGATAGATTTGTACATGTTTTATTTTTATACAACATAATCCACTTTATTCCAAAATGTAATAAAAGCGCAACATTTTTTAATTAACATATTTTTTATACAAAAAAAATATAACGCTACCCTAAAGAATGTAAAAAATCATGTTGAATAAAATATAATTTTTTAACACTTATTTTATGTATTGCTTAATATTTAGAATATTTTAAAATAAAAAACTCAATTGTACTGTAAAATAAAATTTTATATTCAAAAAAATAAATATAAAAATTAAATAATGTTTTCTAAAAACTTAAATATCCAACATAATTTAATAAATTGTCATTAAAAAATAGTAATCGAATTGAAATTTATAATAATTTAAAATTTAATTCTAGAAAACTAAAAAACTGTTTTTAAAATCATACACATAAAATATATTAATTTTATATGTAATAAATTTATGTTTTTTCTTTTGAAACTATTACCATTGCCGGGCGTAATAAACGAGATTCATGCAACATATAACCTGGTTGCATAACTGAAACAACTTGATTGTCTTGAACATTAATGTTATAACAAACAGACATTGCTTGATGAATCTTAGGATTAAATAACACGTTCACAGAATTAATCTTTGAAATATGAAAAGTCTTACATACCTCTTGTAATATATCTTGTACATGTTCTAATTTTCTCACAATTATTTCGTATTGATCACGTAATTGATCATTTTTTGCTAAATTTAATGAATGTTCAATACTATCGATAATTGGAAGAAAATTAATAATTATTTTTTCTAAAGAAAATTTTTGATATCTTTCAACATCTTTATTTACCCGATTGTAAGTTTTCAAAGTTTCTTCTTCAGCAATCAATTTTTGTTGAATTATTTCATCTTGAGATTCATGTAATTGACTTTTTAAATTGCAAATTAATTTATTATCTTCAGTATCATTTTTTTCAATACATGTCGTAACGTTTGCTTTATTTTGATCATTCTGAACATGATTGTCTGCTTTTTCTTTTTCTTTTTTCGTCATTAACATGTCCTTCTATAATACATTTAAATGCATAAAAACATTTTTTAAAGATCTATTGAGAAATTTTTATATGCAGTTGAAAAAAAATATTCTAACTATTTATTAATGAAATTTAAAATCACTTATTTTGTTTGATTAAGGGATGAATATAAGAAAAAGACATGTCCCATGGTTGTTCTATCCATACATTTTGAGGAATTTCCATAATATAATTATCGACTAATACACGACCCATAGGTTTAGCAAAAATAGTTACAAAATACGCTTTAGGATATAAATTTCGAATAATTTTTGCTGTTCCACCAGTATCTACTAAATCATCAACTATAATAATTTTATCTCCATTACCTTCGGCTTTCTTAATTATTTCTCTATTTTTTTTTAAACAAGTATTATTATAACTAGAAATACATACAGTATCTACACATCGAATGTCTAATTCTCTTGCTAGTACTGCAGACGGAACCAATCCTCCTCGACTGATGGCGATGATACCGTTCCAAGACTGAATACGTAATAATCGATGAGCTAATTTTTTAGTGTATATTTGTAACATATCCCAGGTAACAATATATTTCTCACTCATAAAACAATCCGAAACTATAAAATAGTATTTATTAGAAAAAATAAAAGTAGGCGTTCATTATTATAGGATATTAGTTGGGCATTTTTATTTAAAAAAAATGAATCTAAGAAATTAATCTAATGTTTTCATTTCTTTTTCAATAATTAATATTAATATATGAATAATTTTGATATGCATTTCTTGTACGCGATCAGAATATCCAAAATACGGCACGCATATTTCTATATTCGGTAATCCTTTAATTTTACCGCTATTGTTACCTGTTAATGCAATTACTTGAATATCGTGTTTTTTTGCTTCTGCTATAGCTTTTATAATATTCTTAGAATTTCCAGAAGTAGAAATCACCAATAATATATCACCAGCGCGACCAACACTTTGTATAAAACGAGAAAAAACATGACTGTATCCAAAATCATTTCCGACAGCTGAAATATACGATGCATCAGAAATGGATATTGCAGGATATCCTATGCGTTTTTCACGATAAAGACCGGTTAATTCTTCTGAAAAATGTACTGCATCACAATGTGATCCTCCATTACCACATGATATTAATTTATTTCCACGTTTAAATGATTCAGCAATTAGTATAGCGGCTCTTTGGATATTATTTATCTGACATTCATCTTGTAAAAACATATTTAGTATTTTTGATGCAATACAAAACTCAGAATGGATAATTTTTTTGTACATGTTAATTTTTTTATTTTTTTAAATTTTAAGATAGATTATTTCTAATATGAAAAATTTTTATATACGATTTAATATTTTTTTAATTTCAAAAAAACGTCTTTCGGTGCGGACGGGATTCGAACCCGTGACCCCCGGCGTGACAGGCCAGTATTCTAACCAACTGAACTACCGCACCAAACTCAATTAAATAATATTGTACATATTATACAAAACTCAGTCAATCATCTTTTTATATGTAATAAAATTAAGATTTCATTTTGCAATTTTTATGTATATACTTTAAATATTTTTTATGTGCGTCCAGCTCACTTGACGTGGCTTTTATTATTTTTAAAACAGAATTTTTATTTCTAACAATTTTTTTTATATCTTTAGAAAAAGCGTTTTTATTATTTTCAGAAAAATGTATTAATGTTTGTCCACCAGTCATAACAAGATATACTTTTCCTAAAAGATGCGCATCTATAATAGCGCTATGCGTTTTTCTATGAGATCTATTAATTTTATAACGAGTACAAAGCGCATCTAAGGTATTTCTTTTTCCAGGAAACAATTGTCGAGCAATTTTTAATGTATCAATTACTGAACATAATGTTAAAATATTTTTTATATCAGAATTTAGTATTTTTAATTCTTGATTTATAAATCCTATATCAAAAGATGCATTGTGGATAATCAATTCAGAATTTTTAATGTAATTTATAAAATTTTTATAAATATCGCAAAAAAACGGTTTATGTAATAAAAAGTCGTTTGTAATACCATGAACTTTTGATGCTTCCGGATCTATTAATCGATCTGTTTGAACATATACATGAAAATTGTTTCCAGTAAAACGACGATTAATTATTTCAACAGCGCCAATTTCAATAATTCTATGATTGATATGAGGAAGTGTAGTTTGATTAATACCTGTTGTTTCAGTATCTAAAACAATTTGTCTGATTTTTTTTTTCATAATATTTAAGTATTTAAACATAATAAAATAAATTAGAGAGAGTAATCAACATGCTAAAAAAAGTAAAAATGTTTACAGACGGATCCTGTCTAGGCAATCCCGGCGCAGGAGGATATGGTACGATATTACGTTATAAATTACATGAAAGAATATTAACATCCAGTTTTATTTTAACGACAAATAATAGAATGGAACTAATGTCTGTAATTTCAGGATTAGAATTTCTAAAACAATCTTGTATAGTTGAAATTACAACTGATAGTCTATATGTAAAAAAGGGAATTACTGAATGGATGCCTCATTGGAAAAATCGAAATTGGATAAAAAAAAATAATAAATCTGTAAAAAATAAAGACTTATGGTTTCGTATTAGCGTTGCTCTTGAAAAACATGTGGTCAGTTGGTTATGGATAAAGGCACATACTGGTCATATTGAAAATTCTAGATGTGATAAAATAGCTCGTAGATCTGCTTGTACTCCTATACAAAGAGATATGTATTACGAAAAAAGCAAATCTTGAATAATTGGAATAAAAAATGTTATAATTTGATATATAAAACTATCTAATTTTAAGAGAAACAAATCATGTTTCTAAAAGCCATTCCGGTACTCAAAGATAATTACGCTTGGGTTATATATAATAAAAGTTACCATTGTATAATTGTAGATCCAGGACAGTCAGATATAATTATCCAATTTATAGAAAAAAATAAACTTATTCCAATAGCTATTCTACTTACTCATAATCATTCTGATCATGTTAATGGAATAAAAGAAATAAAAAAAAGATATTCAAAAATTTCTATTTTCAGTCCGAGAGATGTAAAAAAAAATAAATTAAATAAAACAATCACCAAATATAATAAAATACGTATCTTAAATAAAGAAATCTTAAATTTTCATACACCGGGTCATACGTCAGAACATGTTGCATATTATATAAAACCATATATGTTTTGCGGTGATACATTATTTTCAGGTGGTTGTGGTCGTGTTTATAACAAACAATATTTAAAACTATTTAATTCTATAAAGTTAATATCTTCGTTTCCCAGGGAAACGTTGTTATGTTGCGGACACGAATACACTTTATCTAATATAATTTTTTCTATGTCCATTTTACCGAATGATAAAAATATTCAGATGTATTACAAAAAAATTAAACAAATAATTTCTTCAAACAAACCTACCCTACCTGTTTATTTATATCACGAAAAATTAATTAATCTATTCTTAAGAACTGATCAAAATGTCGTAAAAAAGGCAATTAACTCCAAAATAACAGATACTCCGCTTGATATTTTTATAAAATTACGCTTGAAAAAAGATCATTTTAACGAAAAAAAATACTTGGAGCTAAGCGGGATTGAACCGCTGACCTCCTGCGTGCAAGGCAGGCGCTCTCCCAGCTGAGCTATAGCCCCTTAGGGGATTTTTATCAGATGATTTTTATAATGGTAGGCCTGAGTGGAATTGAACCACCGACCTCACCCTTATCAGGGGTGCGCTCTAACCATCTGAGCTACAAGCCTGCTAAATTTTATTAGACAATTTGTGTGGGCACTTCAATAAAGTATATTTTTTAAGGAGGTGATCCAACCGCAGGTTCCCCTACGGTTACCTTGTTACGACTTCACCCCAGTCATGAATCACAAAGTGGTAAGCGCTCTCCTTATAAATAAGGTTAAGATACTTGCTTCTTTTGCAACCCACTCCCATGGTGTGACGGGCGGTGTGTACAAGGCCCGGGAACGTATTCACCGTGGCATGCTGATCCACGATTACTAGCGATTCCGACTTCGTGGAGTCGAGTTGCAGACTCCAGTCCGGACTACGATTTACTTTATGAGGTTTGCTTGTCTTTACAGATTCGCTTCTCTTTGTATAAACCATTGTAGCACGTGTGTAGCCCTGGTCGTAAGGGCCATGATGACTTGACGTCGTCCCCACCTTCCTCCGGTTTATAACCGGCAGTCTCCTCTGAGTTCCCGGCCGAACCGATGGCAACAGAGGATAAGGGTTGCGCTCGTTGCGGGACTTAACCCAACATTTCACAACACGAGCTGACGACAGCCATGCAGCACCTGTCTCATAGCTCCCGAAGGCACTATTTTATTTCTAAAACATTCTATGGATGTCAAGACCAGGTAAGGTTTTTCGCGTTGCATCGAATTAAACCACATGCTCCACCGCTTGTGCGGGCCCCCGTCAATTCATTTGAGTTTTAGCCTTGCGACCGTACTCCCCAGGCGGTCGACTTAATGCGTTAGCTTCGGAAGTCACTTCTCTTAGAAACAACCTCCAAGTCGACATCGTTTACAGCATGGACTACCAGGGTATCTAATCCTGTTTGCTCCCCACGCTTTCGCGCCTCAGTGTCAGTTTCCGTTTAGGAGGCCGCTTTCGCCACAGGTATTCCTCCAGATATCTACGCATTTCACCGCTACACCTAGAATTCTGCCTCCCTCTACGAGACTCTAGTTCTTCAGTTTCAAATGCAGTTCCTAGGTTAAGCCTAGGGATTTCACAACTGACTTAAAAAACCACCTACGCGCTCTTTACGCCCAGTAATTCTGATTAACGCTCGCACCCTCCGTATTACCGCGGCTGCTGGCACGGAGTTAGCCGGTGCTTCTTTTGTAGATAACGTCAAAAAATAAAATTATTAGTTTTACCTTCTTCTTCCCTACTGAAAGTACTTTACAACCCTAAGGCCTTCTTCATACACGCGGCATAGCTGCATCAGGCTTGCGCCCATTGTGCAATATTCCCCACTGCTGCCTCCCGTAGGAGTCTGGACCGTGTCTCAGTTCCAGTGTGGCTGGTTATCCTCTCAGACCAGCTAGAGATCGTCGCCTTGGTAGGCTATTACTCTACCAACAAGCTAATCTCGTCTGGGTTCATATAAAAGCATGAGGTCTATTATTAATAGATCCCCCATTTTGGTTTTTCAACATTATGCGGTATTAGCTACCATTTCTAGTAGTTATCCCCCTCTTTTAGGTAGATCCCCAGATATTACTCACCCGTTTGCCGCTCGCCGACAAGAAAGCAAGCTTTCTTTCGCTGCCGCACGACTTGCATGTGTTAGGCTTGCCGCCAGCGTTCAATCTGAGCCATGATCAAACTCTTCAATTGTACAACATTTTCTCAAAAATAAAATTTTTGAGAAAGATTATAAAAATAAATACTGTACTTAATTTTCTGTGCCCACACAGATTGTCTAATATTTTGTTAAAGAACATTTTTTAAAACAAATACTTTAGATTTCAAATTTTACATTTTTTTAATTATATTGTCAAACATTTTTACAAAAATTATTTTTTAAATATATTAAATAAATATATTTTAATATCATAGATGTTTTCTTCCTTAAAAATAATATTTAATAAATACAAAAAACAATATAGTATATAAAACATTGTAATAAATAAAAAAATTATTATCAGTAATTTAATAATTATAATATAAAAACAACATCAACGGACTCATAATGAATTTAAGAAATATTATAAAAAAAGATTTTCAGCGTACATTAAATAAAAATTATGATTTATGTAAAATAGATCCATTAATTATATCAAATAAAAAAACTAATGCAGGTCACTATCAGCTTCACAATCTTATTAAGATATCCAACATACTAAAAATAAAACCATACACGGTGTTTTTAACAATAACAAAAAATTTTCAAAACAAAAAAATATATAAAAAACTGAGTTTTTCTGAACCAGGTTTCATAAACATCTTAATTAATCAAGAATGGTTGTCACAACAATTAGAAAAAATATTTTCTTCACCACGTCTCGATATTGATTACGTCTCATCTAAAAATATTATTATAGATTACTCTTCTCCTAATATTGCTAAAGAAATGCATATTGGACATTTGCGATCAACAATTATAGGAGATGTTAGTGCAAGAGTATTAAGTTTTTTGGGGCATAATGTTATTAGAGTTAATCATATTGGTGACTGGGGAACACAATTCGGTATGTTAATCGCATACTTAAATAATCATAATATTACCGATAGTTTGTACAAAAATAAAATTTCTCTTAGTCAACTTGAGCAATTTTATTGTAAAGCAAAAAAAAAATACGAATCAAATGCATCATTTTCTGAAGAAGCAAGAAAATATGTAAAAAAATTACAACATGGCGATCAGCATTGTCTATCTATTTGGAAAAAATTAGTTTCTATTACTATGTTACAAAATAATAAAATATATAACATGTTAAACGTTACTTTAAATAACAACCATATTATGGGAGAAAGTACGTATAACTCTATGTTACCTAAAATCATTCAGGACTTAAAACAAAAAAATATTGCTGTTGAATGTAATAAATCTATAGTTGTATTTCTCAACGATTTTAAAAATAGATTAGGTGAACCAATGGGAGTAATAATTCAAAAAAAAGATCAAGGTTTTTTATACTCAACTACAGAAATCGCTTGTTTGAAATATCGATATCAAACATTACATGCTGATCGTATAATATACTATACAGACGTTCGACAAAAGCAACATTTAATTCAATCTTGGATTATTGCTAAAAAAGCAAATTATATTCCTAAAAATTTATCATTAGAACATCATACATTTGGCATGGTACTATCAAAAAATAAACGTCCATTTAAAACTCGTGATGGCAATACTATAAAATTATCTGCATTACTCAACGAATCTATTGCAAGAACTACAAAAATAATAAAACAAAAACAACCAAACTTGCCTAAAAAAAAACTTGTAATTTTAGCAAAAAAAATCGGAATCAGCGCAGTAAAATATGCTGATCTTTCAAAAAACAGAAATACTAATTATATATTTAATTGGGACGATATGTTAAGTTTGGAAGGAAATACCGCACCATACATACAATATGCTTATACGAGAATTATTTCTATAATTAAAAAATCTACTATTCCAATTAAAAAAATAAAAGAAAAAATTATATTAAGCAAAAAAAATGAAATTGATCTGGCTATTCAAATTTTAGAATTTGAAGAAATTATTTTGTTAATTTCAAAAAAAGGTACACCTCATGTCATGTGCAAATATTTATATCAACTTGCAACCTGTTTTTCTAATTTTTATGAAAACTGTCCGATTCTGTTTTCAAAAAAAATCAAAACTTGCAAAAGTAGACTAAAATTATCTTTCTTAACAGCTAAAACATTAAAGAAAGGATTAAATCTTCTTGGAATAACAACAATCCAAAGAATGTAAATATGCATCATGATATCTTTTAGTGTAATTAAATTGCAGAAAGGTGAGGAAATAACGTAGTACACAACATGCACTACCTAAAACCACACCAAACTATCTAAAAATAATTATATTAATCTATATAATTTATTTTTTATCCAATTACATTCGTCATCTTTATTGTTTTCATACCAGTAATTTCCAATGGTGATAAAACAATTAATTCTGGAAATACTTGCCGTAAGAACTTAGATAAAAAAAATCGTAACGAGTGATTTACTAATAACACAACAGGAGAATCTATTAATTTTTGCGCAATTATCGCCGCTTTTGTTTTTTTAATTAACATTTCAGATAACCCAGGTTCAATCGTACTGTTTCCTTCCTTAAAATTATTTAATAACAGTTCTTCTAAAGTTGATTTTAATCCTATAACTTCAATAACTGTACTTTTAGAAAACAATTTTTGCATAATAATTTTACTCAATGAGATTCGAACAATACTTGTTAGTTCATACGGATCTTTTGTTGTTAATCCATGTTCTGATATTGTTTCTAAAATTGTTCTCATATCACGTATTGGAATTTGCTCCAACAATAAATTTTTTAATACTTTATTTAATACTGTTAAATTTATTACATTAGGAATTAAATCTTCTGTTATTTTTGGTATTTCCGCATTCACGCGATCCAATAATTGCTGTGTTTCTTGACGACCAAACAGCTCATCGACATACCGTAAAATTAAAGAATTTAAATGTGTTGAAATCACTGTGCTAGCTTCTATAATAGAATAACCTTTACTTTGCGCTTCATCTCTATACTCTGCACTAATCCAATAACCAAATAAACCAAAAGTCGGTTCATTTATTTTTTTAAATGGCAAAGGTTCTGTTTCCCGTCCTGAACAAATTGCCATAAATTGACCATTAAAGCATTCACCTTTTCCAACTTGAATACCTTTAATAAAAATACAATAATCATTACCAGATAAATTTATATTATTTTTAATATGTACTAAAGGTGGCAAAAAACCTATTTCTTTAGTAAATTTTTTTCGAACCATGCAAATTTTTTTTAATAAATTACCATCATTTTTTAAATCTACCATTGATACTAAATTATATCCTAATTCTATCCTAATTAAATCTTCTAGCTCAACATCATTCCAGGAAACTTCAGATATCAAATTTTTTATTGCACTGTGCTTCGCATTAGAATGCGTTAATTTGCTTTTCAAATGATATCTTTTTCTGTACAACTGCCAAGAAAAAAATAATAATAACACTGTAAATGTTAAAAATACTATATTTGGCATACCTGGAACTAAACCAAGAATTCCTAATACAATAGCGCTTAATAAAATTACTTGCGGGTTATAAAATAATTGGCTAATCATTTGTTCGCCAACATTTTGATTAGTGCTCACACGTGTCACAATCACGCCAGCTGCAGTAGAAATTACCAACGCTGGAATTTGCGCAACTAAACCATCACCAATAGTCAATAAAGTATATACTTCTGCGGCTCTATTCAAAAACATATTGTGCTGTATTAATCCAACAATTAATCCACCAAATAAATTAAGAATCATAATTAAAATACCAGCAATCGCATCACCTCTAACAAATTTGCTTGCACCATCCATAGATCCATAAAAATCAGCTTCTTCTGTGATCTTTATGCGACGTTTTTTTGCAACTTCTTCACCAATTAAACCTGCATTTAAATCAGCATCTATCGCCATTTGCTTTCCAGGCATGGCATCTAATATAAATCGCGCACCAACTTCTGCTATTCGACTAGCTCCTTTAGTAATAACTATAAAATTAATAATTACTAAAATAATGAACACAACTATTCCAATAGCAAAATTACCTCCAACTAAAAAATGACCAAATGACTCAATAACACGACCAGCCGCGTTAGTTCCAATATGACCGTTTAAAAAAATAACACGCGTAGACGCAACATTTAATGCTAAACGTAATAATGTAGAAAACAACAAAATTGTTGGAAAAGCAGTAAAATCCAAAGTGTGACGTGTAAACATTGAAACAAGTAAAACAATTATTGATAAAGCAATATTAAAAGTAAAAAAAATATCTAACATAACAGGTGATAATGGTAGAATCATCATTGATAAAATCATTAAAATTAAAATTGGACCAACAAATATTTTCCATTGTGTTATTTTTAGTGTTTTTAAAATACGAAAATAAGAAAAAAAATTAATCATTAGTTTCATATTCTCCTGTAGCATAAAGATTTGACGGAACTGATATATTTCTAGGTTTTTCAGGAAAAACTCCACCTTCTTTTTTCCATATTCGAACTTTCCACACCCATGCTAATACTTCGGCAACTGCTTGATAAAGTGATCCTGGAATATATTGACCAACTTCAGAATAACGATATAATGCACGCGCTAAAGATGGTATAGAAATTATAGAGATATTATTTTTTATAGCTATTTTTTGTATCTTAATTGCCATTTCTCCTACGCCTTTTGCCAATACCTTTGGCGCATTCATTTTTTTTGGATCGTATTGTAACGCTACTGCATAAAATATAGGATTTGTTATGATTACATCAGACTTAGGAACATCTAACACCATCTTTCTACGTCTAACAGCTTGCATTAATTGACGAATACGAGATTTAATTGTAAAATTACCTTCTTGTTCTTGCAGTTCACGTTTTATTTCATAACGTGTCATTTTAATTTTTTTATGATAAATTAATTGTTGATATAAAACATCAAAAATAACAATTGGGATTAACCCAAATGTAATTAAAATACAAAAAACAAAAATCATGTTACTACCATGCAAAAACGCAGAGACAGGATATTCTCTAACTAATGCCAACAATTTCGGCAAAGACATCCATATATAAAATAAAGATATAATACTAATTATTAACAATTTAAATAATATTTTAAACAATTCTATTATAACTTGAAAAGACAATATTTTTTTTAAACCGTAGAAAATATTTAATTTTTCTAAATCGAAACGTAAAGATCTAAAACTAAAAGATATACCGCTAAACAAAATTGATGGAACAATAATAATTAATACTAGCAAGATAAAAAATGGAACAAGAGACCAACATATTTCTTTAAAAAAAACAGCAATGTCTAAAAAAAAATTTTTTTTGTATATAATATCCGTCCTATTAAACACAAGACTCTCTGACATAATCTTTTTAAAATTAGAAAGAATAGAATTTTTAAACCACCACAAACTTAAAAAACTTATTGATAATACAAAAAAAGAATTTAGTTCTTTAGAATACCTTGTTTGTCCTTTTTTTTTAAACTTTTTAATATGATTCTCAGTGGGATTTTCTGTTTTTTCTTCATTTTCATTAAAGTTCATATTGAATATTTTTAACCATAGTTTTATTAAAAAGATAATATATTAAATCTGTCTATTAAAAAAATAAAATAATCCTTTAAAAAATAGAACTATATATTTTATGTATTTTAATAAAAAATTAAATTTTATTTTTTTTACAATAGATTTTCACAAACAAATTTAATATATATTTGTATATATTAAATATATATTTATATCTTAATTATATTTATTTATATACTTTTTTAAATAAAGTGCTGTTTTTATACAAAGTAATTATATTTTTTACTAATAAAATATAACAACACAGACTTGCATACATCAAGAAATATCTATATTTTATTTATTAAGGTGCAAATTAATGCGCGCAACTCAATTTTTGTTTTCAACTTTAAAAGAAATTCCACATGAAGCAACAATTATTAGTCATCAATTAATGCTTAGAACTGGAATGATTAAAAAAACATCTTCCGGATTATATATTTGGCTTCCAATAGGAGTAAGAGTACTAACAAAAATAATAAATATTATAAAAAAAGAAATGGAGAAAATAAATGCATTAGAAATCACACTACCAATAGTACAACCTGAATATTTATGGCAAAATAGTGGACGTTTAAAAATTTACGGAGATGAACTATTAAAATTTTCTGATCGTCGTAAAAAAAATTTTATATTGTCACCGACAAACGAGGAAATTATTACTAATTTTATAAATCATGAAATTTGTTCTTACAAAAATTTACCACTAATTCTATACCAAATAAAAACTAAATTTAGAGATGAAATTAGACCACGTTTTGGAATCATTCGCGCGCGTGAATTTGAAATGAAAGATGCCTATTCTTTCCATATGAATTTTAATTGCTTAAAAAAAACATACAATTTATTCTACAAAAGTTATACAAATATTTTTAAAAAAATACAATTAAAATTTTTACCAGTACAGGCTAATTCAGGATCTATGGGGGGAAATGTTTCGCATGAGTTTCAAGCTTTTTCAAAAAACGGAGAAGATGAAATAGCATTTTCCAACAACACTGCATACTCTTCAAATATAAATATGGCGCAATCTATAGAAACATTAAATTTTCTGAAAACTTACGATATTAAAAAAAATATACAATGTAATAAAAATTATAAGCAACCTTTAATGATTTGTGACCTCGACAATATACATGTACAAAACAAAATCAAAATGTTTTTAATTCGTGCAAAATTTAATAATATTACTTCAATAATAGCATTTTTAATTAAAGAAGATCATGAATTAAATATGTATAAAATTGAAAATATTGAATCTATTAAAGGTCCATTAGAATTTATTGATGAACAAGAAACAATTGCACTCTTTGGAGTACAAAAAAAATATTTAGGTCCAATAGGATTAAATATTCCTATAATTGCTGATATATCAACATATAAAATGACTAATTTTACAATTGGAGCGAATCGTAACAAATATTTTTTCACTAATGTAAATTGGAATATAAATCTACCAATACCTATTATAAAAGATATTAGAAAAGTTACAACGCACGACATTAGCCCAGATAATTCAAGTTATTTAAATATTAAAAAAAGTATTGAAATTGGACATATATTCCAAATCGGAAAACAATACTCAAAAACTATGAATGTCTCTTTTCGCGAAAAAAATGGAAATGAAAAACACTTATACATGGGTTGCTATGGTATTGGAATCACTAGAATTATTGCTGCTGTTATTGAACAAAATCATGATGAAAAGGGCATTATTTGGCCTGACGCAATTGCGCCATTTGAAGTAATTATCTTACCTATAAATATTAATAAATCCGATAAAGTTAACAAAACAGCTAATAATTTGTATGATACATTAAAAAAAAACGGAATAGACGTCATTTTAGATGATCGCGGAAAACAACCAGGTATCATGTTTCATGATGCAGATTTAATTGGCATTCCTCATCAAATTATAATTAGCACACGTTATATTGAAAATAATAATATTGAATATCGTACAAGACGATACAAAGATAGCACTATAGTCTCTATAAAAAAAATTACTAATATAATAGTAAAAAATTTAAATAAAAAAACACCATATCTTTAAAAAACTAGTTATTTTTTAATAAACATTTCTAAAAACATATTTGTTGTTTATACAAAAACACTAATTTAATCATATATTTTTTATTTTGTAATACTTAAGTTTACAATTTCGTGCGCGATAATCTGAATATTTTTACTAATAAAATTAGTACTTAAAATACCTTTTACAATCAAAACTTTATTAACTTGTAAAAAATCTTTATAAAAATTAAACAACTTTGAAAAAACTACAATTTCTAAACGATATGTCTTATCATCTAATACTAATATGGCCATACGATCTTTATTTTTAGTAATTTTAATTTTTACAAAAATGACAACACCAGCTGTCAAAACTAATTTATCTTTTTTAAGACGTGCAACTTCTGACAAAGTTATACCATTTTTAAATTTTTTTATCTCTTTTACATATTTATCAATAGGATGTCCAGTTAAATAAAATCCTAATACTTGACATTCTTGCTCTAATCTATTTTGATTAGAGTAAGATATATTAAAAACATTATTTTTTTTAACTTGATTCAATTCATCACGGAATGTTCCAAATAAACTATCTTTTTGAAACATTTTAATTTTAATATACTCTTTCGATGATTTCATAGCATATTCAATTGATTGTAATAAATAATTCCGATTTTTACTAAAACAATCAAAACTACCAGACATAATTAATTTTTCTAATACTCTGCGTGTAATTTTATTAGGATTAGTACGCATGCAAAAATCAAATAAATCTTGAAAATTACCATTTCTATCTCGTTCTTCAATAAAATGTTTTATTGACGTTTCCCCTATTCCCTTTATAGCGCCAATACCATAAACTATATGATTTTTACTATTAACATAAAATTCATATTTACTAAAATTTATGTTAGGAGGAATGATTCTAATCCCCATGCGTCGCGATTCATGTATTAAAACAATAATTTTTTCTGTATTATCTATATCTGATGTCATAGCTGCAGCCATGAATTCTTCTGGATAATATAATTTTAGCCATAGAGTTTGATAAGAAACTAATGCATAAGCTACCGAATGCGATCTATTAAATCCATATCCTGCAAATTTTTCCAATAAATCAAAAATCTTTTCAGCTAATTTTTTTGAAATACCATTTTTTACAGAACCAGATAAAAATATCGATCGTTGTTCGGTCATTTCTTTTAAATTTTTTTTACTCATCGCTCTTCTTAAAATATCTGCTTTACCCAAAGTAAAACCTGCTAAGGTTTGAGCAATTTGCATAACTTGTTCTTGATACAAAATAATACCATAAGTAGATTCTAATATGGGTTTTAATAACATATGTTGCCATTTAAGATCAGGATACGCAATCTTTTCACGCCTATGTTTACGATTAATAAAATTGTCAACCATTCCAGATTGAAGAGGTCCGGGCCTAAAAAGCGCTACTAATGCAATTATGTCTTCAAAACAATCTGGTTGCAATCTACTGATCAAATCTTTCATTCCAAAAGATTCCAATTGAAAAATAGCAATTGTTTCTGACGTTTGTAATAATTTAAAACACGCACTGTCGTTAATTGAAATTGAAGAAATATCCAACAATTTTTCTTTATTAGATTGTAACTTGTTATTAATCATATCAATAGCATAATTAATTAACGTTAATGTACGTAAACCTAAAAAATCAAATTTTACTAATCCAACATGTTCAACATCGTTTTTGTCAAATTGTGTAACTGGATTACGTCCATTTTCATCACAATACAATGGACAAAAGTCGGTAATCTTAGTTGGTGAAATCACTACACCGCCTGCATGTTTTCCAATATTCCTATTAACGCCCTCCAATTTCTTAGCTATATTGACTAAATTCTTAACATCGTCGTTACTGTTATATAAATTCAGTAATTCAGTATTTTCAGAAAAAGCAAGATCTAAAGTAATTCCTGAATCTAAAGGAATTAGTTTGGATAATTTATTAAGAAAACCATACGGATATCCTAAAACGCGACCAACATCTTTAATAACAGCTTTTGCGGTCATTGTACCAAAAGTAATAATTTGTGCTACTGCATCTCTACCATAAACATTTGAAACATGCTCAATTACTTTATCACGCTGCTCCATACAGAAGTCAACATCAAAATCTGGCAACGAAACACGCTCAGGATTTAAAAACCTTTCAAATAAAAGATTAAAAAATATTGGATCTACTTCTGTGATATTTAATACATATGCAACAAGTGATCCTGCTCCTGAACCGCGTCCTGGTCCTACTGGTATATTTTGGTCTTTCGCCCATTTTATAAACTCCATAACAATTAAAAAATAACTTGGAAACCCCATAGTATTAATAATATTTAATTCTTCATCTAAACGAGATTGATATTTCTTGTACAATTTTTTATATGTAATATTATCTTGTTTATGAAAATAACGATTTAAACGTTTATTTAAACCTTTATATGCTTGTATTATTAGATAATCTTCAACACATTTTTTTCCTGTAAAAAATTTTGGTAAAAAATATTTTTTTGGTTTTATAAATACATTACAACGTTTCGCAATTTCTACGCTATTAGTTAATGCTTCAGGAAGATCTAAAAATAGACTACACATTTCTTGTTCACTTTTTAAAAACTGTTGATTGCTGTAATGATTTTGAATTTTTGATTCCTTCAGTGTTTTTCCTTCATGAATTGCAATTCTAATTTTGTGAATTTTAAAATCTTCTTTGTTGAGAAAACATACATCGTTAGTCGCAACAATTGGAATATTTGCAGAAAATGATAAATCTATAGCTAAATGCAAATAATCTTCTTCGTATTCTCTTCCGGTACGTAATATCTCCAAGTAAAACGCATTCGAAAAATACTTCTTATAAAATGATAAACAAAAAGATAATAATGATATATCTTTACGTAACAAAACTTTTCCGATCTCGCCTTGGCAACCTCCGGCAAGCAGAATTAAACCCTGATTAATTTTTAACAACCATTTTTTTTCTATAACTACATTAGTATTATGCATAGATCGATTAGTATGGGCTAAAGAAATTAATAAAATTAAATTTTTGTACCCTTCTTCAGTAGATGCAAGTATAGTTAACTTTGTTAATTCGTTGTTTATTAATTCAGAAAAAAAATGTACCGTTACCCCAATAATCGGCTTTATTCCGAATTTATGAGATGCATTATAAAATTTAATTACACCATATAAATTATTTAAATCTGTAATAGCAAGCGCCATCATACCTAAATCTGCCGCTTTCTTAACTAATTCTTCAGGTTTTGATAAACCATGAACAATAGAATAATCACTACTTACATGCAGATGAACAAACTTTGAATTATTCATTATGTTTAACAATTTTATATACTAGTTATTTAATACGATCATATTATTTATAAAACATTATTTTAATAAATCAAAAAATACAATTCAAATACATGAATTCTTAATTAAAAACATCATAGTAGACCTACAAACAATGCTAGCATCAACACTAGCAAGAATTTTAAATTGTATTATTTTTTTATGTTTTTTTAGAATAAATACTTCTATGAAAATTTTATCTCCAGGAATGACACTTTTCTTAAAACGAACATTATCCATACCTACGAAATAACACAATTTATTTATATTTAATGTGTTTATGCTTTTATATATTAAAATAGCCGTTGCTTGCGCCATAGATTCGACAATTAATACACCTGGAAACACAGGATTATTAATAAAATGTCCCTGAAAACACGTTTCGCTTGAAGTGCAATTTTTTATCGCCCGTAAATATTTAAACGCTTTAAAATCTATTACACGATCGACCATTAAAAAGGGATATCGATGAGGTAATATCGATAAAATATCTTTAATATTTAACGTTTCTTTTAAAAAATTCAAAATATACCTTATTTTTGTACTACCAATTTTTACCAATGTTAAATTGAAATGGTTCTAATTGACGATCATGATTTTTTTGAATAGGATGCGCATAAGAAAAAACTAAAGGACCAATAGGAGAAAACCATTGCAATGATACACCAAAAGATGAATAAGTGTTCTTTAAATTATGTAACATAGAAAATGTAGAAGAATCTACATCTTGTATATTGTTTATATTTGTGTTCCAAATATTACCAACATCTATAAAAAATGATGATCGTAGAAATTGAGAATATTTTTTATTTATTAAAGGAATTGGTGTAATAAGTTCAAAATTAGATATGATAACAGCATTTCCTCCAATAGAACGATTTGATTCACAAAGCTGATTGTCTTCTTTTTGTATACAATTTTTTGAAATAATATCATCGAAAATAGTTTTAGGACCAATAGTCTCAGATTGAAAACCACGAATATTATTAAAATTATTAATAGAAAAATTTTCATAAAATGGTAATCTATGTTTTTTAAAACCATGTCCAATACCCATATGCACATGATACAAAAATATAAAATTTTTCTTTTTATTTAATGGAGTATATTTTACTTTATCAAAAATAATTTTATAAAAATGATTATCAGAACCAGGAATCGTATGTTTTGCGCTAATGTATGTGCGATTTCCGAAAATTGGAAAATATAAATATTTCAAACTATCATGCATCCATGAATAGCTAATTGTATAATCATTTAATAAATTATTTTTGTTTGCATCATTAATTAACGAATCTGAATTGGACGTATTTGATTTTAAAAAAGTATGATTTTTTTGATCGTAAAATTTTTTAATTGCATTATGAGCATAACCTGTTCCTATGTTTACAATATCAGTATCGTTAATTCGAAATCCTAAATTACTTTCTATTCCATAAGTTTTTTTAAAAATATTTTCTTCATCGTCTAAATGATACTTTTTATTACTATAAAAAATTCTAGTGTTAAATTCTGTTTTTTTACTAAAAAAATATGGATAACCAATTGATAAATCAGCATATTTTTGATATTTATTTACAGTAACATTTGTGTTTAAATTATTTCCAGAACCAAATAAATTATCTTGAGAAATAATAGAATTGAAACTTAATCCGCTATCAAAACCATATCCTAATCCAAAATTGACTGAACCAGTTGACTGTTCTTCAACCTGATAAATAACATCTATTTGTCGTAGTTTATCGGAAAAAATATTATACATAACGTTAACATGTTTAAAATATCCTGTTTTTTCTAACTTTTTCTTTCCATTTTCTACTTTTTTTATATTAAAATATTCACCTTCACTTTGTTGCATTTTTCTTTGTAATACAAAATTTTTTGTTATCTTATTACCAGAAAAATAAATTTTTCGTACAAAATAGCGTTTCTGCAAATCAATGTTGAAATTTAATATTATAGTTTTATCTCTATGATTTATTTGAGGACTCAGTATGACTTGGGATTTTATATATCCGTACTGAAACAATAATTTCTTAATATCATTTACAATAGAATAAATTTTTTCTTGATTGTATAATTCGTCATTATGAAGATTAACAATATTTAAGATATCATTATAATGATTAAATACAGATCCATGAATTAAAAAACGTGATATTTTATACTGATGACCTTCAAAAATATCAATTATGATATCTACTTTGTTTTTATTTTTTGAAAAATGAATATTGTGTTGTTTAATTTTGAAATAAAAATATCCTTGATTCAAATAAAAATCTTTTAATTTCTTTAAACCTTGTTGTAATTTTTTATAAGAATAAAAATTTTTTTCAAAGATATTCCACCATATATTATGATGATTTAACTCAAATAACGAAATTATTTTATCGCCAGAAAAATGATCATTTCCAAATATTTTTATTTTATTTAAATATGTTAAGCTGCCTTCAGAAATAATTATTTTTAAATCAATCGTGTGATCAGTATGAGGTATTGATAATATTTTAATATTGCATGCATATTTTCCATGATCATGGTAAAATTGTCTTATATTTTTTTTAAAAATCTTAATGTGAAATGGATTTAAAAAAAATCCATGATCTATTTCTAATTGTGTTAAATATTTTTTTAAAACAGTATCTTGAATCATACTATTTCCAGTAATAAAAATATTCTGAATCAAAGGTCGCTCTTGTAATTTAAAAATAAGTATATTACTTGAAGAGATTACGCGAATATTTTCGAATTTTTTCGTTTTAAATAAAGCAAGAATACTATTTTTAATATCATTTTTAGATATTTTACTCCCAATATTAAAAACAAGATTTCTAAACACTTCTTTCGCTGCAACATGTTTTAATCCTTCTAATTTAATATCTCTTACGATCCAAGTATTTTTCGCATATACATTTGTACTGAAAAACACCATCAAGATAAAAAACATTTTTTTAATAAACTGTTTTATTAAAAGTGTTTGCACAATCGGTATTACTCCCTAAATAATTTTTGCAGCAATTTTTTGATTACACAATACCAAAAAATACAATTTATAAAAATATTATTTAAAATAAACAAAAAATATTTAATTAAAATGAATGATGATGTATCAAATTAAAAAATGAATCACTTTAATACAATAGTTTTTTATAAAATTTACAATCTTCCGAAACGACGATTACGAGATATAAATGAATTTATAGCTCTTTTAAAAATACTTTGATTAAAATCTGGCCACAAAACAGTAGTAAAATATAATTCTGAATAAGCTATATGCCATAATAAAAAATTACTTAACCTTTTCTCTCCTCCAGTACGAATTACTAAATCAACAGGAATAAAATCATCAATAGATAAAAATTGAGAAAACATATTTTCTGTAATATCCTCAATTGAAAAAAATCCTTTTTTGACACCATTAGCAACACGTTTCATGCCTTGAATTAAGTCCCATCTTCCACTATAATTTGCAGCAATGTTTAAATTTAAACCATTATTATTACGAGTTATTTTTTCAATTTCAAAAATACAACTTTGAAGATTATTATCAAAATATGTTTTATCACCAATTACTTTCAATTTGATATTATATTTCAGAAAGTTATTTTTTTCACTATCTAAAGCCATAAAAAATAAATTTAACAATGTTTTAATTTCTAAAATAGGACGATTTCTGTTCTCTTGGCTAAATGCATATAAAGTTAGCATTTTCAAACGATTTAAAACAGAAAACTTTATTGCTTTTTGAGCAGCTTGAATACCTTTTTTATATCCATAAATATGCATTTTACCCTTCTTTTTCGCCCATCTTCTATTGCCATCCATAATAATTGCTACATGCATTGGATACTTTGTTTTATGATTCAGGAACATTTTACTTAACATAATAGATATTAACTTTTTTATAAAAAAATAACACCGATACTATAATAACAAACATTATAAAAAAATAATTATATAAAATTATACAACAAACTCGAAAACAACAATATCCTGCTTTATTAAAAAACTGAAATCTTATTAGTATTTAATAAATTTGAATAAAATGATATCTTTAAGAAAAAACTATAATATCAATTGTATTGCTCTATTTAACATAAAATTCTTTATGATACAATCAGTATAACTGAATTGGTAAAATTTGAAATTACTATAATAGATTCACCAAAAAAAAATTAATAACTAATTTTTTAATCAGAAATGTTTTCGTTAATTTTAAAAAAAATAATATGTTTAAAATTTCAATAATTAAAATTCCAAGGGTATATGTCTAAAATAAGATTTTACATACATAATTTTCGCTGTAATAAAAAAAAATCATTAATTATGCTAACGTATCATTATCTGTCATATCTTTTGTATAATAAACAACTGATTACACATAGATCAAAGTTTATTTAAACCAAAAACTATAAAACAGATACCGTTTCTAAATAATTTTTAATTGTCATTCATCATGTATTTTAAATTTATAAAAATTCTATTGTTTATGATCTAAATAAAATAAATACATAGTTGATTAAAACAATCAAAAAATGGAATTATATTCACTGTATATAAAATATTTTAAATACATAAAAAACATGATTGACATCTAAAAAAACGCCATTAGAAATAAATCATCCTTATTGAAATAACAAGATTGGTTTTGTGTATATGTAAAAAATAATTATAATATAAATTATCTACAATATATTTTAATAAAAACTAACACAACTTGACTAGCATATCAAAAAAAACAACTGTTCATTCAAAAAACGTCAACTTCATTTTTTACGTTTGAATTATTTTTTAACATGTTCAATGATAGTGTGTAATTTATAGCACTAAAAAATTTACGTTTTTTTAATTAGTATATCAACATCATTTGTTAATTACATAATAAAAATAACTTTTAATAAAATATTATTTTCTAAAAAATATGTGAACGTTAAAAAAATAATAAAACTTATAAAAACTAAAAAAAATAATTGTTTGTGTTGCAGAAATATTTATACAAAAATACCATATAGCACAAAAAATATTAAAATTTCATTATCTCTTGTTCTTTCTTTAGCAAAATATTATCTATTTTTTTAATATATTCATCGGTGATTTTTTGGATTTTTATTTGATCGATGTATTCATGATCTTTACTGATAATTTCTTTTTTTGAAAATTCTTTTATTTTGGAGTTTGTATTTCTACGGATATTACGAATACAAACTCGGCTTTTTTCAGCATCTAATCTAATCATTTTAATTAAATTTTTCCTTCTATCTTCTGTTAATTCAGGTATAGGAACAAGTATATTTTGACCATGTTCAATAGGATTTAGACCGAGGTTAGAATTTAAAATTGCTTTTCTAATCAATACAGTAATTGAGTTATCAAACACATGTATTTTAAGTGTATGCGAGTTTTCAACTGTAATATTCGCAATTTTTTGTAAATGTGTCTTAACACCAAAATATTCTATAAAAATATTATTTAACAACGCTGGCGATGCTCGTCCGGTTCGTATGTTACTGACATTTGTTTGAAATAGTTGTACGCAAGTATCCATTTTTTTACAATTTTGAGAATAAATTTCATTTATCACAATGTTAGCCTTATAAAAAATCTATTTAATTAAGTGACAACCTTAATAAAAAATACTAATAAATAATGTATTCTATCTTAATACTTAAGAAGTAATAAGTGTACCTTCTTTTTTTCCTGCAACAATACGATATAAAGATCCAGGTTTGTTAATATTAAAAACGCATATTGGTAAATTATAATCTCGCGCAAGCGTAAAAGCAGTTAAGTCCATCACTTGCAATTCTTTTTTTATAACATCCTCATATTTTAATATCTTGTATAATATAGCGCGAGAAAATTTGTTTGGGTCTATTGAATATACTCCATCAACCTTCGTTCCTTTTAAAACAACGTTCGATTCAGTCTCAATAGCACGTAAACAAGCAGCTGAATCCGTTGTAAAAAAAGGATTACCAATTCCAGCAGAAAATATTAAAATATACTTTTTAGACAATAAATTCATTGCTCGTTCATAATTATATACTTCACAGATACCATTTAAAGGTATAGATGACATTAAGCATGTCTGATAATCAGAAAACGTTTGAATTATATCTTTCATTGCTAATCCATTAATAATTGTAGATAAAATACCGATATGATCAGAAACAACCCGACCGATACCTAATCTAGATAATTGTTCACCCCGAAATAAATTACCTCCTCCAATCACCAAACTTACTTCAATCCCCATTTTTACTATCGAAAAAATTTCAGTTGCTATTCTTTTTAAAGAAAAAGTATCAATACCAAATTTATTTGTTCCTTGTAATACTTCTCCGCTTATTTTTAATAAAATCCGTCGATATATAAATGTCTCATTAGTCAACATGTTTTTAGCCTAAGTATACTTTGCATATGAAGATTAAAATATCATATAGAATTTTTGTTTATAATAAGCAATTTGTATACTTTCATACATAAAATTTTATATAATTTTTTCGCCAATTTCAAACCTAATAAATGATATGACAGATGCATTATTTTCGTGTAATATCTCCCCGACAGTTTTAGCAGGATTAATAATAAAATTTTGACCCGTCAGAGAAATGCTATTAACAAATTTTTTCATTCTACCTGATACTATTTTTTTAATTATATTAGATGGTTTATTAAGTGTTTTTGATAATTCTATTTGAATATTATATTCACGATTAAAAACACTTTTTGATACATTTTCAGGATATAAATATTGTGGTTTACTAGCTGCGATATGCATGGCAATATTTTTTAACATTTTTTGATCTAGATTATCAGCATGCACTAATACTCCAATACGAAAACTATGAACATATGCAACAATATTTTTACCATGAAGATAATTGAAACGATTGATATTAATATTTTCATTTAGTCGAAATACCAACTCAGTTCTTTCTAATTCGAATATACTTTTTATTTGATTAATATCTTTTATATTCTTATCTAATGCCGTAGATATGATTTTTTTTCCTAAATTAATGAAATGTTTATTTTTAGTAACAAAATCTGTTTCACAATTCAATTCTAGCATTACACCGGCATCATTTTTAACGAAAGCAAATATCACACCTTGATTTGTGACATGAGTGTTTTTTTTTGCTGCTGTTACCATTCCCGCTTTTCGCAAATTGTCAATTGATAACTCAATATCTCCATTTTCTTCTAATAATGCTCGTTTACATTCCACGAAACTAACTCCCGTGCGCAATCTTAACTCCTTGATAAGAGAAACACTAACATTTTTCATAATTTATATCCTATTAAAAACATCACTTATAAAAAAATATATTCAATATTAAATTACAAAATATATATGAATATAATCTATTTTATTTATACATTTTCTACAATTACGTACTTGTTTTTAAAAAATTTAGATCGCGTATTTGATCAATTCCACTTTTGATTTTAGTAATGCTCAAACATACAGCTTTTAAGTATAATATTACTGATCTAATAGCGTCATCATTACCAGGTATAACATAATCTACACCATCAGGATTAGCGTTCGTGTCCACAATAGAAAATACGGGAATTCCTAAATTATTTGCTTCTTTTATTGCAATATGTTCGTGAAACGCATCAATTACAAACAAGCAATCTGGTAATCCACCCATATTTTTTATGCCGCCTAAACTATTTTCAAATTTTAATAACTCTTTTTGTTTAATTAATACTTCCTTTTTAGTTAATTTTTCAAATGTTCCATCTTTTGATTGAAGCTCTAAATCTTTTAAACGCTTAATAGATTGTCGTACAGTTTTCCAATTTGTTAACATACCACCTAACCAACGATGATTTACATAAAATTGATCACATTGTATTGCTACGTTTTTTATAGCTGCGCTTGCGGCTCTTTTCGTTCCTACAAACAGTATCTTCCCTTTTTTAAAAGCAATTTTTTTCAGTTCTGAAAGAGCAAAATGAAACATTGGAAGAGTTTTTTCTAAGTTAATAATATGAATTTTATTACGAGAACCAAAAATAAATGGTTTCATTTTTGGATTCCAATAACGTGTTTGATGACCAAAATGTACACCTGCATTTAACATATCACGCATTGAAACTATTTCCATAATCACCTCGAATTAAAAATATATTTAATTAAATATGTTATTAAAATTATTAAATTCTAAATACACTAAATTAGTTTTTTATGATAATACAAATATTAGTATATTCGTTTTTTATTTTTTCACCAATACAGATTTATATTATATTTCCCATTAAAAAAATTAAGTATTACTAATAATTTTTTACAAAAATTCATCATTAAATATAAAGACTATATTTTTTAAAGTATAATTTATATATATTTTAAAAACTATAATTTAATGTAAAAACGGTAAAATATTATGCATGGGATGATCAAAACAAAATCAGAAATTAAAAAAATGCGAATATCCGGAAAATTAGCCGCTGAAGTTTTAGAAATGATAGAAAAATATATACAACCTCATGTGAGCACAGAAGAAATAAATGACATTTGTCACGATTATATCGTGTATCAACAAAAAGCCATTGCCGCTTGTTTAGGATATCGTGGTTTTCCAAAATCTATTTGCATTTCTGTTAATGACGTAGTATGTCACGGTATCCCAAGTAAACATCAAATATTACAAAAAGGAGATATTGTTAATATTGATGTCACAATTATTAAAAACGATTATTATGCTGATACATCAAAAATGTTTTTTGTGGGTAATACAAGTACATTGTCAAAACGATTATGCACAGTTGCCCAAGAAAGTTTATACTGCGCTTTAAGATTGATTCAACCGGGTATACCTTTATATAAAATTGGGGAAGGTATTCAAAAATATGTCGAAAGTAATAATTTTTCTGTTGTAAAAGAATATTGTGGACATGGTATTGGGCGAAATTTTCACGAAAAACCACATGTATTACATTATAAAAATCCACACAATAATATTATTCTACAATCTGGAATGATTTTTACAATTGAGCCTATGATTAACGCAGGAAAATCACAAGTAAAATGCATGCAAGATGGATGGACAGTAAAAACACAAGACCATTCTTTATCTGCTCAATATGAACACACTATATTGGTTACAAAAAACGGTTGTGATATATTAACATGGCAAAAAAATGAAACAATTGATCAAAGATTAATTAATACAAACGCAGTTTAAAAACACATATCATAAAAACATATTTATAAAATATATAATAGGTTAAAAATGAAATTGTTTAAAAAAATTATCGAAGAAACATATAAGAATAAAAATAACATTCAACAAAAAGACATAAATAATGAGTTGATGAATACAATCAATAAAATCATTAAATTATTAAACAATGGTGCAATACGGGTTGCAGAAAAAAAAAATGGTACTTGGAAAACAAATCAATGGATAAAAAAAGCAATTTTATTATATATGTATTTTAAAGAAAATAAATTTATTCCAGGTTGTTATAATAACTATTACGACAAAATTCCGTTAAAATATAAAACATATGATGAGAACAAGTTTGAAAAAGATAAAATTCGTATAGTGCCTCCAGCAACAATAAGATATGGTTCGTTTATCAATTCAAATACAATTATTATGCCTTCGTATATAAATATTGGATCATATATTGATCAGGGTACTATGATTGACACATGGGCAACTGTAGGATCATGCGCACAAATTGGAAAAAATGTACATTTATCTGGTGGTGTAGGTATTGGAGGTGTTTTAGAACCTTTGCAAGATAATCCTACAATTATTGAAGATAACTGTTTCATAGGTGCTCGATCTGAAATCGTCGAAGGAGTTATTGTAAAAAAAGGATCTGTAATTTCTATGGGTGTTTTTATCGGAAAAAGCACAAAAATATATGAAAGAGATACAGGAAAAATTTTTTATGGAATCGTTCCTGATAATTCTGTAGTTGTCTCTGGAAGTTTACCTTCATGTAATGGAAAATATAATCTTTATTCTGCAATTATTGTTAAAAAAGTAGATCATAAAACTATGAGCAAAGTAGAAATTAATGAATTTTTGCGAAACATAACATAAAAATCCCAATAAAACCGCCCGTTTTCGGGCGGATTTAAGTAATATTCATCTAATTTATCTATTCACTTACTAAATAAATAATATTGTTGCCTCGTTTTGTGCCAAAAACCAGCATACTAGGTTTTTTATCCAATACAATTTTTAGTTGTTCTATATTTTCTATTGCTTCTCTATTAACAGATATAATAACATCATTTTTTTTAAAACCAATTTTTGAAGCGACAGTATTAGGTTTAATATTTTCTATTTTCACGCCTTTTTGTGTATCAGAGAGATAATCACTTAAATCTGCACCTTCCATACCCACATATCTTTTACCCAAATGTATATTTGTTTGCGATGAACACTTTAACTCAACAACAATGTTCTTTATTTGACCATCACGGAATATTCCTAACTCTATTTTAGTTTGTACTGGAAAAGAACTAATGTCCGCCCGAAGTGTTGCAAAACTAGAAACAGGTTTTTTATTCAAAGAAATAATAATGTCTCCAGCTTTGATTCCAGCTTCAAATGCAGATGAATTAACTAAAACTTGACTAACAAAAGCTCCCTTTTGTACATTTACTCGCATAATTTGAGCTAAATTAGAATTTAACTCCATACCAATTATACCTAATTCTCCTCTTCTTACTTGACCAAATTGCGCTATTTGCTGTGTAAGATTCTTTACCATATTTCCAGGAATTGCAAATCCTATTCCAATATTTCCACCATCTGGAGCTAATATAGCTGTATTAATACCTATTAATTCACCGTTTAAATTAACTAATGCGCCACCGGAATTACCTCTATTAATCGCCGCATCTGTTTGAATAAAATTTTCATAATTTTCAGTGTTTAATCCACTTCTTCCTAAAGCAGAAATAATACCTGAAGTGACAGTTTCCCCTAATCCGTATGGATTACCAATAGCTATAGTATAATCACCTACGCGCAAAGAATCTGAATTAGCAATTTTTATTTCTTTTAAGTTAGTTGCATTTTTTAATTTTATTAACGCAATATCAGAACGCGGATCTTGTCCTATTATTTCAGCATCATAATGACGTCCATCATTGAGCTGCGCTTGAATTTTATTTGCATGTTCGACAACATGATTATTTGTCACTGCATATCCTTTCTTAGCATCAATGATGACTCCAGATGCTAATGCATGAAACGTTTCATGAGCAACATCAGAATGCTTGTCATTTCGACAAAATGGAGAATCATGGAAAGGTGAATGCTCTTTGCAAAATGGAGAATGATTATCAAAAAATGGTTGCAATTGATGCGGTAATCGAAAAGTTCGAACAACAGTACTACCTTCAATATTTATACTAATTACTGATGGAACGACTTTTTCTAACATAGGTGCTAAACTAAAAGTTGATCCTTGAGAAGAATTATTATTTATGATAGTAGACGCAAAACTATTCCAAGATAATCCAAAACTAAATAAAACAATTACAAAAAAAATGATTCTTTTTAATTCTATATTAATATTTTTCATTATTTCTTTCCCATCATTACAGTTCAATCTATAAAATCTATGTTTATCAAAATATAATTTGTATAGATAGGTAAATTTGCATTATACACTCCATCATTAATGAACTCCATGATTGATTAATAATATAACGAAATGATAAAATAACATGTCATATACAAAAAATATAAAAACCATAATTAAATTAAAAAATTATATTTTTTATTAGATTATCACCTGAATAACCCTACACTTTGTATAGAATAAGTATTTTAACTAAAACAAACAGAAGTATTGTGGACACTATATTAAATAATACTATTTTAATGTGTAATTTTATCTACTATTAATAACATATCTATATTTTCTTATTCAATTATTTAATAAAAAGAAAAATATTACAATATTGACAGGAAAAACATGAGGAAATGTTGGTAAGCGAAAATTCGTAACCTAAAAAATATACATAAAATTTTTCCAAAATGTTCAAAATGAAAAAAATATATTGTCTTTCTAATAAAATAAATTATGTTGCAATTTAAAAAACAATAATCAACTTCAAATTATCCATAAAGAATATTTTACATAACACCAATTGTGCTAAAAATTCACAAAAATTCATGTAAAATTAGATATTAAAATCGCGTTATTAATTAATATATAAGAATTTAGAAAAAAATCTAATAACTGTCTTGATGCGAAAAAAAACAGAAAAGCATCTTGCAGTTATAAGCAATAATTGTTTACAATTTGTTTATAATTCTGACAATATTTACTTTAAAAAACATAAACTTAATTTTTCTAATATTAAAGTAAATTTTACAGTGCACTAGGTATCACATATACTCAACAAAAAAATAAAAAAATTATACTATTATAGTTACAAGTACAATTAAAGTAAATACAAACAATTGCATCAAAACTAAAATGTCTGCAATACATAAATCTACCGATAACACAAAATTAATATATTTATTAATATTTTTATAACACCCATCAATCAGTTACTATAGATATTTTTCAAAATTATTACACTCTTATATAATAAACAAATTACACACATCATGAATCCTGAGATTAAAAAAACTATAATACATAATTTAAGATTAGTCCGCGTAATTAAACATATAAAACTAGTATCTGATAGTTAAAACTCTAATTTTTTAACATTAGGATTTAAATGCAAAAAAAATAGTATTGAATAAAAATTTTTATTTATTTTATTTTAAAAAAAAATAAGAATTCTTTTATTTCTATAACATCAACAAATTTTTTTAAATTAACTCAAAAATGAAATAACATAAATTACATAAATATGTTCTGTTCTTGATAATGTCTTCTATATTTGCGATAATAAAACGATATTATAATATCATCCTATTATTTAATGACTAGCATTTTATAATTTACATTTGATCATTTCAACATGACCGTTTTATTAAATCTGAAAAATTAATTTTCTTAAAACATATCTATTTTAATTTAAGATATTTTTTTGAAAAAACAGATCTAGTACATTAGTTTCCTGGAGGACAAATGGAAATATTATCAGGAGCTGCGATGGTGATTAAATCATTAATAAATCAAGGAATACAGCATATATTTGGTTATCCTGGTGGCGCTGTACTAGATATTTATGATGCTTTAAAAACCATCGGAGGAATTAAACATATTCTAGTTAGACATGAACAAGCTGCAACACATATGGCTGATGGTTATGCACGCTCTACAGGAAAAGTAGGTGTGGTATTAGTAACGTCTGGTCCAGGAGCAACAAACGCTATCACTGGAATTGCAACCGCATATATGGATTCTATTCCTATGGTAGTAATATCTGGGCAAGTTTCATCATCTTTAATCGGATATGATGCTTTTCAAGAATGTGATATGATTGGTATTTCTCGACCGATAGTAAAACATAGCTTTTTAGTCAATAAAACAGAAGATATACCAAATACTTTTAAAAAAGCATTTTGGTTAGCATCTAGCGGACGTCCAGGTCCTGTAGTAATTGATTTGCCAAAAGACATTTTACAAAAAAAATATAAATATCATAATAAATTATCAAGAAAAATATGTATACGTTCATACAATCCTACAACTCAAGGACATATAGGACAAATAAAAAAAGCACTTAATACGTTAATGCAGTCTAAAAAACCAGTTATTTATGCTGGTGGTGGTATAATTAGCTCTGAATGTCATAAAGAACTGCGTTTTTTTGCAGAAAAAACACATTGTCCTGTTACAACATCTTTAATGGGTTTAGGTGGTTTTCCTGGAAATCATTCTCAAAGTATTTCCATGTTAGGTATGCACGGTACCTATGAAGCCAATATGGCTATGCATTATGCTGATTTAATTTTTGCAATCGGAGTACGTTTTGACGATAGAACAACAAATAATTTAGAAAAATATTGCCCTAATGCTAAAATTGTACATATTGACATCGATCCTACATCTATTTCAAAGACCGTTAAAGCAGACATACCCATTGTAGGAGATGCAAAATCCATTTTGACAAAAATGCTAGAACTGTTCGAACAAGAAAAAAACTGGCCTTCTTTAAAAGATTGGTGGTTAAACATTAAAAAATGGAGACATGTCGATAGTTTAAAATACGATAAAAACAAAACAATGATTCAACCCCAGGCAGTGATTCAAACTCTCTTTAAACTCACTAATGGCAATGCATATATTACCTCTGATGTCGGTCAACACCAAATGTTTACAGCTTTATACTATCCATTTTCAAAACCTAGACATTGGATCAACTCTGGTGGATTAGGTACTATGGGTTTTGGTCTTCCATCCGCATTAGGAGTAAAATTAGCGTTACCAAACGAAACTGTTATTTGTATTACTGGAGATGGTAGCATTCAAATGAACATTCAAGAATTGTCTACAGCTCGACAGTATAATTTAGCAATATTAATATTAAGTCTTAACAATTCTTCTTTAGGAATGGTAAAGCAATGGCAAGATATAATTTACTCAGGACGACATTCACATTCTTACATGCACTCATTACCAGATTTTATAAAATTAGTAGCATCCTATGGACACATCGGTATTAAAATTAATAAACCTATAGAACTAGAAGAAAAATTACAGTTGGCTCTAAATAAATTAAATACTGGTAATTTAGTTTTTGTTGATGTCGAAATAGATCCTTCAGAGCATGTTTATCCAATGCAAATTCAAGGTGGCAGCATGAATGAAATGCGGTTACGGGAAAAAAGGACATTTTAAAAAATGCGAAGAATTTTATCTGTTCTATTAGAAAATGAATCAGGTGCATTGTCACGAGTAATAGGGTTGTTTTCGCAGCGAGGATATAATATCGAAACAATTACAGTTGCGCCAACTGAAGATCCAACGTTATCAAAAATGACTATACAAACAGTTGGTGATGAAAAAACAATTGAACAAATCGAAAAACAACTGCATAAATTGATAGATGTATTAAGAGTTGTACAAATTGGACAAATACCTTTTATAGAACGTGAAATTATGTTACTAAAGGTAAACAATAACAGCCACAAACGCGATGATATTAAGCATGTTACTGAAATTTTCAGAGGTCAAATTGTAGATATAACATCTACAACATATATTTTACAGTTATCTGGAACAGAAAAAAAATTAAATTCATTCTTAAAAATCATTCGTAATATAGCAGATATTATTGAAACTACACGATCTGGAATTATTGGTATTTCACGCGGATAAATTATTGCAATATATTCAAAAAAAATCCTTTTTAGGGATATCATATTCAACATACTTTTTCTAAATTATAAAACTAATAACTTTGTTTGAACATTTTAAAAAATATTAAACATGGTCAACTTTTAGAAAACGACCATGTGTTTTTCTAAAAAAATAAACGTATAATTCATGATCAATCAAAATATTAAACACATTCCTGTGATGACCAAAGAATTAATTCAATCATTAAAAATTAAAAAAAATGGCATTTATATCGATAGTACATTTGGCATGGGCGGTCATACTAAAGAGATTTTAAAAATTATAGGAGCATCAGGCAAACTATATTCTATTGATCGTGATCCAAATGCTGTAAATATAGGCAAAACTATTCAAGATAGTCGATTTCATATTGTGAATAAAAATTTTTCAAAACTATTAGATTACGCAACAGAAAATAAAATAACTAAAAAAGTTGATGGAATTATATTTGATTTAGGAACTTCTTCACTACAAATCGATGATAAGAAACGTGGTTTTTCGTTTAAAAAAAACGGTCCTTTAGATATGAGAATGAATCCCAATTTAGGTATTTCTGCTGCAGATTGGTTATTTAAAAGTAATATAAATACCATTTCTACTGTTTTAAAACAATTTGGAGAGGAACGATTTTCAAAAAGGATAGCTTATGCAATAAAGTATCAAAATAAAATTCAAAAAATCAGGACTACCTTTGAATTAGTAAATACTATTAAAAAAGCCATTCCTGTATTTAATAAATTTAAACATCCTGCAAAAAGAACATTTCAAGCAATTAGAATGTATATTAATCACGAATTAGACGAGTTAAAAACAGGATTAGATCATGTATTAAAAATACTAAAACCTGGAGGACGCGTATCCATTATCAGTTTTCATTCTTTAGAAGATAGAATCGTCAAACAATTCATGTTCACGCATAGTAGACCAACCGTCGTTCCCTATGGTATGCCTATTACAGAAAATAAATTAAAAAAACTCACGCGATGTGAATTAAAAATAATAAACCGAATATTGCCGAGTCAAGAAGAAAAAATAAAAAACTCTAGATCTCGCAGTTCTATTTTACGCACAGCTGAAATGAAACATAACTATGAAATATAAACGATATAGTTTATTTACAATTATTAAAAGGGATTGTCTAATACATGGAAAAATTCACTTAATTCTATTAATAATAATAATGTTATCTGCTAATTTTATCGTTGTTATAGTATATAAAACTCGCTTATTAATTACTCAAGAAGAAAATTTAATTCTTAAAAAAAAAATTCTGAATGGAGGGAACTAATGATTGAAAAAAATATGTTGTCTGTTCATTCTAAAAAAAAATAGTTTTTTACAAGTCATGACAATTAATAATCTATTGTTTTCATAAACTAAAAATATAAATTAATAGACATTATGTAAACCATAAAACAAAAAATAACATCATTCTCAAAAACAAAAAAAATATTTATGTTCAAAAAACGATTTTTTACATTATCTTTGTTCATATTTTTATATTTATTGATTTTAACAATACGCATAATATTTCTGCAAGTTATTCATTCAGATTATCTTATTCATGAAGGTGATCGTAGAACACTGAGGATACAGCCTCTATTCGTCACTAGAGGAACTATTAATGATCGAAACGGACAGATATTAGCTATTACTCTACCAGTAAACGCAATTTGCCTAAATCCTACGAAAATATTAAATAAAAATAACATACGATACGATCAAAAATGGAAAGATTTATCTAAAATTCTCTCGATATCTTTGGAAAATATCATTTTTCGTATCAATGCTCATCCAAAATCAAAATTTATATATCTTGCACGTCATATATCGCCTGAAAAAAGCGAAAATATAAAAAAATTACAATTACCAGAAATTTTTTTACTTGCAGAATCGAAACGATATTATCCTTCTGGAAGAATTACTGCTCAACTTATAGGATTAACAAATATAGATGGAAAGGGTATTGATGGTATTGAAAAAAGCTTTAATAAAATATTAACAGGAAAACCCGGAAAAAGACAAATTAGAAAAAACAACAAAGGTCAAATTATCGAAAACATATCTTTAGTTCATCAATCTTCATCAAAAAATATTATACTAAGTATCGATCAAACATTACAAAAAATTACATACAAAAAACTATCGCAGGCTGTAAAAAAATATCGAGCAGATTCAGGAACGGCAATTTTGATTAATATTAAGACCGGCGAAATTTTAGCAATGGTAAATAGTCCATCATATAATCCTAATAACGTAAAATATGCAATAGCAAAAAATATGAGAAATAGAGCAGTTACAGACATGTTCGAACCTGGATCAACAGTTAAACCAATAGTAATTATGGAAGCATTGCGTCTTGGTGTTATTAAAGAAAATTCAATCATAAATACACAACCATATTTTATAAAAAAGCACATAATTAAAGATGTATCTTATAATAAACAATTAAGTATTACTGGCATATTACAAAAGTCCAGTAATGTTGGAATTTCAAAAATTGCATTGTCCATACCAACTAAAAAATTAATTAATAGTTATCTTAAATTTGGGTTAGGACGATCAACCAAATTAGGTTTAGTTGGAGAAAAAAACGGTTTTTTTCCCAAAAAAACCGTTTTATCTGATTTAGAAAAAGCAACTTTTTCTTTCGGATATGGTTTAATGGTCACTCCTTTACAATTAGCAAGATTATATGCTGTTATTGGAAGCTATGGAATTTACCGACCACTATCAATTAAAAAAATCAATACTAAAACAGTATACGGAACAAGAATTTTTCCTAAAAAATATATTGAAACTATTATTCACATGATGGAAAGTGTTGCGCAAGTTGGAGGTAGTGGAGCACTAGCTGCAGTAAAAGGATACCATATTGCAGTTAAAACAGGAACTGTGAAAAAAGTTGGAAAACATGGTTTATACATTCAAAAATATGTTGCTTATACTGCTGGTATTGCACCATCTCGTTATCCAAAATTTTCATTAATTGTTATGATCGACAATCCCAGAGGAAAAAAATATTATGGTGGTATAGTTTCAGCTCCAGTGTTTAGCGATATTATGAACTTAGTGTTACATAATATGAAAATTCCAACCGATAAATAAAAATAACATTTTATTTAAAAAAAACGAGAACATATTAAATGAAACAAAAAAACTTAAAATATTTACTGTGTCCATGGATAAAAAAAATTCCAAATAAAAATATTATTAATTTAACTTTAGATAGCCGAACACTCAATGTAGGAGATATATTTATAGCTATTCCTGGAACAAAACAAGACGGACGTAATTTTATTAATGACGCTCTTCAAAAAAAAGCAGCGGCTATTTTATGCGAAACAGATAAAAAAGAAAAACACGGTACACTTAATTATATTAGAAATATACCTATAATATGTTTCTTCCAATTATCAAAAAATATTTCAATATTAGCAAACCGTTTTTATGGACAACCTGATCAAGAAATTAAAATTATTGGTGTAACAGGAACTAATGGAAAAACTACTGTTGTACAATTAATTAATCAATGGAGTACAATTTTAGGAGAAAAAATTGCTACTATGGGAACATTAGGAAATGGTTTTTATAACTTCCTAACACCTTCTAAAAATACAACATCTTCAGCTGTTTACATTCCAGCATTTTTATCTAAAGTATTAAAAAAAAACTAAAATTGTTACCATGGAAGTATCTTCACATGGGTTAACACAATATCGTGTTAAAGGAATAGCTTTTTATATTGCAATATTCACTAATTTAACACAAGATCATTTAGATTATCACGAAAACATGAAGCAATATGAATTAGCGAAATGGTCATTTTTTAGCCAACATGAAATAAAAAAAATAATACTCAATGCCGACGACAAATATGGAAAAATTTGGTTAAAAAAATTATCAAACCATCACACAACAGCGGTAACTATAAAAGATACAACACAAAAAAAATATTCCACAACATGGATAAATGCAACACAAATTAAATTACATAAAAACATAATATACATTCAATTCGAATCAAGCTGGGGAGCAGGTATGTTGTCATCATATCTGATTGGTAAGTTTAACGTTACAAACCTATTACTATCACTCGCTACACTTTTAGAATTAGGTTATAATTTATCTGATTTAACTTCAACATCACACAGGATGTCACCAATATGCGGTCGAATGCAAACCTTTAAAACCCATGGAAAACCCATGTTTATTATTGATTATGCACATACACCTGATGCGTTACTAACAACTTTAAAAGCAATTCAATTACATTATAAAAAATATATATGGTGCATTTTTGGCTGTGGTGGAGAACGAGATAAAACAAAACGTTCTATTATGGGTTCTATTGCAGAAAAGATAGCCGATCAAGTAATCATAACCAGTGATAATTCAAGAAGTGAAAATACGATGCAAATTATTCAAGAAATTTTAAGTGGTTGCATAAAAAAGAAAAAAATACTCATTATACCTAATAGAAAAAAAGCAATATATTATGCATTTTTCAAATCAAAATCAGACCATATAATTCTTTTATCAGGAAAAGGACATGAAAATCAACAAATAATTGGAAATAAACATATTAAACATTCAGATATAGATACAGTGTTGAGTTTATTGGAAAAAAAAATATGATTTCTACATCTTTATCCAAAATTGCATCTGTTGTTAGCGGAAAATTATATGGACATAATGTCATAATAGAAAATATTTCTATTGATAGCAGAAAAATTGCCTCAAATTGTCTTTTTATTCCACTAATCGGAAAAAAATTTGATGCTCATTTGTTTATCCAAAACGCCATTAAAAATGGTTGTTTAGCGTTTTTGACGCAAAAAAAAATAAAATGTTTTATTCCTTTTATTATAGTAAAAAACACATTAATCGCTTTAGGTTCAATTGCGGCTTGGATTCGAAAAAGAACCAATGTAAAAGTAGTAGCGATTACCGGTTCATGTGGAAAAACTTCAGTAAAAGATATGACTGCATCAATACTTCAAAAACATGGAGGTACAATTCACACTATTAACAACAATAATAATAATATTGGCGTTGCAATTACATTATTACAACTTACTTACAAACATAAATATGCTGTTGTTGAACTAGGAGCAAATAAGCCCGGTGAAATTTTATATTCTAGCATCATTAGTCAACCAAATATAATACTGATCAATAATATTCATTATGCTCATTTAAAAGGATTTAAATCTTTAATCGGCGTATCTAAAGCAAAATCAGAAATTTTTTCTGGTATGCAATCTAATGGTACTGTCGTAGTTAACTTAGACAATCATCACATTTCGTTATGGAAAAAATATATAAAAAATAAAACTATACTTTATTTCTCTATTAAAAAAAAACTGATTTTTTCGCAAAAAATATTAATATTAATATACATGGTACATCTTTTACAATGCATACACCACATAAAAAAATAAATATTTTTTTACCATTTTTAGGTTACCAAAACGTTTCTAATGCTTTGGCAGCAAGTACACTAGCATATGCTCTTCGCATACCATTAAATACGATTAAAATTGGTTTATCAAATACATCTATAACTTCTGGACGACTAGAAATAATTCAGTTACAACCTAATAAAATTTTAATAAACGATACTTATAATTCTAATGTTGCATCTATGATTACAGCTATGAAAATACTAGAAAAAATGCCAGGATACAAAATATTAGTTACAGGAGATATGGCAGAACTAGGAAAAGATAGTATCCTATATCATAAAATGATAGGTAATGCTGCCAACTTATGTAAAATTAATAAAATTTTTAGCATTGGCAAAAACAGTCATGAGATTAGTAAAATCTTTTTTAATGGAAATCATTTTTTAAAAAAAACGCAATTAAAAAATAGTTTAAAAGAAATTGTTTTACAAAAAAAAAAATTACTATTCTTGTAAAAGGTTCTCGAGATCAAAATATGGAAACCATTGTCAAATGTTTAATTGAGGCAAATCGAGAAAATGTTGTTTTTACTAAATAAATACTTACATACTGATTTAAATATTTCAATTTATATTCCATACCGATCAATATTAAGTTTACTGACATCCTTTTTTACTAGTTTGTATATTGTCCCACATTTTATATCTTATTCAAATAATCTAAAAATCCATCAAACAATACGTCAAAATGGACCAAAAACACATTTCACTAAAAATCGCATTCCAACTATGGGTGGATTGCTTATTATTTTTTCTATAATATTCTCAACAATACTATATTGTGATTTACGTAATACAAATATTTGGTATGTTATAAATGTGTTAATAGCATATGGTTCAATAGGATTTATAGATGATTATCTCAAAATACGATATAATAATAGCCAAGGTTTAAAAATACTGCATAAATATATCTATTTATCTATAATCGCATTAGGTACAGTATATGTAATATATGTTAATAATCCAAACTTTTTTACAAGTACATTCATCATACCATTTTTTCATCCAATTACGCTTAAAACGCCTTATTTATACATATTATTATCTTATTTTGTTATCATCGGAACAAGCAATGCAGTTAATTTGACAGATGGATTAGATGGTTTAGCTATTATGCCAATAATTTTCCTAACATCTTCTTTTGCGTTAATATCGATTTTAAGTTCAAATATTAGTAATCTTCATTATTTAAATATCATTTATTTACAAAACGCTGCTGAATTAACTGTATTATGTTCAGCTATGATTGGATCAGGATTTGGTTTTTTATGGTTTAACGCATATCCAGCTAAAATTTTTATGGGCGATGTTGGATCATTGTCATTAGGAGGGGCATTAGGTACAATAACTATATTATTACATCAAGAATTGTTATTAATAATTATGGGTGGTATTTTTGTTATTGAAGCTCTTTCTGTTATATTACAAATTATATCATTTCAACTATTGAAAAAAAAAATATTTAAAATGGCTCCAATTCATCATCATTATGAAATTAAAGGAATGTTAGAACCGACGATCATAATTCGGTTTTGGATTGTTTCTCTGATGTTAGTTTTAATTGGCCTTATATCAATAAGGATATGTTAATTTTGTATAATTATTCTGGAAAAAAAATATTAATTTTAGGTATGGGATTAACAGGCATATCATGTATCAATTTTTTTTTAAAAAAAGGGATTACACCAAAAATTATTGATGAATCTGCACACCCTATTTATTTAAAAACTATTCCAAAAAAAATTAAATATCATGTAGGAAATTTAAAAAAAACATGGATTCTAGAATCGGATATAATTGTTATTAGCCCTGGCATTTCCTCAAATAAACCTATCTTAAAACAAGCTAAAAAACTGGGCATTAACGTCATTAGTGATATTGAATTATTTTCTAGAGAGGTAACAGTACCAATAATTGCAATAACTGGAACAAATGGGAAAAGTACGGTAGCTACCATAGTAAAAAAAATAGCTAAACGTGCAGGTTACAACGTATCTTTATGCGGAAACATTGGATATCCAGTACTTGATACGCTTGAAAAAAAATTTAATTTACATGTTATCGAGATATCTAGTTTTCAACTTGAACATACGTTTTGTTTAAAACCTAAAATAGCTGTCATTTTAAATATTACACATGATCATATTAATAGGTATCCAAACGGATTTAAAGAATATAAAAAAATTAAACTATCTATTTATAAACAAGCTGAAATCTGTATAAATAATAATTTTAATATACTAGATATACCAATTAAAACATCAAAACAGTGGATCAGTTTCGGTTCGATTAAAAGTGATTACTACATTTTACACCATAAAAATAATACATTTCTATGCAATAAAGGAAAAAAAATAATTAACACGAATCAAATGCTTTTATATGGACAGCACAACTACCAAAATATACTAGCTGTTTTAGCTATTGCAGATTCCATGACTTTTCCTAGAAGTCATACAATGGATATAATACGTACGTTTTCAGGTTTACCGCATAGACTTCAAATCATTAACACCCACAAGGGTATATGCTGTATTAACGATTCTAAATCTACAAATGTCAGTAGTGTTAAAGCAGCTCTAACATGTTTAAGATCAAAGGGAACAATATGGTTACTGTTAGGAGGAGATAAAAAAAATGCCAATTTTCATGTTTTAAAAAAATATCTTAAAAATATGAAAGTAAGAATATACTGCTTTGGAAAAGATGGAATATATCTTTCAAAGATATACTCAAAAAAATCTATTTATACTCCAACCTTAAAGCAAGCTGTTTCTCTAATTTCTAAAAAAGTTGTGTCTGGCGACACAGTGCTTTTATCTCCTGGATGTAGTAGTTTAGATCAATTTCCTAATTTTGAAGAACGAGGTAATCAATTTATACAATTCGTCAGGGATTTAATTTAATGCATACTAAAATTAGAATAAAAAAAAAGAAAATAATATAAAATATGTCTCAATAGTATTATATGATCGCATTTTACTATGGCTCACTTTAGGTTTGTTAGTATTAGGATTCACTATGGTAACATCTACGTCAATTCCTATAGGACAAAAATTATATTGCGATCCATTTTTTTTTGTTAAAAGAGAGATATTTTATTTTTGCGTAATATTCTTTTTATCTTATTTTTTGTTACGGATACCAATGGTATTTTGGGAAAAAAATAGTCATGTTATATTAATAATCTCATTTTTTTTGCTTATTGTAGTATTAATATTTGGAAAAGCTAATCATGGTGCGTTTAGATGGATAAATATAGGTTTTTTTCACATACAACCGTCCGAATTATGTAAAATATCGTCATGTTTTTATGTATCTAATTATCTATCACGAAAATATTGTGAAGTACAAAATAATTTCTGGAGCGTTTTTAAACCTATAAGTGTTATAATTTTACAGTCTTTTTTATTATTAGCAGAACCTGATTTAGGAACAATAATTGTTGTATTTTTTACTATACTTTCAATTTTATTTATTTCTGGCATAAAAATAGAACAATTTATCATAGTCATTATTAGTAGCATTGCAACAATCATACTATTAATTTTAACTGAACCTTATCGTGTAAAAAGAATACTTTCTTTTTGGCATCCATGGAATGATCCCTTCGGTGCAGGTTATCAAATCACGCAATCATTAATCGCATTAGGGCGAGGTAGTTTTTTTGGACAGGGATTGGGAAACTCTATTCAAAAATTATATTATTTACCAGATGCTCATAGTGATTTTATTTTTTCAATTATAGGTGAAGAATTAGGATTTATAGGCGCATTTTTCACACTATTAATGATTTTTCTACTGTCTTTAAGAGCTATTTACATTGGAAAAACAGCATTAAAAAAGCATGAAATTTTTTCAGGATTTTTAGCTTGTTCTATCGGTATGTGGTTCATTTTGCAAACGTCTATTAATATTAGCGGTATAATTGGTATTATACCTGTAAAAGGTTTGACGTTGCCTTTAATAAGTTACGGAGGATCAAGTTTAATTATCAACTCAATAGCAATTTTAATTTTATTAAGAATTGACTTTGAGATAAAAATAAAAACATCACAAGCTTTTTTTAAAGGAATATAATGACGATAAAAAAAATTATAATTATTGCAGGAGGAAGTGGAGGACACGTTTTTCCTGGTCTTGCAATTGCAATGCATTTAATTAAAAAAGGTTGGAACATAAAATGGATAGGAACACGAGATCGTATAGAATCCAAATTAGTTCCTAAACATGGTATTGACATCAATTTTATTAATATTCAAGGACTGCGTAATGCTACTCTTAAAACAATCTTATGTTTGCCAATAAATGTTATAAATGCTATTTATAACATTCGAAAGATAATTAAAATCTGGTCTCCAGATATTGCGTTAACTATGGGAGGCTATGTATCTGGACCTGGTGGATTAGCGGCTTGGTGTTCTCAAATTCCATTACTCATACATGAACAAAATCAGGTACCAGGTTTAACTAATCAATGGTTATCTAGAATATCTACAAAAAATATGCAAGCTTTTTCAGGAACATTAAAAGATGCAAAAACAGTCGGAAATCCTATTTTTAAAAATATTATTAATATTCCTAGTCCTAAATATCGATTTGAAAATAGAATAGGGCCTTTAAGGATACTTGTTGTTGGAGGAAGTCAAGGAGCTAGTATATTAAATGATACACTTCCAAAAGTATCAAAAATTTTAAAAAACAAAATTATTATTTGGCATCAAGTAGGTTCGCTCGATTTCAAAAAAATAACAATGCGATATCGTCAACTTGGCGTAAATAATGTATATTGCATAACTGACTTCATAGACGATATGGCTGTTGCATATAAATGGGCAGACTTAATTATTTGTCGTTCCGGAGCATTAACAGTAAGTGAAATATCCGTAGTAGGACTAGCAGCAATTTTTGTGCCATATCCGCATAAAGATCAACAGCAATACAAAAACGCAAAAAATTTAAAAAATATTGGTGCAGCAAAAATAATTAATCAATCAGTATTTAATACTGAACTAATAGTAAAATTATTACATTCTTTAACTCGAGAAAAACTATTTGACATGGCAAAAAAAGCTTATTCTCTTGGAATAAGAGATTCAACAGAAAAAATTTCGGAAATAATTTATAAAACGATTAAAACACATAAAATAAATTAACAGTAAGTTTTATTAATTATGATCAATAATGAAGAATATGAATATGCATAAAACAAAAACAAACAATTTTTTTATCTCTCAAAAAAAAATTCATTTTATTGGTATCGGTGGAACAGGGATGGGGGGATTAGCTTTAGTTCTACTCAAATTAGGACATACTATCACTGGTTCTGATTTATCAAAAAATTCGAATACAACAAAACTAATTAATAAAGGTGCAATTATATATTTTCAACACTCTAAAAAAAATATATATAATATTGATTATATTGTAAAATCTAGCGCTATTAAAGAAACAAATCAAGAACTTATTGCTGCAAAAAAAAAAAAATTCCTATATTCCTTCGAGCAGAAATGCTTGCATTATTAATGCAATTTAAATTTGGAATTGCAATCTCAGGTACACATGGAAAAACTACAACTACATCAATGATATTTGATATATTTAAAAATAGCAAATTAAGCCCAACTTGCATAAATGGCGGATTAATAAAATCAGTAAAATCATACTCCCATTTGGGTATTTCACAATATTTTATCGTAGAGGCAGACGAAAGCGATGCATCTCTATTATTCTTAAAACCATCAATAGCTATTGTTACTAATATTGAATCCGATCATATGGATTACTACAATGGTGATTTCGAAAAACTTAAAAATACATTTTTTGTCTTTCTAAAACAAATTCCATATTCTGGAACAGCTATTCTATGCATAGATAATCGTATTCTATTTGATTTTTCATACATACTCACATGCAATGTAATTACATATGGATTTCACAAAAATGCAGATGTATGGATTACAAAATATACACAAAATGGTTTTTTTTCTTACTTTACATTAGTGATACAAAATAAATTACATTTGAAAATTACGTTAAACATGCCAGGTAAACATAATGCATTAAATGCTGCTGCTGCTGTTGCTCTTGCAATTAGTCAAGGAGTAAAAAATGACAAAATCATTAAAACATTAAAATATTTTCAAGGCACAGAAAGAAGATTTGATTTAATTGGAAAATTATGGTTTCAAAAAAATCATGTTTATAAAAAAAATATTATGTTAATAGATGATTATGGTCATCACCCTACTGCATTATCTGAAAATATTAAAACTATACGAATTAGTTGGCCAAAAAAAAAATTAATTATGATATTTCAACCGCATAGATATACAAGAACGCATTACTTATATAACGATTTTATTAACGTATTATCTCAAGTCGACATACTTTTAATACTAAATGTATATTCCGCAAATGAAAAACACATTTCTGGCGCAAACAGTTTTTCATTATATCATGATATAAAAACATTCACTAATTTACACAACATCACATTAATTTCTAATCATAATTTAATACTAGATACACTTATTAAAGTTTTGCAAAACAATGATATTGTTTTATTACAAGGCGCTGGAAATATAAAAAATATAGTCTATAAAATGCTTTCCAAAAAAAATATAAAGTTAAATAAATGAATAAAAAAATAGCAGTGTTACTCGGTGGCACTTCGCCAGAAAGAAACATTTCAATTATATCAGGATCTTGTGTTTTGAAAAGTTTATTAAAATCTGGATTAAATGCACATCCAATTGATACTCGTGATTTTCCTATAATGCATTTAAAAAAACAAAAATTTAATACAGCATATATTATGTTACATGGAAAAGGTGGTGAAGATGGTAGTATTCAAGGAGTATTAGAATATTTAAATATCCCTTATACCGGTAGCAAAATTATGTCATCGGCAATATCTATGGATAAATTCAGAACAAAACAATTATGGAGATCGCATTCTCTTTTAACAGCACCGAATATTTATCTTCATAGAAACTATAAAAAAACTACATCTTTTTCTTTAATAAGAAAAAAAATTGTTACATTAGGATTACCTGTTATAGTAAAACCAAATTGTCAAGGTTCTAGTATCGGAATTACACGAGTGAATAGTATTGAAGATCTGGACCATGCACTTAATGTTGCTTTTTTTTATGATAATTACGTGCTCATAGAAAAATTTTTAACAGGCGAAGAATACACAGTACCTATTCTTGGAGATAAAATATTACCGGCTGTTCATGTTTCTACAAAGCATCAATTTTATGATTATCATGCTAAATATTTGTCTCATACTACTCAATATACATGTCCTAGTAAATTAAATATACAACAAGAAACGAGATTAAAGAAAATTGTAATGTCAGCATGGAATATACTAGGATGTTCTGGATATGGCAGAATTGATGTGATATTGCATGAAAACAAAAAATTTTACCTATTAGAAGTTAACACCATACCTGGTATGACTCATCGTAGTTTATTGCCAATTTCAGCAAAATCCGTGGGAATATCATTTGATAAACTCGTATTAAATATTTTAAAAATGACATATTAATTCATTGCTTAAAAATTATGTTTTTATAAAATAGAAATAAAAAATATAAATACCGACTGTATTAAATTGTAAAATAATATAAACATAAAAATAAAAAATTGTATTTTCTTATAAAAACAATGAAAATATAGTACGGATCAAAAGAACCATGATTAAATCAATAGAAAAAAAGTTAATAGTAGGTTTAGAAATTGGAACTACTAAGGTAATTACTTTAGTAGGAGAAATATTGATAAATGACACAATTAAAGTCATTGGAATTGGAGTATGCTCTTCAAAAGGAATAGAAAAAGGTTGCATTAACAATTTAGATGAAATAGTACAATGTGTTCAAAAATCTATTAAAAAAGCAGAAATCACATCTAACTGTCAAATTTCTTCTTTATGTTTATCAGTTTCAAATCAACATGTTAACTGTCAAAATGAAATAGGAATGGTACCAATATTAAAAGAAGAAGTAACTGCATATGATTTAGACAATGTTATTCATACAGCGAAATCAGTAAAATTACCTCATGAACACCATATATTACATGTAATACCAAAAGATTATTCTATTGATCAACAATCTGGTATAAAAAATCCAATAGGATTATCTGGAATACGTATGCAAGTAAAAGTTCATCTTATCACTTGTAATAAAAACATTACTAAAAATATGATTAAAGCAGTAGAAAAATGTCATGTCAAAGTGGATCAAGTAATTTTTTCTGGACTTGCGTCCAGTAAAGCAGTTTTAACTGAAGATGAATGCAATCTAGGTGTATGCATGATTGACATAGGCGGGGGTACTGTTGATTTTACTACTTACATCGATGGATCTATACAAGATAGTCAAGTAATTCCATACGCAGGTAATGCTGTAACTAATGATATTTCATATGCTTTTAGTACATCTTTTCATAACGCCGAAAAAATAAAAATAAAATATGGAGCTGTAACCATTCCGCCTTTAGGAACAGAAAAAAATGTTGATTTTTCTGATATGGATGACCATCTAAAAAATATCTTTAAGCAAGATGCATTAATAGAAGTAATTGCTGCAAGATATATTGAATTAATGTTTTTAATTAAAGACAGAATTCTCTATATACAAAAAAAACTACATTTAGAAGGAAAAAAATGCCAGTTAGCTAGAGGAATAGTTATAACCGGCGGAGGTGCAAAAATCACCTGTTTAGCAGAATGTGCAGAAAAAATTTTTCATAGACCAGTTCGTATTGCTAAACCATTAAATATTTCAGGTTTAACAGAAAATATAATTGAAACGCCATATTCAACAGTAATTGGTTTATTACATTACAGAAAAGATTACTATAAAAATATTAAAAATGAAAAAGGTAAAGATTCTTTTTTTAAAGATTGGATTAGATATATTCATAATTGGTTTAAAAAAGAGTTTTAAAATATGCATTTTAACTTCTAAAATAAAAATAAACAAATATGGAATGAAATTATGTTTGAACCTGTTGAATTGAGTAACAATGCAGTAATTAAAGTAATTGGAGTGGGCGGAGGAGGCGGAAATGCAGTTGAACATATGATCCGTGAACATATTGAAGGAGTGGATTTTTTTGCTATAAATACCGATGCACAAGCATTAAAAAGAATAGAAGTTGGACAAACTATACAAATAGGAAATAATATTACTAAAGGTTTAGGAGCGGGTGCAAATCCTGAAATTGGAAGAACTGCAGCTGAGGAAGATAAAGATCTTTTAAAATCTGCATTAAATGGAGCTGATATGGTTTTTATCGCAGCTGGAATGGGAGGAGGGACAGGAACTGGAGCTGCACCTATAGTCGCAGAAATTGCAAAAGAACTAGGTATTTTAACTGTAGCTGTGGTTACTAAGCCGTTCAATTTTGAAGGAAAAAAAAGAATGTTAGCTGCAGATCAGGGAGTAACAGAGTTATCTAAATACGTCGACTCTTTGATTACAATACCTAATGACAAATTATTAAAAGTTTTAAGTAGAGGAATCTCATTGCTTGATGCTTTTAGTGCTGCTAATAACATTTTAAAAGGTGCAGTTCAGGGCATCGCAGAATTGATCACCAGGCCTGGATTAATGAACGTTGATTTTGCAGATGTTCGAACTGTTATGTTAGAAATGGGTTACGCTATGATGGGAACAGGTCTTGCCTCAGGAGAAAATCGTGCAGAGGAATCTGCAGAAATTGCAATATCCAGTCCCTTGTTAGAAGATATTGATTTATCAGGAGCAAGAGGCGTTTTAGTAAATATTACGGCTGGTTTCGATTTAAAACTAGATGAATTTGAAACAGTAGGTAATACTATACGATCTTTCGCTTCAGATAATGCTACAGTAGTTATAGGAACATCTTTAGATCCTGATATGAATGATACCCTTCGTGTAACAGTTGTTGCTACTGGGATTGGTATGGAAAAAAATCAAGATATTAAACAAACAAAAAATAAATCTTCTAGAGAACTATTAATGGATTATCGCTATCAATATTTAAACATACCAACCAAAAAAAACGATAAAAACATTATAAAAACAGAAATAACAGAACAAAAAAATAAAATAAAAAAAACACCAGAATATTTAGACATTCCTTCTTTTCTCCGTAAAAAATCTGATTAAAGTATTTTCAACATATACTTAAAAAAATAATCTCAAAATAAAAAATATAACTTTTTAAAAATTATATTTTATTTAATCAGATCGTTATTTTAACATAAAAAACCTGCGCTAATAAAAAACATATTTTTATTAGCGCGTAAGTTAACACTTAATCATGTAATATATAAAATTTTCATTCTCTATGATAATAGTATAAAAAAAATATTTATTTATGATAAAATGAAATACTTCTTTTAATCAATACTTTATAACAATATGGAAAAAACGTCTAAAAAATATCTTGATATTACCGATACTGCGACTAACAGAATAAGAAATTTACTTAAAAAACAAAAAAATAAAAATCTAAAATTCAGAATATATATCAATGGTGGTGGATGTAGTGGATTTCAATATCAGTTTATTTTTGATGAAAATACGCATCAAGATGACATTATAATTACTCAATCAAATATTGTCTTAGTAGTAGATCCCATTAGTTTGCAATATCTGTATGGTGGAAAAATAGATTATTTAGAAAACTTAGAAGGATCGAAATTTATTGTTTTTAACCCCAATGCAAAAAATACGTGTGGTTGTGGATCATCTTTCAGCGTTTAAACAATAAATTTTTATTAATTAATAAATATAAAATTTTTATATAAACACATTACACATAACATGAAAATTGGAATTATAGGTGCTCTAAAAAAAGAAATTCAACTTATTCAAAATATTATACAAAAACGCCGAGAACAAAATATAGGAAACTATAAAATATTTATAGGATATTATAAAAAAAATAACATATTCTTAATTAAATCTGGCATAGGAAAGGTGTCTTCTAGTATTGCAACTACAGTGCTAATTAACCTATATAAACCTGATATTATAATTAATGTTGGATCTGCTGGAGCTTTAGATACATCTTTAAAAATTGGTGACGTAATAGTACCTAAAGCACTTTGTTATTATGACGTTAATTTAAGCAATTTTGGTTATTCTTTTGGTCAAATACCATATTTTCCAAAAAAATTTTTGATAAACAAAAAATTGTTTAACTTTATAAATAATCTTTCTAAAAATTTTAAATTTACTTTTTTAACTGGATTGTTAGTAACTGGTGATACATTTATTCGAGAAAGGAATATGATAAACAACATACAATATCATTTTTCTTCTGCAATTGCAGTTGATATGGAAGCAACAGCAATCGCTCAAACTTGTTATCAATTTAATATTCCTGCTATCATTATAAAATCTATTTCTGATTCAGCTGATCAAAATGCTACTATAAAGTTCAAAAAAAACATTTTTGTAGTATCATTGCAATTATTTAACTTCGTTCAATTAATATTAAAAAATATAATTAAAATATAACTGAATATACATGCAATAAAATAATATTTTTAAAATATTTGATAATCTTAATTAAAAATTTTTTGTAATATATCGTCATATTTTTATCTAATACAACTAAAAATATGATGTTTTTATTATTTTTAATGATATTTATTTCTATAAAAATTGCTATTCTTCTGTTGAAAATTCTAAAAACATAAACTCTATTTTTTCTATATAAATAGTTATTAAAAAAATCTTATAATAACTTATAATACTATTTTTTTATAGGATGAAAAATAACCATGACACAAAAACAAACATGGCACGAAAAACTTTATTTACATGCTGGTCAATATTTTCTAATTGATAAATTATTATACAAAAAAAAAAATCAATACCAAGAAATAGTCATTTTTAAAAATTCTATTCTTGGTTATGTCATGGCAATAGATGGAATTATACAGACCACGGAAAAAGATGAATTTATATACCATGAAATGTTAACACATGTTCCAATGTTCACTCACGGTAATATTAAAAATGTATTAATTATTGGAGGAGGTGATGGTGGAATATTACGCGAAATATGCCGACATAAAAATATTAAACATATTACTATGGTAGAAATAGATATTGATATCATTAATTTATGTAAAAAATATTTTCCAAAACATAATTGTCGTGCATATCAAGATTCTCGATTAACGTTAGTTATTGATGATGGTTTAAGTTTTATTAAAAAAACAAAAACAAAATTCGATCTTATAATATCTGATTCTACTGATCCTATTAACCATGGAAAAAATTTATTTTCATCAGAATTTTATTCTACTTGCAAAATTCGTCTTGATAAAGACGGTATTTTCGTTTCACAAAATGGAGTGCCTTTTTTTCAAAAAAAAACACTACTACTTACCCATAAAAAATTAAAAAAATTTTTTTGTAATACAAATTTTTACCAAGCCTCAATACCTACGTATTATGGTGGAATTATGACATTTGCATACGCTACTAATAATGCAGGTTTTTTTAAAAATATAAACATCAACGATTTACAGTTACGGATAAAAAGTACAAAATTGTCCTTTAATTACTACAATGCTAAAATTCATATAGGAAGCTTTTTTTTACCTCAATATATTCTTAATATGTTAGAAAAAAGTTAAATATCTGTTTTCAGGAGAATGATTAAATTGCAAAAACTAAAATTATATGGCTTTAACAATTTAACTAAAAGCCTAAGTTTTTGTATCTATGATATTTGCTATGCAAATACTGATGATTCCCAAAATAGTTACATCACTTATATTGATGAACAATATAATGCGATTCGATTAACAAAAATTTTACAGCAAACCTGTTCAATTATTGGTGCTAATATTTTAAACGTATTTTATCAAGACTATGAACCACAAGGTGCTAGTGTAACTATTTTAGTATGTGAAGAACCAATGCATTTGAATAAAATGAACATGACCAAAAACCACAACGTTGTTTCTTCTTCTGTATTAGCACATTTAGATAAAAGTCATATTTGTGTGCATACATATCCAGAAAGCCATCCACAAAGTGGTATCTGTACTTTCCGCGCCGACATCGAAGTTTCAACATGCGGAATTATATCTCCTTTAAACGCATTAAACTACCTTATACATCAATTAGAATCTGACATTGTAACAATTGAATATCGCGTTAGAGGCTTTACAAGAGACATTTATGGAATCAAACATTTTATTGATCATAAAATCAATTCAATTCAAGATTTTATGTCAAATGATATAAAATCAATGTATAAAATGATAGATATGAATATAAATCAAGAAAATATTTTTCATACTAGAATGATGTTAAAAGATTTTAACCTAAAAAACTATTTATTTAACATTTGTTTAAAAGATTTAAAAAGGGAAGAGCATACTTATATAGTAAATTTACTATGGAAAGAAATGAAAGAAATTTATTACGGAAAAAATATTTATATATAAGATTCTATTTAATAATAAAATCTATGTATTAAATTATCTGAATATGCCCGACAATTTATATTTAAAACATGATGTTTGCTTAAATCACAGTAACTTATAATCTATTTAAAAATGTAAAAAATAAATAACGATACACGTTTTTTTAAACATAAAAGATTATAGAATTTTAATATCTATAATCTTTTATGTTTAAAAAAACGTGTATCGTTATTTATTTTTTACATTTTAAATTAAACAAATCTGTAATAGTTCCTTGAAAAATTTCTGAAGATAAGCAAATTGATTCACTTAAAGTAGGATGAGGATGAATTGTTAACGCTATATCTTCTGCATCACAACCCATTTCAATTGCTAACGCAATCTCAGAAATCAACTCTCCAGCATTTGTCCCTACTATAGCACCACCAATAATTTTATTACTATTTTTATCAAAAATTAATCTGGTTACGCCAAAACTAGAATTTGATATAATAGCTCTTGCAGATGCATTCCACGGAAAATCACAAATTTCAAAATTTATATTTTTCTTCTTTGCTTCATTTTCGCTGACACCAACCCAAGCAATTTCTGGTTCCGTATATGCAATTGACGGAATTACTTTTGGTTCAAAATAATGATTACGACCAGAAATTACTTCTGCAGCAATGTGACCCTGATGCATTCCTTTATGCGCTAACATTGGAAAACCAGTCACATCACCAATAGCATAAATATTAGATATATTTGTTCTTAATTGTTTATCTACTGAAATAAATCCAGTGTTATTTACTTCTAAGCCAATTTCATTTAATCCTATCGAATCAGTATTCGGCGATCTGCCTATTGCTACTAATACTGCATCATAATTAATTTCATTTTGTTTAACACCATCTTGTACTAATATGACGGAACAATGATCATCAGATACTTTAAAAGAATCAATATGCGTATTCAATCTTAAATTAAATCTATCTCCTATAGAACTTAAATACGCATCAGAAATACGTTTATCTAATGAAGGAAAAAAATTTTTAAATCGATCAACAATATCAATTTTTGAACCTAAAGAACTGTATATTGTTGCCATTTCTAAACCAATAACACCGCCTCCAATAATTAAAAAACGTTCAGGTATCTTCTTTAGTAATAAAGCATCAGTTGAATTCCAGATCTTTTTATCATTAGGTAATGAGGGAATATGGATTGATTTAGACCCTGTTGCAATAATTGCGTTTTCAAACATAAGAGTAATACGAGCGTCTATATTCTCAATTACAACACTATTTTTAGTATCAAATTTCGCATAACCTTTAATTAATTTAATTTTCCTCTTTTTTCTCATATCAGACAAGCCGCTATTAAACTTTTCAATAATATTTTTCTTCCAAGAAACAACTTTTTCAAAATTTATTATTGGAGTTGAAAAAGATACACCTATCTGTGATAATTCTTTTGCTTCTTTAATTATTTTAGAAATATGTAATAACGATTTTGAAGGAATACACCCTGAATTCAAACACACGCCACCTAATTTATTGTCACATTCTATTAAAACAGTTTCTAAACCCAAATCAGAGCAACGAAATGCTGCAGAATAACCGGAGGGACCAGATCCAATAACTACTACTTGCGCATGAATTTTTTGATTCATCAAAAACCTCTTTAATTGGTTGTTATAAATTACATACTAACTCATTTATATCAAAAACTTACATCATTAAGAAACTCATATCAGATAAAAGTTTTTTTATAAACATTATAAAACGCATTGCATCTGCACCATTAATTACACGATGATCATATGATAAAGATAACGGTAACATCAAAACAGGAACAAAGCATTCGCCATTCCAAAATGGTTTAATTTGTGATCGTGCAACACCAAGTATTGCAACTTCTGGTGCATTAATAATCGGAGAAAACCAACCATTTCCAATTCCTCCTAAATTAGATACAGTAAAACAACCATTTTGATAATCTAAAAATTCTAATTTATTTTCACGAGCTTTTTTTGATATAGATATCAATTCAGAGGATAACTGTTTAATACTTTTTTTATTAACATTTTTTAAAACAGGAACGATCAAACTACCGTTAATATCCATAGCAACACCAATATTAGTATATTGATTAAAAATAATTCTTTTGTTATCTTTACTTAAGGAGCTATTAAATATTGGAAATTTTTTCAATGCATGTGAAATGACTTTTAGTATAAAAATCAATATTGTAATATTTCCATTTTTATGATCTGGATTTTGATGAGAATTATTATAACTTTTCCGAAATTGTTCTAATACGGTAATATCTACTTCATCAAAATGTGTTACATGCGGTATATTCATCCAATTTTTATGTAAATTATTACCAATTAATTTTTGATTCAAATTAAGTTCAATTTCATGTTTATTTGAATTATTTAAAGAATCAAAATTAGTTTTTTTCACACTTTTTAAATCATTAATTTCAACATTATTTTTATATAACTCTACATCTTGTTTTAAAATTCTACGTTTTCGACCTGTTCCAATGACTTGATGCAAATTAACATTTAATAATCGAGCTAAACGTCTTACTACAGGAGTAGCGTATACAATATTCTCTCTGTTTCTATTTCCTTCAATCACAGAACGGTTATTTTTATCAAAAATTTGAACATTATTTTGCATAAGATCAATGTTTTTTTTTGATTCATCCATTATTTTTATTTCACTGAGTTCAATTGTCATAATAACATCAAAGCTATTGACTTTATCACCGATACTCACATAAATATTCTTAACTATACCTTCTTTAGGTGATGGAATTTCGATAGAAGATTTATCGCCTTCAACGACTACTATCCCTTGTTCAACTTTTATTTTTTCATTAACTTTAACTAACACTTCTACTACTTCTACAGTATCTACACCAATGTCAGGCATTTTAATTTCAATATCCACTTTTTTACCTTTTATGCTAAGCGCGGATGAATTTTATCTGCATTGATATGAAATTTAATAATCGCATCTTCTACTGTTTTTTTATCAATATAATTCAATTCAGATAACAAATTTAAAGCAGCTACAACTATATAAACAGCACTAACCTCAAAATGATTACGTAACCTATCGCGACTATCTGAACGCCCAAAGCCATCTGTACCTAAAACATAATATTTCTCTGCAGGAATATAATGTCGAATTTGCTCTGCAAATAATTTCATGTAATCAGTAGCAGCAATTGCTGGAGATTTATTCATAATTTTTTTAATATATGCTATTTTTATCTTTTTTTTAGGATGTAACATGTTCCATCTTGCACATTCTTCACCATTTCTCGCTAATTCTGTAAACGATGTAACACTATATATATCACTGGTAATATGATAATCTTTTAATAAAATTTCTGCAGCATCACAAACAGAACGAAAAATAGCACCAGATCCCATTAATTGCACTTTGTTTAAACCACCATTGAGCGTTTTAAACTTATAAATACCTCGACAAATACCTGTTTCTACACCTTTTGGCATAGCAGGCATATAATAACATTCATTAATTGTTGTAATATAATAATATATATTTTCTTGATCAGCACCATACATACGTTTTAATCCATTGTGTATAATAACAGCTAATTCATACGAAAAAGTTGGATCATAAGATACACAATTGGGGACGGTTAAAGATTGTATATGACTATGTCCATCTTCATGTTGCAATCCTTCACCATTTAAAGTTGTTCTACCAGAAGTGCCACCAATCAAAAAACCTCTTGCTTGCTGGTCGCCAGCTGCCCAAAATAAATCTCCAATCCTTTGAAATCCAAATATTGAATAAAAAATATAAAACGGAATCATAGGAAAATCATTCGTACTGTACGAAGTAGCTGCTGCTAACCACGATGAAGCAGCTCCCAATTCATTAATTCCTTCTTGCAATATTTGCCCTTTTTTGTCTTCTTTGTAATAAGTTAACTGTTCCCGATCTTGGGGAGTATATTTTTGACCATTAGGATTATAAATACCAATTTTTCTAAACAGACCTTCCATTCCAAATGTACGTGCTTCATCAGCGATAATTGGAACTATTAAATCACGAATACAATTATCTCTTAAAAGAATATTTAAAATACGTATAAAAGCTACAGTAGTTGAAATTTTTTTATGTTGCTCTACTAATAATGTTTGAAATGCTATCAAATCTGGTAAATTTAAATTCTTTGTAAACTTTGATAAACGAAATGGAATATATCCACCTAATTTTTTTCTTTGCTGATGCAAATAAAAATATTCTGGAGAATTCTTTGAAAATGTAACATAAGGCAATTTTCTTATATCACTATCCAACACTGGTACTTTAAAACGATTTCTAATATGCATGATTCCTGAAATATCAATTTTTTTAATTTGATGTGCAATATTTTTCCCTTCTGCAATAACCCCAAGACCATATCCTTTAACGGTATGCGCTAAAATAACTGTTGGTTTATTTTTTGTTTCCTTTGCTTTTTTTAAAGCATTAAATATTTTTTTAGGATCATGACCTCCTCTGTTTAACTGCCATATTTCTTCATCAGTCATATTTTTTACCAATTCCAATGTTTCCTGATATTTTCCAAAAAAATATTTACGTACATATGCTCCATCTTTCGATTTAAAAGTCTGATAATCACCATCAACTGTTTCATTCATTAATTGAATCAATTTCCCAGTAGTGTCTTTTTTAAATAAATGATCCCATTTACTCCCCCAGATTAATTTTATGACCTGCCAACCTGCTCCGTAGAAAAAACTTTCTAGCTCGTTTACAATTTTTCCATTTCCAATTACAGGACCATCAAGTCTTTGTAAATTACAATTTATAATAAATATCAAATTGTCTAACTTTTCACGCACAGCAATAGAAATCATGCCTTTTGATTCTGGTTCATCCATTTCGCCATCACCTAAAAAAGCATATACTGTTTGTTCTGAAGTATCCTTCAATCCTCTGTTATACAAATATTTTAAAAATTTTGCCTGGTAAATAGCACAGGGAGGGCCTAATCCCATAGATACAGTTGGAAATTGCCAAAAATTTGGCATTAATTTAGGATGAGGATAAGATGACACACCTTTTCCATCAACTTCTTGTCTAAAATTATTGATTTGTTGTTCAGATAAACGTCCCTCTAGAAAAGATCGTGCATAAATTCCAGGAGAAATATGACCCTGAAAGTAAACTAAATCACCACCATGTTTGCTATTTTTAGCATGAAAAAAATGATTAAAACAAACTTCATATATTGTAGCAGACGATTGAAAAGATGATAAATGTCCACCTAATTCTAAATTTTTTTGAGAAGCTCTCAAAACAATCATGATAGCATTCCAACGAATTGCTGCACGAATTTTTTTCTCTAAACTTAGATCACCAGGATATTTAACTTCATCTTTCTTGCAAATAGTATTGATATAATCACTTGAAAAAAAATGTTGAAAAAACTCTATTTGATTTATTTTTGAACGCTTTAAAACTTGTTTTATTAAAAACTGAGCTCTTTCAAAACCGTCTTTACAGATCACTGCATCAATCGCTTGTATCCAATCGCTTGTTTCAACTGGATCCACGTCATTGTATAAACGTTCTGACATGGTATAAATTCCTTATAAATTATATTTGTAAAAACTAAATTAATATAAAAATGTTAATTTTACTTTTATATAACAAGATTATTGTAGTACTTTTCGAAAATAAAATTAACTATCTATAAAAATTACAAAACCAATAAAAATGAAACATATAAAAACATATAATGTTATTAATATTTTCTCCATAAAAATAATTATAAAAATATGTTTTATGATTTAACCATGTTAAATATACGATTCTCTTGTTCAGTTACTCTTATAAATGTTGTTCTTTTTGTTAATTCTTTTAACTTTTCTGCACCAACATAAGTACAAGATGAACGCAAACCTCCTAAAATATCACGTATAGTAATGTTAACATGACCACGAAAAGGCACCTTAACCATTTTACCTTCCGAAGCACGATAACCAGCAACTTTTCCTACATAACGTGTCATTGCGGATGTAGAACTCATTCCATAAAACAACATAAATTTTTTTGATTGTTCTTCTATTATCTTTCCAGAACATTCATTGTGGCCTGCAAGCATGCCGCCTAACATCACAAAATCTGATCCACCTCCAAAAGCTTTCGCTATATCACCAGAAACTGTACATCCTCCATCACTAATAATATGCCCACCCAATCCATGTGCAGCATCAGCACATTCTATAATCGCTGATAACTGCGGATAACCAACACCCGTTTTTACTCGCGTCGTACATACCGAACCGGGACCAATTCCTACTTTAACCACATCAGCTCCAGAAAGTATTAATTCTTCAACCATCTCACCAGTAGATACATTACCTGCACAAATAATTTTATCTGAAAAATAATCTCTAATAGATTTTAAAAAAGATACAAAATGCTCAGAATAACCGTTTGCGACATCAATACAAATATATTTTAGATCAGAAGATAACAAAAAAATATTCCTAATTTTTAAAAAATCTTGATCAGAAGTGCCAATGGATACAATGACATGATTCAAAATATTTGTAGATGACGAATCAACAAAGTTTTTCCAATCTTGTAAAGAGTAATATTTGTGAATTGCAGTCAATATGTTAAATTCAGATAAAACATTAACCATTTCAAAAGTACCAATAGTATCCATATTTGAAGCAATAATTGGAATTCCAGACCATGTTTTTTTTGAATGTTTAAAAGAAAAACAACGAATTAAGTCTACTTGTGCACGACTTTTTAATGTAGAACGTTTTGGGCGAATTAACACATCCTTAAAACCTAATTTAATATCCTCTTCAATACGCATAAAATCAAAATCCTATTATAAAACATCATAAATAACTTTTTTAAATAACATATTTAATATTTTTTAATAGATAAATTATATGACAATATTTAAATTTTAAAATAATAAAAATGTATGTATTTTAAGAAAAATTATAATTCATATTATAACATTTACTGAAAATATAGACATTCAAAAAAATACCGCTTATAATTACTAAAAAAATTAAAAAAATCAATCTAGTAATATATATTCTATTAAAAAATATTATATTCAAATTGCTTATGTTTTATTAAAAAAATATTAACTATAATTAAAACTTATTATATTTAAAAATACATCAATAAAACTTAATAAAATACTAAATTAATTAACACATACAAACAAATACAATAATTTGTTAAAAAATTAAATAATCACATTTTTAATAAACATAAATTGCAAATATTTAAATACAACGTATAATTTGAAAAATAACACAATTTTAAACAATGCTAAAATCATTATATTTAAAATTATTAAAAAAGTATTATAATGCTAGATAATGTTATTATCGATCAAAAAATAACATATACTAAATAACAACATAATTTTTTATAAATTAAGTAAATAATACTTTATAATTTGTTTAAATATTTTTTAAAATAAAAAGTATTATTTCATAAAAATATTAAAATATTGTCATCTTTAAAATATATATAAATCTAAAATTTAATAATAGAAAATCTATACAAAACGATTAATAACTAATTAACGTTTAAATAAAAAAATTTTTATTTATATCAAGTATTAATAAATCATATGATGTACAAAAATGTAATTTTTGAATTTTGGTATTCTAGAAATATATAAGATATTAAAGATTTTAAATACATATAAAATTATTCTAAATATGTATACTTAAAAAAACCAGACAATATTTGCATTTTTTTTGAACCACATGTAAAAAATATTATTTTGACTAAAATAAAAATTGTGTAATTATAAAAATAAATTTTTATGTAAATTAATGTATTTTTTTACATAAGATAAATTAATTTTACTTAATATGAGAACAATTTCATATTTAAATGATTCTAACATGTTTGAAAACATCTCAAAAGATTCTCGTGTATATTCTTGTTTTGGATCTTTTTGCGCATATCCACGTAGATGAATTCCTTGTCGTAAATAATCTACTGCAGATAAATGATCAACCCAAAAAGAATCTAATGTTTGTAGTATTATATACTTTTCTATTACACGTATATTTTTTTCACCTATTAAATCTTCTTGTATCTTATATTTTTGCATTACAGTATTAATTACTTGATCAGTTATCTTATCTTTTTTAAGATTAGATCGAATTTTACAAAAACCGATAATAGATATGTTTAAAAAAAAATCGATATTTAATTTATTCTCTAAATCAATAAGATTTTTATCGTTAATATCAGTATCATGAAATATATATGTAGAAATAATTTTTTTAAAAACGTCTCGAAACGTTTTATAAACGATTTCTTGAACATGATTCGAATCAATTAATTTATTCCGTTGAGTATAAATGGCATGACGTTGTTCATTAATAACGTCATCGTATTCCAATAATTGCTTGCGAATATCAAAATTACGATTTTCTACTTTTTTTTGAGCGTTTTCTATGGCTTTCGTAATCCATGGATGTTCAATAGCTTCATTTAATGACACACCAATTTTCTTCATTATATTAACAATTTTATCAGAAGCAAAAATACGCATTAATCCATCTTCCATAGAAATATAAAAACGTGAAGAGCCGCGATCGCCCTGACGACCAGATCGACCCCGTAATTGATTATCAATACGACGTGCCTCATGACGTTCTGTACCGATTATATGCAAACCGCCAGACAATAAAACAGCATCATGTTCTTTTTTCCACTTTTGTGTAATTTTTTTTAATTTATTCGAATCAAGTCCCAAATTCTTATTTAATTCAACCTCTAAATTTCCACCAAGTACTATATCTGTTCCGCGACCGGCCATATTAGTTGCAATTGTAACTGCTTGAGGTTTGCCAGCTTGTGCTATAATCTCAGCTTCTTTAGCATGAAACTTAGCATTTAAAACATTATGTTTAATTTTTAACTTAATTAATTTTTGAGAAATCATTTCTGATTTTTCAATTGAAACTGTTCCGACTAAAACCGGTTTTTTTAATGTTATACATTTTTTTATGTCTTCTATGATAGCATGCATTTTTTCCTGTTCAGTAATATATACTAAATCTGGCATGTCTTCTCGAATCATTGGTTTATTTGTTGGTATGACTATTGTATCAAGATTATAAATAGAACTAAATTCAAATGCTTCAGTAGCAGCTGTTCCAGTCATACCCGCAATTTTTTTATACAACCGAAAATAATTTTGAAACGTAATAGATGCTAATGTTCGATTTTCATCTTTTATAAAAACATGTTCTTTTGCTTCGATTGCTTGATGCAATCCATCTGACCATCTTCGACCAGGCATAGTTCGACCTGTATGCTCATCTACAATAATTATTTCATTATCTTTAACTAAATAATCGACATCACGAATAAATAAATTATGCGCGCGTAATGCAGATATAACATGATGCATTAATATTATATTATTAGAAGAGTACAACGATTCATCAGTTTTAATTAACTTTTTTTGAAATAATATTTTCTCAATTTTAATCAATCCTCTTTCTGTTAAATATACTTGTTTTAACTTTTCATCAACAAAAAAATCCCCCTTACCATGAAACATGTCCGAATCATCTTTTTCTTGCGCAATTAAATAAGGAGTAATTCTATCAATTTCCTGATACAAAGTAGAATTACCTTCTGCTGGACCAGAAATAATCAAAGGTGTTCGTGCTTCGTCTATTAAAATTGAATCTACTTCGTCTACCAATGCATAATTTAACTTTCTCTGTACTCTTTCCGTTGCAGAAAACACCATGTTGTCACGTAAATAATCGAATCCATACTCATTATTTGTTCCATAAGTTATATCTGACAAATACGCATCTTTTTTATCGGAAAATGACATACCAGATAAATTTAAGCCAACCTTTAAACCAAGAAAGTTAAATAATACAGTATTTTTTTCAGCATCTCGATGCGCTAAATAATCATTCATCGTGACTATATGAACACCATTTCCATCTAATGCATTTAAATATGCTGGTAATGTCGAAGTTAAAGTTTTTCCTTCTCCAGTACGCATCTCTGCTATACATCTTTCATTTAATACTATTCCGCCAAGTATTTGTACATCAAAATGCCGCATTGAAAAAACACGCTTACTTGCTTCTCTAACTGTTGCAAACGCTTCAGGTAATAAATCATTTAAAGTTTCACCATTATCTAAACGACTACGAAACCATTTTGTATTTTCTTTTAATTTTTTATCTGATAATTTTGAAAATTTTTTTTCTAATTGATTAATAGATAACACTATTTTTTTTAACTTTTTTAAAATTCGATCATTACGATTGCCAAATATCTTCGTAAACCATTTCCTCAGCATATTATAATTCTCATATTCAAAATTTTAATTTTAATGATATAAAAAATATATTACTAATTAAATGATATAAATTTCACTAGTATATTTTTTATTTTCAATCAATTTTATAAAAAATATGTAAAAATATTTATTAGTATAACAATTTTATATTATGTATATACTATTAAAAAACCCAAAAAACTTATATTCAAATAAAATTAATCCTATTTAAAATATCTTTTTTCAAAAAAAATATTATATAAGAATGCATATAATTAAAACATATTTTTTATTTTGAATACACGATAAATAAATTCTTACAATAATTCCCTTTGTTTTAAAAAATTTTTTAACCAAAAAAATGTTCTTATTCTTATTTATTCTCGCTAAATGAGATGACAATAAAATTTGATGTTTACAAAAGTTATAATTTTTTACAAACCATATTGGCAATTCTAGACTATTTTGAACATTACTTGTACAAAACAATTTTCCGAATTTATCAACATAAAAAATTTTAATATGTCTAGGCGCTTTTAATTCTAATGGCGTTGTACTATAATACTCAAGATATTTTTTATAAATTTGCATTGCGCCAGAAGAACCATATAACTTAATAGATTTATTGCTATCTCTTCCAATCCAAATAATCATTACATTTTTTCCATCAATTCTAACAAACCAACTATCTATTAAATTATTAGTTTTTCCGGTTGTACCGGCTAAAAAAATTTTTTAAAAATGCTCCCCAACGACTGCGCAGTACCATGATTTACAACTTCCTGCATAGCATATAATATTAAATAACTTACCTCAGATGAAACTATACGTTTTGCTTGCGGTGTGTTTTAATATAATACTTTTCCAGTATTGAACACAACAGCATTAACCGAAGATAATAATGCTTTTTTTTCATTATCTGCAATTACTTGAAAAACTTGTGCTACTTCTATCGGAGTTAAATTAATCGCACCTAAAGATGTTGACGGTAGAAAAGGAATTTTACTTTTTTCGATGCCAAGATTACATCGATTTTGAATTATATTTTTTAAACTTACGTCTAAAATTAAATTTAATATTGGTATGTTCATAGAATTAATTAAAGCATCTATTAACATAACTTTTCCGATAAAATGATGATTATTATTTTTTGGTATCCAATATTTGTTTTTATTTAATTTAATAAAAATTGGACAATCAGAAGCCCAGGTATTAAAATGATACTCTTTTGGTTCAGATAAGATAGTTAAGTATGTTATAATTTTTGATAAAGAACCAATAGAACGACGTGCCTGTAAAGCACGATTATAACCATAAAAATTTGGTCGAGAACTACCAATAAAAGATTGAATTTCTCCAGTATGTTTATTAACTACTATCATAGCAATCTCTAAATCTTTTAATTTTTTTTCTCTTTTAATAATTTAATTCCTATTCTTGCTGCGCGTTCTATTGCGTTTTGTGATATTAAATCAAATGTTGTAAATATTTTTATATTCGCAGTATGTTTAATTGAAATATGCATTTTTTTTTAATTCTAAATACACTCTTTGTAAAAAATCAGAATAGGATGCAAGCACACTGTTTCTAGATTGAACGTTTAAAGATCTATTAGATAAATCATCATATACATTTTTAGTAATATATTTTTGATGATATAAAGATAATAAAACGATGTTTCTTCTAATCAACGCAGATGCAGGATGCGTCCAGGGATTGTATATCGATGCACCTTTTACCATCCCTACCAACAAAGCATACTGATCTAAATTTAATTCATTTATAGGTCTTCCAAAATAATATAAACTAGCTAACGGAAATCCCCGAATTTGTTGATTCCCAACCTGACCTAAATAAACTGCGTTTAAATACAACTCTAAAATGCGATCTTTTTCATAAAAACATTCTAAAATTAATGACATATAAATTTCATTAATTTTTCTCCATATGGAACGATCATTAGTTAAAAAAAGATTTTTTATTAACTGTTGAGTTAAAGTGCTTCCTCCTTGTATCATTCGACCAGAAGATATATTTGCTAAAAACGCTCTAGCTATAGAAGAAATATTTATACCTATATGATTATAAAAACGTTTATCTTCAATTGCTAATAATGTTTTAATAAGTATGTCTGGATATTTTGATCGATCAAAAAATATACGATTTTCTTTTCCTTTTGATTTTAATATTGTAATTAATTTTGGATCTAATCGAAAAAAACTAAAATTACGATTGCTTTCAATATTTTTAATTTTTTTTAAATGTTTTTTCCTAAAATACAACTTGACATGAAACTCACCTTCGTTAAAATCTGGAAAATCAAAAGCACGTCGTATTAATTCTATGCTGTTTTTACTTAATCTATATTCACCTGGTAACATAACATGATGTACTTTTTGATACATAGATTGTGCTAACAACGATGACATTTGTCTTTTTGAACACAAAGAACCTGGTTCGAAATTGATTATACGACTGTATATTTCAGTAGGAAAAATCCATACTGATCCACTAATTAACTTGTGTATTTTATGGTATAAATACAAACCATATAATACAAATATTATTAACAATAAAAAAATTAAAATTTTTAATTTTTTTTTTAAAATGTACATTTAAAAATACTCTTAATTTTAACTAAATATTTTCTAAAATTAAAAAATAACAATGTAATATTCTATATTAAAATTGTTGTGCGACTATATATCGCAACAACGACGCTATAAAATGTTTAAAAAACGTTATTTAAGATAAAAATACAGGAACATATGACATTTGTGGTAGATTAAAATAAGCAGGATATTCTACAAAAGATAAATATAAACCTTTTGATGGAGCAGTAATTCCAGCATACAATCTATTCTTTTTTTTTAGTAATTCCTGCATCCAGTATTTTTTTCTTTTAGCCAAACCTATTTCAATCAATACACCAACAATATTTCGTACCATATGATGCAAAAATGAATTAGCTGTAATCTCAATAATCACCCAATTATTTCGACGATAAACATTTAATTGCGTTATTTTTCTCCAAGGAGAATATGATTGACAACCAATAGCTCTAAATGACGAAAAATCATGTTCACCTAATAAATATTGCGATTCGAAAAACATATCATCTGTATTTAATTTTTTATAAATATGATTTGATTTATTATAGAAAATCGAAGAACGAAAACTATAATTATATATTATATAACGATAAGTACGAGTAACAGCGCTATAACGCGCATTAAAATGTTTTGGTACTTCTTTAATCCATTTAACAGCGATGTTGTGTGATAAATAACTATTTACACCTACAGTCCAAGATGATTCATTTCGATTCGAAGTCGTATTAAAATGCACTACTTGACCAATACTATGTACTCCAGCATCAGTTCGACCTGCACATGTTACTTTAACTTTATGATTAGCAATGTAAGAAAGCACATTTTCTATTTCTTCTTGTATACTAGGTACTGTTTTTTGACGTTGCCAGCCATGATATGCACTGCCATCGTACTCTATCCCTAAAGCAAATTTTTTAATTTGATGTTTTTTCATTCAAAAAATCGCCCCATTTAAAAATTTATAAAATAAAAGTTTATATCAAAAAATGAAATTTCTTTATTTTTTAAAAAAATATATTTAATTATAATTTATGTTAATATTACTAATATTATTTAATGTTCTATAAAAATCAAAAAAATACTTTATACCTAGTATTTAAACACTTTATCATAAGCACTTAAAAAATTAATTAGATTTATTTCACAAGATGTAAATTAATATTTTATCTTACACATACATTCTTAATTACATGCATAAAACCATATGTCTTAAAACATATAAATTATCGTCTATTCTTAAAAATATCTAATTAAAAATTTCATCGCATAAAATGAAAATAAGTTGAAACAGTATTTTTTAAAAATATAATTTAACAAGTTAATTTTTAATAAACATACCGTTATGGAGAAAACTATGGCACAAGAAAATAATGAAAAAACATCATCTTTAAATGTTATTTCTGTTGCAGGATTACAACCATATAAAAAAAAAAATAATGAAACATATATGAACAAAGCACAAATATCACATTTTTACAAAATTCTTAAAACATGGAAAAACCAACTAAAAAATGAAATTAACCACACTTTCTTTAATATACAAGAAAAAGCAACAAATTTTCCAGACCCGATAGATCGGGCAACACAAGAAGAAGAATTTAGTTTAGAGTTGCGCAATCGAGATCGAAGTCGCAAATTGATCAAGAAAATTGAACATACATTATTAAGAATTAAAAATAAAGATTTTGGTTATTGCGACTCTTGTGGTATTGAAATTGGTATTCGGCGCTTAGAAGCAAGACCAACAGCAAAGCTCTGTATTGATTGCAAAACATTAGCAGAAATTCGAAAAAAACAAATGACAGGTTAATATAAACATAAAAAATACATATTCTAGGATATTCGATTAATATATTTAACTATTTCGAATATCCTTTTCTGATATTCTATATTTTTTTTGGAATAGTTAATTTAAAAAGAATTACTAAATTTATAATGAAAAACCAAAATGAACAAAATCAACAAATTTTATATTATTAAATACTGCATTTTATTTTTCTATAATTCGACTTTAGAGAATACAGCATTGATTTAATAAAACGTTAAATTTTATGTTGGTTTTATTAAAAAATTAGATTTGACTTTTAATCTTCTATATTTTTAAAAGTTATATTAAATTATAGTTATAATTTTCAAAATATAAAGGAATTAATACTTTGATTTATATAAATTTCTCAATCAACAAAAATTGACATAAATAATAAAAATTTGTTAAATTAATTATGTACAGTCTAATAAAAAAATAATTTTTATTTTAAAAAAATCACTTTTCCAATATACGGCAAATAACGATATGATTGAGCATAATCAATCCCATAACCAACCATAAATTCATCTGGTATAGAAAATCCTGTAAAATCAATATGAATATCTACTTCACGACATTCTGGTTTATCTAAAAGAGTACAAATCGACACAGATTTTGGATGACGAAGCTTTAAAATAGATAATATCTTACTTAAGGTGTTTCCTGAATCAATTATATCTTCTACAATTAAAACATTTTTATTATAAATATCTTCATTTAAATCTTTTATAATTTTTACATCTCCACTAGATATAATTCCTTGACCATAACTAGAAGTCGTCAAAAAATCAATTTCATGCGCAATATTAATTCTTCGACATAAATCTGCAATAAAAATAAATGAACCACGTAACAATGCAATTAATATTATTTTATTTCGACTATAGCGATATTTTTCAGTAATCTCTTGCCCTAATTCTTTAACACGCGTATTAAGCGCTTTTTCAGAAATAACAATTTTAATAGTGTGCTTCATAGTATTAACTGATTTTTTAATGTGAATGAAATTATATTAAAACTATAAATAATATATTAATTTTCATGAAATCGATAAAATATATTCAATAAATATAACTTTAATATATAATTAAAAATAAACATTTATTTTTTAATTATTGCATTAATTACAATCATTATGTTATAAAAATTAATTAAACAAATAATTTTAACTATTGCGCTCACTAAAATTAGTATTAAACGTTTTAGTATTACATATATATCTAATATCCAGAAAATATATTTTTTATTATTTCTATGTATTAAATCTGCAATTTTGCTTTAAATAATAATTAAAAATGATGTTTTTAAAAAAACAATAGAAGTATATTTTTAAAAAATAAAATAACATTACTTTTACATAAAAAATAAAAATCCTGATTAAATAAAAATTCTAAAAACAGTTTAATTCAAACAATCAATTTGATTAAAATAAACGATACTATCTTCTAAACTCGTCAATTTTTTAATTACTTATAAAATATTAATACCTAATTATATGTTCTATTCATTAATAAAACCATTCTATATTATGATATCTAATTTATAACATAGATAATACATACTTTATAAATACGCTTAATTATATTATTAATTTGATATTTTTTCATTCAATCAAAAAGAGTCATAAAACAAACATGAAACTATTAAAATTTGGCGGCACGTCACTAGCTAATGCAAGAAAATTTCTATTTGTAGCTGATATTATAGAAAAAAATTTCCAATGCGGAAAAACAGCTGTAGTACTTTCAGCTCCAGCTACAGTAACTAATCATTTAGTTTCCATTTGTGAAGAAATTGTAAATTATGACAACATGCTAACAATCATTGCAACTTTAGAAAAAATTTTTATTGATTTAATAAACGATCTTAACAAAGTACAGTCTAATTTTTTATACGAGATAACTAAAAAAAACATTATTAGAGAATTGGATCAAATAAAAAATTTAACGCATGGTATATCATTATTAAAAACATGTCCAAAAAATGTTCGAGCAATAATTATTTCAAAAGGTGAAATACTCTCAGTTTATATAATGAAGAATATATTAATTTCTAGAAATTACAAAGTAACTATCATTGATCCAATATATAATTTTGCATCTTCAGGAACATATTTAGATTCCACCGTTGACATATTAGAATCTAAAAAACGTATTGAAAAAATTCATTTTCAAAAAGACAACATTCTTTTAATGTCGGGTTTTATTGCTGGAAATCGAAAACAAGAATTAGTATTATTAGGACGAAATGGTTCTGATTATTCTGCTGCAATATTAGCAGTTTGTTTAAAAGCAAAATGCTGTGAAATTTGGACCGATGTTGACGGAGTTTTTACTTGCGACCCAAGAGAAATTCCTAATACACATCTTCTAAAATCAATATCATATCAAGAAGCAATGGAACTGTCTTATTTTGGCGCAAAAATATTGCATCCTCGTACAATTGAACCAATTTCTCAATTTAACATCCCATGTATTATTAAAAACACAAAAAACATTAAATCTAACGGAACATGGATTAAAAAAAAATATAATTCGAATACATTTCTTTTAAAAGGCGTAACTTACCTTAAAAAAATAGCAATGTTGAACATATCAGGAATGTATATTAAAAATGTCAGAAATCTAATTTCACGCATATTTTCCATAATATATAAAAATCACACTAAAATAATATTACTTACTCAATCATCGTCAGAAGACAAAATCGCTGTTTGCATTTTAGAAAAAGAATCTGAAAGATTTTTGTATTCTTTACAACAAGAGTTTCAACTAGAATTACACAATAAATTATTAAATCCATTTCGCGTTACTAATAATTTATCTGTCTTATCAGTTATCGGCGAAAATATAAATAAAAAATATAATATCGCATCCAAAATTTTTTCTACTTTAGGTACTGCAAAAATCAATGTTCTCGCAATCGCACAAGGATCTTCAAAACACTCAATCTCAATTGTAGTTGAAGAAAAATATATATCACAAGCTGTACAAAAAGTACATTACACATTATTTAATGACAAAAAAATTATTGATGTTCTTTTAATTGGTATTGGTGGTATCGGCACTACACTGTTAAAACAAATATTACAACAACAAAAATCACTGCAACAAAAAAATGTTGAAATTCAAATCCGAGTCATTGCAAATTCTAAAAAAATGTTAATGCCAGAAAAAAAAATAGACTTATCTAATTGGGAAAATGATTTTAAAAACACAACAAAAATATTTAATTTAGACGTATTAAAAAAAATCATAAAAAACCATTCTTTTTTAAATCCAGTTATCGTAGACTGTACTTCTGATCAATTAATCTCAGAACAATACATAGACTTTTTAAATAATGAATTTCATATAGTTACATCTAATAAAAAAGCAAATACTAATAAATTAGACTACTATCAAAAAATAAGAAAAACAGCTTTTAAAAAAAATAAAAAATTTTTATACGAAACTAATGTTGGAGCAGGATTACCAGCTATTGAAACTTTAAAAAATTTGCGTAATACAGGAGATCACTTAATTCGTTTTAAAGGTATATTATCTGGATCTTTATCATTTATTTTTGGTAGATTAGAAGAAGGCATTTCATTATCACAAGCAACTAAAGAAGCAAAAAAACTTGGATTTACTGAACCAAACCCATGTGATGATTTATCCGGAACAGACGTAGCGAGAAAATTACTTATTTTAGCTCGTGAAGCAGGTTATAAAACAGAATTACAAGATATTAAAATTGAACCTTTATTACCAAAAGATTTTACAAATTACAAAAAACCATATGAATTTTTAGAAAAACTTAAAGAATTAGACCCAATATTCTTAAAAAAAAATAATAAAGCTAATGCTAAAAATAGTGTTTTACGATTTGTTGGAACTATTAAAAATACAGGACAATGTTCCGTAAAAATTGAAGAAATTAGTAAAAATCACCCATTATATAAAGTTAAAAATGGTGAAAATGCACTAGCATTTTATACGAATTATTATCAACCAATCCCTTTAATTTTACGAGGTTACGGTGCTGGAAACAATGTTACAGCATCTGGAGTGTTTTCTGACTTATTACGCATACTTTCATAAATGTCAAGAGGGATACATGATGATTAAAATTTATGCGCCAGCTTCTATTGGTAATGTTGGAGTAGGATTTGATATTTTAGGAGCAGCAATTAAACCAATAGACGGAACTTTATTAGGGGATTGTGTTACAATACAATCAGCAAATAAATTTGAATTAATCAACAAAGGTGTATTTTCTAAAAAATTACCTCAAACAATCCAAAAAAATATTACATGGAAATGTTGGATAAAATTTTGTGAAATTCTAAAAAAAAATGTTCCAGTGTCCATTATTCTTGAAAAAAACATGCCTATTGGATCAGGATTAGGATCCAGCGCTTGTTCTATAGTTGCTACCTTAGTCGCAATAAATCAATTTTGCAATCAACCATTAAATTCACAAGAATTATTACTTCTGATGGGAGAAATAGAAGGAGAAATATCAGGTAGTATACATTACGATAACGTTGCTCCATCTTTTTTCGGAGGTCTACAATTAATATTAGATGATCCAAAAATAATTAATCAACAATTGCCGAATATTAAAAACTGGCTCTGGATTATAGCTTGGCCAGGAATTAATATTTCTACTGCACAAGCAAGAAAAATCTTGCCGAAAAAATATACAAAAGATATTTGTATTAAAAATAGTCGTTATTTAGCAAGTTTCATTCATGCTTTATACACTAAACAATCTCATTTAGCAGCTAGATCAATGCAAGATTTTATAGCAGAACCATATCGTGTCAAATTACTACCAAACTTTTTAAGATGCAAAAAAAAAATTCAAGGAATTGGAGCAATTAGTTGTGGTATTTCCGGTTCTGGTCCTACGATCTTTGCTGTTTCTGATAAAATTAGTACTGCGAAAAAAATATCTTTATGGTTAAAAGAAAATTATCTGCAAAACAATGAAGGATTTGTTCACATTTGCTTTTTAGATTTACAAGGTACACGTAACATAGGATAACAACATGAAACTTTATAACTTAAAAAATCATAAAGAAAAAGTAAATTTTGAAGAAGCAGTAAAATTAGGATTAGGAGAACAACAGGGATTGTTTTTTCCAACAGAAATTCCAACTTTTACATCTTGTGAAATCAAAAAAATATTAAAAATGGATTTTGTTTCTAAAAGTACCGAAATACTTTTTAAATTTATTGGTGATGAAATCACAAAAAAAACATTATATCAAAGTGTTCAAAAAGCATTTGCACTGACTACTCCATTAAAAGTGATTGTATCAAAGAACATCCATTGCTTGGAATTATTTCACGGTCCAACACTAGCTTTTAAAGATTTTGGCGCACGTTTTATGGCACAAATGCTTTTGTTATTTAATGAAAATAGTACACGAATAACTATTTTAACTGCAACATCAGGAGATACTGGCGCTGCAGTAGCTCATGCATTTTATAAAATGAATAATGTTCAAGTGGTTATTTTATATCCGAAAGGAAAAATTACTGCACTACAAGAAAAATTGTTTTGTACATTAGGAAAAAATATAAAAACAATATCTGTTAATGGTAGTTTTGATGATTGTCAAAAATTAGTAAAAACAGCGTTTAATAATAAAGACTTAAAAATGTCAATTGGATTAAATTCAGCAAATTCTATTAATATTAGTCGATTATTAGCACAAATATGCTATTATTTTGAAGCATTTTCCTTACTTTCGACACAACAAAAGAAAAAATTAGTAATAGCAATTCCATGTGGTAATTTTGGAAATCTGACAGCTGGACTACTAGCCCAATCGCTCGGTTTACCAATATCATCTTTTATAGCATGCACAAACGCAAATGACACTGTTCCAAGATTTTTAAAAAGTGGCAGATGGAATCCTCGAAAAACAATATCTACAATGTCTAATGCCATGGATATCAGTCAACCCAATAATTGGCCTCGTATTAAAGAATTATCTACACAAAAAAAATGGATACTAGAAACACTTAGATTTGGTAGTGTATCAGATCATGATACTAAAAAAACGTTGCAAGAATTATTTCAATTAGGTTATCTTTCTGAACCTCATGCAGCAATTGCGTATAAATTACTTAAAGATCAATTGAAACAAGATGAATTCGGTTTATTTCTAGGTACTGCGCATCCTGCAAAATTTAAAGTAACGATTGAGAAAATATTAAAAAACAATATTTCGTTGCCGATAGCATTAAAAAATAGAATCGCATTACCAATACTATCTTATAATATTGATCCAGATTTTAGCCAATTAAAACAATTTTTAATAGCAAACTAAACATACTAAATGAGAGAGGAAATTTATCTTCCTCTCCGAAACAATACAACGAACAATTATAAAAAAATTAATTGTATATTATTTTTTTAGTTACACATTAAAGAAAACACGAATAATATCACCATCTTGTATGCGATAATCTTTGCCTTCTATTCTACATTTTCCTAATTTTTTAATTTTTGATTCATCTTTATATTTTATAAAATCAATGTACGAAATAACTTGCATTCGAATAAAACCTTTACTGAAATCACTATGTATTTTACGAGCTGCGTATAAACTAGTACTACCATTAGGAACAGACCAACTTCGAATTTCTTTTTTTCCTACAGTAAAAAAAGTTATTAAATTGAGTAATTTATAACCAGATAAAATCACGTTATTTAATCCTAAATCTTTTATTTCAAAAGCATCCATAAAATCTTTTTTTTCAGAACTGTCCATAAATACTAAATCTAATTCTAAATTTGAAAAAATTGGAATCACTATCTCACCTGCCGCATTTGCCATTTTTTTTAACTCACTTAAAGCACGGTAAGATTCTTTCTGATCATTAATATTTGCAACGTACATTGTTGGTTTTAAGGTTAATAAACAAAAATTCTGAAGAAGTTTTTTCTCATCAATACTTAATGTAAGCGTTTTTAACATACAAACTTGTTTTAAATGATTAAGGCATTTTTTCAAAACTTGTCGTGTCAATTCTATATCTTTATGGAGAATGGTTGTTTTTTTACCTAATTGTAATAATGCTTTTTCACAAATATCACAATCTGAAAAAATAAGCTCAGTGTTGATAATATTCACATCTTCTATAGGATTAATACGATTATAAATATGAATGATATTATCATCTTTGAAACAACGTACTACATGTACTATAGCATGCGTTTCTCGTATATTACTTAAAAATTGATTACCTAGTCCATCACCTTGAGATGCTCCTTTTACTAAACCTGCAATATCTACAAATTCTATAAATGTATTTACTATTTTTTTAGGACAAACAATAGACGCAATCTTTTCAATGCGAGGATCCACTACTGATACAATACCAATATTAGGTTTTATAGTACAAAATGGAAAGTTTGCAACTGCAGAATGTCCTGTAGTTAAAATATTAAATAAAGTAGACTTACCAACATTTGGCAATCCTATAATGCCGCATTTAAAACTCATATTTTATATACATCCAAAATAAATTTTTAACTAAATCATTTCCAAAAAAATAATTGAACAACACATATAGTTAAACTGCTATTGTTAACCCATGAACAAACTAATTGCTTTTATAGTATGTAAAATAGCTTTTTTAATTAACATATTTTCTGTTTTTGTAGGACTAGATAGCACAAACGACGAAACTAAATTTTTTTTTTCTGGACGACCAATTCCAATTCGAAATCGATAAAAATCTATTTTTTTTTGAAAACAAGAAATGATGTTTCTTAATCCATTATGCCCATTATGCCCGTAACCATATTTTATTTTCACAATACCAGGGCAAAGTTCCAAGTCATCATGTATTATTAATATTTCAGATAAATGAATATTATAAAAAGAAGCCATTTTAAATACTGATTTACCATTTAAATTCATAAAAATGTTGGGTACAAGAATACGAATAACACGTGCATTAATATTAATTAAACCAGTAAAACCAAAAAATTTCTTTTCTTCAACTAAAACCTTAGAATGTAATTTCATAAAATCATAAATGCACCATGACCCCGCATTATGACGAGTTTGATGATACTGCGTTTTTGGATTAGATAAACCAACAATCATTTTAATATGATTCAAACAACATTTTTTAATATGAATAAAATTTACTTCCTTAAAAAAATAAAAACATATAATATTTAATATTATATGTTTTTAAAGTTCAATTCACAATATTTAACATCGTTTCGAGTAACAAGAAGTAAAATATTTCTAATTTTTTAAATTAAAAAAATTTTAATTACTCTGTAATCGACAAGACGCTTTTTCCCAATTCACTACATTCCAAAAAGCTTTCACATAATCTAATCGTTTATTTTGATATTTTAAGTAATAAGCATGTTCCCAAAGATCTAATCCAATAATAGGATATCCATAAGAATCAGATGCAACACCACCCATTAATGGATTATCTTGATTGGGAGTGGATATGATAGACAACATATTATGTTTTTTTACTAACCATACCCAACCCGAACCAAAATGACTACAAGCGATTTCTTCAAATTGATTTTTAAAGTTTTCAACAGTACCAAATTGTTTTTCCAATTCTATTTTTAAATCGCTAGTTAGCGTAGTCCCAATTTTTAAAATGTCCCAGAAAAAAGTATGATTAATATGACCCCCAGCGTTATTGCGCAAAGATATTTTGTCATCTAAAACTATTTCGTCAAAAATAGATATCAACTCATCAATAGACAATGAAGAAAAAATAGTATTTTTTAAAATTGAATTGGTATTATTAATGTAATTTTGATGATGTTTAGTATGATGAATCATCATAGTTTTTTCATCAAAAAATGGTTCTAAAGCATTATATAAATATGGTAAAGACGCAAGAGTATAACTCATGTTATAGATCCTAATATTATTTCTGTTAAGTCATAATATACAGAATTTTTATAAATAATTAAATTAATAATTTAATCTTAAATATTTTTATAAATTATAGTACACTTATATAATGTAAATAAAAAATCTCAATATATATATAAAAATTCGTTTAAATTAAAAACATAAACATATTTTTACGTATATAAATTTAATTACATTAAAATAAAAATATCTTAAAATACCAAAAATATGAAAAATTTTAACATATTTTAAACCATTAAAAATATCAAAAAAAACTAAAAAATGCCACATTAAAAACACGTGTAATGTTTTAAAAAAATGAGAATGTTATGTCTATAATTAAAACATGTAATCTATTAAGTGATCGATTTCGAACGTTTTATCCCGTTGTAATAGATTTTGAAACAGCAGGTTTTAATTCAAAAACAGATGCAATATTAGAAATGGCTGTAATAACTTTAAAAATGGATAATTTCGGATGGCTGCATAAAGAACACACATTACATTTTCATATCAAACCATTTAAAGGATCTATAATAAATTCTGATGCAATTTCCTTCAATAAAATTGATCCATTTAACCCACTACGCGGCGCAATCAGTGAAAAAAAAGCAATTGAATCTATGATAAAAATGGTACAAGACGGTATAAAAGAAAACGATTGCAGTCAAGGTATTGTTGTAGCTCATAACGCTACCTTTGATCACAATTTTCTAATGGAAGCAATTCAAAGAGCAAAAATAAAACACAATCCTTTTCACTCATTTGTTACATTTGATACAGCTGCATTAAGTGGATTAGCTGTTGGTCAAACCGTTTTAGCTAAAGCATGTAAAGCCATCGGGTTACCATTTGATAACAATCAAGCACATTCAGCTTTATATGATACATTGCAAACTGCAAATCTTTTTTGCGAATTAGTAAATCGATGGAAACGTTTAGGTGGGTGGCCATTAAATATCGAAAAAAAATAAAATTGTGCTATTAAAAACGTACAACAGTGAAAATATATTTTTTTAAATCTATATTCAAAATCATACAATCCGAAACCACGATAAATATGACATTCGCAATAAAGATATATCATTTACTTTCTTTATGCAAGTGTCATATTTTTGAGATTTTATCTAAAAAAATTAATTTGCACAATGTAGTTTATATTTTTTTTACTGCATTTAATATTAATTTTTTTAATTCGCCAGTTTTAAACATGTCTACTATAATACTACAACCACCAATTAACTCACCTTTTATCCATAACTGAGGAAACGTAGGCCAATTAGCATATTTTGGTAACTCAGTTCTAATATCTGTATTTTCTAAAACATCAATATATGCAAATTTTTCTCCACATGCTGATACTGCTTGTACTGCTTGTGCTGAAAAACCACAACTCGGAGAGTTTGGTGTTCCTTTCATATAAATCAAAATAATATTATCTTTTATCTGTTTTTCTATTTTTTGAATAATATTCATATTAATTTCCATTTTTTACATTTTATAAAATTATATCTTTCAACAAAAAAAACACGCATATTTTAAAAATATTCAATAGACAAGACTGTTTTTTTTTGCAATACTATTGAAAATACAAAAAAATCAGGGGCTGTTTTGGAATCGACAAAATCGTCAAAAAAATAAAATGCATGTCGAGGAACGGTTTGCCTCGATAAAAAGCCGTAAAAAATATCTGCAAAAAATAACCAAAACTACGCTTTAGCAGCTTAAAAACTGTATTTAGCCTTTCCTGTTTATTTTTTTCTCTTAGAAATAACAATCGGAAAGATAAAATATAAGAGACAACATGTATATTAAGCTTGGTGATATGCATGAAATTGTTTCCTCAAGCTATGCTCTTAAAATGTGTTTTTCCAAATTAAGAGATGAATTCTGAAAAGAAAAAATAAACATGTAGAATTTTATTTTTAGAAATTTTGGACGCGGGTTCGAATCCCGCCAGCTCCAAATTATTTAGAAAAAACTAATCGATCAACACTTATATAACATTTCACATAATTACACATGCAATTTCTCTATTTTTATAAACAACCTAACTGTATTAAAAAATAAAATTTTTCACGTACTTTTAAAAAAATATAATATACTTTATATATGTAACTTACTTTAGCATGCATATATCATTTTTTTATACACTAAATTATATAAAAGGTGTACTAATTAAATTATTTTTAAAAAATTATATTATTGAATATATTAATTTAGAAAAAATACAAATAAACTGTTAAATTACATATAACAATAGAATTAATCCTTAAATAAATTTTTAATAGAATAAAAAATGATACTGTTAACACAAAAATGTTATATATAAAAAAATGTTTTAATAATTTATTAAAACAAATCACTATTGTATAAAACAAATGTTTTTTGAATTCAATATTTTATCTATTAGAATGGTTTCTAAAAAATTTTTTGGACCAATTTAATTTTGTAGTTAACGTTTTGAAATAGTCATAACTTTTAGGATGAATTAAATGTAAATAATAGTTACTACGACGGATAAATACACACTCTCCTTCTTCAATTGGCAAAATTATCTGACTGTCACAACTAATCTTTAAGTTACTATCAAAATTAGAAATTTTTAAGCAAATGATACTATCATTTCGAATCACCAATGGACGCGAAGATAAAGTATGAGGAAACATAGAAATTAATGTAATTGCATCTAAAGATGCAGCAATAATTGGCCCACCAGCAGATAGAGAATAACCAGTTGAACCAGTTGGTGTAGAAACAATAAAACCATCTGCACGTTGAGAAAAAGAAAATTTACCATCAATATAAACTGCAAATTCTATCATATAATCTAAACATGAAGGATGCAATACAACTTCATTAATAGCTATACTTGACTTAGAAATAGTTTTTTTTTCACGCACCTGCACATCTAATAAAAAACGATTATCTAAAAAATAATTTCCAGATAAAATTTCTGATAATACTCTTAATCCAGTTTCAGGATTTAAGTCAGCCAAAAATCCTAAATTACCGCGATTAATACCAACAATTTTAATATCGTATAATGATAAAACACGAGCTGCACATAATAAATTACCATCTCCACCAATTACAACTGCTAATTCACACAGTTGTCCAATTTCGACTAAAGTAGCAGTATTAGGATGTTTTAAATTTAATTCTTTAGCAATAACATGTTCGACAAAAACATGATATCCTTTCTTCATTAGCCATTTATATAATATCTCATGTGTTATTAATGCATTCGTATGACGAGGGCTTCCAACAATGCCAATGCAGGTAAAATGTTGCTTCATTACATAAAATTTCCTAGAAAATATTATATATTATATTATAATAATCAACTTTGTTTTAAAAACAAAATTTTACAAATCGACAATTATCTCATAATAAAAAATAAGGTTAAAATCTATGGAAAACCGCGAAAAAAATACACAAAAAACACAAAATATACAACAAGATAATAAACCACGCGAAATTGAAAATAATGTTTCTAATTTTCAAAATATAGAAATAGAAAACCTAAAAATACAACTATCAAACAACCAAAATAAAATTAACGATATTAAATTACGCACATTAGCAAATATTGATAACATTAAAAAAAATGCAGAAAAAACAATAAAAAATATTAAATTAAAAAAAACAAGTAATTTTTTTAAAAATATTATACCAATTATAGATTCTCTTGAAGACGTTTTATTATTCTGCAATAATTTAAAAACAGAAAACACACCTTTACTAAAAGGAATAGAATTAACATTACAATCATTATTTAATTTATTATGTACATCAAAAGTAAAAATAGAAGGAAAAAAATGTGAAATTTTCAACTCTAAAATTCATCACATTGCTTCAACTCAAAAATCTAAAAAAATACCTGAAAATCATATTATTTCTGTTTACAAAAAAGGATTTACTTTTAATAAAATAGTTTTACGAAAAGCAGAAGTTATAATTTGTAAAAATTAATACCTTTTGATAGCTATACAATCTAAATTACACACTTTTGCAATACAGTAAAAATAGTTTTTATGTCTAAATAGAAAACCAATTAATCGGCTCTTGTTGATTTTGTATTAATATTTTATTGACTTTTGAAAAATGTTTACACCCAAAAAATCCGCGAAATGCCGATAGGGGAGAGGGATGAGAGGCTTGCAAAATATAATGATTATTGATATCGATTAATCTTGATTTTTTTTGCGCATCCTGACCCCAGAGTAAAAAAATAATAGAACGCCTGTGAAGATTGATCATCGAAATAACTTGATCAGTAAAAACATCCCATCCAATAGAATTATGTGATTTTGGTTTTCCTGATTCGACAGTTAAAATAGTATTTAATAAAAATACACCCTGATGTGCCCAATTTTCAAGACAACCATGATTAAATAAAAAATTTTTTTTAAAATCATTATTTAACTCTTTATATATATTTTTTAAAGAAGGTGGTATAATTGCCCCTACAGGAACAGAAAATGCTAATCCATGTGCTTGATTTTTAGAAAAATACGGATCTTGTCCAAGAATAACAACTTTAATTTTATCAAAATGAGTCAATAGAAACGCATTAAATATATTATTTTGAGACGGATAAATTATACGATTTGCACGTTGATTTTTAATAAAATTTATTATGTTAATAAAATATCTTTTTTTTTTCTTGTGATAAAACATCTTTCCAAGACAAAATAATATTCATACTCTATTCCAAATATTAGTACATGGCATAAAAATTAAATTCCTTAATTAAAAAAAATAATCAAATTTATATTACTAAAAATATACTTTAAATTAAAAAACTATAGGAAAACACATGGTTTTAGTTACACAAAAAGCACCAAATTTTATTGCTCCAGCAATTTTGAAAAACGGTGAAATAGTTGAGAATTTTGATCTAAAAAAATATTCTAATGGTCAATTAACTGTGTTATTTTTTTGGCCAATGGACTTTACATTCGTTTGCCCAACTGAAATTATAGAATTTAATAAACTATATCAGGATTTTAAAAAAAGAAACACAAAAATTGTTGGAATATCAATCGATAATGTATTTGTTCATCAAGCATGGCAAAAAACACTTCCTGAGTACGGCGGAATTGGAAAAATAAACTTTCCAATGGTATCAGACATAAAACATAATATTCAAAAATCTTATGGTATCGAACATCCTGAAATTGGTGTAGCTTTACGTGCCTCTTTTGTAATTGATTCTCAATGGGTAATTCGTCATCAAGTTATTAACGATCTTCCAATTGGACGAAATATACATGAAATAATCCGTATAATAGATGCTATAGCATTTCATAAAAAATACGGTGAAGTATGTCCTGCTAACTGGCATCCTGGAAAACTAGGAATAAAACCTTCTTCAAAAGGTCTAGCTGAATATTTAACAAAACAATCTTAATTAAAATTTAAAGTCAGCAAAGCATATCTTATGCTGGCTTTATGTCTACAAATTCATATAAAAGGTATCAAATCTTAACTTAATTGAGATTTTGAAAAAGAATTCCAATTTTTAAAAAATACAAACTAATTGTAATATATTTAATCATTTAAATAAAATTATCATCATGCATATCAATATCGTCGGTTTCATGATTTACATCATAAGTATTCTCAATATTATTTATATTGTTCGCGTCATTTGAATAATGAATATTTTTGTTCATATCCGCAGATTCATTATTTTCAAAACTCGTCAAATTGGTATTATTTTCAGTATGCGAATTTACATCAATAGAATTGTCAGGAAGGGGATGATCTATATGATGATTTTCATTTGATGTATGAATTGCATTAAATATTTCTTCTTCCGGTTTAGTATGATTAAAAACATTCATTAACATATTACCTAAAATCATACCACCTGCTACTCCTGTTGCTGTTTGTAACGCATTACTAAGAAAGCTACCATTTCCTGTTGTTGCATATCCGGGATTTGGCGTAGGAAATGATGGAGTTGCATGAGAATGATAAGGTGCAGAAAGATGATTTTTGTCATTCCATACATTTCTATCATGCGGTGACGCCGATGGAGAAGTTTTATTTTTAAAAAAATTGGATAAAAAACTTGGTTTTTTTTCTGATTGTTCTTTTTGCAAGATAGAAACTTTTTGCTTTAAATTTTCTATTTCCATACTCATTTTTTTTATTGCTGTTTCTTGAATTAATATTGTTTGGGTCATGTAATAAGAAGAAGAAGGTTGTCTTTTTACAAATTCTTGAATTAAATCATTTGCTTCACTATCTTTTGCGCAATTGTTTGAATCAATTTTTTTTAATCGATGAAATAAATTCTCTATTAAAATTTTTTCTTCATTTTTCATATGTGGATCTCATATTTAAAAAATACAAAAAAAATAATATATTTTTATCATTGTGAAACGATTATATGCATTATATTTTTATATTAATACGTTATTATAAAATACACAACATAAAAATGTTTTTACTATGAAAATATAACAAAGTCATCCCTTTCATTGGAATCGCTCTCTTTCAATGTATCGTAAACTTGAATTATGATATAATTTTTCAAACTTAATTTAATTACATTAATTAATGAAGAGATAAAAGAGCTATATGAAAAACTCCACGCGAGAAATCATAAAAATTGATATTGAAAAAGAATTAAAAAGCTCCTACTTAGATTATGCAATGTCTGTAATAATTGGACGTGCTTTACCAGATGTTAGAGATGGATTAAAACCAGTTCATCGAAGAATACTGTTTGCAATGCATATATTGCATAATGATTGGAACAAAGCATATAAGAAATCTGCTAGAATTGTTGGTGACGTTATAGGAAAATATCATCCTCATGGAGATTCGGCTGTATATGATTCTATAGTCCGTATGGCACAACATTTTTCATTGCGATATGTGCTAATAGATGGACAAGGGAATTTTGGCTCTATAGATGGAGATGCTGCTGCAGCGATGCGATATACAGAAATTCGCATGTCTAAAATTGCTCATGAATTATTAAACGATTTAGAAAAAAATACAGTTGAATTTTCACCAAACTATGACGGAACAGAAAATATTCCAGAAATATTACCCGCAAAAATACCAAATCTTTTAATAAACGGATCATCCGGAATTGCTGTTGGAATGGCGACAAATATTCCTCCACATAATTTAAATGAGATTATTAATGGATGCTTAGCGTATATTGACAATAACGATATCACCTTAAAAGAACTAATGAATTATATTCCTGGGCCAGATTTTCCAACAGCTGGTATAATTCATGGAAAACTAGGAATTCAAGAAGCATATCGCACAGGAAAAGGAAAAATCTATATAAAAGCACGTAGCAAAATTGAAAAAAACAAAAAAACTAAAAAAGAATCTATTATTTTTAATGAAATACCTTATCAAGTTAACAAATCGCGTTTAATTGAAAAGATAGCAGAACTAGTTAAAGAAAAAAGAATTGATGGCATCACAACTTTACGTGATGAATCTGACAAAGACGGTATGCGAATTGTAATTGAAATTAAAAAAGAAGCAGCCTCTGAAATCATTTTAAATCAATTATACTCTTTAACACAATTACAAATTTCTTTCGGAATTAATATGGTAGCACTATGTCAAGGACAACCAAAAATTTTATCTTTAAAAGACATATTACAATATTTCTTATTACATCGAAAAGAAATTATCACGCGACGTAGTATCTTTGAATTAAACAAAACACAAGACCGAATACATATACTTGAAGGTTTAAATGTCGCTTTAGTTAATATTAATGAAATTATTAAAATAATAAAAAATTCTACTAGTATTGTAGATGTTAAAAATTTAATGATAAAGAAAAAATGGACATATAAACATCTTTTATCTAATAATCCCAAGACATTAGATCTAAAAAATAAACACACACAAGACAGTTATTGTTTCACTGAAAAACAAATTCAATCAATTTTAGATTTACGCTTACAAAAATTAACGAATTTAGAAAAAGACAAAATTATTCAAGAATATAAACTTTTAACACATAAAACTAACCAATTAAAAGATATTTTAGAAAATCCAAATAAAATGTTAAGTGTTATTAAACAAGAATTAATATTAATACAAAACAATTTCAGCGATAAAAGAAGAACAGAAATAGTTGAAAATTATTCCAATATTAATATAGCAGACCTCATTCATCAAGAGGACGTTGTAGTAACATTATCACATTCTGGATATGTAAAATATCAGCCTATTTCTGATTATAATGCACAAAAACGAGGCGGAAAAGGAAAATCAGCTGCAAAAACCAAAGAAGCAGATTTCATAGAAAGTTTAATTATCGCAAATACACATGATACTATATTATGCTTTTCTAGCCGAGGTATTTTATATTGGATGAAAGTCTATCAATTACCAGAATCCAGTCGAAATGCTAGAGGTCGTCCTATAGTAAATTTATTGCCATTAAGTCATAAAGAAAGGATTACAGCAATACTGCCAGTACACGAATATAAAGACAATCTTAATATCTTTATGGCAACAGCACATGGAAAAGTTAAAAAAAGTTCATTAAAACAATTTAAGAGACCTAGAAATTCAGGAATTATAGCAATTAATTTACATACTGATGATGAGTTAATTGGAGTAGCATTAACTAATGGAAAAAATAATATTATGTTATTTACACAAAATGGAAAGGTTGTTCAATTTATAGAAAGCAGCGTTCGTACGATGGGGAGAACTGCATCAGGAGTTAAGGGTATTAAAATCAAAAAAAACGATAAAGTCGTTTCATTAATTGTACCTCAAAAAAAAGATAACATCTTAATTGCAACAAGAAACGGATATGGAAAACGTACTAAAATTACTGATTTTCCTATAAAATCACGCGCAACTCAAGGAGTTATTTCTATTAAAATAACCAAAAAGAATGGTAAAATAATTGGCGCAATAACAGTTATGGAAAAAGATCAGATTATGATGATCACAAATGCAGGAACTTTAGTTAGGATTAGAGTATCTGAAATTGGTGTGCTAGGCAGAAATACTCAAGGCGTAATTCTAATTAGAACATCTAAAAACGAAAAAGTAGTGGCATTACAAAGAATAGTAGAATCTATATAAAAATGTTTTTAAAAATCTGATAAAATTCTTACATATTTTATAAAAAGATAAATAAATATGAAAAATAGTTTATTTGTTATTAAACGTAATGGTAAAAAAGAAAAAATAAATCTTGATAAAATCTATAAAGTATTAAACTGGGCTGCCACAGGATTGAAAGATATATCTATTTCTCAAGTTGCATTACATTCCCGAATTCAATTTTATAACAACATTACTACAATTAATATACATGAAACGATTATTAAATCTGCAGCTGATTTAATCTCGCAGGAAACACCTGATTACCAATATATGGCTGCACGATTGTCTATATTTCATCTCAGAAAACAAGCGTATGGACAATTTGAACCTCCCGTATTATACGAACATGTAAAAAAAATGATTTCTTTAGGAAAGTATGACAAAAACCTATTAAAATATTACTCTCATCAAGAATACATAGAAATGAATACCTTTATCGACCATTGGCGCGATATGAATTTTTCTTACGCTGCAGTTAAACAATTAGAAAAAAAATATTTAATACAAAATCGAGTCACTGGAAAAATTTACGAAAGCGCACAATTCCTGTATATCTTGATATCTGCATGTTTGTTTGCAAAATATAAAAAATGTATTAGAATGGATTATGTTAAACGATTTTACAATGCCATTTCTACATTTAAAATTTCACTACCCACGCCAATTATGTCAGGAGTAAGAACACCAACTCGTCAATTTAGCTCATGTGTATTAATTGAATGTGCAGATAATTTAAATTCTATTAACGCAACTACCAGTTCTATTGTGAAATATGTTTCACAACGCGCTGGAATTGGAATTAACGCTGGTCAAATACGCGCAATAGGTAGCCCTATCAGATATGGAGAAGCTTTTCATACTGGCTGCATACCTTTTTATAAACTATTTCAAAGCGCTGTAAAATCTTGTTCACAAGGTGGCGTTCGAGGGGGTGCTGCAACCATTTTTTATCCAATATGGCATTTTGAAGTTGAGAATTTATTAGTTTTGAAAAACAACAGGGGTATTGAAGAAAATAGAGTTCGCCATGTTGATTATGCATTACAAATTAATAGATTAATGTATCAAAGAATGTTATCAGGAAAAAATATTACACTATTTAGTCCTTCTGATGTTCCTAAACTATATGAAACGTTCTTTTCAAATCAACAACAATTTGAAAAAAAATATATTGAATATGAAAAAGATAAAAACATACGAAAAAAATGTGTAAAAGCATTAGATTTATTTTCGTTAATTATGCAAGAAAGAACATCAACAGGTAGAATTTATATACAAAATGTAGATCACTGTAATTCACACAGCCCATTTAATCCAAAATTAGCTCCAATAAAACAATCTAACTTATGTTTAGAAATTACTCTACCAACAACACCGTTAAATAATATTAATGATGAAAATGGCGAAATTGCACTCTGTACACTATCTGCTATTAATTTAGGAGCTATAAATAATTTAGATGACTTTCAAGAATTAGCTGTACTATCTATTCGAGCACTTGATGAAATATTAGAATATCAAAATTATCCTATACCGTCTGCTAAAAAATCATCTATTTCTAGACGATCTTTAGGTATTGGAGTAATTAATTTTGCATACTATTTAGCTAAAAATGGCGTTCGTTATTCAGATGGCAGCGCAAAAAATTTAACACATAGAACTTTTGAAGCAATGCAATACTATCTATTGCAAGCATCTTGCCAATTAGCAAAAGAAAAAGGATCATGCTCTTTATTTCACCAAACAAATTATTTCTTAGGAAAATTGCCTATAGATACATATAAAAAAGATGTTGATACAATATGTAGTGAACCTTTACACTTAGATTGGGAAATGTTACGTAATAAAATAAAAAAATACGGATTAAGAAATTCTACGTTATCCGCTTTAATGCCATCTGAAACATCTTCACAAATTTCAAATGCAACTAATGGAATTGAACCACCTCGCGGTTTTATTAGTATAAAAGTGTCTAAAGATGGAATTTTGAGACAAGTAGTACCAGAATACAAAAAATTAAAATCGAAATATGAATTACTATGGGATATACCAAATAATACAGGATATTTACAATTGGCAGCTATTATGCAAAAATTTGTTGATCAATCTATTTCTGTAAATACTCATTATGACCCAAAAAGATTTCTAAACGAAAAAATCCCTATGAAACAACTATTATATGATTTATTAATGTCATATAAATTAGGCTTAAAAACACTATATTATCAAAATACGCGAGATGGAACACAAGATCAGCAAAATATTACAATAGAACCAAATATGCAAGATTATTGCAACAGCGGATCCTGCATTATATAAAATTAGAAAAATTATAAATACACTTTAAAATAATGTTTTAATTAGGTAAAACAATGTCTTATACAACATTTTCAAAAAAAAAAAATGATCAACTTAAAGAACCTATGTTTTTTGGTCAACCTGTAAATATTGCTAGGTATGATCAACAAAAATACACTATCTTCGAAAAATTGATTGAAAAACAACTATCATTTTTTTGGCGTCCAGAAGAAATAGATCTTTCTCGAGATAGAATTGACTTTTATAATTTACCTGATCACGAAAAACATATTTTTGTTAGTAATTTAAAATATCAAACACTATTAGATTCTATACAAGGAAGAAGTCCAAACATAGCATTTCTTCCAATTATCTCTATTCCAGAACTTGAAACTTGGATTGAAACATGGTCTTTTTCTGAAACGATTCACTCTCGTTCATATACTCATATCATTAGAAATATCGTTAATTCTCCATCTTTAATATTTGATGATATTATTTCTAATAAATATATTAATGATCGTGCTCAAAATATCTCGACATACTATGATGAATTAATCAATATGACCAGTTATTGGCATTTACTAGGTGAAGGATCACATGTTATTAACGAAAAAAAAATTAACATCAATTTACAATTATTAAAGAAAAAATTATATCTTTGTTTAATTAGTGTTAATGTACTGGAAGCTATTAGATTTTATGTCAGCTTCGCTTGTTCTTTTGCATTTGCTGAACGAGAATTAATGGAGGGGAACGCAAAAATTATACGACTAATTGCAAGAGATGAAGCGCTACACTTAACAGGAACACAACATATACTACATATTTTAAATAACATAAACAATGAAGAATCTATGATAGATATTGCAAAAGAATGCAAACAAGAAGCAATTGAAATATTTGTTACAGCTGCAGATCAAGAAAAAAAATGGGCTGAATACTTATTCAAAGACGGATCAATGCTTGGATTGAATAAAGATATTTTATGTCAATACATAGAGTACATTACAAATATTCGTATGAATTCAATTGGTCTTTCAGCGTATTTTAAAAAACAATCAAATCCTATTCCGTGGATAAATTCTTGGCTTACTTCTGATAGCATACAAAATGCTCCACAAGAAACAGAAATTAGTTCTTATCTAGTGGGTCAAATTGATTCAGAAGTATCTAATTACGAATTTCAAAAATTTAAGTTATAAATATATGATTAACTTTATTATACAAGTCGCTAACAAAAAAAAAATATTATATATAAAAGATAAATCACTATTATACGTTTTAAAAAAAAATCATATACAAATAGATTATCAATGCCAATCTGGTTATTGTGGAATATGCCGAATACAACTAATACACGGACAAATCTCATATTTTATAAAACAGCCTATAGCTGCTTTATTTAATAAAGGAGAAATTTTTCCATGCTGTTGTATACCAAATAGTAACATAATAATTAAAATATAATTAATACAACAAGTAAATCCTTATGAAAAAACGTTTTTATATGCACTGAATAGATGTTAACGCAATGGTGTAAATAATATCTCTAACAGAAGCGCCTCGTGATAAATCATTTACTGGTTTTTTTAACCCTTGTAGCATTGGACCAAGTGCAAGTATATCAGCAGAACGTTGTACGGCTTTATAAGCTATATTTCCTGCATTCAAATCTGGAAAAATAAATACAGTAGCAGAACCAAAAATTGGAGAATTAGGAATCTTTAATTTAAATACTGTATCTGAAACGGCCGCGTCATATTGAATAGGACCATCAATGATTAAATCAGATCGTTTTTTTTTAACAATCATAGTAGCAAGTCGAATTTTTTCTACTAAATCACCACAACCAGAATAACCAGTAGAATACGATAACATTGCAATTCTAGGCTCTATACCAAAAATTTTTGCTGAATCAGCTGACTGAATAGCAATTGTAGCCAATTCTTCAGCAGTAGGATTAATGTTGATAGCACAATCACCATAAATCAGTACTTGATTTGGCAATAACATAAAAAATATAGATGATACTAATGAATTCTGAAGATCAGTCTTAATTATTTGCAAGGCGGGGCGGACAGTATTAGCTGTTGTATTGATCGATCCAGAAACAAGTCCATCAACTTTATTTGATTCTAATATTAATGTTGCTAACATTATGTTATCCTGCAGTTTTTTAATTGCCGATAACTCATCTAAATTTTTGTTTTTTCGTAAATCCATAAATCGTTTAATATAACTGTTTCTCACTAAATAAGGATTAATAATTTCAATATTTTTACTTAATTGAATACCTTTATGATGAGCTATGCTATAAATTTTCTTCGGATCACCTAATAATACACACTGTGCAATATTTAATCTGTAACATATTGATGCAGCCTGTAAGATACGTTCTTCATAAGATTCGGGAAGTATAATACGCTTGTTTTTCGTTCTAGACATGCTTTCTAGATAATGACAAAACTCTCTTGGAGAAAACATTGCCTTACGTGTTGTATTTTTTAAAGAACATTTTTTAAATGAATCAGAAAAAAAACGAGATATATATGTCTGTAATTTTTTAATATATTTTTTATTTTTAGTAAATAAATCAAAATTCATCATTTGTAATTTTGTAACAAGATTTATGACATTCTTTTGAATAAATAAGATAGGAATGTGATTATGAATAAAAAATTGACATTTTTTTTGTAAAAAACATATGTCTGTTTTAAATGAATTAAATAGCAAAATTCCACCAATACTATTTTTTAAATTAAAACAAAATGTATTTATAAAAAAATCAATTTGGTTCCACGAAAGTATTATTAAGCAACCTGAATGAAAAACCTGCAACATGTTTTGAAATTCTTGATTAAAAAAATATATTTCTGTTATAATTCGATTGAACTTTTTTCTACATCCAATTACCGTCGCATCCAACATTTTTTTTATATCTGTAAGAGATATTTTCAAAAAACATTTGTTCCATGGAATTTGAGCAATAATGGGAACAACATTTTGTTCAAAACATGTTTTTTTAACATAATTGATTTTATAATTATTTCTTATTTTTTTCAAATAAATTAACTTTTGCGTAAAACAATATTTTTTTTCCAAAAATGGGGAGTTAATATTGTTAATAACAACACCTAAAACATTTTTATATTTCTTTCTTTCTAAAAAAATTTTAATTTGATTTTCTTTTTTTAACGCATATTTTAAAGAAGTGTTTTTTAAATTTATTACAAATATCACTTCCGCGCTTATATTTTGTGCAATATCATAATTAATTTGTTCTGCATAAATATTATTATGACTTTTTAAACCCGTGATCAATATTAATTCATGAATATTTTTTTTTTTATGACATTCTTTAATAATTTTATCTAATGAAAAAAAATATTTTGCAGAGTTAAATAATTCTGAAGAAAAATCAATATATTCTAAAATACTAACCATATCTGAAAAATATTTGTTAATAATAATTGGAGCGGAATTTAAAAAATGATTTTCACAAGAGCAATACAAAATCGGTGCATAGTTATTTTTTTTTATTACGTTTTTTGAAAAAATATCAATCAAACTTAAACTAATTGCGGTTAAGCCAACATCATGATCTACGGGTATTAACATTATAATACGTGACATAAAATTCCTATTATTATAATTTACATATATATTTTAAAAAAAACATCATTTATTATTAATTATATTCAATGTTTCTTGCGCAATTGATAGTTCTTCGTCGGTAGAAATTACAAATGCTGGGCGCGAATTGTCCGTCGTAATTAATCCAGACAAACCAAAATTTATAGATTTATTTCTTGTTTCACAAATGTTAAAATTTAATAAAGACAATTTAGACATCACAATCGTCCGTACTAAAGGAACATTTTCTCCTATACCTCCTGTAAAAACTAATGCATCTAAATCATTATCCATTAATATAGAATACGATCCAATATATTTAGCTAATCTATAACAAAAAACATCCACTGACATTTTTGCTTTTTTATCTAAAAAGTAATGTTTTTCAAAGTAACGAAAATCACTGCTGATACCACTTAAACCTAATAAACCAGATTTTTTTGTCAAAATTTCTTCAATTTGCGTAATATTTATATTTAGTTGTTTGTTCATAAAAAAAATAACTGCAGGATCTATATCACCACTACGTGTACCCATAACTAACCCTTCCAGCGGCGTCAATCCCATAGAAGTATCTACACACAATCCATTTCGAATTGCAGAAATGGAAGCACCATTTCCTAAATGACATGTTATAATGTTTAAATGTCTGATTTTTTTATTTAAAATAACAGCGCATTTACGAGATACATAATCGTGACTAATACCATGCGCTCCATAGCGTCTAATATTATAATCTTTATAAAATCTATATGGAATAGCATATAAAAAAGCAGTTTTAGGCATATTTTGATAAAATGTAGTATCAAACACAGCTACATTTTTTTTAGATAAACAAGGATATTGTCTTATAGATTCCTGAATACCAATTAAATTAACTGGATTATGTAATGGAGCAAAACAACATGCATCCTTAATATATTTTATAATATTATCATTTACTAAAACAGATTTTTTGATTTTTAATCCACCATGTACTACTCTATGACCAATACCGATTAAATTTTTTAAAATATCTTGTCGCGTAGAAAGTATAATTTCGAAGACAAAATTTAATGCTTGTTTGTGACATACATATGATCCAATATTTTTTTTATGCTTTTTTCCTAAACAAGTCCATGTAACATATGTTTTCGATAAAAATAATTGTTCTACTATTCCAAATAAATATTTTTTTTCTTTTTTAGAATTTAATATTGCAAATTTTATAGAAGAACTACCACAATTCAAAACTAAAATTAAATTATTCAATATTTTCTCGCCTATTGTTTTTCTTAAATAAAACATTTATAAAAATATTTATTAAAAATTCTTTGTAAGATACTTAATTGAATCTTTTATAAAACACGTATTTCAAATAGTAGTATCTATTTTTATAAATCAAAATAAAGCATATATGTAATCAACTCCACAAAAATAAATTATTTATTTTTTATATGTTAAATAAAAAACTTCAAAAAGAACAATTAACAATTGTATTATTCTTTTTAAAAATATTTACTAAACGATATGTATTTAAAATGTTTATAATTAGTATTATAGTGGAGGACAAAACTGTACATTAACTACAAAATTATGTCAAATATCTACTGAAAAAATATATAAAAAAACAAGAGATTTCTTATCAACTTATTACATTACGATTATCTTATAGCATTTAACATGATGAAAAGGTCATCAAAACACAAGTAGTTTTATCCAAATCAAATATTTAATACTAATATTAAAACAGCAGATTTCAGAAAAAAATGTCATTAAACAAATCTGGTATTTGTATTTCAGATGATCTGACAGGAAGTGAAAAAAAACGAGAAAAAAATGAAATTTCAGTATGTATAACAGCTATAAAAAAACTTGTTGTAAATATAAAAATACAAAACAATCTACTAAATTTTTCGAAAAATACGAAAATATAGACCGATCTAATAACATTATTGTTAAACTAAATATAAAAACAAGACACACTATTTTTAAAAATATTAAACGGTATTGAAATTTACATACTTAACAGATTAACTTTGGATTTAAAAGATCAATGCCAAACAAGAGAAAATGAGACCACTTTAAGTATGTCATATGATGATCTTAATGCTCACTTAGAAAAACAAAACATAAATTTTTATAAACAAAAGATCATCAAAAAAACTATATTTTAAAACAATACACAAGAAAAATATGCCGATTACACAATAAATATTGCAAAATAGATTATTTAATGCAAGATCATCTTTTTTTGTTCAATAGCATGAATTTGTACTTTAATTATTTCGCTAATTGGATCTTCAGGACAATGTTCGACAAAATAAATTAAATCTGTCAAAGCTACATGATTACATTCTAATTGTGCGTATATTAACCCTCGATCACGAATTTCATATGGATCATTGGGATCAATTTTTATAATAAGATTACTTACATTTAATGCAAGTTCTATTTTTTTTTCTTCCATCAACGCAGCTTTTAATGTATCTAACATTTTACGAATTACAATAATAGCATCAGATTTATATAAATCGTTATCATATAATTCAGCCGTCGGGCTAATGTTACCCTTTAACCACACTTCTAAAATATGACGGTTTAATAAATCTCCATTAAAGGGGTTGATTAACCATTTCTTTTGATTCACCCAATCTGCTCGTAAAATAAGTTGTGTAGGAAAAACAACAGGATTTAATGGTAAATTTAACTCTTGTGCAATATGTAATAATAAAATCCCTAATGAAACCGCAGTACCTTGTCTTGTTTTTAAAACATTATCAATCCATAAAGCATCAGAAAGTTTGTAAATACCACTTGCTCCACAGAAACGCCAGTGATGATAAAACAACTCCAACAATTTTTTTAATTGTTGATTAGGTTGAACTTCAGATAAAACATAAGATTTAGCTTCTTGTATTTTATTTTTCAACTCAAACAAAACAGTTTCGACAGGAAAGTCTGATCGAATTATTTGAAAAACAGCAATAGCAGAATCTAAAAGTGACAATTTAGAAAAGTCAATATCAGAAAGAGATTTCATATAATTAATAATTTTAATATTTTTTGAAATAATTAAAAATGTTTATTGTTGCAATTATAATGTATTAATATATAGTTTATAAAAAATAAAACTATATTTTTTGTATTAATACATTGCTTATTTTATACCATATAAAATATTTTACTAATTATGAATTTTTCTTCCAATTGTTACACGATCATTTCCTCCATAATCTTTATAAGATGCTATTTCAGAAAAATTATATTTTCTAAAAAAAAACTGTACTTGTAATCTTTGTTGATATCCGTGTTCTATTAATAACCAACCGCCTAAAAACAAATAATTACTAGACATTTTAATAATACGTTCAATGTCTAAAAAACCATCATTTTCTGATATAATTGCGCTCAATGGTTCAAAAAATATATCTTGCTTAAGCAATTTCATTTCATGTTTTCCGACATATGGTGGATTACTTACGATAATATCAAACTTCTGATCTACATGAGAAAACCAATCACTGTAAAAGAACGACACATGTTTTAAATTTAATTGCAATGCATTTAATTTAGCTATTTCAAGAGCTTTTATCGATTTGTCAATTCCAATAATATTACAATCAGTGTGCATACTACCTAAAGCTAAAGCAACAGCACCACAACCGGTACCTAAATCTAAAACTACAGAAAATTTTTTATTAATTTTTAACGATGCTTGTTCTACTAAAATTTCTGTATCTGGTCTTGGAATAAGAGTATCATATGACACAATTAAAGACAAAGACCAAAACTCTTTTTTTCCAATTATATAAGCAATTGGTTCGCCTAAAGATCGACGATGAACTAAATAATCTAAGTATTTTAATTCCATTAAATTTAATTGAATGCTATCAGCAGTAAGAATGTAACTTCGTGTACACCGTGTAACATAACCTAATAAAAACTCAGCTTCAAACTTAGGATTATCAACGTGAGGTAATTTATTGATAGTTTTTTTTAACCATCTTTGAATGTTCATGATTGTGCATCAGCCAAAGAATTTAACATATCTGCTTGATGTTCTTGTATAATCGGATCAATCAATAAATCTAATTTTCCTTGTAAAACTTCATCTAATTTGTATATAGTAAGATTAATTCTATGATCTGTAATCCTATTTTGAGGAAAATTATATGTTCTATTTCTATCTGATCGTTCACCACTACCTAGTAAAATACGTCTCATAGAAGCATTTTCTTCTTTACTTTTCGCAATTTTAGCAGCATGTATACGAGACGATAAAATAGATAGTGCTTTTGCTTTGTTTTTATGTTGCGATCTTTCATCTTGACATTCTACTACATTACCAGTAGGAAGATGTGTTATACGAATAGCAGAGTCTGTAGTATTAACATGTTGCCCACCAGCACCAGAAGAACGAAAGGTATCAATTTTTAAATCAGAAAAATTTATTTCTTCTTTTTTAATTTTTGGAATTACCGGCATTACTGCTACAGTGCAAGTAGATGTGTGAATTCTACCTTGTGATTCTGTTTCTGGGATTCTCTGAACACGATGACCTCCAGATTCAAACTTTAATCGACCACATACACCTTTTCCGGTAATTTTCGCAATAATTTCCTTAAAACCGCCTCTTTCATTATCGCTAGCATTAATAATTTCAACTTTCCAAGTGCAATGTTCGGAATACCTAGTATACATTTTGAATAAATCACTAACAAAAATTGAAGATTCATCACCTCCAGTTGCTGATCTAATTTCAATAAAACAACTGTACTTATCATTTGGATCTTCAGGTAGCAATAATATTTTTATTTTTTTTTCTAATTCTTTTTGCTTATTGCGAAACACATTTTCTTCCTCCTTTGCCATATCGTACATTTCTACATCATGAAATAAACTAGAAATATTTTTAAGATCAATTTCTATTTGCTCCCATTGAATAAAATGTTTAATAATTTCTGATAATTTTAAATACTCTTTAGATAAATCTTTAAAATATTCTCGATTTAATACAGTGTCTTTCTGTGTTAAAATAATTTCAATTTCATTGAAGCGATTTTTTAAAGTTCTTAATTTATCTAAAATAGAATTGTTTAACATATATTCCTTATCTTTAAAAAAATTGATTTAAATACACTTTTTAATTGATTTAATATCACGTATAACTTATATTACTATTAAATAATAGTATAAATTTATAAAAATATATTATTTTAAATTAACAATACCGTATATTAAAACATTTCTATTAAAATAATTACATGCAATACATTCTGTACAAAATAACATAGTCAATCAGTTAAAAATTATTATATCTTGATAAAAATATAATATATACTTTACTCAATTCTAAAAATTAATTTACTTGCTTATATGTTAAAATAAACATACGAGCATATAAATATCATTATATACGCACTGGATATCGTTTCTTTAATATAGAAGTACATTGAAAATATATATCTACAATAAAAAATTAGAATTATTTATTATAAATCGTTTACTACAATATAATTGTATTCGCTTTTCTATAAAAATTAAAAAAAATAATCGTTACAGCGCAATTTATAATATCAATGAAATAAAGAATTTAATTTGAATATTATCAGCACACATGTCGTTACCAAATGTTAAAAAAAATCAATTTTTTCAAGTTATATTCAGTAAACGTATTAATATTACAAACTTATCAACAAAGGTATTTGTATATCACGTCTATATTTTATTATGAGACACGATAGAAATATTATTATCTATTACGTAACATCTTTTTTTAAATCTACTATATTTATAGTACAAAAATATTAAAAAAAAATAAAAAATCTTATGATTAAACATATAAAAACACGCTATTTATCCAAGATTGTAAATTATAAATAAGGTTTTTTATGCCTGAAATGAAACTTTTTTCTGGAAATTCTGTTCCAAAATTAGCAAAATTTATTGCTAATCGACTATATATTAATTTAGGTGATGCATCTGTTAGTCGTTTTAGTGATGGTGAAATTAGCGTACAAATAAATGAAAACGTAAGAGGTGGTGATATCTTTATCATTCAATCTACTTGTGCACCTACAAATGATAATATCATGGAATTAGTAGTGATGATCGATGCTCTACGCCGAGCATCAGCAGGACGAATCACTGCAGTTATTCCGTATTTTGGATATTCTCGACAAGATCGACGCGTACGATCCGCCCGAGTTCCAATCACAGCTAAAGTCGTTGCCGATTTTTTATCTAGTATTGGAGTAGATCGCATATTAACAGTAGATCTGCATGCCGAACAGATTCAAGGTTTTTTTGACGTACCTGTTGATAATGTCTTTGGCAGCTTAATTCTTTTAGAAGATATGATACAAAAAGAACTAAAAAATCCAATTGTTGTTTCTCCTGATATTGGAGGTGTTGTTCGAGCTAGGGCAATTGCAAAACTTTTATACGATACTGATATGGCAATTATTGATAAAAGAAGACCACATGCAAATATATCTCAAATTATGCATGTTATTGGTGACGTTGCAAACCGAGACTGCATATTAGTTGATGATATGATAGATACAGGAGACACACTTTGTAAGGCTGCTGAAGCTCTTAAAGAAAGAGGAGCTCAAAGAGTTTTTGCATATGCAACGCATCCTATTTTTTCAGGTCATGCAGAAAAAAATTTGAAACAATCATCTATTGATGAAGTAGTTGTATGTGATACCATCCCATTACGCGAGAATATAAAATTATTACCCAACGTACGTACATTAACATTATCAGGCATGTTGGCAGAAGCGATACGACGAATTAGTAATGAAGAATCTATTTCTGCTATGTTTGAACATTAATAATAAAAATTTTATATTTTTAATTCTAAGCACATAACTATTCTCTTTTATTGAAAAATAATGTGCTTAGTATTATAAAAAATGGAAAACTAAATTTTAACATATAATATTATGATATTTTTAAAAACATAGATTGCTTAATCTGTTAAAAAACTATCATTAAAAAACTAATTAATAAAAATATCACGGAAAAAATAAAATACACCTATTATTATTAATCCACGTAAAACACCGAAAATAGAACCAAAAATCATATCTAGAAAAGATAAACCTAAAATTCGTACAATTTTTTTTAGGATAAAATTTAATACCAATCTTATAGAACAAAAAACTATCACAATTATTAAATTATTTCCATAAAAAAAACTATTTTTTAAAATATGTGTGTAAAATGAAGAAAAATAATAATAATTAAAAAAAAACACATATTTAACAACCAAAATAAAATGGAAACAGTTTCTCTAAAAAATCCTCGAAATGCACCGCATAATAAAGAAAAAAAAATTATTATAATACTAACTTGATTAACTAATAACATAAATCTTCCAAATTAATATTAATTATCTTATTTTTAAAAAATTCTGAAGTAATAAATTCTGATACAGTAAAAAAAGAACCAAAAATTAAAATAACATCTTGTTTTTCAGATCTCATATATGCTGTTTTTCCTGCTTGTGCAATACTATTAAAAAAATAAGTATTATGTTTTGGTAAATAATTTTTCAATTGCATCACAGAAATAGTACGATTAGTATTTAGTGGAGCTGCATACCAGTAATGAACTCTATTCTTTAATATACGAATCATTTGACTTATATCTTTATCTTTTAACACACCTATTACTGCATGTATTTTTCCTAGACAACTTATTTCATCAATCTTATACGACAAGTATAAAACAGCATGAGGATTATGTGCAACGTCCAATATAATACGTGGATCAAAACAAATAGTTTGAAATCTACCTAATAATTGTATTTTAGGCATAACATGTCTAATAATATTCTCATGAATTTTAAATTTTGCATAATACAGAGCAGATAGTGCTATTGCTGCATTTGACAACGGTATTTTAGTCATCGGCAAATTGTATAATTGAATATCAGGGTGAATAAAATCCCAACTATTATCATTTTTAAACCAAAACCAATCTATATTAACATTCTTCAGAACTGTATGTGTTTTTTTTGCAATTTTATAAATAGAACCAGGAACATTATAATCACCAATTACAGATATTGTATTTTTTCGAAAAATACCTGACTTTTCGCGTACAATACTGGAACGATCGTTACCTAAAATAGACGTATGATCCATTTCGATATTAGTAATTATAGACAGATCAGAATCTACAATATTAGTTGCATCTAATCGTCCACCTAATCCTACCTCTAATATCAAAACGTCTAATTTATACTGTTTAAATAAAAACAATGCCGAAATAGTAACAAACTCAAAATATGTTAAAACTTTTGCATTTCTTTTTGTTTCAATATGACAAAAAGATAAAACATGCTGGTCTTCTGCAATTATTTTACCGTTAATTCTTACTCTTTCAGTATAGTTAATAAGATGTGGAGAGGTATATAATCCCACTGTATATCCTGATTTCAAAAGCAATTTTTCTAGCGCTATACAAGTAGTTCCTTTGCCATTTGTTCCGCCTACAGTGAAAATAAAAGATTCAATATTTAAAATTTTTAATCGAATTGCAAAATTTTTTAATTCTATAAGATCAAATCTTTTCTTTTTAGGAAATGTTTCTAAATATTTTAACCATTCTAATAAAGAAGAATTTTTATCTAACATAAATATCAATTTTAATCGGAATTTTATAAAAAAATAAAAATAATGATTTAAAACTTAATATTACAACCTGAAAAACTAAGATGTTACTGAACTTTTTTAAAAACATTAATTAATTTAAAATAAACGACTAATTTAGCTCATCTTAATTCTTACATCAAAACACAGTTATTTTTTAGTATAGTAAAAATAATCATATATTTATAAAACAAATATAAAACTAATATAACGCAATTATAATATGTTTTTAATGTATATTTTTCAAAAAAAATGACTCTATTTATTAACAAACTGTACATTTTTTAACATATGTTTTTGTCATATTAAAATATTTTAAAAAGTTTTTCTGAGATTTAACAAAATATTTTTATACTATTTATATACATCTAATTTTTTTCATAAAGAAAAATATATAAATAAAAACATAAATTTTTTATATTTATATAACATCCTTAAAAAAACAACATAGCTTCATAATTTGATAGAGTCTTACATAGTTAAAAACTATGCCATATTTAAGTTAAGATAAAAAACTAAAATATCAATATTTTTTATAACTTAACATAACTACTGCAAAAGATTTATTAATAAATTTGGATATATTCCTAAAATTAATAAATTTATCCCAGAAATGCAGACAACTATACCAGATGGAGAGAAAAACCAATAACGCGGTATAATTAAAGTACGTGAAAAATATGTCGGTGATGTTAAATATAAATTAATAATCATTCTTAAATAACAACATAAACCTATTATACTACCAACAAAAAAAGGTATACCAACAATCCATAGATGCTCGTTTATAATAATTGATAAAATATAAAATTTACCAATAAATCCCAATGTTATTGGGATACCTGATAAAGATAAAAAAATAACCGTTAATATAATCGCTAACATTGGCTGATGCCAAAACAAACCTTCATACCAAAATTTCGGATGATGTTGTTTATTTTGCGAAATATTTGAAATTAAATTAATAATACCAAAATATGCTATATTACTAAACAAATAACTACACACATAAACTATACTTGCTTCTAAAGAAAAAATATAACTATCATGAAAAGCTAATAATAAAATTAATAAATAACCTAACTGTGATATTGATGAATAACCAAAAAACCTCTTCATATCATTTTGCAATAACGCTAATATATTTCCAAATATAACAGATAAAAATATCATTAATGATACTATATAATATAGTACACCATTATCAAAATTTGAGATATGTAAAAATAGACGCAACAAAATAAAAAAAATAGCAGTTTTACTCACGGTAGAAAAAAAAGATAACACAGCAGCAGAAGAACCTTGATAAATATCTGGTGTCCAAAGATGAAATGGCACAATAGATAACTTAAAAAACAAGGATGATAAAATCATAATCGTTCCAAACAATATTACTAATTTTTCCTGTTCTCGTGTGATATCAAAAATATAATCTAAAGATAAAAAACTCAAATTTCCAGAAATAGCATAAATCCATGCAATTCCTAATAATAAAAAACTCGACGATACACCGGACAAAATAATATATTTTAATGCAGCTTCTAGGGAATACTTTTGCGTATTAGAATAGGCAATTAATCCAAAAACCGGTAAAGTCAGTAATTCAATACTAATAAATAAAGAAGACATATGATTCGAAAAAATTAAATTTACTGCCCCTAAAGTAGAAAGCAAAAACAATACATATAATTCTTCTTTATTAAATTGATATTTTTCTAACCAAGAATAAGAAAAAATACATGCAGAAATTGCTGAAAAGAGAATCATAAAAACATATATAATAGAAGACTTATCTATATAAAATAATGCCGTTACATTTATAGGAATAATATTTTTTAAAAAAAACAGAGATAAACATGAACATACTAAACCTAAAATAGTTAACGTACAAACAAAAGTATGGTTACGACTATAACAAATAGATAATATTACTATTATTATAGCAAATATTAAAGTTACTGTCGGAAATAATGCTATTAATTGTTGTAAATTGATCATAATTACCAATTAAAACCTTATTGCTGTGATAGGATGCATGAATTTTTGATGAATATCATGTAACGGAACATACGAAATATCCAAAATTTTTTGAGGATACAAACCTAAAAACACTAATATTAAAATTAATATCATCATTATAAATACATCTTTTTTATATATCTGTTTTTTTAAAATATGCTGTTTACATACACCGTAAAAAATTCTCTGGACCAAATTTAAAGAATACAAAGCAGAAAATAAAATACTTACAGTTAATAACGATGATAAAATTGGATGAATCTGGAATAATCCTAATAAAATTAAAAATTCACCTACAAAGTTGCCTGTTCCAGGAAGACCAAAATTGGACAAAGAAAAAAATAATGTCAAACCTGGAATCCAATACATACAACTCCATAATCCACCCATCTTACGAATATCCTGCGTATGTAAAATAGTATACAAATAACCAGACAAAATACATAAAGCAGCGGTACAAAAACTACTAGATAACATCTGAACTACTGCACCTTGAAGAGATATTTCACTTTTGCTATAAATCGAAATTAAAATTAACCCCATATGAGAAATAGAAGAATAAGCAATTAACTTTTTAACGTTATTTTGTGAAAATGCAAGAATAGATCCATAAAAAACACTCGTTATACCTATAATAATCACAAAATAGACAAATTTTTCTGTTGCATGAGGACAAAGTACTAAACTAATTCGTAAAAGCGCATAAGGGGCTGTTTTCAATAAAAGACCAACAATTTCTACTGTTCCGCATGATAAAGATTGCACATGAAAATCCGGTAACCATCCATGAAATGGAACAACAGGCATTTTTATGAAACAAGCTAAAAAAAAGCCTAATAAAACAATACATTCTGTATTTATATCTAACGTATTATATGATAGTAAATCATAATTGAAAGTTAATATATTTGTGCTCTTATAATAACTATATGCTAATATTAAAATTGAAATAAACATAAACAAACCCGATACTTGCATGTATATAAAAAACTTATTAGCAACTGTAACGCAAGCATTTTTTTGATCAATATTTTTTCCCCATAATGCAATTAAAAAATATGTAGGAATAAGTATAATTTCCCAGAAAAAGAAAAACAAAAATAAATCGCGAGAAATAAACACACCGATAGTACCAGACAACAACATCAAAAAATTAAAATAAAAAAAACCTTCATTTTCTTTAATAGTTTTCCATGAAACAAGAATTGCTATTATGCTTAATACACAAGTTAAAAATAACATCAACAAAGATAAACCATCAACAAATAAATTAAATTCAATACCAAATTTTGGAATCCATGGCATGATAAATTGATTGTTCCAAATAGACAATTCATTGAATTGATGAGTGCAATATTGTTTTTGAAGCCACATCCGTAATATTATTAAAAATACTGACATTGTTGCAATTAAAGCAATCCAACGAGGAAAATATTCTTTAAATCTATACAGAAAATACGATAGTAAACTACTCAAAAGTGGAATTATAATTAAAAAAGAAAGTAACATCGCTTTTATATTCCTATTATTTACTATAAATTATACTATTAATGAAATTATTTTTTGTTGTTTAAAAATTATTGATCATTTAATACAAACATGACTGTGAAAATAAGTAAATAACAAAACTAATATAAAAAACGAATTTATACCAATTATCATTGAAGCTATATACCATCTTAAATAACCATTATTTATTCTCAATAAATTTGCATTTAACACATGAATAATATATTTGAAAAAATGCGTAATTTTGTTTAATGGATCACTTGAAAGTATTGCAGATATATACAGATAAAAACGTATAAAGAAAAAATTATAAAAAACATCTATACCCCATCCTGATACAACTAAATTATAAAAATATTTCATACATTTTAAATTTAATATGCTATCTGTTAAATGTCTATTTTTAATCCATATATAATATGCACACCATATCCCTAAAAAAGACAACATACCAGATGTTATTTCAAACATAATCTTCTGCGTTTCAGAAAAATGAAATTCTGGAAATACATAAAATAATGGAAGTGATGTATATGATATAAAAACAGTAGATAAAATAATAAGAATTATCAATGGTGTATCATGTATTAATGTGCTATTGATTCGCACATCATAAATAGAACTATTATTATGAAAAACAACTAAAATCATCCTAAAAGTATATAAAACCGTCAAAAAAGAACAAAATAAACCAATTAAAAATAAATAAGTATGGCCGCTTTGAAAAACACTAAACAAAATATTTCCTTTACTATAAAAACCAGCTGTAATCAATGGAAAACCAATTAAAGATCCACCTCCAACTAAAAAACTAACATATAATAAAGGTAATTTTTTATATAAATTACTACTCATTTTAAATATGTTTTTTTCATTATTACATGAAATAATCAAAGAACCGGCCGATAAAAACAATAATGCTTTAAAAACAGCATGTACTACTAAGTGTGTAATAGCAGCCGTCCAAGACTGTACACTAAGTGCTAAAAACATATATCCTATTTGACTCATAGTTGAGTATGCTAAAATACGCTTTATATCTGTTTGACATAAAGCCGAAAAACTAGAAATTAATATTGTTGCTATACTAATAACACTTAAAACATATAAAATTTTAGGTGTTAAAATAAATAAAAAATATGTACGAGATACTAGATAAATACCAGATGTCACCATAGTTGCAGCATGTATTAAAGCGGATATAGGACTTGGTCCAACCATTGCATCAGATAACCAGGTATGTAAAGGTAATTGAGCAGATTTTCCAATTATACCTGCTAATAAACAAAACGTAATTATATTTACATCACTACTATAGTCTAAATACATGAAATTTGATAAAAATTTAATTTCATCAAAATTAAACGTACCATACTTACGATATATTAAAAACATTCCAATTATTAAAAAAATATCAGAAACACGAGTTAAAATAAATGCTTTAAACCCACATAAAACATTATATAATCTTTTATAATAAAAACTAATTAACAAATAAGAACATATACTGACACACTCCCATCCCATATACATAAATAAAAAATTATCAGCTAGAACCAATACTGCCATACTAGCTATAAATAAGTTAGTATACGCAAAAAAACGAGAATAACCTTCTTTATTGTCCATATACCAAATAGAGAAAATATGTACTAATAATCCAATTCCCGTAATCATAATTAACATACTTAAAGAAAGGCCATCTAGGTAAAATCCAAAGTTAATATGAAATTCTTTAATAGATATCCATGAATATAATTTCTGTATAACAATTAACGAAGGAAAACTAAGAAATTGAAAAAAATATAAAACAGTGATAACAAACGATATAAATATTGAACAAACACCTATGTATGTTGTAATTTTTTTACGTAATGAACTTTGCAATATAGATAAAATTACAAAACTTATTAATGGAAATAAAATTATTAAAAAAATAACATTCATTTACGCATCTCACTTAAAACATCAATATTTAATGTTTTTTTATAACGATATAATTGCAATAATAATGATAAAGCTATACTAGCTTCCGATGCAGCTAAAGTAATAGCAAGTATATACATTATCTGACCATCTGGTTGTTGCCAATAACTACTGACAACAATTAATGCTAATCCAGCTGCATTCATCATAATTTCTAAACTAATTAACATGAATAATAGATTTCTACGAACAATTAGAGTTGTTAAACCCAAAACAAACAATATTAACGATACACATAATCCGTGAAATATAGACACCATAATATATCATCCTTATTAATGCTAATTAATTTTAACCGTGCCGCTTTTAACATAAACGTTTTTTTGTTCCAACATGAAAAATAATCACCAAAGCCGACAATAAAACCATAGAGGCCAACTCAACTAATAAAACATAAGGTCCAAATAAACACATACCCACATCGTTTGAATTTATGAGCACACCAACTATATTTGTTTGATTTAAAAAAAACAATACATACATCATTGACATAAATAAGATTAATGATAAAATTCCAGGACCAATCCAAAAAACAGGTTTTAAACATTTTTTTTCTTGAATGTAATATTTATCACTTAAATTAAGTGTCATAATTACAAAAATAAATAAAACTAAAATCGCTCCAGCATAAATAATTACTTCTATAGCACCAGCAAAAAATGCACCAAACGAAAAAAAAATACCAGATATTGATAAAAGTGACACTATTAAATATAGTAAAGAATACACTGCATTTCTTTGAAAAATAACAAAGATAGTAGAAATTATTGCTACAAATGAAAATATATAAAAAAGAATTTCCACAAAATATTCCTTATGGTAATAAATTTTTTACATCTATTGGTTTTGATTCAATATTTAATTCTCCTGTTCTTTTTCCTTGTGTTACTACACCTGAAAAATGATAAAAATCATAATCTGGATATTTTCCAGGACCAGAAATTAATAAGTCTTCTTTTTCATACACTAAATCTTGTCTATTAAAATCAGATAGTTCAAAATCAGGCATGAGTTGAATTGCAGCTGTAGGACATGCTTCTTCACACAATCCACAAAAAATACATCGAGAAAAATTAATTCTAAAAAATTTTGCATACCAACGCCCAGTAATTGTTTCAGATTTTTGAACAGAAATACAATCCACTGGACATACTGCCGAGCATAAGTTGCAAGCAACACAACGTTCTTTCCCATCAATATTGCGCGTTAATATTACTCGACCGCGATAACGAGGCGACAATTTTACTTTTTCATCTGGATATAAACGAGTTTCTGACTTATAAAAAATATTAACACCGATCATCCAAAGACTTCTGATTTGCGTACATAATCCAAAAACAATTTTTTTTAGTAATAAGCACATAAAATAAATATCTCATAAAATTTTATAATAACAGAAATAAAGCTGTACCTAGCAAGTTTAAAAGTACTAAAGGCAAACAAATCTTCCAACCAAACAATAATATTTGATCATGTCTTGGTCGGGGTAAAGCAGCACGAATCAAAATAAACATAAAAATAAAAAACATTGATTTCAACAACAACCAAACAAAACTAGGTTTACCAAAACAAAAATATCCCCCAAAAAAAACTGTTGATATTAATAATGATATAACAATAATAGAAATATATTCTCCAATAAAAAATAATCCAAATTTCATACCAGAATATTCAATATGATAACCATCAGCTAATTCTTGTTCAGATTCTGGTTGATCAAACGGATGTCTATGACATATCGCTAAGCTTGCTATAAAAAACGATAGAAATCCAAAAAACTGAGGAAAAACATTCCACATATGTTTTTGGCTATTTACTATATCAATAAGATTAAAAGATCCGGATTGTGCAACTACTCCCATCAAAGACAATCCTAAAAATACTTCATAACTTATTGTTTGAATAGAAGCGCGCATAGATCCTAATAAAGCATATTTGTTATTACTAGACCACCCAGCAAATAAAACAGAATACACAGACAAACTAGCCATCATCAAGAAAAACAATATCCCGATGTTCAAATTCGAAATAAAAAAATCTGATCTAAATGGAATGATAGGAACGACGCATAACAAGGACATAAAAGATAAAATAGGAGATAAAACAAATACAAATTTTCTACTAAAACACGGTACCCAATCTTCTTTAAACAAGATTTTAATCATATCAGCTAGTAATTGTAAACTACCAAAATAGCCTACACGATTAGGTCCATGTCTATTTTGAAAAAATGCTAATAAACGACGTTCAAAAATACTTAACATAGCGCCAGAAAATGTTATTAACATTAATATAAAAATTACTTTTAAAAAGGATAAAATAACCGGAAAAACATCTATATTAAATAATATCATCGCATATATTTCCTTAAATATTTTATCTTTTTTCCAACTAACACTGCAGGAAAACCTCGTCGACCTATTGGTAACCCGATTTGTTTCGGTCTTAATTTATTTGAAAAATGTACATTTAAACGATAACTTGTATTAAAACAATTAAATTCAATCATTTCATCTCTATTGTTTAAATTTAACTCACTGGCATCTAGTTTACTGATTAAAGCATATGCTAATGGTACGCGCTGTTGAACTAATGTGCAATATTGCGTCATTTCCTCATTTCCAAAAAGATTGTAATACGGGATTATTCTCCAGCATTTTGTGTTTTTTACATTTTTTATAATTATATTAAAATACGATCTATCTATTTTAGTTCTATATTTAAAAATATGAGTTCCTGAATTACCGGATATTAAATCACGACCAACTTTTTCTTGAAATTTATTCCATGCTTGAGGCGAATTCCATCCAGGATACCATGCAAACGGAATATGCCGTAACAATGGATTCGGTTGATTATAACCTTCCATAGAAAATGAAAACATAGTATTTTTATCTTGAGATTGACGGGGTTCATGTATATTAATATTAGAACGTAACGCAGTTCTACCACTGAATCTGATAGGAGATCTAGCTATTTTTTGATCATGAATACGAAAATAAGAATTTGGTTCGTTTAATACAATTTCTTTTAAATCTAAATATTTTTTAGAATATGCAGCAATTACATCATCTAATTTCTTCCAAGATATTTCTTTATTATCAATTCTCGACTTTAAATGATGTAACCATTTCCAACTATCAAAAAGACAATTAGCATCATCGTAAAAAAGAGGATCATAAGATTGAAAAAAACGCTGAGCTCTTCCTTCAAAATTTATTATTGTACCTGAACTTTCTGTAAAATTTACAGACGGCAAAGAAATATTTGAATATTTGTATGTTTTAGTGTACTGATGATCTAATACAATTACGTTTTTTTTATTTTTTAAAATCATATCACAATCATATTTCGCAATAAAACGATATAGATCGTATTCCATAAAAATGATTGCATCCGCTTGTTGTGTGTTAAGTTTATTTAACACATTTTCTATAGACATGCCACCAATTAACATTACACCTAAAGAATTAGCAGACGATGTTAAAAGAGTCAGACCGACATGTGCACAAATATTGTTTTTCTTGATAGCTTTGGCTATATTTACAGCGGATTGTATAATCGACGCATTAAAAGAATGCGAACCTGAAATAATTAATGATTTTTTTGCAGAAATTAATTTGTTTGCAATTAGCGACACTTTACTAGTCAACGTATCATTTAAATTATAAATTTTTGGATATTTTTTATCCAATTCATGAATAATAGCACACGATAAAGATATTTGGTCATGAATAGTAGCAAAATAACTCCAATCAGAAATATCATCTAATTTATTTTCATGTGTATGCATGACATAAAGAAAATTTTTTACGTTTTCTGAAATATGAGATATTGATACAGCATTCCATTTCTCAATTCCATATAAATTTGCTGTATCTTGTGCTTTTTTTTTCATAGCTTGACGAATAGCTAATGCAACGCGTGCTGATGTTTGAGTTAAATCTTCACCAAGAACTAAAATAACATCGTAGCTTTCAATTTCTTTTAAAGATGGAATATAAATATTGTCGTGTTTTAAAACATCTAAGATTAATTTAATACATTGTTCTTCTTTCTCAAGTAAACCATGTGAAAAATTTTCTGCTCCGACTAATTCTTTTAAAGAAAAATTATTTTCCAAACTTGATCGAGCTGAACCAACGCCAATAACATTTTTGTATTTTTTAAAAAAACTAACACCCAAATCAATGGCTGTATTAAAATTTAGAACAACTGCATGTTTCTTTTTTAACATAGGTTTTTTAGGACGTAACTTTAAATCAGTATGAGAATATCCAAAACGACCAAGATCACAAATCAAATAATGATTTATATCAGCATGATATCTATTTTCTACACGTCGAATTTCACCTGCACGTTCACCAATACTAATGTTACAACCAACACTGCAGTTTTGACAAATGCTAGGAGCATATTGCATATCCCATTTTCTATTATATTTTTTAGAATGAGTTTTATCAGTAAATACACCAGTTGGGCATATTTCGATTAAATTACCGGAATGTTCACTTTCTAAAACTCCATCTTCTGGACGACCAAAATAAATATTATTGTTAGCACCATATACACCAAGATCTGCACCGTCTGCATAATCTTTATAGTATCGTACACAACGATAACATCCAATGCATCGATTCATTGTATGCTTAATAAAGGGACCTAAATATTGATTTTTATGAGTACGTTTTTTAAATTTATAACTTCGAATATTATGCTTATTCATTACAGTCATATCTTGTAAATGACAGTGACCACCTTCTTCACATATTGGACAATCATGAGGATGATTCGTTAATAATAATTCGACAATTGCACTACGAAAAGCAATAGATTCATTGTTCATAATAGAAATTATAGAACCGTCAGTAACAGGTGTCATACAAGACATCACTAACCGACCAGAACAATCCAATTTATTACTATACTGTGTGACTGCACACTGTCGACATACACCTACACTACCGAGTAACGGATGCCAACAAAAATAAGGAATATCGATACCTATTGATAGACATGCTTGCAATAAATTGTCTGATTCACTTGCATAATACATTTTTCCATCGACATAAATTCTAGCCATAATAAAATTATTCCAAATTTCTTCTTCTAAAATAAAAAATTTTATAGTTAATCTTGATTTATATAATTTATATATTAAATTCTATCGACGCAAATTTACATCTTAAAAAAGTAAATATCAATATTTTATTAATATCTCATTTTTTTGAATTAATACCTAATTCAAATTCAGAACGAAAATGTTTCATTGCGCTTTGCAATGGTGCAATTGCGCCTGGAGCATGAGCACAAAACGTTTTTCCAGGACCTAAATGCCGACATAATCGTTCTAAAATATTTATGTCATTTTTATGACCCTTTTTATTTTTTAAATTGTGCAATATTCTTACTATCCAAGGCAAACCATCTCGACATGGAGTGCAAAATCCACACGATTCACGAGAAAAAAATTGTTCTAAATTGTACACTAGAGATACCATATTTATCGTATGATCAACAGCCATAGCAATAGCTGTTCCTAAACGACTACCCGACTTCTGTATATTACTGAAATCCATTGGTAAATCTAAATTAGATTCAGTTAAAAAACTTGTTCCAGCACCACCAGGTTGCCAAGTTTTTAAACGTAATCCTGATTTCATACCACCAGAATAATCTTCTAATATTTCACGAGCGGTAACTCCAAATGGCAATTCCCAAACACCAGGATTTTTCACGTTTCCTGAAAATCCCATTAATTTTGTGCCAGAATCACAACTATTAGACAAGTTTTTATACCATTTTACACCATGCAATATAATACTGGGAACATTAGATAATGTTTCGACGTTATTAACACACGTTGGTTTACCCCATAATCCAAAAACAGCTGGAAATGGCGGTTTTGATCTTGGATTTGCTCGACGACCCTCTAATGAGTTTATTAATGCAGTTTCTTCTCCGCAAATATAACGACCTGCGCCAGTATGTAAAACAATATCAAAATGTAAACCAGTTCCTAAAACATTAGAACCAATATAACCAAATTTTATCGCTTGCTGAATTGATTTTTTTAAAATTAATTCAGCTTGAACATATTCTCCTCTTAAAAAAATGTAACTACGAGATACGTTCAAAGCAAAAGCTGTTAACAAAACACCTTCAATTAATTGATGCGGTACTCGTTCTATCAATAACCTATCTTTATAAGTACCTGGTTCCATTTCATCAGCATTACAAATCAAATAACGAACATTACTAGTCTTATTTTTAGACATTAAGCTCCATTTTAAACCAGTAGAAAATCCAGCCCCTCCTCTGCCTTTCAAACCAGATTCCTGGATCATATTGATAACATCTTTTGGAGACATATCTTTTAAAACTTTTTCGAAAGCAACGTATCCATTTTTTTTTCGATATTCTTCTATCCAAACAGTTTTTTTTTTATTATTAAACCACCAGGTCAATGGATGTGTTTCAGCAGTATGCAAAATTTTATTCATTTATATGATTCCAATAAATACGGTATAGATTCTGGAGTTACATTGGAATATGTATCTTCATTAACCATCATCGTTGGACTGTTATCGCAATTACCTAAACAACACACTGGTAATAAAGTAAATCGGTTGTCTGGCGTCGTTTCGCCAATGTTAATTTTTAGATAACTTTTTAAAAAAAGTTCAATGTTTTGATAACCTGTTAAAAAACAAACAACACTATCACAATAGCGAATTACATTTCGTCCAACTGGAGAACGAAAAATCTGACTATAAAAAGTAGCTACTTCGTCCACTTCACTAGGATAAATATTTAATATTTTTGCAATAGAAAAAATTACTGGATCAGAAATCCAACCTCGTTTTTTTTGAACAATTTTTAATGCTTCTATCACAACAGAACGAGAATTTTCATAATATTTTTTTTGACTTTCTATTGCGCATACTTCTTCTTTTGTTAGCATGAAATGTGTTTTAATTTCTCGAAATCTATTTTTTTTTTATGCATGTTATCTATCCACATCTGACATTACAAAATCTATACTTCCTAAATATACGATTAAGTCAGATATTAAACTACCCCGAATTACTGAAGGTATTTGTTGTAAATGAGGAAAGCTCGGTGTGCGTATTCTTGTTCGATAACTCATCGTGCCACCATCGCTGATTAAATAATAACTATTAATACCTTTCGTTGCTTCAATCATTTGAAAACTTTCGTTTGCTGGCATTATTGGGCCCCATGATACTTGTAAAAAGTGTGTAATCATAGTATCAATATCTTGTAAAACACGCTCTTTAAGTGGAGGTGTAGTTAACGGGTGCTCTGATTTATATGGACCTGCTGGCATATTTTTTAAACATTGTTCTAAAATAATCAAACTTTGATAAATTTCTTCAACTTTAATCATTACTCTTGAATAAGCATCACTTACTCCATTCCCGACTGGTACATGAAAAGTATAGTTTTCATATCCAGAATATGGACGCCATTTTCTTACATCAAAATCTAACCCTGTTGCACGCAAACCAGATCCTGTTATACCCCATTGTAACGCTTCTTTTTGTTTGTATTGCGCTACACCTTTAGAACGATTAATCAAAATACTATTCTTTAAAGCTGATTGTACATAATATTTTAATCGTTTTGGCATCCATTGAAGAAATTCTTGCAATTTCAAATTCCAACCTTTCGGTAAATCATGAGCAACACCACCAATACGAAACCAAGCAGGGTGCATACGCGCACCTGTAATAAATTCAATGACATCATAAATTTTTTGTCGATCTGTAAACGCAAAAAACACAGGTGTCATACAACCAACATCTTGAATAAACGTAGAAATATATAATAAATGACTATTAATACGAAATAATTCTGATAACATGACACGAATGACTTCTACTTTTTCTGGAACAGAAATATTTGCTAATTTTTCAACAGCCAAAACATATGGCATTTCATTGACACATCCACCAAGATATTCAATACGGTCAGTGTATGGAATATAACTATGCCATGACTGACGTTCTGCCATTTTTTCAGCTCCACGATGATGATAACCAATATCAGGCACACAATCGACAATATTTTCTCCATCTAATTGCAAAATAATTCTAAAAGCACCATGAGAAGCAGGATGATTCGGCCCTAAATTTAAAAACATGAAATCAACATCATTGTTTTTTCGTTTCATTCCCCAAAATTCTGGTTCAAACTTTAAACTTCCCATTTCTACATCTTCTTTTTCTTCATTGAAAAAAAAAGGTTTATATTCAGTTGCTCTCGCAACATAATTTTTTCTTAATGGATGACCTACCCATGTGCTGGGCATAATTATACGAGTTAGATTGGGATGCTGTTTAAACACAATTCCAAACATATCCCATATTTCACGCTCATACCAATTAGCATTTGGAAATAAACTGGTAAATGTTGGTAAAGTTAAATCATTTTCTAACAAGGGAACTTTTATCATAATATCAGAATTTCGCTCAATTGATATTAAATGATAAAAAACTGAAAAATCCGATTTAGGTAAATTTTGACGATGTATTCGAATACGTTCATCTATACCATGCAAATCATACAACATAATATACGGTTTAGATATATTAAATAAAAATTTTCCAATTTTTAAAAGTAATGTTTTATGAATCCACACGACAGGACAACCAGTCCGAGTTGATTGAAAAAAACAAGCCTGTTCACCAAAAGCATATATTAATTTTTGTATGATTGGATCTATTGGATCTAATGTATTATTTTTTTTAGACATGATAATTTTTCAACAAAATCTGCTATCAATTACTATTGTTTTAAACAAATAATTTTTATAATATTGACATATATTTAAATAAAAGAAGATGAAATATTTCATACAATTGGCAAATTTTTTATTTTAATTCTTTTTCCTCGTTTTTTATGCTTCTCGGATAACATTTTTTTGCGATATACACCTTGTTCGCCTACCACCCAAGATAAAGGTCGTCGTTCTTGAGTGATTAATTCTTGCAATAACATCAATGCTTGCATATACGCCTCAGGTCTAGGTGGACAACCAGGTACGTAAATATCTACTGGTAAAAATTTGTCAACACCTTGAACGACAGAATAAATGTCATACATCCCCCCAGAATTAGCACATGCACCCATAGAAATTACCCATTTTGGTTCTAACATTTGATCGTATAATCTTTGAATAATAGGAGCCATTTTTATAAATGGTGTGCCAGCGATAATCATAACGTCTGCTTGTCTAGGAGAAGCGCGCAATACTTCCGCACCAAAACGCGCAACATCATGCACAGAAGTAAAAGAAGATACCATTTCTACGTAACAACAAGATAGCCCAAAATTATAAGGCCACAACGAATTCTTTCTGCCCCAATTAACTAGTTTATGTAATAATTTCTTAATTGTTCCTAAAAAAACATTTGTTTTTAAGTATTCTTCAATCGGATCTGATACAGAAATACCGATTTGTCTTGGATATTTTTTCTTCGTATTACTTATATCTATCTTAGTTAGAGTATAGTCCATATTATATTCTCATATTATTTAAAATAAATTGTTTTTAACTAAAAAATAAAATTGTAAGAAGATAATATTATGTATAAAATAATAGGTAATTTTATAATAAAATCCATTTTCTTATGAAGGTAAATTTAATGCCTTAATACGATTAAGATAAAACAATGCTAATATGATAGAAAAGATAAAAATCGCAGATGCATAAAATCCGATCCATCCTGATTCATATATACTAATAGACCATGCATATAAATATAACGACTCAACATCAAAAACTACGAAAAACATAGCGATTAAATAAAATTTTGCTGAGAACTGAACTTCAGCAGTACCAGTAGAAATAATTCCTGATTCAAAAGGCGTATTTTTGTTTTTAGATGTTGCTCTACCTCCTAACACCCAACTCAGTAATAACAAAAACATGCAAAAACCTAATGCAATAATCATAAAAAAAAGAAAAGATAAATGTTCTATAAACACTAATTCGTGTCTCATCAAATACGCCTTATTAAAATATTAAACATATATTTTATTGAATATATTTTTTATAAATTCAAATTTATAATACATATATAAAATATTAACATGCAATTCCAATCTACTTTATAAAATACCATAAAAAAAATCTTTCTACGAAAATAACAATTATTTAAAATTTGTTTTTTTTGATACAAACCCTTGATGCTTCAAAAAAAGACCCCATCTAATAATCATTCAATATTACAGATAAATAAGATACAATTTTTATGTTATCAGTTTAAAAAAATCGACATAAAATTATGAAACTAATTTATCAAAATATTAAATAGGAGAAAAGTATATGGGTAAAATTATTGGTATCGACCTGGGCACAACTAACTCTTGCGTCGCTATTATGGATGGCAATCAACCCCGAGTTTTAGAAAATGCAGAAGGAGATCGTACAACACCTTCAGTTATTGCATATACTCAAGAAGGCGAAATATTGGTAGGACAACCAGCTAAAAGACAAGCAATTACAAATCCAAAAAACACATTATTTGCCATAAAACGTTTAATCGGAAGAAAATTTAAGGATAATGAAGTACAACGTGATATACAAATTATGCCATATAAAATTATTAATTCTGATAACGGTGATGCATGGATTAATGTAAAACAACAAAAAATGGCACCACCTCAAATTTCTGCTGAAGTTTTAAAAAAAATGAAAAAAACTGCAGAAGATTATTTAGGTGAAACAATCCATGAAGCAGTTATTACAGTACCGGCTTATTTTAATGACGCGCAACGTCAAGCAACAAAAGATGCAGGAAGAATTGCTGGACTAGAAGTTAAAAGAATTATTAACGAACCAACAGCAGCAGCTCTTGCTTATGGTTTAGATAAGGGAAGTGGTAATAGAACTATAGCTGTATACGATTTAGGAGGAGGCACATTTGATATATCAATTATTGAAATTGACGATGTAGATAAAGAAAAAACATTTGAAGTGCTTTCTACTAATGGAGATACCCATCTTGGCGGAGAAGATTTCGATAGCAGATTAATCAATTATTTAGTCAAAGAATTTAAAAAAGAACAAGGTATAGATTTAAGAAATGATCCATTGTCTATGCAGCGTTTAAAAGAAGCTGCAGAAAAAGCAAAAATAGAACTATCATCAGCGCAACAAACAGATGTCAATTTACCGTATATTACCGCTGATTCAAACGGGCCTAAACATCTAAATATAAAAGTCACGCGAGCAAAATTAGAATCCTTAGTTGAAGATTTAGTAGTACGTTCAATCGAACCATTAAAAACAGCATTAAAAGATGCTGGTCTTACTGTATCTAATATACATGATGTAATATTAGTGGGCGGGCAAACAAGAATGCCTATGGTTCAAGCTAAAGTCGCTTCTTTTTTTGGAAAAGAACCAAGAAAAGATGTTAATCCAGATGAAGCTGTTGCAGTTGGAGCAGCCGTACAGGGCGGTGTTTTATCTGGAGATGTAAAAGATGTATTACTGCTGGATGTAACTCCCTTATCTCTTGGAATTGAAACTATGGGAGGCGTTATGACTTCTCTTATAAATAAAAATACAACTATCCCTACAAAACATAGTCAAGTATTTTCAACAGCAGAAGACAATCAATCAGCAGTTACCATACATGTATTGCAAGGCGAACGAAAAAAAGCATTAGACAATAAATCTTTAGGACAGTTTAATTTAGATGGCATTGAACCTGCACCACGCGGCACAGCTCAAATTGAAGTAACTTTCGACATTGATTCTGACGGCATATTGCATGTTTCAGCAAAAGATAAAAAAACTGGAAAAGAACAAAAAATTACCATTAAAGCGTCATCAGGGTTAAATGAAAAAGAAATCAAGAAAATGATCGACGATGCAGAAGAAAATTCTGAAGCAGATCGAAAATTTGAAGAATTAATTCAAATAAGAAATCAAGGCGATCAATTAATTCACAGCACGAAACAACAACTAAATGAAAAAAAGAACGTAATCAAAGAGCAAGATAAAAAAGACATTCAACTAGCATTAGACAATTTAGAAAATGCGTTAAAAGGTGAAAATAAATCTGAAATTGAAAAAAATATACAAATTCTTCTAAAAAGTGCATCTAGTCTAACAAAAATACATCCAAAACAATCAGAAGAAAATTTGCAGAAAACACATACATCCTCTACAAAAAAAAACGAAAACGTTGTTGATGCAGAATTTGAAGAAATTAAAGATTCTAAAAAGTAATTACAAATAACTTTAAAATGACACGGGCGTAAAGACAATTTACGCCCGTGTAATTGTTTTCAAATCAGGACATAGTAAGAATGGTAAAAAAAGACTACTATCAAATTTTAGGAATTCCAAAATCTTCTCAAGAACGTGACATTAAAAAAGCATACAAACGATTAGCGATTAAGTACCACCCAGATCGTAATCAAGGTAACAAAAACACCGAAGAAAAATTTAAAGAAATAAAAGAAGCATATGAAATTTTAATTGATCCAGAAAAACGTTCTGCGTATGATCAATATGGACATGCAGCTTTTGAAAATGGTCAAAATAATAGTACATACAGTACATTTACCAGTACTGCAGATTTCGGTGACATATTTGGTGATGTCTTTGGTGATATCTTTGGCGGAAGCAAAAATAACCGATCACGAAAAGGATCAGATTTATGTTACAATATGGAAATTTTTTTAGAAGAAGCTGTAAGGGGAATTACAAAAGAAATTCAAATTCCAACCATGCAAACATGCACAACATGCTACGGAAGTGGAGCACGTTCTGGAACTAAACCTCAAATATGTACCACATGTCATGGCAAAAGACAAGTACATATTCGAAAAGGATTTTTTACAGTTCAACAATCATGTCCAACATGCCAAGGAATAGGTACGATAATTAAAAATCCATGTAATATATGTCACGGAAACGGTCGTATTGAAACATATAAAACACTATCTGTAAAAATTCCACCTGGTGTAGATAATAATGATCGTATTCGATTAAATAACGAAGGTGAAGCTGGATCTCATGGTGCACCATCAGGTGATCTTTATGTACAAATTGCTATTAAAAAACACCCTATCTTTGAACGAGAGGGAAATAATCTTTATTGTGAAGTGCCAATAAATTTTTCTATGGCCGCTTTAGGAGGAGAAATAGAGGTACCAACATTAGATGGAAGAATCAAGCTTAAAATACCATCTGAAACACAATCAGGAAAATTATTTCGTATTCGCGGACGTGGAGTAAAATCAATACAAAGCAGACAAAAAGGTGATTTATTATGTCATGTAGTAGTTGAAACTCCAGTAAATCTTAACGAAAAGCAAAAACAGCTTTTATATGAATTAGGAAATAGTTTTAACGGATTTCGAGGAGATCAAAATAGTCCGCGATCAAAAAGGTTTTTTGACGGCGTGAAACGATTTTTTGATGATTTGACTAAATAAAATATTTCTAAGTATTGCTTCTAAATATTAGAGGCAATACCAAAAAATTACTTCTAATTTCTATGCAATCTAGAAATTTTTAATGATAGATTGGATTTATATCGCGCTGCTTTATTTTTATGTATTAAACCCTTACTAACATGTTTATCGATAACAGACTGCATTTTTTTAAACGCATCTTGCGCTAATTCTTTTTTTTTAGAATCAATCAACATACACACTTTTTTAATAAAGGTACGCACCATTGAACGACGACTAGCATTTTGCATTCTACGTTTTTCAGAGACAAATGCGTGTTTTTTAGAAGATTTAATATTCGCCATTTTTGTTCCCAATATAAAATTTATGCGTTAAAAACTCATATTTCACTCAAATATTTATAAATATATTAAAATATATTTATTACTAATTTTTTTTACAATATTAATATTAAGCTTTCCTATCTTAAAATTTATCCTAATATTGAAATATTTTTTTTAAGTAAATTTAAACTATTTGCCTCTTCTTAAAAGAAGACATATAAAAAAAATAAAAAAATAACTGATGTAACAATTTCATTTAAACTATAATTGTTAAGATTGTTAAAAATAATATATTTTTGATCCGAATAATAATATTTTGTAAAAATACGATATACATCATCATATAAAATTAACTAAATTCATGAATTTAATTTCATTACTGTTATTCTTTTTAAATCCAAAAAGATCTTATCATAAAAATATTAATAAACAAAATATGTATAAATTTGTCATAATGAAAGACAATTACAAATTCAAATGCTAAAAATAATAATATTGCTCTTTTGAAAAATTTATTTTATAAATGTTAATTAATATCTATTACTATATTAACATGATAAAAAAACGTTAGAATTATAAATTCTAAAATTCGATTTGCATAATATGAAAATAATTTATATATGATTTCTATTTTTTTTGAACAACCATTGAGAATTTTTAGCCAAGTGATTCATGGAAATAAAATAGGACGAACATTAGGTTTTCCAACGGCAAACATGATATTAAAAAAAAATATTTTATTAAAAAACGGCGTATACCCAATAAAAGCAAACGGTTTTTTTGGTAAAAATATTATAGGAATATCTAATATTAGCATCAGACCTAATTGTATTTTTTCTAATAACTACAAATTACTTGAAGTACATTTATTTAACTTAAACATAAATTTATACGGAAAATATATAGAAGTATTTATATATAAAAAAATACGAGATGAAAAAAAATTTACCTCAAAAAAAAAGCTGATCTATCAAATTCATCAAGATATTGCGCAAGTTAAGCAATATTTTACATATCAATAGAAATTAACGTTTTTATTAAAATGAGAACATAATGAACAATTATAAAGATACTTTAAACTTACCTAAAACTACATTTTCAATGAAGGGAAACTTAACTGAAAAAGAACCCAAAATATTAAAAAAATGGAATATTGATAATTTGTATCAACTAATCAGAGAAAAAAAGGAAAATAAGAAAATATTTTTTTTGCATGATGGACCACCATACGCTAACGGAAATATTCATATTGGTCATGCAGTAAATAAAATTTTAAAAGATATCATTATAAAGTCTAAAAATATGTCTGGTTTTGATGCTCCATATATTCCATCTTGGGATTGCCATGGCTTGCCTATCGAACAAAAAGTTGAAGAAACCATAAAAAAACGTCATATAAAAAAAATATCTACTGCTGAATTTCAAAATATATGTCGACAATATGCTAATAAGCAAGTTCAAAAACAAAAAAAAGATTTTATTAGATTAGGTGTACTCGGAGACTGGAAACATGCGCATCTTACTATGAATTTTAAAAATGAAGCTAATATTATTAGAAGTTTAGCATTAATTATGAAAAAAAAATATATATATCAAGATTTCAAACCTACATATTGGTGCACAAAATGCACTTCTTCTTTATCTGAAGCAGAAATTGAATATCGTAAAAAACAATCGGATTCGATCATAGTTTCTATGAAAAGCAAAAACACAACACAAATAAAAAAATTATTTAACAAGACGATATTAAAAAACAAAAAAATATATTTGCCCATTTGGACTACGACGCCATGGACATTACCATCTAGTAAAGCAATTGCAGTTCACGAAAAAGCGCAATATCAATTAATAGAAACAGAAACATGTTACTTTATTTTAGCAGAAAAACTGATTCAAAACGTATTTTTACTCTTAAAAATCAGACAATGGAAAATATTAAATTCTATTTTAGGAAAACACTTAGAACATGCAAATTTTTTACATCCGTTTTTAAAAAATGTTTATTTACCTGTAATATTAAGCGATCACGTCACGTTAAAATCCGGAACAGGAGCTGTGCACACAGCACCAGATCACGGACAAGACGACTATATGGCAAGTCAAAAATATAAAATTAAAACAAGTAATTTAGTTGATTCTCAAGGAAATTATACGAATAACATACATCCAAAATTAAATGGTTTAAACGTGTTTCAAGCTAATTCTATTATTATTCAATTATTAATTGATAATAACTGTCTTTTACATCATTCGTTTTTAAAACACAATTATCCACACTGCTGGAGACATAAAACACCTACCATACATAGAGCTACTTCTCAATGGTTTATTGATATTAATAAATATAAACTACGCGAAACAACATTAAAAGAAATACAGAACGTAGTTTGGATGCCATCGTGGGGAAAAACAAGAATACATGATATGGTAAAAACACGACCAGATTGGTGTATTTCTAGACAAAGAAAATGGGGTGTTCCTATGTCAATATTTATCAATAAAAAAACAGGAACCATACACCCTAAAACATTTTTTCTTATGGAAAAAATAGCACAGAAAGTTGAATTGGAAGGTATAGAAACATGGAATCACTTTAAATTACAAAAATATTGGAATGAAGATTGTAGAATGTACAAAAAAGTTTCAGATATATTAGATGTATGGTTTGAATCAGGTAATACACATACCTCGATAAATTATACAAACAAAAAATATGCTAAACAACATGCAGATATGTATTTAGAAGGTTCAGATCAATATAGAGGTTGGTTCATGTCTTCATTAATAATATCTATGTTAAAAAGCGGAAAAACACCATATTCTGAAGTCTTGACGCATGGATTTGTTGTTGATGTTAAAGGACAAAAAATGTCTAAATCAGTTGGAAATACGATTAGTCCAAATAATATAATTGATACATTAGGAGCAGATGTATTAAGACTATGGGTAGCTTCTTCAAATTATTCTAATGATATCTCAATATCAAACGAAATATTAAAACGTTCTTCAGAAACCTATCGTAGAATTAGAAATACTGCACGTTTTATGTTAGCGAATATTTATGACTTTTATCCAGACAAACATATTGTTATAAAAGAGAAAATGATACTTTTAGACCAATGGGCTGTTGATCAAGCAAAAACGACACAAGAAGAAATTATTAAATCTTATAAAAAATATGATTTTCATACCGTAATAAAACAGTTAATGTGTTTCTGCTCTATTACAATGGGTTCTTTTTATCTTGATATAATAAAAGATAGGCAATATACTTTAAAGAAAAACAGTAAAGAGCGCCGAAGTTGTCAAACAGCAATGTATTATATCATTCATGCTCTTGTCCGCTGGATAGCGCCGATATTATCTTTTACTGCAGATGAAATATGGAAACATATACCAGGTAATCACGCTCAATATGTATTTACAGAAGAATGGTTTGATAAATTATTTAATCTAGACCCAAATCATATATTCAATCAGAATTTTTGGAATAAAATTATTGAATTAAAAAATGAAACAAATAAATTTTTAGAAATAGAAATAAAAAATAAACATATTAGTCACTCTCTAGAAGCTTGCATAATTTTATATGTTTTGCCTGAACTAAAAAATCAACTAGAATATTTAGGAAAAGAAATAAAATTTATCTTTTTGACATCAGAAGTTAAAATAAAATCATATGATACTGCACCAGTAAATGCGAAAAAAAGTCAAAATATTGCTTTTTTTAAAATTTTTATAGAAAAATCTACTAAAAAAAAATGTCAACGCTGTTGGCACTATACTGTTCGTAAAAATAATACTTCTATCAACACAAATTATATTTGTACTCGTTGTATCGAAAACACCATAGGAAACGGAGAAAAACGTTCTTTTATATAATCATGTTATGAAAAATAAAAATTTTAAAAAGATAAAATTTTGGATTTTGATGCACCTCACAGCATGCATAATTTCTATTGATATATTTAGCAAATTCTGGATTGTTAATAACATTAAAATACACGAAACACATAAAATTTGTACTATTTTAAATCTTTTTCACGTACATAACTATGGTGCCGCATTCAGTTTTTTATCTACACAAACAGGATGGCAAAGATGGTTCTTATGTATTGTTAGTAGTTTTATTATATTAATTTTTATAAAAAAATCTATTCAATCAAGTAAAATAAATGTCTTTTATTATTTAATTATTTCTGGCGCAATCGGGAATTTAATAGATCGTATTTTTCACGGATTTGTTATTGATTTCATTGATTTTCATCTTAATAATTGGCATTTTTTTACATTTAATATAGCTGATGCAAGTATCTTTATTGGTGTGTGCATGATGATAAAACAACACTTTAACCAAAAAACATAAATTAAAATTGTAAGAAAAACTAAATATAGAATTTTTCATTACACAAAAATATCACTTAAAAAGACATATTATACGAATAACATCGATGCATAAAATTTTGACATAAACATAAAAATTATTTTCATTAACACTAATAAATGTTTCGAATAATAAAAAATACTTAAATAATATGATTATAAAAAATATGTCTCATGCAATTTCAAAAAAATTACGTAAAATTATAAAAATCCTTAGCAACCATATTCTCTACATAAATTAAAACGATTAATACAACATATAGAATCCATAATTTTTAATTTCCATAAAAAATATCTAATTATATTTATGAAAAACGAAATATACACTATATAAAATATTAATCATACAAATATAACTTTACAGTCATTTAACCATACAAACTTTTTTTAAAATTGGCATTAATCATTCTTATAATTCTAATTATATCATACCACTAAAAAAAAGATCCAAACAACATATTGGATAACATATTATAATTAAAAAAAACAGTTTAAACGTACGTTATATTAATTTTGAAAATAAAATATTCACTCCAAAAAAATTTCTAAAAACTACTAAATTTTATTAAAAAAACTACATACAACTATTTAATATGACTAAAAAATACTATTTTTACAATTTTTAGAAATACATATACCTTGAATACAATTAGACAGGATAAAACATGAAAAAAATTCGTATTGCTATCAGTGGACCTATGGGTCGTATGGGACAAATGCTTGTTAAAGAAGTACAAAAAAATAAACATACATGTTTATCAACAGTAATAGTTAGAAAAAATAGTCCATTCGTTAATCAAGACATTGGAGAAAAAATTGGAATTGGTGCAATTGGCGTTCTTATTAGAGAAACATTAAATATTGAAAAAAACGATTTCGATATTTTAATCGATTTTACCAATCCTAGTAGTACATTAAATTATTTAAAATATTGCAGCAAATTTAAAAAAAATATAGTAATTGGAACAACAGGATTTACACAACAAGAACAAAAAACTATAAAATTATATTCCCAAAAAATTGGCATTATATTATCGTCAAATTTTAGTATAGGCATTAATTTACTATTTCAACTAATTGAACATACCACTAAAGTAATAGGAAATAACTTTGACATTGATATTCTAGAAACTCATCATCGTAATAAGATAGATTCACCATCAGGTACAGCATTATCCATGGCTAAAGTAATATTAAAATCTATGAATTGGAAAAATTTAAAAAATCATTCTATATATCATACAAACGGAATAATACAAAAAAGAGATAAAAATAAAATTGGATTTTCTATAGTACGATCAGGAAATATTGTTGGAAAACACACTATTATGTTCACCGGAAACAACGAACAAATTAAAATTTCTCACACAGCTTTTAATAGAACAAATTTTTCTAAAGGCGCAGTACAATCTGCCATATGGATTAGCAATAAAAATAAAGGATTATTTAATATGTTAGACGTTATATCATAATATTATAAAACATATATATTTATTCTTTTAAAATAAACATATATATTTATTACTGTCATGGACAAAAAAATTAATTTTCGTTAAAATGTTCAAATATATCACTTAAAAATTTCAATTAGTTAATAAATCATGCACAAACAAAAAATCTTGTAATGGAGGGCGTTTTGGGAGCATTAGCAGTACTAATTTTGGAAGATGGAACAAAATTTCATGGACGATTTATTGGTGCACAAGGGGTAGCTACAGGTGAAATTGTTTTCAATACATCTATTACAGGATATCAAGAAATAATTACTGATCCGTCTTATTCACATCAAATTGTTACGTTAACTTATCCCCATATTGGCAACGTAGGAGTTAATAAACATGATGAAGAGTCATGTAAAATTTATGTCAAAGGATTAATTATTCGTAATTTATCACTAATAGATAGTAATTATCGTAGCGAAAAAACATTTTCAGAATATCTAAAAGAAAACGATATTGTTGCTATTTCTGATATTGATACAAGAAAACTAACACGTATTTTACGTACAAAAGGCTCTCAAAATGGATGTATTATTAAAGATAACAAAAAAAATTATTTTACAGCGTATAAAAATGCTAAAAACTGCTTGAGTTTAACAGGTCAAGATTTGGTAAAAACAGTATCAACAAAAACTATTTATAATTGGGATCAAAACGGTATTTTTTATAAAAAAACACCCACTCCTTTACAAAAAAACAAAAAATCATCATTTCACATTGTAGTATACGATTTTGGAGTAAAAAAAAGTATACTTCAAATGTTAGTAGATAGAAACTGTTATTTAACAATTATACCTGCATCAACTAGTCCTAAAACTGCGTTAAAATTTTCTCCTGATGGAATTTTTTTATCTAATGGACCTGGAGATCCTAGACCGTGCAAATATGCTATTAATGCTATTCAATATTTTCTTAAAATAAACATTCCTATTTTTGGAATTTGCTTAGGTCATCAATTACTTGCATTAGCTAATGGAGCTAATATAATAAAAATGAAATTTGGACATCATGGTGCAAATCATCCAGTAAAAGATATACAAAAAAATCGTGTTATTATTACCTCGCAAAATCATAATTTTTCTGTCGATATAAAAAATATTCCACGTAATATAAATATTACACATGTTTCTCTTTTTGATGGTACGATACAAGGATTATCTTTAAAAAATAAAATAGCATTTAGTTTTCAAGGGCATCCAGAAGCTAATCCTGGACCACATGATGCATCATATTTATTTGATTGTTTTATCGAAAAAATAATGTATCACAACAATAAAATTTAGTAATTAATTAAGAAAAAAAATGCCTAAATTTACTGATATACAATCAATATTAATTCTTGGAGCCGGTCCAATAATTATCGGGCAAGCATGTGAATTTGATTATTCAGGAACACAAGCTTGTAAAGCTTTAAAAGAAGAAGGGTATAAAGTTATTCTTGTTAATTCTAATCCTGCAACAATTATGACTGACCCTGAGATAGCTGACGCGACATATATTGAACCAATACATTGGACGATTATAAAAAAAATCATTCAAAAAGAACGACCACATGCATTACTACCTACGATGGGCGGTCAAATTGCGCTTAATTGCGCATTAGAATTAGATAAAAGAGGAATATTAAAAAAATTTCATGTAAAAATAATTGGTTCAAAAATCAGTTCTATCGAAACATCTGAAAATAGAAAATCATTTGAACAATTAATGAAAAAACTAAAAATAAAAACTGCAAAATGCGATATTGCTCATGATATAAAAGAAGCAAAATTTATTTTAGAAAAAATCGGATTTCCATGTATTATACGACCATCTTTTACTATGGGAGGTCATGGAGGAGGAATTGCATATAACAATGAAGAATTTAAAGAAATTTGCGAAAGAGGATTAAAATTATCTCTTAATAAAGAATTATTAATTGATGAATCTCTGATTGGATGGAAAGAATATGAAATGGAAGTTGTACGTGATAAAAATGACAATTGCATTATTGTTTGCACTATTGAAAATCTAGATCCTATGGGTATTCATACTGGCGATTCTATTACTATTGCACCAGCACAAACTTTAACTGATAAAGAATATCAAACAATGCGTAATTCGGCTATAAAAATTTTACGCGCAATCGGAGTAGAAACTGGAGGTGCTAATGTACAATTTGCAATTAATCCAAAAAATGGTCAAATGGTTGTGATCGAAATGAATCCAAGAGTATCTCGTTCTTCTGCACTAGCATCCAAAGCAACTGGATTTCCAATTGCAAAAATCGCTGCTAAACTCGCAATTGGCTATACACTAGATGAATTAAAAAACGATATTACTGGAATACATACCACAGCTGCGTTTGAACCTGTAATAGATTATGTAGTGACGAAAATTCCTAGATTTAATTTTGAAAAGTTTCCAGGATGCAACGACCGATTAACTACACAAATGAAATCTGTTGGAGAAGTAATGGCTATAGGTCGTACATTTCAAGAATCTATACAAAAAGCGATTTGTGGATTAGAAATTGGATGTAACGGATTTAATGAAAAAATATCTTCTTTGAAAAATTCAAAAAATTTAGAAAAAATCCAAACAGAACTAAAACATGCTGGATCAGAACGTCTTTGGTATATTGGCGATGCATTTCGTGCTAAAATGACTGTCAATGAAGTATTTAAATTGACCTTAATTGATCCATGGTTTTTAATTCAAATTAAAGAAATTATTGACTTAGAAACTCAAATTATTAAAAATGGATTTTACGGATTAAACTATAATTTTTTATATTATATAAAAAGAAAAGGTTTTTCTGATCAACGCATAGCAACATTGACTAAAAAAACTGAACGAGAAATAAGAACGTTACGTCACAAATTTAATTTGCGTCCAGTTTTTAAAAGAATTGATACATGTGCAGCAGAATTTTCTACCAAAACTGCATATATGTATTCAACATGGGAAGATGAATGCGAGGCTCAAACAAATAAAAATAAAAAGAAAGTTATTATATTAGGTGGAGGACCAAATAGAATTGGACAAGGCATAGAATTTGATTACTGCTGTGTACATGCTGTACAAGCTCTGCGTGAAGATAACTTTGAAACAATTATGATTAATTGCAATCCAGAAACAGTATCTACTGATTATGATATTTCGGACAGATTATATTTCGAACCTATCACATTAGAAAACATTTTAGAAATTGTACATATTGAAAAACCTAACGGTGTTATTATTCAATATGGCGGACAAACACCATTAAAACTAGCTCAAGAATTCTTAAAAGAAGGAATACCAATTATTGGCACTAGTCCAGATGCAATTGACAAAGCGGAAAATCGTTATCGTTTTCAAAAAATCGTGACAAAACTAAAATTACAACAACCATTAAATGAAACTGTATTAACTCTAGAGGAAGCACAAAAACAAGCAAAAAAAATTGGATATCCGATTATGGTTCGACCATCTTATGTCTTAGGCGGACGAGCCATGGAAATTGTTTATGAACCAAATGCTTTGAGTTCTTATTTTAAAAAAACTTTAAAAGAAAATAATACTAATCCTGTGTTACTAGATCAATATTTGGAACATGCAACAGAAGTGGATGTAGATGCAATATGTGATGGACAACATGTTTTAATTGGAGGAATTATGGAACATATTGAACAAGCTGGTATACATTCTGGAGATTCAGCATGTTCTTTACCTGTATATACTCTTACAAATAAAATACAAGAAAAAATTAGACAACAAGTTAAAAAATTAGCGTTTGAATTATCTGTAATGGGATTAATGAATGTACAATTCGCTATTAAAAATAATGAAATATATGTTATTGAAGTAAACCCGAGGGCTTCACGTACTGTACCGTTTGTTTCAAAAGCAACAGGATTAGCATTAGCAAAAATTTCTGTACGAGTTATGTATGGAAAAACACTATTAGAACAAGGATTTACAAAAGAAATTATACCTCCACATTTTTCTGTAAAAGAAGCAATTCTTCCCTTCGATAAATTTCACGATGTTGATCCGATATTAGGACCAGAAATGCGATCTACAGGCGAAGTTATGGGAATTGGAAGAAGTTTTTCAGAAGCATTTTCAAAAGCATTATTAAGTACACATAGTAATATAAAAAAAACAGGTCGTGTTCTTCTGTCTGTTCGAAATGATGATAAACGTAGCATTGTTAATATAGCGATTAAACTAAAAAAAGCAGGATTTAAAATAGATGCTACTAAAGGTACTGCACAAGCTTTAAAAAAATCTGGAATAACATCTAGATTAGTCAAGAAAATACGAGAAGGTCAACCGAACGTACAAAACAATTTGAAAAACGGAGAATATTCATATATAATTAACACAATATCATGTCATCATGATATACAAGATTCTAGTTTAATATTCCGTAATGCGTTACAATACAAAATACATTACGACACTACTATAAATGGCGCGTTTGCAACTATTATGGCATTAAATCAAGACCCTTCAAAACACATACAATCACTACAAGAAATACATAAAAAAATAAATCGATAACTGTTAAAACATAATTTAAAATATTTAAAATATATTTTTTTAATTTTCACCAATACCATTTACATATTTATGAATATTGCCCTAACTAAATCTATTTCTAATAATTTACTTATTAGATAAAATAATAAAATACCTTAGTTATTTCAGAAAATTAACATGGAAATCTATAGGACAACCTTTATCGATTCGACATAATATAGTTATTAGTCGTAATAAACTCTCACGAAAAGAAATTACTTGATCTCACTCAATTATTGAAACAATAAATTACGCGAAAAATAACCAAGAAATCATGATTATTAGAGTGGAAAATATAAGAAAAAATGATCATGTATACAACTAAATTCTATTTAACACATGTTGATATTAATATTAACAGTGATGTCTATTTTCCTAAATACCAACTTCTTAAATCTTAAAAAAAATATTTAAAAAACGCATCATGAAAATACGTACTATCTTTATGGCTATGCTTTCGAAATTTTATTTCATAGACAAATAAAAAATGCAATACAATTACAACATTTTTTTTAAACATGAATTTTAGGTTGCGAAAATCGTTTTTTATCTTCCCATCGCAGCATAGTTAATTCACCACCCCAGCAACAACCTGTATCCAATGAAAAAAATGGTTTAGGAATGTCAAAACCTCTTAAAGAAGACCAATGCCCAAAAACAATTGAATATTCTTGTGAAATGTTTCCTTTCATTCTAAACCATGGATACAAAGAATGATGTATAATGTTAGGAGAAGCTTTACACAACATATTCAATCGACCGTTTAAATAACAATATCTCATGCGTGTCAGTGCATTAACACTGTATCTTAATCGATCTAATCGATTTAACTTTTTACTCCAAAAATTTATATTATTATTGTAAATTAATTCTAAAAACAAACTATAATTTTTACTAGATAAAAAATCATGAATCATGCATGCATATAATTTCAAAGTTGATATATTCCATTGTGGACTAACACCAGCGTGTGTCATAATAATTTTTCTCTTTTCATCAATTTGTAATAGGGATTGACGTCGCAACCAATTTATCAAATTCGAACTATCCGCTGCTGATAGCAATTCATCAAAACCATTCTCTTTTTTATTACTTTTTATGCCAGCGTAAATTGAAATTAAATTTAAATCATGATTACCAAGCACTATTTTTACTCGATCTTTCAAAGTATAAAGATATCTTAATACTTTTAAAGAATCAGGCCCTCGAGATACTAAATCACCTGTAATCCATAAATCATCTTTTTTGTGATTAAATAGCACTTTTTTTAACAATAATTGCAATTCGTTAAAACAACCATGAATATCACCAATAAAATAGGTACTCATACTATAAGTTTTCTCTTATTTAAGACTAGTACAAATTGAATTTTTATTTGTTTTTAAAAAATATATATAATTCGCTAATCGACAATATTGCAATACAGAAACATTTTCTGCTCTGATTGTTGGACTAATATCTAATTGAATCAATGTTTCTTTTGAAAAAAATTGTTTCAAACTATGATGTAACATTTTTCGTCTATGTTGAAATGCTGCGTTTGTAATATTACTCAAAATATTTATATCATATACGAAAACAGGAAACTTATTATGAGGAACAAAACGAACAAACATAGAATATACTTTTGGTATTGGGTAAAAACAGTCGGGATCAACATTTAACAAAATTTTAATAGAACAATAATATTGTGCAATAATACTCAAACGTCCATATCGTTTACTTCCGGGTAATGCAATTAATCGTTCTGCAACTTCTTTCTGTAACATAAAATGCATATCTTGAACAATTTCTATTTGTTTCAAAAAACATATAATCAAAGAGGTAGAAATATTATATGGTAAATTACCAAAAATACGAATGATTTGATTTTTTTGACGAAATAAATGAAAATAATTAAATGTTAACGCATCTTGACGAAAAACGACTAACTTTGAGTAAAATTCATATTTCTTAAGTATATTTAATAAAATAGGATCTATTTCTATAACAATTAACTCATTGATGAACTGACATATAGATTTAGTTAACGCAGCTAACCCTGGACCGATTTCAACTAAAACTTGAGTATGATTCGGGTTTATAAACCTGACAATCTCTCGTATAACATATTTATTAATAAGAAAATTTTGTCCTAAATGTTTTTTACACTTCCAACAACTGCTGATTTTATTTTTTTTCATTTTTGAAAATCTTAATATAGGCTGTACGTATTAAATCTTTTATCCATTTCTTGCGTTCCAATTCTATTTTACGAAATAATAATATTTTATGCGCTTGATGTTTTTTTATTTTATAAAATTTATCTATTTTACGTTTTTCTAACAACTGAAAAATATGCCATCCAAAATTTGATTTAATTGGTTTACTAATTTGCTTATCATGTAAATTTAACAATACCATTTTAAAATTTTCCGGTAAAGATTCATTTACAACCCATCCTAAATCCCCATTTTTTTGATATGAAAAAACATCCTGAGAAAAATGTTGAACAGCATAATCAAAACTATAAGTCTTATTTATAAGATTTTTGTATATATCAAAAATAATTTTTTTTGTGTTTGACGCATATGATGATTTTGATGATTTTATTAAACAATGTTTAACGTGAAACTCTTGTACAATATCTTCTTGTGGATCTTTAATGTCGTAAATTTTAAAAACATATACCCCTTTTTCATTTTTAATTGGGCCTAAAATTTGACCTTTTTTAAAAATATTCAAAGTATTTAAAAAAATTTTTTTTATTTTTAAAACGTTGGCCCAAGACGCATCTTGAATTAAAAAATTTTTATTTTTTTGATATTTTTGACATAATTTTTTAAAACTATAACCTTGTTTTAATTTCTTAACTATATGCGCAATTAAAATATTTTTATTATAAATAGCATTATTATTTCGTGTTTTTGAAAATGGAAAAAAAATATAGCTGTATTTAATTTTTCTATGATTGAGTCTATAACTAATCATATTTTTTAAAATAAAATTTATTTCCTGATCAGAAGTGCGCACACGTTTATGTAGCTCATAATCCTGTATCATTTGAATCGTTAATAATTTTTTAATACTACTAAAATAATCGTAATAATTAAAGTAACCATTAATTTTATTATTAATAAAAATGTTATTTTTTAATTGATCTACAGTAATATTTTGTTCCGATGCAATGTTTTTAATAGCATTATTTACTTGATCATCAGTTACAATTAAATTTATTTTTTTTGCTTCATCTAACATTAAACGATCTAAAATAAGTCTTTTAATAATTTTTTCTTTTAAAAAAGAAATATTTAAAGATGTTAAAATATTTTGACTGGTATTTCTTAAAAGAAAAAGCATTTGATTAACTTCACTATTTAATATAGCTTTTTCATTAACAATTGCAACAATATTATCAATCTGTGATGCCTGCGCAGATACATAGATAACACTAAAAAAATAACATAAAAATAAAAAAAAATATTTTTTCATTGCAGTTCTCTTTACATCATATTACATTAAATATGTAACCATTGAATGTTCTATTTAAAAAACATAATTTAATAAATTGTCCAATTTTTTCTTGAATTGCATGTAAAAAAAATATAGAGTATAAACTTAAGTAAAAATTACTTAATATCAAAATAACATTATTCAATTAAAAACACAAATCTACAAATAACGAGAATGTTATGGATGTATGGTTGGTTTACATCTTCATAACAAAATATTTATCATGTGTGTTATTTATAGTTGATTGTATGTCCTTGATAGAATCAATAGCTACAATAAGGTTTGTTATTACCAAGTATAGTATTTATGACAAAATTAATAAATTTAACAGGAATAGGAAAATATCGTTTTTTTATCTTTTAGAGCTAGACGATTGAGTGTTTATTAGGAGATTGGGTTTTATGTTACATTGGCTTGCATTTTTAACATCTATTAAACAATTATTTTATTTTAAAAAAAATAAAAAAATCTATTTAATAAAATAAAAAACTGTATTTCATACACATAATTCAACAATTATTATATTCGAAAAATTCATCGGACCAGTTAAACCATTAATGCCTATAATTTCTGGAATATTAAAAGTTCTATTTAAGAAATTTACTATACCAAATTTAATTAGTTGCATATTATGGCCACCAAAATGTTTTTTCCAAGAATTATTTCTGGAAATAACGATAAAATGCTATAAAGCACATAGAATTACTCTTTTAAATAACTGTTATATCTTACTATTTTTGTAATCTAGATCGGAATATGGTTGTTATTTAAACGGATTAAGACAAAAACTGTACTCAAGATACATTTTTCACCAAAAATTCAATTAATGACAACAGTACCTTTCTTTTGAGTTTATCAACTGTGTTTTTATGAAATATTATCCTGCGATAGCAACTTTAAAAATTTTTTCAACATTTTCTTAAAAAAATCAATAAAATATTACAAATTAACACAATTATTTTTAAAACATTTAAACATATACAAAATCAATATGTAATAACTTTGATTGAAATGTACGGCGTTGAATAGATTGCACTTTAACAGTATATTTTTCATCTTTAATAAACAAAAATACATTTTTTTTATAAAAATTTAATTGCTTTTGAATATTAAAAATATAATTATGATCTAAAATAAGTAAAATAGAAGGTTGATTTTTTCCATACAAAATACCTGGCATTTTATCATTTATACGTAATTTTCTATTAAAACTTTTTCCTTGATGCAATCTGATTTCTGCGTTAATTATTAACATACTTTTTCCTCTTGAACATCACAATAAAAATTTTTAGACTCAGAAAGGATAATTTTTATTCTGTAATCGTAACCAGGCAATTTCTTTTTTCCACAATTCTTTATTACTAGTCTCTAATATTATTGGAATGTTATAAAAACTTTTATTCTGCATAATCCATTGAAACGCCACCGTACCAATTTTTCCTAATCCTAAATTCTGATGACGATCGATACGACTGTTAAAATCTGTTTTAGAATCGTTTAAATGAATACCTGTAAGATAATTTAAACCTATTATTTGATCAAATAATTTAAATGTATTTTCACAATCTTGTATAGTTCTCAAATCATATCCAGATGAAAATAAATGACATGTATCAATACAAATCCCAATTCTAGATTTATCATGAATATGATGAATAATTTCAGATAAATGTTCAAAACAATATCCAATATTAGTACCTTGACCAGCAGTGTTTTCTATAACTATCATAACATCTTTAGTATGCTCTAAAGCAATATTAATAGATTCAGAAATTCTTATTAAACATGCGCTTTCGGTAATGCTATTTAAGTGACTGCCTGGATGAACGTTTAAAAAACGTAAGTTAAGTTGGTGACAACGAATTATTTCATCAATAAATGAATCACGTGATTTTTTTAATAAACCATCAATAGGATGACCTAAATTGACTAAATAGCTACCATGTGGAAAAATTTGATTTGATCTAAATTTATATTTAATACACGCTTGTGTAAATTTTTTTATTTGACTTTTTAGTAATGGAGGGGAAAACCATTGTCGCTGATTTTTAGTAAAAAAAGAAAAAGCAGTGCTATTAATTTCATATGCACGAAGAACAGCTGTTTCTAAACCACCAGCACAACTCACATGCGCGCCAATATAATGCATTTTTTCTTTTTTTTCCCTTCAAAAAATTTCATTATTAAAAAACGTATAAAATTTTTACAATAATTTTATTATATAAATAAAATATTATTGAACAATGATTTTGTATCAAAACAATATAATACTGAGAAATTGTACTTTAATCAATAAAATAAATTAAACAAAATGAAATTTTTCTACTTAATGTTTTTTAAAAAATTCCTCAAAAACATTTTTACTAAATTGAAATATAACTTTTAAAAAAGAAATAATAGTGCTACTATTAACATCACAAACACCACGAAACCATACATAAAAATATTACATTTTCAAAATAATAACAGTATCATTAATTTCTAATAAAATTTGCAAAACAATTAATATTTATTTTGTTAATCGTTCTTGAATTTTCAGTCTTTTAAAATAAAATTGAACAATTCTATTAATTTTTAATAAAACGATTTTATGATGTGAAGTATATTCAATATTTTCTGTACCATGAATAGTAATAAAATGATGTTCATATGTACTTGTTACAATAACATCATAAGCTACAATCATTTCATGAATCTTTATTTTTTTTTAAATCAGTGTAATTTTAGGAAAGTTTTTATAATTTACTCCTGAAAATTTCATTCATGTATATTTTTGATACACGCATCAGTGTATCCTGCAAAATATCATTTGACATATCTAAATTCAAAAAAAACATAATTTTATGCATGTATTTTGCAATCAATGGTGCCTATTCTTTTTCTGTTGTAACGTTTTTTTTAAATTAGATTTTATAATTCTGTTTTTAATAATATATTACGTACTAAATTAACTTTTTACTAGGAATGATCATCGTGTTCATTCTTGCTTATATTAGTTAAACGTATCCTATATATCTATAATTTTAATTAATTTTAAATCTCACTATAACCACAAAATATTTATTATTATTTATTTCAGAAAAAACATTCACAACTAAAGAAGATATTAATTGATACGTAACAAATGCAAACACATCTGCTGCTATCTTGTTAGGATATAAAATGACAGAAAATTATAACACTTTTTACAGTTTAATCACTATCTTAAAAAAATATTGGATCAAACACAATTGTATTATTTTTCAACCACTAGATTTACCGATAGGAGCAGGTACATTCCATAATGTAACATTTTTTGGAACAATTGGTCCACAACCGATTAACGCTGCATATACACAATTATGTCGTCGCCCTACTGACGGGAGATATGGAACAAATCCAAATCGCTTACAACAATATTATCAATTTCAAGTAATTATAAAACCACCAATCAAAAATATTCAAAATCTATATCTTGAATCTCTTAATATGCTAAATATACACGAAAAAGATCAAGATATACGATTTGTAGAAGATAACTGGGAAAATCCTACGTTAGGAGCATGGGGAGTGGGATGGGAAGTATGGTTAAATGGTATGGAAGTTACGCAATTTACTTATTTTCAACAAGTTGGAGGATTAAAATGCGATCCTATTACTATAGAAATTACCTATGGTTTAGAAAGACTAGCTATGCATATGCAAAAAAAATCAAACGTATATGATTTAATTTGGGATAGAAATCAGGAAACTAAAATTACCTATGGAGATATTTTTAAACAAAATGAAATAGAACAATCAAAATATAATTTTCAACATTCTAATTTAAAATTTTTGTTTTACTCTTTTGAAGAAAATATTCTTGAAGCAGAAAATTTAATTCATTTAAAACAACCACTTTTATTAGTAGCATATGAAAAAACATTATGTGCAAATCATATATTCAATTTATTAGATGCAAGAAAATCTATTTCTTCTAACGAACGTCAAAATTACATTTTAAAAATTCGAAAAACAATAAACAAAATTGCAAAAAAATATTTTATTTTAAAGAAAAAATAGATTTTCCATTATTTTGTAAAAAAAAGAGACAAAAATGATGAAAAAAACATTGTTAATTGAAATAGGAACTGAAGAATTACCTGCAAAAATACTTTATAAATTGTCATTGCATTTTTACAATAATTTTGTAAAAAAACTATATTTTTATAATATTTCATATAGTCACATAGATTATTTTTCTACTCCCAGAAGACTAGCATTATTAATTAAAAAAATTGATACTAAAAAGAAAATAACAAAAATTGTAATACGTGGACCATCTATAAAATCTGCTTTTGATGAAAATGGATTACCAACACTAGCTACACAAAACTGGTGCCAACATCATAAAATTGATTTTATTCAAACACATTGTTTAAAAAATAAAAATGGTGCATGGTTAGCATTTTCAAAAATTAAAAAACAAAAAAGAATCCAACATTTACTTCCTAATATTGTCGAATCTGCAATTAAGTCGATTGTTATTGATAATCCTATGCGATGGACGATAAATAACGAAGAATTTTCTAGACCAATTCGTAATATTGTAATGTTATTAGATGATGAAATTATTCCAGGTAAAATATTTAATGTCGCTTCTAATAATGTACTTCAAAATCATATTTGTTCAAAAGAGCATAAAATATGCATCCATCATGCACAAGAATACCCTTTAATATTATTTCAAAAAAATAAAATAATCGCTGATTTCAAAATCAGAAAAAAAATCGTTAAAAAAATTACAAAAAAACTGGCACGTAATATAAATGGCATCATTAATACCAAAGATGATTTAGTTGAAGAAGTTACTGCTTTGGTCGAATCTCCAAAAGCACTTTTAGTACAATTTAAAAAACAATTTCTTAGCATACCAAAAAAAATATTAATACACATTATTGAAACACAACAGAAATGTTTTCCAATATATACTAAAAAAAAATCACTTCTTCCGTATTTTATATTTATATCTAACATTCATTCACAAAATCCAAAAAATATTATTTCTGGAAATGAAAAAGTTATGAATGCACGATTATCAGATGTTAAATTTTTTTTTCAAAAAGATAAACATAAAAGATTAATCGATTACCTGCCATCTCTCAAAAAAATTATATTTCAAAAAAACCTGGGTTCATTATATGAAAAAACATTGCGTATTAAATTTCTTGTTCAATGGATATCTTTATATAGCAAAAGTGATGCGATAAAAACTGTTCAAGCTGCAATGCTATCAAAATGTGATCTAGCCACTGATATGGTATCTGAATTTCCTGAATTAAAAGGTATTGTAGGAATGTATTACGCACATTATGATCAAGAAAACAAAGAAGTTGCTATTGCTCTTAAAGAGCAATATTTACCATCTTTTTCACATGGAAAATTACCAAAAACAATTATAGGTTCAACAATATCAATTGCTGAAAAAATAGATACTTTATCAGGTATGTTTTTAACTGGAAAAAATCCTAATTCTAATAAAGATCCGTTTTCTTTAAGACGTTTATCTATCGGAATACTACGAATCATCATAACTAATAATATATCTTTAGACATAAAAAACTTAATTAAAAAAAGTCTTGATTTCTATAATAAAAAAAATGTTAATTATTCAACATTATGTATAAATATCACAAATTTTTTTATGACTAGATTATTTTATTGGTATGAAGAACAAGGTTATAACATTAAAATTATTAAAGCAGTGTTATCATGTAAATTAACAATACCAATAGATATTCATTATAGAATACAAGCAATATCAAATTTTGAAAAACTAAACAGTTTTAAACCTACTATTTTATATATTAAACGAATATATAATATACTACAAAAAAATCACCAAAAAATATCCGATGACATTAACATGGATTTAATACAACAAGAAGAAGAAAAAATATTACTTCAAACAATAGAATACATTTATAAAATCACAAAAAATTTATTCATAGAAAAAAAATATCAAGAAATATTATCTATGGTGCACGTATTTGATATACCTATAAACAATTTTTTTAATAATGTTTATATATGTCATGAAAATCAAAAAATACAAATTAATCGATTTATTTTATTAAATAAATTAAAAAAATTTTTTTTTAAAATAGCAAATTTTTCTTATCTTTTTTAAAAAAAATGTTTGCAAAAAAATTGATAAAAAAAATAAATCTTATTTTTTTAAAAAGAAAAAATTTTTATTTAAAAAAATCTAATAAAATGCATCAATTGATGATATCACACTAATAAAGATTTTAACGTCCCTCTCGGAAGAGAGGATGCTATAAATTCTTTTTTAATAAAAATTTCCGTATTCATGTTCAACTGTAATAAAACATATCCATGCTTTGTAATTTTATTAATTTTTCCTAATAAACCACCATGTGTAATCACTTCATCACCTTGAGAAAGAGAATTTATTAAATCTTTGTGTTCTTTGTCTTTCTTATATTGAGGACGAAATAACATAAAGTAAAATACTAACAAAAAAATTATTAACATGAATATAATAGAATATGAGTTACTTTCAGATAATTTACTTACTTCAGCATGTGCGTTGTGAATAAAAAAATTCATTTAATTTTTCCTTATTATATTTTTTTGATCATAAAAATTATCTATAAATTGATTAAATTTTTTTTGTTTGATTGCAGTTCGAATATTCAACATTAATGTTTGATAATAATGCAAATTATGTATTGTATTCAAACGTAAACCTAATGTTTCTTTACATGCATCTAAATGATGTAAATACGCTCTAGTATAATTCTGACAGGTATAACACATGCATGTTTTATCTAAAACTGATACGTCTGTTTTATATTTTTTATTTCTAATTTTAATAGTCCCATGTGTAACAAACAAACATCCATTTCTAGCGTTTCTAGTAGGAATTACACAGTCAAACATATCTATACCCCGATTCACACCTTCTATTAAATCTTCTGGCTTGCCAACGCCCATTAAATATCTCGGTTTATTTTTTGGCATTTTAGGACAAATATGATCTAATAAGGTATACATCTCAGTTTTAGATTCACCGACAGATAAACCACCGATAGCATATCCATCAAAACTTATTTTCATTAATTCTGAAAGAGAAATGTCGCGTAGATCTCGATATAATCCTCCATGAATAATACCAAATAAAAGATTGTTGTTTTTATAAAAATCAAAATAAAAACGACTTTTTTTTGCCCAATTCAACGATCTTTTCATAAAATATTTCGTTCTTTCCCAATCATGAATATGTGCAGGACATTCATCAAATATCATAACTATATTTGAACCTAAATCAAATTGCGTTTTCATTGACGTTTCGGGAGTAAAAAAAATACTCCTGCCATCAATATAATTTTTAAAAATAATTCCTTCATTATTAACTTTGCAGAATTTTGCAAGACTAAAACTTTGAAATCCACCAGAATCTGTCAAAATTAATCCAGGCCAATTCATAAAATTATGTAATGTTCCATGTAATTTAATCACATCTTGACCAGGTCTTAGAAACAGATGAAATGCATTAGACAAAATGATTTTGCTTCCAGTTTTTCTAATATCTTGTGTACTTACAGTACGTACCGCACCATAAGTTCCAACTGGCATAAAAATAGGAGTTTCAATTTGATTTTGATTGAAATCAAAAACACCACATCTCGCAGAACCATCTTGATGAATAACTCGAAAATTCATTTTTTCACCGTAAAACATCAATTTATAATTAATTGAACAAATTTTTATATAATATAAACTACTTTATCTTAATTAATTTTGTTCAATGTAACATACATCGCATCTCCATAACTAAAAAAACGATATTTTTTTCTTATAGCTTCATAATAAGCATGCATAGTATTTTCGTAACCTGCAAATGATGCAACCAACATAATTAAAGTAGATTGAGGAACATGAAAATTAGTAATTAATCCATCTACGACATTATGTTTATAACCTGGGTATATAAAAATATCAGTTTCTCCTGAAAAATTATTAGAACTATTCCATGCATGCGAATTATATACGCTTTCTAATGCACGCAATGTTGTAGTGCCAACAGCAATAACACGACCCCCATTTTTTTTACATAATTTAATTTTTTGAATTAAAGATGATGAAATTTCTATTAATTCAGAATGCATAACATGTTCTTCAAGTTTTACAACACGAATCGGTTCAAACGTTCCAGAACCAATATGCAACGTTAAATAATCTATATTTATTCCTTTTTTATCTAAAGCATCCAATAAAACATGATCAAAATGTAATCCAGCTGTTGGCGCTGCAATAGAACCTATTTTTTTTT